>DAISWG010000015.1:0-71325 GCA_036826475.1 Miltoncostaeaceae bacterium | reverse complement strand
TTCGGAGTCGGATGCCGGGTATCGGGTGGCCCTGTCGGTCTGCCAGGCGCTGCGCTCCAGCGCGCTCGCCCGCGCCGCCACCGCCCCCCGCAACGGCGCGGCCGCCCGCGTCGCGGCCCTGTGAGGCCCGGCATGTCGCCCGGGCCTCACGGATTGATCGAGGAGCCCGATACCCCCTTCCGGCCGCGGAGCCGGCGAGGGGGGACGGGCGGGGCGGTCGCGGCTACTTCGCCAGGCTGGCGAAACGCAGGAACGTCGCGACCGCGTCCTCGAACGACTCCTCGCATCCGCCCTCGCCGTCCAGCATGCAGGTGCGGAAGCGCTCCGAGATCAGGTGGAGTCCGACCTGATCGATCGCCGCCTTGATGGCGGCGAGCTGGGTGAGGACCTGCTGACAGTCGGCCCCCTCCCCCAGCATCCGCTGGACGCCGCGCAGCTGGCCCTCGGCGCGGCGCAGCCGGACCATCAACTGGTCCGGCGCGGGGCGCGGGGCGGTGGTCGCCACCGCTAGTGCCCGCACCCGCAGGAGCCGCCGCAGCAGCCCCCGCCGCCGCCGAACCCGACCACCGACGGCGCGCCGTCACCGGAGCTCGGACGGGCGGTCACGAAGCCGGTGAACAGCTGCGTCGCATCCACGGCGCCGCACTCGGGGCACACGCGGTCCTCGTCGCGCAGGAAGCCCTGGCGGAAGGCCTCGAACCGGTGGTCGCAGGCGGTACAGGCCAGGTCGTAGCTGGGCACCGGGCCTACTCCAGGCCCAGGGCGCGCTCGAGCTGCGCCTTCGGCATGGCGCCCACCGCGTGCCGCGCCAGCTTGCCGTGCTCGAACAGGCCCAGGAACGGGATGCCCTGCACGTTGTAGCGCTGGGCGATCTCGGCGTGGTCGTCCACGTTGAGCTTGCCCACCACCAGCTGGCCCTCGCGCTCCTTGGCGATCTGCTCCACGACCGGACTCAGCATGCGGCACGGGCCGCACCACTCCGCCCAGAAGTCGATGAGCACCGGCTTCTCGTTGTCCAGGACGGTGCCCTGGAAGTTGTCCGCCGTGATCTCGAGCACACCCTCTGCCATCTATCGGTCCTTTCCGGTCGCGAGGGCCTCGGCGGGCGCCTCGGTCTGGTGCGCCTCGCCGGCCTCGAGCCAGCGCTCCGCGTCCATGGCGGCCATGCAGCCGCTGCCGGCCGCGGTGATCGCCTGCTTGTACTCGGTGTCCTGCACGTCGCCGCAGGCGTAGACGCCCTCGACGCTGGTGCGCGTGCCGTCCGTGACGACGTAGCCCGCATCGTCCAGCGCGAGCTGGTCGCGGAACAGCGCCGTGTTGGGGTCGTGGCCGATCGCGACGAACATCGCGGCGGCCGGGATGTCCTCGAGCTCGCCGGTGACGGTGTCGCGGACGCGGACGGCCTCGACCTTCTCGGCGCCCACGACCTCCTCCACCTGCGCGTTCCAGCGGACGGAGATCTTCTCGTGCGACAGGGCGCGCTGGACCATGATCGGCGACGCGCGGAACTGGTCGCGGCGGTGGACGATCGTGACGTGCGACGCCATGCGCGCCAGGAACAGCGCCTCCTCCATGGCCGAGTCGCCGCCGCCGACCACCACCATCGGCTTGTCGCGGAAGAAGAACCCGTCGCAGGTGGCGCAGGTCGACACGCCGAAGCCGCGCAGGCGGGTCTCGCTGGGCAGGTCGAGCCACCGGGCCGACGCGCCGGTCGAGATGATCACGCTGCGGGCGAGGTGCTCCTCGTCGTCCACCCACACCCGGAACGGGCGCTGGGAGAGGTCGACGCGGGTGACGTCCGCCGACTCCAGGTGGGCGCCGAAGCGCTCGGCCTGGGCGCGCATCGCCTGCATCAGCTCGGGACCCTGGACGCCCTCCGGGAAGCCCGGGAAGTTCTCGACGTCGCTGGTCAGCATGAGCTGCCCGCCGGCGCCGAAGCCCTCGGCCACGTACGGCGACAGATTGGCCCGCGCCGCGTAGATTGCCGCGGTGTAACCCGCCGGCCCGCCGCCGATGATCATCACGTCGTGGACGTCGGCCAACCCATCCTCCTCGTCACCGATCGTGGATACCCACGGGGGTATGTTAGCACCGTGTCCACCGCCTGCCCGAAGTGCCAGGGACCGATGGAGTTCACCGTTCTCTCCGGGATCGTGAGCCTCAAACGCCGCCGGTCGGCGATGGCCTCGGGCCGGGTCAGCGCCCTCCGCGCGGAGACCTGCGTCCGCTGCGGCTACACCGAGCTCTACGCGGAGAAGCCGGGGCGCCTCTTCTCGGACCTCCCGCGGGAGGACGGCACCTAGGCGGCGGGCGAGCCGGCCTCCCCGGCGGGACGGCGCGGCAACCACACCAGGCGGTTGCCGACCCCCGTCGGGCGGCGGCACGCCGCGTAGTAGCGCCGCCCCTCGGCGTCCTCGACGGAGCGGATCCGCCGCGCGTCCTCGAGGGTCGCGAGGCCCCACGCCGCCAGCATCCCCACCACGACGCCCTCCGCGGTGCCCCCGCGGCCGAGCACGCCGATCAGGAACGTCAGCATCGCCGCGCCGCCGACCAGCATCACCACGCCGGTGAACAGGCCCCAGCGCCGCCAGTCGCGCGGGGTGGCCTCCAGGCGGCGGGGCCCCGAGGCGCGGACGGCCTGCGGCAGCCGCACCGACGGCAGCGCCGTCTTGCGGAGCCAGACCCGGAAGAACGGGTACGCGATCACGCCGGTCAGGCCGGTGATCCCGAGGGCCGCGGCCCACCAGGCGCTGTCCAGCCCCTCGTCGGTCGCGGCCTGGAGCGCGATGGACAGGCCCAGCAGCAGCACGGCGACCACGATGAGGGTCCACGACCACAGCCGCGCCAGGCTGGCGTACGCCCACAGCTTCTCGCCCCCCTGCGCCACCCCCCAAGGCTACTCCACCCGGGGAGTACGATCGGCCGGTGAGGGACCGCGCCGCACGCCGGCTCGCGGCGGTCCGGGCCCGTCTCCTCGATCACCCCCGCTGGCGCTGGATGGCGCTGATGGTGGTGGCGAGCGGGATGATGCTCTCGATCGTCAACGTCAGCATCGTGAACATCGCGCTGCCCACGATGGCGGCCGATCTCGGCGTGGACGTCCCGTCGATCTCGTGGGTGGTCACCGGCTTCCTGGTGACCCAGGCGACGCTGCTGGCCCTGGCCGGCCGCGCGGGCGACCTCTATGGGCGCCGGCGGGTGTTCGTGGCCGGGGTGCTGGTGCTCTGCGGCGCGTCGGTGCTCTGCGCGGTCGCCCCCAACGCGCCGGCGCTCGTCGCGTTCCGGATCCTGCAGGCGGTGGGCGCGTGCGCGATGGCCCCCACCGCGTACGCGTACGCGGCCGAGCTGTTCGTCGAGCGCCGCGAGCGCGGCGTGGCGCTGGGGCTGATGGGCGGCGTCCTGGGCCTCGCGCCGGTGCTGTCGCTCAACATCGCAGGGGTCCTGGTCGGCGTGTTCGGCTGGCGGAGCGTCTTCTGGTTCACGCCCGTGATGGGCGTCGTCGTGCTGGCGGGCGACTTCAAGGTGCTGGTCGAGGCGAAACCCCCGGACGCCCACCGCCGGTTCGACGTGCCGGGCGCGGCGCTCGCCGCCGTGGGCCTGTTCTCCGTGCTCGTCGCCCTCTCCCGGGGCGAGGCGTGGGGCTGGGCGGCGGCGCCCACCATCGCCGCGTTCGTGCTCGGCGGCGCCGCCCTCGCGGGCTTCGTGCGCCACGAGCTGCGGACCCCGGCGCCGATGATCGACCTGCGCCTGCTGCGCCGGCGTGCGCTGGCCACCGCCAACCTGGCGGCGATGGCGTCGTCGGCCGCCCTCTTCGGCACGCTGATCCTGCTGCCCTTCTACCTGACCGCCGTGCTGGGGTTCGCGCCCGTCCAGCTGGCGATCGGGATCACGCCGATCGCCGGCTCGTTCATGGTCGTGGCGCCGCTGGCGGGCCGGGCGATCGCGCCCGTGGGATCGGAGCGCCTCGCGACGATCGGGTTCGTGGTGGCCGCCGCGGGCGCCGTGTGGATGGCCCTGGCGGCGGGCGCGCAGAGCTACGCGGCGCTGCTGCCCGGCATCATCGCCTTCGGGGTCGGCCTCGCCACCTCCACCTCCTCGATCACCATGACGGCGATCGACGGGGTGCCCGCGGCGCGCCTGGGCGTGGCGTCGGCGCTGCCCAACATCAGCCGTTACATCGGGGGGGCGCTGGGCGCGGCGGTGCTCGGCGCGGTGCTGCACGCCAACCTGCCGGGGGCGCTCGAGGACGCCCTCGGCCGCGTGGACGCCGACGGGCGCGGCCTGGTGGCCGACGGGTTCCGCTCCGCGCTGCTCGTGGCCGCGGCCTTCCTGGTGGCCGCAGCCCTCGCCGCCTCGCGGATGCCCCGGCTCGGCGCCCGCGAGCCGGCCGCGGCCGCCGCCGCCGCGCCCCTCGACGCCCCGGCCGCGCCCTGAGCCGTCCCGCCGCGGCCGCTCAGGCGGCGAAGCCCCGCACGAACGCGGCGGCGGCGTCCAGGTCGCCCTGGGTCAGGCCGTGGCCGGTCGGGGCCCAGTGCTCCTGCACGTCGGCGCCGGCGGACCGCAGCGCCCCGGCCAGCGCCTCGACCCGGTCCGGGGGGATCATCGTGTCGGCCCGCCCGCCGAGCAGCAGCACCCGGGTGCCCGCCAGGTCCAGCCCGGCCGGGGCCGGCTCCGGGAGCATCGGCCGCAGCAGCGCGCCGCCGGCGAGCAGGCCGGGGTGCCGCAGCATCAGGTCGGCCGCCGCGTTCGCCCCGTTGGAGTAGCCCACCGCCACCAGCGGCCGGCCGTCCAGGCCGTGCGCGGCGACGGCGGCCCGGACGAACGCGGCCAGCTCGTCGATGCGCTCGGCCAGGTCCGGGAAGCGGAACGGATCCTGCAGGGTGCGCGAGAAGAAGCGCGCCGCGCCCCCCTCCGAGACGCGGCCGCGCGGCGCCAGCACCGGCGCGCCCGGCAGCAGGGAGCGACCGAACGCGAGCATCTCGTGCTCGGTGCCGCCCGTCCCGTGCAGCATCAGCAGGGCCGGGCCGGCGACGGCCTCCCCCGGGTCGCTCAGGTGCGTCCAGCCGTCGACCGCGCTCACGACCGCGCCCAGCTCGCGCGCGGGTCGGGCAGCGGCGTGAGCCGCGCCTCCACCTCCGCCCGCTCGTCCTCCAGCCACGCCGGCAGGATCACGCGCGACCCGAGCTCCTCCACCGGCATGTCGCGGGTGAAGCCGGGGCCGTCGTCGGCGATCTCGTACAGCACGCCGCTCGGCTCCCGGAAGTAGACGGAGTGGAAGTAGTAGCGGTCGATGACCGGGGTGATCGGGACGCCGGCCGCCGCGAGCCGCTCGCGCCAGGCGGGGTGATCGTCGCGGGTGGTCGCCCACGCCACGTGGTGGACGGTCCCCGCCCCCTGGAGGCGGCGCTCGGCGGGCGGGGCGTCCCAGGCGATCGTGGCCCCGCGGGTTGGGCCCCGCAGCTCCCAGACGTCGTCGCCCGCCCGCTCGGCGCCGAGCAGGGTCTCGAGCAGCTCGCCGCTGCGCCCGGGGCGCGGCGAGTACGCGCGGACCCCCACGAAGCCCGACAGCGCGTGCTCGGCCGGCACCTCCGGGTGCTCGGCGCGCAGGGGCCGGTCGCGGTCCGCGACCACCAGCTCGTGGCCGAGGCCCTCGGGGTCGGCGAAGCGCAGCGCGCCGGGCGCCACACGGTCGGCGGCCACGCCCTCGTCGCCCAGGCGCGCCTGCCAGAAGTCGAGCGCCGCCTCCGACCCGACCGCCGAGACCAGGCGGTGCACCATCCCGGCGCCGGCGCGACCGCGCGGCAGGCCCGGGTACTCGAAGAACGTGAGCTCCGCCCCCGGCGTCCCGCGCTCGTCGGCGTAGAAGAGGTGGTAGACGGTCGGATCGTCCTGGTTGACCGTCTTCGCGACCAGCCGCAGGCCCATCACCCGCGTGTAGAAGTCGAGATTCCGGCGGGCGTCGCCCGTCATGGCGCTGATGTGGTGGATGCCGTCGAGCGTCATCGTGTTCGCCCCCGTCGGTGCCGACCTGTCCTTGCACACGCAACGATAGCAGGTGCTTGTACGCGCAACGAGACCGGGCGGCGGGCCCACCCGCTACCCTCGCCCCGTGGACCGCACCGCCCTCAGCGCCCTGCTCTCCCAATGGGGCGAGCCCGCCTACCGCGCCCGCCAGGCCGTCCAGGCCCAGCGCGCCGGCGCCGACGGCTGGTCGGACGTGGGGACGCTCCCCGCCGCCCTGCGCGCGCGGCTCGAGGACGCCATCCCGTTCTGGGCGCTGGCGCCGGACCATCGGGCGGAGTCGGTCGACGGCACGGTCAAGTGGCGCCTGCGCGCCGCCGACGGCGCCGCCGTCGAGGCCGTGCTGATCGCCCACGCCGAGGGGCGCCGCACCGTGTGCGTGTCGAGCCAGGCGGGCTGCGCGCTGGGCTGCCGCTTCTGCGCGACCGGCGCGATGGGCGCCGGCCGCGACCTGACCTCCGCCGAGATCCTGGACCAGGCGGTCCTGGCGGCGCGCGAGGCCGACGCCCAGGGGGCCCGTCTCACGAACGTCGTCTACATGGGCATGGGCGAGCCGATGCAGAACCTCGACGCCGTCCTCGACTCGGCCGCGGCGATCAACGCCGCCGACGGGCTCGGCATGTCGGCCCGCCGGATCGCGGTGTCCACCGTCGGATGGGTGCCGGGCATCGCCCGCCTCGCCGAGCACCCGCTGCCCCTGCGCCTGGCGGTCTCGCTGCACGCCGCCGACGACGCCACCCGGTCGGAGCTGATGCCGATCAACAGCCGCTACCCCATCGCCAGCCTGATCGGGGCGTGCCGGCGCTACTGCGACACCACGGGGCGCCGGGTCTTCATCGAGTACGTCCTGCTCGACGGCGTCAACGACGCCGTGGCCGACGCGAAGCGCCTCGCCCGGCTTCTGCGCGACGGACGCTTCCACGTCAACGTGATCGAGTACAACGCCACCGAGGGGCCGTACCGGGCTTCGCCGCAGTCGCGCCGCGAGGTGTTCCTGCGGGCCCTGGCCGACGCCGGCATGGAGGCGTCGGTGCGGCGCTCCCGCGGCGCCGACGTGGATGCCGCCTGCGGCCAGCTCGCGACCAGGGTCGCCACCCGGGAGCGCCTCGGCTAACGTCCGGTCCGGTGCCGGAGACATCGGAGAAGCCGAAGCGACGCTCGGCGCGCCCGCCGGAGACCGGCTGGGAGCTCGGTGCCGGCGGACTCGGCAAGGTGGCCTGGAGCGTGCTGGCCGTGCTGCTGGTGGCGCTGGCGGTGCTGCTGCTGGTGAGCGGCTACATCGGGTACGGCGGGATCATCCTGATCCTCGCCGGGGCGGCCGCGGTCAACCTGTTCTGAGGGGGCCGCCCGAGGCGGAGGCGCTCGCCAACGCCCTGCGGGCCGCCCTCCCGGAGGCCGACCCGTTCGACGTCGACGGCGACGACCTGGCGCGCGCGGTGGCCGCGGCGGGCGCGGATCCCCGCGACGACGCGCTGGTCGCCGCGGCGCTGGTCGCCTGGGAGTCCCTGCTGCCGTAGCCGGTCCTGGCCGGACGTCCGACGACCCCGCCCGGGGCCGGTGTGCGACATTGCCCCATTCGGACCATGTGGAGGTGATGAATGCGGCGGTTCCCTGCGGTGCTCCTGGCCGCGCTGCTGGCCGCGCTGCTGGCTCTCGGGCTCGCGGCCTGCGGCGGCGACGACGACTCCGGCGACGCCGGATCCTCGACGCCCGCGGCGTCGACCACGGCCGACCTCGGCCTGAAGACGCCGGGTGTCCTGACGGTGGCGAGCGACATCCCCTACGCCCCCTTCGAGTTCACCGACCCCGGCTCGACGGAGCCCAAGGGCTTCGACGTCGACCTCGTCAAGGCGATCGCCGAGACCCAGGGCATCAGCGACGTCCGGTTCGTGGACCAGGGCTTCGACTCGATCATCCTGAGCATCAAGCAGGGGCGGTTCGACATGTCGGCCTCGGCGTGGACGATCACGCCCGAGCGCGCCAAGCAGGTCGCGTTCGGCGACGGGTACTTCAGCGCCAACCAGGCGATCCTGGTCAGGTCCGACGACGACGAGGTCACGTCGCTCGGCGACCTCCAGGGCAAGACCATCGGCGCGCAGCGCGGCACCGTCGGCGCCGACCTCGGCGACTCCGTCGAGGGCGCGACCGTGAAGACCTACGACACCGGTGACGACGCGTTCAACGCGCTCGCGCAGGGCCGGGTCGACGCGGCGATCACCGACTTCCCGGTCGTCGCGTACGCGGCGGCGCAGAAGCCGACGCTGAAGGTGGCGGCGGAGGTGCCGGGCAACCTGCAGCTGGGCCTCATGTTCCCGCAGGGCAACGCGGCCCTCCGCGACGCCTTCAACGCGGGGCTCGCCGAGATCCGCGCGAACGGGACGTACGACGAGATCTACACGACCTGGTTCGGCGAGGCGCCCCAGGGCGGCTCCTCCACCACCGGGACGACGACGCAGTAACGCGCGGGAACACGCCGGAGTAGGGTCGCGCGGTGAACGAGGTCCTCCGTCAGTACTTCGACTGGGATCAGGCGCAGCCCTACTTCGGCGACCTCGCGCGGGGCTTCTGGGTCACCCTCCAGATCGCGTTCCTCGCGGAGGTGATCTGCCTGAGCCTCGGCATGGTCCTGGCGCTGATGCGCCAGGCCGGCCGGGGCGCCGCCACGCCCCTCGCACGCATCGGCGGCCGGTGCCTGCGGGGCGCCGCCATCGTCTACATCAACGTCTTCCGGGCCCTGCCGGCGCTCCTGGTGCTGCTGCTCATGGCCGGCAGCTTCCCCTTCCTGCCGATCCCCGTGATCCAGGATCTGACCGCGTTCCAGATCGCGTTCCTCGCCCTCGGGATCGTGTACGCCGCCTACATCGCCGAGGTGTACCGGGCCGGCATCGAATCGGTCGACCGCGGCCAGAGCGAGGCCGCCCGCAGCCTCGGGATGAGCCACCGCCAGGCGATGCGCCTGATCGTGGTGCCCCAGGCCGTCCGGCGGGTGCTGCCCCCGCTCATGAACGACTTCATCGCCCTGACGAAGGACGTGGCCCTGGTCAGCGTCATCGCGGTGGGCGACGTCGTCTCGGTGGCCCGCGACGCGCAGTCGGTCACGTTCAACTCGTCCACGCTGGTCGCGGCGGGCGTCTTCTACCTCGCGTTCACCCTGCCGCTCATCTGGATCCTGGACCGCATCATCGCGCGCGAGCAGCGGCGCACCGGGCGGGTGGACGTGGTGAACCCGTGAGCGCCATCCGGGCCGAGGGGCTGCACAAGCGCTTCGGCGACAACGAGGTGCTGCGGGGGGTCGACCTGGACGTCGCGCCCGGCGAGGTGGTCTGCGTCATCGGCCCGTCCGGGTCGGGCAAGTCGACGCTGCTGCGCTGCCTCAACCTGCTGGAGCGCCCGACGGCCGGCAAGGTCTTCCTCGGCGACGACGAGCTCACCGCGCCGGGGGTCTCGGTCGACATGCTGCGGCGGCGGCTCGGGATGGTGTTCCAGTCGTTCAACCTGTTCCCGCACCGCACGGTGCTCGACAACGTGGCGCTCGCCCCCGTCACGGTGCTCGGGCGCGACCGCAAGGCGGCGCGCGCCGACGCCTGGGAGCTGCTGCGGCAGGTGGGCATGGCCGACAAGGCGGCCGAGCATCCGGCGCGGCTCTCCGGCGGGCAGCAGCAGCGCGTGGCGATCGCCCGGGCGCTGGCGATGAGGCCCGAGGCGATGCTCTTCGACGAGGTCACCAGCGCGCTCGACCCCGAGCTGGTCAAGGACGTGCTGGGCGTGATGCGCCAGCTCGCCGAGGACGGCATGACCATGGTCGTGGTCACCCACGAGATGGGCTTCGCCCGGGAGGTGGGCGACCGGGTGGTCTTCATGGACGAGGGGGTGATCGTCGAGGAGGGCGTGCCCGCCGAGGTCCTCGGCACACCGAAGGCCGAGCGGACCAAGCGGTTCCTCTCCCGGGTGCTCTAGGAGCCTGAACTGGGGGACGCCCCCTGCTCAACGCCGCCTGACCAGGCTGCAGGGAGCGTGAAATTCCCGGCGGTCCAATGCGAGCGAAGCGAGCCGGAGGCCCCGCCCAAGAGGGCCTCCTGACCGCCGGGATTGGCCGCAACCTGCGCGGCGCAGCGCCCCCCGGTCACACGGCCCGCCGGGAATTTCACGTGGTGTGCGCCTGGGCAGGCGCTGCGTCGCGCAGTACGTCGGCGAGCGTGGCGTCCTCCAGGCGCAGGTCGAGCGATGCGGCCATGGAGGCCGCCAGGGCCGCATCGACGCGGGCGCGGTCGGCGTCGCCGCCCTCGGCGGCGATCGACGTGGCGGCCACGCCGGGGGCACCGCAGGCGGTCATGAGCGCGAACCAGTCGAGGTCGGGGTCGCGGTTCAGCGCCAGCCCGTGGGTGGTGATCCCCGCCGACACGCGGATGCCGACGCTGCCGAGCTTGCGCCCGCGCACGTACAGGCCCATCGCGTCGTCGCCCGCCGCGGCGCCCGGGACGGCGGCCGCGTCGCGCATCGCCCGCACCATGGCCTCCACGTGGGCGCGCACGCGGCGCCCGGGGCGCAGGTCGCAGATCCCGTAGAGCACGCTCTGGCCGGGCCCGTGCCACGTCATCTGGCCGCCGCGGTCGACCTCGACGAACTCGGCGCCCGCCGCCGCCAGGGTCGCGTCGGGGACGTGCAGGTCGTCCCGTGTCCCGTGGCGCCCCGCCGTGTAGGTGGGCGGGTGCTCGAGTACCCAGAGGACGTCGGGCACCTCTCCCGCCGCCCGGGCCGCGGCCAGGCGGCGCTGCACGTCCCACGCCTCGCGGTACGCGATCCGCTCGGTCCGGACCAGCACCCCGGGGCGGGTCATCCGGGCTCCTCCACGTGGCGCTCGACGATCGTCACGTCGCGCCACGCGCCGTCGCGCCGGCCGTGGGCCCGGTGGGTGCCGACCTCGCGGAACCCGGCCCCCCGGGCCAGCGCCAGGCCGGCGGCGTTCTCCGGGAGGATCATCCCGACGAGCTTCCAGTAGCCGAAGGCCGGCGCCTCGGCGATCAGCGCGCGCAGCATCGCCCCGCCGATGCCGCGACCGTGCGACGAGCCTGCAACGTAGACCGTGTACTCCGCAACGCCGGCGTACCAGGTGCGGTGGGAGAACGGGGCGAGCGCCGACCAGCCGACGACATCGCCGCCGAGCTCCGCGCACCACACCGGGGCGCGATCGCCGCGGGCCGCCAGCCAGGCCCGCCGCTCCGCCGCGCTGTGCGGTCCGGTGGCGAACGTGGCGCTCCCCGTGGCCGCCGCCTCGTCGTAGATCCGCCCGATGGCCCCGGCGTCCGCGCTCACCGCGCGGCGGATCACGAGTCGGTCGGACACCGACCGAGACTAGCGAGGTTCCGCAAGCAGGTCGGTTCCGCGCTTCAATCGGGCCGTCGGCGGGTGACGCACCCGCGCCGCCTGTGGTACGAAAGGGCCGATCATGATCCCCGCCCCCACCCTGCGGGCGTGGCGAGTGGCTCTTCTCGCCGCGGTCGCCTGCTTCGTCGTGCTCGTCTCTGCCTCCGCGGCCACCGCGGAGCAGGCCTCGTCCGTGTCCAGGTCAACGCAGGGCGGCTACCTGGACGCCGGCGACGAGCACACCTGCGCGCTCCTCGCCGACCGCTCCCTGCGGTGCTGGGGCAAGGGCCTCGCCGGCCGTCTGGGGTACGGCAACGAGGCCAACGTCCTGTCCGCCGCCGGCGCCGCGCCGATCGGCCTCGGCCCGGGGCGCACCGCCCGCGCGGTGGTGGCCGGCGACTACCACACGTGCGCGATCGCCGACGACGGCACCGTCCACTGCTGGGGCTTCGGCGCCAACGGTCGTCTCGGCTACGGGAACACGGCCAACGTCCTGTCGCCGTCGGCCGCCCCGGCCGTCGACCTCGGCGGCCGCCGCGCCGTCGCCATCACGGCGGGCGCGTCCCACACCTGCGTGATCGTCGACGACGGATCGGTGCGCTGCTGGGGCAACGGCGTGTCCGGCCGCCTCGGGTACGGGAACCAGGCCACGATCGGGGACAACGAGTCGCCGGCCTCCGCGGGCCCGGTCGACATCGGCGCGGGCCGCCGGGCCGTGGCCATCTCGGCGGGCGACTTCCACACGTGCGTGATCCGCGACGACGGCGCCCTCGTCTGCTGGGGCTTCGGCTCCGCCGGGCAGCTCGGGCGCGGCGGCACCACGGACGTCGGCGACGACGAGACCCCCGGCCAGGCGGGGCCCGTCCCGCTCGGCGGGCGCTCCGTCCGCGCCGTGTCGGGCGGCAAAGGCCACACCTGCGTGGTGCTGGACGACGGCTCCGCGCGCTGCTGGGGCTTCGGCGCCGACGGCCGCCTCGGCTACGGCTCCACGACGGACATCACCAGCGCGGCGGCGGCGCCGCCCATCGCCCTGGGGCCCGGCCGCACCGCCGTGGCCATCTCGGCCGGCGAGGCGCACACCTGCGCGATCCTCGACAGCGGGGCCGTCCGCTGCTGGGGATTCGGCGGCAACGGCCGCCTCGGCAACGACGCCACCAACTCGATCGGCGACACGGCGGGCGAGACCCCCGCCAGCGTCCCGCCGGTCAACCTCGGCCCGGGCCGGACGGCACGCGCGATCAGCGCCGGCTTCTCCCACACGTGCGCGCTGCTCGACGACGGCACGCTGCGCTGCTGGGGCTTCGGGGGCAGCGGCCGCCTCGGGTACGGCAACGAGAACTCGGTGGGCGACGACCCCTCCCGCAGCGTCGCCGGGGCCGGCGCGGTGCCGGTGCCCGCCCCCGTCGCCCCGACGCTCGCCGACCTCACCCTCGGCATGGCGCCGGGCGCGATCCAGATGTCGGTGGGCGACGCAGCCGCGGTGAACGTGCGCGTGGTCAACTTCGGGCCCGATCCCACGACCGGGGTCGTGGTGTCCGTGCCGCCCGCCGCGGGTCTCTCCTTCCGCGGCGCCTCGGTGAGCCAGGGAGGGGTCAACGGCGCCTCCGGCGCGTGGCAGGTCGGGACGCTCGGCCCCGGCGCCACGGCGACCCTGGTGGTGACGGTGGCGGGCACGGCCTCCGGTACGCGGGCGCTGGCGGCCGAGGTCGTCTCCTCCGGCGTGTTCGACCCGACCTCCACCCCCGGCAACGGGGCGGCGGAGGACGACCGCGCGGTCACGACCTTCTCGATCGCCGGCCCCGACGGCGGCGGGCCCGGCACCGCGTCATCCAAGCTCGCGCCGCGGGGCCTCACCCTGCAGGTCGCCCGCGCGCCGAAGCGGGGGCGGGTCAGGACGCTCACCGTCAGCGGCCGCCTGGTGCTGCCGCGGACGCGTCCCGCGCCGCGCTGCGCCGGCAAGGTGCGCGTTCGCGCGCTCGCCGGCAAGCGCGTGCTGGCATCGCGCACCGCGAGCCTGACGGCGCGCCGCGGGGTCTGCCGGTTCTCCACGATCCTGCGTCCGACGAAGCTGCGCGCCGCCAAGCAGATCACGGTCAACGCCACGTTCCTCGGCAACGCGCAACTCAGGGCGCGCAGCGCGAGGATCGTGAAGGTCCGGGTGGTCCGCCGGTAGCGAGCCGCGCTACGGCGCGGCGGGACTCACGCCGACGTCGGCGGGCCGGTCGGCCAGCGTGACGCGGATGGTGCGGCGGGCGCCGTCGCGGACGACGGTCACCGCCAGCGGGTCGCCGACCGCCCGCGACGAGACCGCGCGGCTCACGTCCGCCATGTCCTCCACCTCGCGGCCGTCGACCGCGACGATGATGTCGCCGCCCCGCGGGACGTCCGCGTCGGGTGCGGTGGTCGCGGCGCGCAGGCCGGCCTTCGCGGCGGGGCCGCGGCCGTCGATGGCCACGATCGCGACGCCGCGGGCGTCGCCCAGCTTCAGCGCGGCCGCGATGTCGGGCGTCACGGAGCGGCCGGTCACGCCGAGCCACGCGTGCGTGGCGTCCCCGCCCGCGATGATCGCGTCGGCCACCGGGCGGATCGTGTCGATGGGGACGGCGAAGCCCACGCCGTTGTTGCCGCCGCCCTCGGACGCGATCTGCGAGTTGATGCCGATGACGCGGCCGGCGGCGTCGAGGAGCGGGCCGCCCGAGTTGCCCTCGTTGATCGCGGCGTCGGTCTGGATGACGTTCTGGATGTCGAAGCCGTTCGGCGCGGTGATGATGCGCTTCAGCGCCGAGACGATGCCGGTCGTCGCGGTCCGCTCCAGGCCGAACGGGTTGCCGATCGCGATGACCGCGTCGCCCACGTCCAGCGCGCCGCTGCGGCCCAGCGGCAGCGGGGCCACCCCGGCGGCGGTCCGCTCCACCTGCAGCACCGCCAGGTCGGTGCTCTCGTCGGCGCCGAGGACGCGGGCGTCGGTCTCGGTGCCGTCGTCGAAGCGGACCTGCGCCGTCGTCGCGTCGTCCACCACATGGGCGTTGGTCAGCACCCGGCCGCGGCGGTCGACCAGGAACCCGGAGCCCAGCCGCCCACCGCTCGCGGCGTTCCCCACCGTCACGGTGACCACCGCCGGCGCGCTGGCCGCCACCACCCGCTGCACGCCGCCGGCGGGGGTGGCCGGCTCGGCGGCCTCCGCGGCCGCGGCGTCGGCCGACGCGGCCGGCAGGGGCGTGGGGTCGCGCTGCACCACGGTCTCGCCGCCCCCCAGGTTGCCGGTCGCGGCGAGCCCGCCCAGCACCACCAGCCCGCCCACGACCGCGGGCAGCAGGCCGCTCGTGAGCCACGCCGGGACGGCCCGGCGGCGCCGCGGCGGGGGGTACGGGTTGCGATCGGGGGCGGCCGGCGCCACGGCGGCAGGGTAGCGGCCCGGCATTAGGGTTCGGTTGCGGGCCGGTGGTCCGGCCCGGCTCCCCGCTACCATCGGCCCGAACGGCCGGAGGTGAGCGGTGTCCGACCACATCCTGGTGGTCGAGGACGAGGCGTCGATCCGCACCATCGTCGAGTACGCGCTCCGCGACGCGGGGTTCTCGGTGACGGGGTCGGGTCGGGGCGACGAGGCGCTCGACATTGTCGAGCGGGAGCCCGTGGACCTCGTGGTCCTCGACATCATGCTGCCCGGGATGGACGGGCTGGAGGTGTGCAAGCGCATCCGCGCCGGCCGCACGATCCCGATCATCATGCTGTCGGCGCGTGGCGAGGAGCTCGACAAGGTCCTGGGCCTCGAGCTCGGCGCCGACGACTACGTCACCAAGCCGTTCTCGCCGCGCGAGCTGGTGTCCCGGGTCAAGGCCAACCTGCGCCGCGCCCGCCTGGAGCCCGACCGCTCGGCGCCGCTGCGGGCCGGCGACCTGGAGATCGACGCCACCGCGCGCACCGTCACCCGCGACGGCCGCGAGCTGACCCTCACGTACTCCGAGTTCGAGATCCTCCACAAGCTCGCGAGCTCGCCCCGCCGGGTGTTCACCCGCGAGGAGCTGATGAACCATCTGTGGAAGGGCAACTTCTACGGGGACCTGCGCAGCGTGGACGTCCACGTGCGCCACCTCCGCCAGAAGGTCGAGGCCGATCCGTCGTCGCCGGTCCTCATCCGCACCGTGCGGGGTGTGGGCTACGCATTCGGCGGGGAGGAGCCGCGGGGGTGACTCCTGCCCGCCGCGTCGCCGGGCTGCAGGTCTGGCTCGTGGCCGCGCTCCTGGCGGTCGGCGTCGTCGCGAGTCTGGCGGTCCTGCTCGTCGTCCTCCCCACGCTGGAGTCCAGCGTCAAGGGCGACCGCGCGAAGCAGGAGGCGAGCAACCTCCGGCAGGAGCTCGAGGCGTCTGCGAGCGACGCGCAGCTCTCCGCGCCGGTCGACTCGGCCGACCTGGTCGAGCTCGCCCAGCAGATCCGCGCGTCGACCGGCGCCGAGGTGGCGATCGACTACCGCGGCCCGGTGATGGGCTTCGGCGGCAGCTTCGTGACGCGCTCCCCCGCTCAGCCCTACCTCCTGCCCAAGACGCCAGCGCTCCAACCGGGGCAGTCGGCGATCCTCCCGGACGAGGCCGGCGTGGCCGCGGCTGCGTTGCTGCCGGTGAGCGGGTTCGGCACCGGCCGGGTCACGGCGGCGCTGCCGCTCACGGGGGTCGCGCCGGAGCTGACTGCGGTGCGCCAGCGGGTGATCGCGGCGATGATCGTGGTGCTGCTGCTGTCGTCCCTCGCCGGGATCGCGATCGCCCGGGTCCTCGGCGGCCGCATCCGCGGCCTCGCGCGCACCGCCGCGCTGATCGCCGGCGGCGACCTGTCGGCCCGCGCCCCCGCCGCGCGCATCGCGCCGCAGGAGCTCGCCACCCTGGGGGAGGGGATCAACGGGATGGCGGCGCGCCTCCAGTCGCTCGTCGCCGAGATCACACGGGAGCGCGACCGGGACCGGGCGATGATCGGGTCGCTGGCCGAGGGGGTGCTGGCCGTCGACCCGGACGGAGCCGTCGTCGTGGCCAACGATGCCGCCAGCGGGCTGCTGGGCCTGGGGGCGGGGGTCGAGTCGGCGCGCCTCGAGGCGCTGCCGCCCGCGATCCTCGACGCCGTGCTGGCCGCGCGCGCCACCGGCGACGCCGCGGTCGACCGGCGCACGGTGGTGCTGGACGACGGCGCCGAGCTGGAGGTGACCGTCGCGCCGCTCGCCGGCGAGCACCGGTCGTCGGGCACCGTCCTCACCTTGCGCGACGTCACGGACGCCCGCCGCCTCGAGCGCGCCCGCCGCGACCTGGTGGCCAACGTCTCCCACGAGCTGAAGACGCCGATCGCCGCGCTGAAGGGGTTCCTGGAGCTCCTGGAGGGCGATGTGAGCGAGCGCCACCGGCGCGAGTTCCTGACGTCGATGACCCAGGAGACCGACCGCCTGGAGCGCCTCGTGGAGGAGCAGCTGCAGCTCGCCCGGCTCGACGCCGGCGCCCTGCCGCTGGAGCGGGAGCGGGTGGACCTGGCCGAGCTGGCGGAGGTGGTGGTGGCCCCCCGGATCCCGCTGGCGGCGCGCGCGGGCGTGACGCTCAGAGCCCGCGCGGCGGACGACGCGGCGGTGGACGTCGACATCGACGCCGCCCGGGTGGAGCAGATCCTGCTGATCCTGCTCGACAACGCGCTGCGCCACACGCCGTCCGGCGGCACGGTGGAGGTGGTCGTGGGCCGCGACGGGCACGACGCGACGATGGCGGTGCACGACACGGGCGAGGGCATCCCGGAGGATGCGCAGCCGTTCGTGTTCGACCGCTTCTACCGCGGCGACCCGTCGCGCGAGGGCCGCAGCGCCGGCCTGGGCCTCGCGATCGCCCGCGGCCTGGCCGAGGCGCACCGCGGCGGCATCGACCTGGCGTCGTCACCCGGCGACGGCAGCACGTTCACGGTCCGGCTGCCCCTGCCGGAGGCGGGGCCCGTGACCGAGGAGATGCCCGTCGCCGGGTAGCCTTCGCGGCATGAGCCCCACCCGCACCGCCCTGGTCACCGGCGCCGGCCGCGGAATCGGCCGCGCGAGCGTCCTCGCCCTCGCCGACGCCGGGTGGCGCGTGACCGCCGGCGTGCGCGACGTCGCCGCGGCCGAGGCGGTGTTCCACGGCGTCCCCGGCGTTCGGGTGGCGCGCCTGGACGTGACCGAGGGCGACTCGGTCCGCAAGGGGGTGGCGGCCGCCGAGGAGTGGGCGGGCGGCGCGCTCGGGTGCCTGGTGAGCAACGCCGGATACGCGGTGCTCGGGGCCATCGAGGAGGTCGACCTCGACGAGGTCCGGCGGATGTTCGAGACCAACCTCTTCGGCGCGGCGGCGGTGATCCAGGCCGCGCTGCCCGCCATGCGCGAGGCGGGCGGCGGATCGCTGGTGTTCGTGTCCTCGATCGGGGCCCGGATCTCCAACCCGCTCCTCGGGATGTACCACGCCTCCAAGTGGGGCATGTCGGCGATGGCCGAGGCCCTCGCCGTCGAGTGCCGCCCGTTCGGCATCCGGGTGACCACCCTCGAGCCGGGCATGGTGGACACCGACTTCCCGCGCGCGCCCCGGCCGGAGGGGCGGGCCCCGGCGGGCGAGGGTCCCTACGAGCCGCTGCTGGTGAGCCTGCGGCAGGGCTTCGCGGCGTGGCGCGAGGGCTACCCCACCCCCGCCGGCGAGGTCGCCGCCGCGGTGGTGGCGGCCGCGGAGCCCGGCGACGGCCCGTTCCGGGTGCCGGTGGGCGACGACTCGGTCCACCTGGCCGATCTGCGCGAGGGCGCGCCCGACGACCTGGAGTGGCAGCGGCGGCTGCGGGGCTTCCTGAAGCTGGAGGCCTGGGACCGCACGGGATGACCGCCGCCACCGTGGTGGTGGCCCCCGCGCCCTTCAAGGGCGCGTTGTCGGCCGCCGACGCGGCGCGGGCGGTCGCGGCGGGGGTGCGGCTGGTGATCCCCGGGGTCGAGACGCGCCTCGTCCCGGTCGCCGACGGCGGCGAGGGCACGCTGGACGCGCTGGTGGCGGCCGCCGGGGGGCGCCGCCGCGGCGTCGCGGTGGCCGACCCGCTCGGCCGGCCGGTGGAGGCGGGCCTGGGCGAGCTGCCGGGCGGCGTGGCCGTGGTGGAGCTGGCACAGGCGTCGGGCTACGAGCGGCTGGCGCCGGCCGAGCGCGACCCGGAGCGGACGGGCACGTGGGGCACCGGCGAGCTCATGCGCGCGGCCCTCGGCCTCGGCGCCCGGCGCATCGTGGTCGGCCTCGGCGGCAGCGCCACCACCGACGGCGGCCTGGGGCTGGCCCGGGCGCTCGGCATCCGCGCCCTCGACGCCGACGGCGCCGAGCTGGAGGGCCGCGGCGCCGATCTGATCCGGGTCTCCGCCCTCGATCTGTCGCGGCGCGACCCGCGCCTGGACGGCGTCGCGATCCAGGTGGCGTGCGACGTCGACAACCCCTTCCACGGGCCCCGCGGCGCCGCGCACGTCTTCGGGCCCCAGAAGGGCGCGTCCCCCGAGGCGGTGGCCCGGCTCGACGCGGGGCTCGCGCGCCTGGCCGGCGTGGTGCGCGAGGCCACCGGGATCGACCTGCAGGACGTCCCGGGCGCGGGCGCCGCCGGCGGCGTGGCGGGTGCCCTCCACGCACTGCTCGGCGCCGAGCTGGTGCCCGGTGCGCCGCTGGTGCTCGACGCCGTGCGGTTCCGGGAACGGCTGGACGGCGCGGCGCTCTGCATCACCGGCGAGGGGCGGCTGGACGAGACGAGCCTGGCCGGCAAGGCGCCCGCGGCCGTCGCGGCGGCCTGCGCGGAGGCGGGGGTCCCGTGCGTGGCGCTCTGCGGCGAGGTGGGGCTCGGGCCGGGGGCCGCCCGCCGCGCGGGCTTCGCCGCGGCGCTCCCGATCGGCCGGGCGCAGCGGCCCCTGGCCGAGGCCCTCGCGGCCACCGAGGCCGACCTGGCGGCGGCGGGCGCGGCCGTCGCGGGCGTGTGGGCCGCTCGTCCGGGGGGGTAGCCCCCATCCGTCCTGGGGGTGGCCGTGGGGACGATCACCGGCACCCTGCGTGTCGTGAGCCGGATCCTCCTCCTCGGTGCACTCCTCCTCGCCGCGGTCCTCCCCGCGGCGCTCGCGGCGTCGCCGGCGGCACCAGCCCCCGGCGACGCGGCGATCCGGGCGGCGACGGCCCTCCAGGCGGAGTGGGGCCGCTGCCCCACCGCGCGCCCCGCGGCCCATCTGCTGGCGCACGCTGTGGCGACCACCCGGCCGGTGCCGCGCGCGAAGCGTGCGCGGGCCGCGCTCCGGGCCTGGGACCGGGTGGCGCGCGAGTGCGCCGCCCCGGTTCCGATGCCCCGCGTGACGCCCTAGAGGCCGGCGGGCAGGAGGCGCGCCAGCCGCGCCTTGCGCCGGTTCTCGCGCACGATCCAGGCGATGTCCGGGTCCTGCTCCGCGGCGAGGGCGAGGAAGCGCGGCAGCCCGCCGTCCGGGTCGGCGGCGACGGCCACGCTCCAGCAGTAGCCGAGCGCCTGGCGCAGGGTGCGCACGTCCGGCAGGCGCCGCTCGGCGGCGGGCCGGGCGGCCAGCGAGCCGGTGGCCACGGCGCAGGCGTCCCGCGCGGCCGCCGCCGCCGCCGGGTCGCGGAGGAGCCGCGGCTCGCAGATCCCCGCGACGGCGGCGCGCTGCACGAGCGGGTCGGGGTCGGCGGCCCAGGCCGCCACCAGGGCGCGCAGGCGGGGCGCGTCCGCGTCGCCCAGGCGCTGGAGGGCCATCGCGGCCGCCTCGCGCACGCGCCAGCGGCCGTCGCGGGCGTGCTCGTGCAGAGCCGCCCGCAGGGCCGGGTCGTCGCCCTCGCCGAGCAGCCGCCCCAGGCCCACGACGCCGCAGACCACCAGGTACTCGTCACCGGTCGCGATCAGCCCGTCGAACATGTCGCGATCGCCTTCGTCCGCGACCGCGTCCACCAGCTCGAGGTTGCCGCGCGGCCCCGGCAGGCCCGAGCGCGCCGTCAGCCACGCGGGCCACTCCGGGCGCGGCAGCGGCCGCAGCGCCGCCCGCAGCTCGTCCCGTCGGCTCACGGGGCGCGGGCGGCCAGCGCCTCGACCATGGGCGGGCGCTCGCCGGGGCGGGTGTCGCGCTCCTCCAGGCGCCAGCCGTCCCCGTCCCGGACCGGGCGCGCGTAGCGGCCGTCGCCGTCCAGGCCGGCCGGCGCGCGACCGGCGTCGGCCAGGCGGCGCAGCACGGCCTGCGTGATGGTGGAGGCCATCAGCCCCAGGGCGGCCGTCGGCTGGTTCGTGTGGCGCCGGTGCCCCAGGTCCACCTGACCGAGGGCGCCCAGGCCCGCCGTGGCCAGCAGGTCGATCAGCAGCCCCAGCTCCACCGCGTAGCCGGTGAAGAACGGGACGGCGCGGAGCAGGTCGCGGCGGCCGGCGGCCTCGCCCGACAGCGGCTGGGCGAAGCCCGCCAGCTCCGGATGGAACAGGTTGATCAGCGGCCGCGCGCAGATCTCCGTGACCCGGCCGCCGCCGTCATCGTCGTCGCCGAGCGCCCGCCGGTAGAGGGCCTTCACGTAGCCCACCTCCGGGTCGCCGGCGAGGGGGCCCACCAGGCCGGTGACGAACGCGGGGTCGAAGTCCACGACGTCGGAGTCGAGCCACACCACGATGTCGCCCCGCAGCACCGCGAGGCTCTTCCACAGGGCCTCGCCCTTGCCGTCGCGGGGCGGCAGGTCCGGTAGGACCTCGCGGTCCTGGATCACGGTGGCGCCAGCCTCCGCGGCGACGGCGGGGCTGCCGTCCCGGCTGCGGCTGTCGATCGCGACGATCTCCGACACCAGCGGCACCCGCTCCACCAGCTCGGTGCGCACCCGCTCCACGATCTCCCCGACCGTGGCGGCGACGTCGAGCGTCGGCAGGCACACCGAGACCGTCAGGCCCTGGCGGCGGACCTCGGCCGCGACCCGCTCGGCGTCGTAGTCGGCGCCCCGGTAGGTGCGCCGCGCGAGCCACTCGTCCCGGTCCACGCGGCGATCGTAGCGGCGGCCCCGCGCCGCGGGCCGCCCGCCGGCCGTCTGCGGGACGGCTGCTACGCTCGCGCGCGTGGCGGACACCCTGAAGGGCTTGGTGCTGTCGGGCGGCGCCGGGACCCGTCTGCGCCCGATCACCCACACGAGCGCGAAGCAGCTCGTGCCCGTGGCCAACAAGCCGGTGCTCTTCTACGGGCTCGAGGCCCTGCGGGACGCGGGCGTGACCGACATCGGGATCGTGGTGGGCGACACCCAGGCCGAGATCGAGGCGGCGGTGGGCGACGGGTCGGCGCTCGGGATCCGGGTGACGTACATCCGCCAGCAGGCCCCCCTCGGGCTGGCGCACGCCGTGCTGACCGCCGAGGAGTTCCTGGCCGGGTCGCCGTTCGTGATGTACCTGGGCGACAACCTGCTCCGCGACGGCATCACCAGCCTGGTGGAGCGCTTCCGCGACGGCGGCAGCGACGCGCTGATCCTGCTCCAGCGGGTCCCCGACCCCCAGTCGTACGGCGTCGCCGAGCTCGACGGGGACCGGGTGACCCGGCTGGTCGAGAAGCCGAAGGAGCCGAAGAGCGACCTCGCGCTGGTGGGCGTCTACATGTTCACGCCGGCGATCATGGAGTCGGCCAAGGCCATCGCGCCCTCGGGCCGCGGCGAGCTGGAGATCACCGACGCCATCCAGCACCTCATCGACCGCGGTCTCACCGTCGAGCCCCACGAGGTCACCGGCTGGTGGAAGGACACCGGCCGCCTGGACGACATGCTCGAGGCCAACCGCCTCATCCTGGACGTGGTGGCGCCGCGCGTGGACGGCGAGGTCGACGAGGGCAGCACGATCGAGGGCCGCGTCGTGGTGGAGGCCGGCGCACGCGTCGTGCGCTCCGCCATCCGCGGCCCGGCCGTGATCGGCGCAGGCGCCCTGGTGGAGGACGCCTACATCGGGCCGTACTCCGCCATCTCCTCGGGGGTGGTCGTCCGGCGGGCCGAGGTGGAGCACAGCATCCTGCTGGAGAACAGCCGGGTGGAGGACCTCGACGCCCGCGTCGAGGCCAGCCTGATCGGACGCGACGTCACCATCGCGCGCACCGACGCCAAGCCGCGCGCCTACCGGTTCATGATCGGCGACTCCTCCTCCATCGGGCTCCTCTAGTGCGAGTCGCCGGGTGAGGGTGCTGGTCACCGGCGCCGCCGGGATGCTCGGGCAGGACATGATGCGCCACCTCGACGGCCGCCACGAGGTGACGGGGGTCGACCTGGACGTGGACGTGACCGACCCGGCCGCCGTGCGCGCGTGCGTGGCGGAGGTCCGCCCGGATGCGGTGTTCCACCTGGCCGCGTGGACCGACGTCGACGGCGCCGAGGAGCGCGAGGCCGACGCCGCCCGGGTCAACGGCGACGGGTCCGGCAACGTCGCGGCCGCGGCCGCCGAGGCCGGCGCCGCGGTGGTGGTGCCCTCCACCGACTACGTGTTCGACGGCCGCGCCGGCCGGGCGTACACCGAGGACGACGCGCCATCGCCGCTCAGCGCCTACGGACGCACCAAGCTGGCCGGCGAGCGCGCCGCGCTCGCGGCCCATCCCGCGGGGGCCCGGATCGCCCGCACCGCGTGGCTCTACGGGAACGCCGGCAGGAACTTCGTCGACACCATGCGCCGCGTCGGCGCCGAGCGCGACGAGGTGACGGTGGTCGACGACCAGGAGGGCTGCCCCACCTGGACCCGCGACCTGGCGCCGGCCCTCGAGGCGCTGCTGGACCAGCCGCCCGGCGTGTACCACACGGCCGGCGGCGGCTCGGTGACGTGGGCGGGCTTCGCCCGCGCGATCTTCGAGGAGGCGGGCATCGGCTGCCGGGTGGTGCCGATCACCACCGCGGAGCTCGGCCGTCCCGCGCCCCGTCCCCACTACTCGCCGCTGGCGGTCACCCGGCCGTCGGCCCCCCGCCTGCGCCACTGGCGCGATGCACTGCGCGACTACATCACGGAGACGGCATGAGGATCCTCGTCACCGGCGGCTGCGGCTTCATCGGCTCGCAGTTCGTCCGCCTGGCCATGTCCCGCGGAGCCGAGGTCGTGAACCTCGACAAGCTCACCTACGCCGGCAACCCGGCCAACGTCGCCGACATCGCCGACGACGAGGCCTACCGCTTCGTCCACGCGGACATCGCCGACACCGCACTGGTGGACGAGGCGGTCCGGGGCTGCGACGTGGTCGTCAACTTCGCGGCGGAGAGCCACGTGGACCGCAGCATCCTCGACCCCGCCGACTTCATCCGCACCGACGTCGTCGGCACCGCCGTGCTGCTCGACGCGGCGCGGCGGGCGGGCGTGGGGCGCTTCGTGCAGGTCTCCACCGACGAGGTGTACGGGTCGATCCCCCACGGGGCGTTCCGCGAGACCGACCCGATCAGCCCCTCCAGCCCCTACTCCGCCAGCAAGGCGGGCGGGGACCTGCAGGTGCTGGCCTGGCACCGCACGTTCGGGCTCGACGCCGTGATCACACGCGGCTCCAACACGTACGGCCCGCGCCAGTACCCCGAGAAGCTGATCCCCCTGTTCGTCACGAACGCGCTCGACGGCGAGTCGCTGCCGGTCTACGGCGACGGCATGCAGATCCGCGACTGGATCCACGTCGAGGACCACTGCACCGGGATCTGGACCGCGATGACCGACGGCGAGGCCGGCGAGGTCTACAACGTCGGCGGGGGCAACGAGATCCCCAACCTGGAGATCACCGAGCGCATCCTCGACCTCACGGGCCGCGACGCGTCGCTGATCCGCCACGTCCAGGACCGCCCCGGCCACGACCGCCGATACGCCCTCGCGACCGAGCGCCTGCGCGGCCTCGGGTGGGGGCCGGAGCACCCGTTCGCCGAGGGCCTCGCCGCGACCGTCGCCTGGTACCGCGACAACCGCGACTGGTGGGAGCCCATCAAGAGCGGGGAGTACCGCACGTACTACGAGGCGCAGTACGGGGGGCGCTGAGGACGCAATCCCCCGATCGGGGATCGCGGTTCCCCCGGAGGGGGGATGGGGGATCGCCCCCCGCCTGCCGAAGGCGGGTGTGCACACGAACCGCCGGAGCGGCGAAAACCTCCTTCGCTCTCTCGCGGAGCACCTGACCGGCGCCGGGCCCCCCTTCCGGCGCCGGGGCGGGTACCGACCGGCCCGCTAGGGCTCACCCGCCGGTCGCCGCGCCTCCAGGTTGAGGCGCACGTAGTCCAGCACCACCCGCCCCGCGGGGTCGTCCTCGGCGCGCCGGGCCGCCACGTCGCGGGCGAACGGCGCGCGGATCTCCCGCGGCAGCAGCTCCAGGTGGTGGCGCAGCACGACCGTCGCGAGGAACTCGGCGGCGTCCTCGATCGTGTCGAACGGGGTGTCCGCCTCCTCCAGGCCGGCGTGGACCTCCACGAACCCCGCTCGCGTCAGCGCCCGCTCGGTCGCCTCCGGCCCGGCGAAGTACCAGCTCCGCGCCATCCCGGCGAGGTGGTCGGCGTAGGGGGCGCGGGCGGCGACGGCGGCGGCGGCGCCGAGGGTGCGTGCGATGTTGCCGTCGCCGCCGCACTGCGCCACCAGCAGGCCACCGGGGCGCAGGGCGTCGTGCAGGCGCCGGAAGAGCAGGTCGTGGTCCAGGATCCAGTGGAACGTGGCGGTCGAGACGATCACGTCCACGGGCTCCGGCAGCGCCAGCTCCGTCAGGTCCATCCGGGCGAACCGCACGCGCGGCGCCAGGTCGGCGAGCTGCGCCGACGCCTCCTCCACCATCCGGTGCGACCCGTCCACGCCGAGCACGGTCCCGTCGGGCACCCGCTCGGCCACCAGGCGGGTCACGCGGCCGGTGCCGCACCCGGCGTCCAGCACGTCCTCGTCGCCGCGGAGCGGGATGCGCTCGACGATCCGGCTGCCCCACGCGAACTGCGGGGCCGAGACGCGCTGGTAGCGCTCGGCCTCCCACTCGGTGCCCATCAGTGTCCCGCCCCGGGAGTCCCGAACGCCACGCGACTTCTGGGGCGGGACACTTAGCCGCGGAGCTCGTGGGCCAGGGCGCCGAGGGCGTCGCGGATCGGCTCGATCGGGGTGCGCGCGATGCCGGCGCCGATCTGGCCGCCGTCGACGCGGTGCAGGATGCCGGTGTTGATGAGCGGGGTGCCGCCCAGGTCGACGCAGGCGCGGGCGTCCACGCCCAGCGGGGTGCCCTCGCCGTCGAGCACCGGGATGCGCAGCCGCTCGCTGCGCCCGATGCAGATGTCGCCCATCTCCCGGGTGCGCTCCAGCGCGTCGGCCAGCCCGCCGCCCAGGAAGGCGGCCACCGACGGGCTCGCCGCGCTCGCCGCCGCGCCCAGGCCGCAGCACTCCACCAGCGCGGAGTCGCCGATGTCAGGGGCCGCGTCCTCGTCGGAGAAGCCGGGGCGGTACAGCGGGTCGCCCACCAGCGGCGCCGGGGCCGTGAACCAGCGGTCCGGCAGCCCGGCCAGCTGCACCGCGGCGTCGGTGCCGTTGCGGCTGATGAACACGACCAGGCTCGAGTGGGGGGTCCCCTGGATCCCCATCAGGGCTGCCCGGGCGGCGGCGATCGTCATCGTCAGGGCGAAGTGGCCGTTGGCGGCGAGCATCCGCGCCGTGGGCAGCACGCTGCCGGGCGCGTGTTCGGCCATCGCCGGCAGCGCCTCGCGCAGGAGCAGCATGGTGGTGGCCTGGTGGCGCATGTGGCAGTCGTCGCCCATCGCGATCCCCTGGGCGCAGAGGGCGAACGCGTCGATCGGCCCGTTCGCGCGCAGGGCGGCGGCGAAGCCGGGGGCCACCCCGTCCGCGAGGATCCGCTGGCGCCGGATGGCCTCGGGCGAGCCGACGCCCAGCCAGAACGCCTCGCCGGGGCCGTCGTTCATGGGGCTGTAGCCCACGCCGCCGCCCACCTCGTCACGGGCGGCCCACACGGCCATGGAGGGCGAGATGACGCCGCACATCGCGCCCGCGGCGTTCAGGGAGTGGGCGCTCGCCAGCCGCACGTCGCCGGCTTCGACCAGGCCGCCGGCCTCGTGGTGGTCGGACGCCCAGCCCTCCAGGATGATCGCGCCGCGCACGGCGTTGCGCTGGGGCTCGCACATCAGCGCCCACTCGACGGGCGGGCCGGCGTGCAGCACCGTCCACCCCTCCAGGCCGGGGATCAGGTCGCCGGCGGGGCCGGCGCCCACGATCATCGGCCGCGCCTCCTGGAGCGCCGCGAGGGCGGCGGCGTTGGCGGCGTCGACGCGGTCGTCGCCGTAGGTGGTGACCAGGTCGGCCACCACGTCCGGGTCGCCGCCGCCCGGCGGGCGCCACTCCACGGCGGTGACGTCGGCGTCCTGGGCGCGGAGGGCGTCGGCCATCAGGTCGAGTCCCGCGGTGACGATCCCTAGTGTGGCCATGTGGTGAACCTACCGGCTCTCGCGCAGGCCGTTCGCGGGCACCCCGGCCTCCGCGGCAAGCGGGAGCTGGCGGCCGTCGCGGCCGTGCTGGGCGGCGACGGCGACGACGCCGCCGTCCTGGACATCGGGGACGGGTCGCTGGTGATGGCGGCCGAGGCGATCCACCCGCCGTTCGTGGCCGCGCAACCCCGCGCGGCGGGCGTCGCGGGGGTCGTGACGGTGCTCAACGACCTGGCCGCCACGGGCGCCCGCCCGCTCGCGCTGCTGGACTGCGTGGTCGCGGGCGACCGGCGCGCGGTCGAGGAGGTGCTCGACGGGCTGCGCACCGGCGCCGGTCTGTACCGCGTGCCGGTGGTGGGCGGACACGCGACGGTCGAGGCGGGGTCCCCTCCGGGTCTCTCGACGTTCGGCGTGGGCCGGTCGGGCGCCCCGCTGGCGGCCCGCAACGCCCGCCCCGGGGACGCGGTGTGCCTGGCCGCCTGCCTGGAGGGCGAGATGATGGTGGGGACCGGCAGCAGCTTCTTCAGCCACCTCCGCGGCCCGCGCCGCGACCGCGCCCGCGACGACCTGGACCTGCTGCCCGCCGCCGCCGAGGCCGGCGAGGCCTGGGCCGCCCGCGACGTGTCGATGCCCGGCGCGGCCGGCTCGCTGCTGCAGCTGTGCGAGAGCGCCGGGGGGCTCGGCTGCGCCCTCGACCTCGACCGCCTGCCGGTCCCGCCGGGGATGACCCTGGACCGCTGGCTGCTCACGTTCCCCTCGTACGGGTTCCTGCTGGTGGGCGACCCCGCCCCCCTCGGCGCGCGCTTCGGGTCGGCCGGCCTCACCCTGGCGCACGTGGGGACCCTCGACGGCTCCGGGGTGCTGCGCCTCGCCTCCGAGGGCCGGGAGGAGCCGGTGTGGGACCTCGGGGAGCAGGACCTCACCGGCCTGCGCCCGCCGGTGGACGGGGCCCCCCGCGACGGGGCGCATAGGTAGGCACCGGGCCCGGATGGGCACCGGCGGGGCCCAGGTTGGGCACCGCCCACCGATGAGTGGGCAGGACCCCCCGCCGTACCTTCGATGCACGAGATCGCATCGCGCACCGGAGAGGCCGACATGCACAGCAACGCCCACATCCACCGGGACCACGCCGCCGACGTCACCGCCCGCCGCATCGCCGCCGCCGCCGTCGTGACATCGGCCCGCCGCCGCCGTAACCCGATGGCCGCCCTCGCGGGCCTGCTCCCCGCGACGGCCCGCCGCCGCAGCCCCCAGCCCGTCCGGTAGCACCGCCGGGGCCCGACGAGCCGTCAGGCCCCGGGGCCCGACGCGGCCATCCGGACTGCTTGGTTCTCGCTCGGCGGACCGAACGGCCCTTGTCCCGCGTCAGGCCCCGGCCCCGCCGAGGGCCCAGCCCAGGTCGATGGCCCCGGCCTCCTGCTCCGCCGCGCGCAGCGGGATCGTCATGTCCTGGTGGCTGGCGCCGCGGAAGTCGCGCGGGTCGCCCACGGACGTCCATCCGAGGTGGCGGAAGAAGGCCACGTTGCGTGCCTGGATCTTCGCGATCATCCTGGTGCCGCCCCGCGCGCCGGCGGTCTCGACGGCGAAGCGCACCAGGGGCGCGCCGACGTGCAGGCGCCGGGCGTCGCGCAGCACGGCCAGGCGGTCGCCCTTCCACAGCCCCGCCTCGTCCAGGGGGTAGAGCCGGACGGCGCCGACGATCCGGTCGCCGGTCACGGCCACCACCTTCACGGCGCCGTCGTCCCAGACGTCGCGGTCGTCCTCCTCGAAGATCCCCTGCTCCTCGACGAACACGGCCCGCCGGATCGCATGGTGGGCGGCGAGGTCCTCCGCGGTCCGCGCGATGCGGACGTCGACGGGGGCGCCCCGGCCCCGCATCAGGCGGCCTGGTCCCGGACGGGCACCCCGTCCCGGCCGCCCCCGAACGCCCGCTCGAACGTGCTGAGCGCCGAGCACGCCTGGCAGCGGACGCAGCCGGCCCGGGCGTCCTGGCTCATCATCCCGGCCTCGGCCAGCAGCGGGGCGACCTGCTCGTAGACGTCCCGGATGTACTCCGGCGACGGCGGCACGCCGTCGGCGACGATGCTCCCGGGGGATGGGCGCAGCGGCACCACGAACGGGTAGACGCCGCGGTCGATCGCCGCGCGGCACCCCTCCATCACCGACTCCGGGGTCTCCCCCAGGCCCAGGATGAAGTAGGTCGACACCTGGCCGGGCCCGAAGACCCCGACCGCCGCCTCCCACGCGGCCAGGTAGTGGTCGCGTCCCTGGGCGTGCTTGCCGGGGGCGACCCGCGCCAGCACCGCCTCGTCCCACACCTCCAGGTGCAGGCCCAGGGCCTCGACGCCGGACGCCTTCAGCGTCGCGAACCAGGTGAAGTCCTCGGGCGGCTCGATCTGCGCCTGCACCGGCAGGCCGCTGGCCTCGCGGATCGCCTCCGCGCAGCGGGCCATGTACGGCGCCCCGCGGTCGTGGCGGTTCGGCGAGCCGGTCGTCAGGGTCACGTCCTTCGCGCCGTCCAGGCGCGCGGCCGCCTCGGCCACCTCGGCCAGCAGCGCCGGCGTCTTGGTGGGGATGGTCCGGCCGTTCGCGAGGCTGGTGCCGATGGCGCAGAAGTGGCACTGCTCGTCGGTGCCCCAGTAGACGCACCGCTGATGCACCGTGGACGCGAGGCTGTCCAGGTGCATCAGGGCGATCTTCCAGTAGGGGACCCCGTCGGCGGTCTCCAGGTCGTAGATCTTCGGCCTCGGGTGCAGCCGCACGGGGCCCACCTCGACGCCGTCGCGAATGAGCGTCCCGGCGCGGCCGGAGGCGTTCATCACCAGCTCGTACGGCGACGCCGCGACGTAGTCGCCGTGGACGGGGACGGTGAGCGGCGCCCCGTCGATCCACACGAAGCCGGCGTCCGACGGCCCGGCACCGCCGGCGCGGGTGGCGCCGGGGCCGTCGGGCACGCGCGTCCGCACGCCGAGCGACTGGAGCTCGACGGCGAGGGTCTTGAGGTCCGGGACGTGCGCGGCCGTGCTCACCAGTGCTTCTCGTGGAGCTTCGCGAAGTTGTCCACCAGGACCATCCGCTTCAGCTCCTCCGACACCGGCGCCCCCTCGATCTTCCAGTACTCGCTCATGAAGTCCGACCACGGCTCGTCCGACCCGAAGATGACCCGGTCGCCGCCGATCCCCTGCTTCTCGATCTCCACCAGCAGCCAGCGCGCGCCGAAGCCGATCGCCCACGAGGTGTCGGTGTAGACCTTGTAGCCGTCCTTCACCCACTGCATGAACTTCGGGACCAGCTTGATGTGACCCGACACGCCGCCGCCGAAGTGGACGAGGTGGATCTTCACGCGCTTCCCGTAGGCCTCGACCATCGGGATGAAGTTGTTGATGTCGCTGTTGCCGCCGGCGGACGTGTGGAAGTGGAAGACGTAGTCGTGCTTCTCCGCCGCGTCGAAGCACATGTCGGCGATCGCCTTGGTCTCCTCGTCCCACTCCTCCGGGTTGGGGTTGCCGCCCAGGAGGAACGTGGTCTTCAGGCCGATGATCCCGTGCTCGCCGCAGTGCTTGAGCGCCTCGAGCGTGTTCTCCTTGTCCCGCGGGAGGAAGGACACCCACAGCAGCCCGCGGATGCGGTCGGTGGCGTTGGCGGCCTCCATCACGATCGGGTTGAGCGAGAAGGGCTGCTCGGGCTTGGGGATGCCGTAGTTCGACATGACCAGGCTGCGCTCGATGCCGTACTGGTCCATGTACTTCAGGTAGTCCTTGGTGCGCGGGAAGTCGTAGACGATCGGCTTGACCGGGTAGTCGATCCCGTAGAACGGCCAGGCCTCGATCTCGCCGATGTGGCTGTGCCCGTCGATGACGTTCCGCTTGATGCCGTCAGGCAGTCCCACGACGTCCCTTTCGTCAGGTGGTCAGGTTCGGAGGAGCGCGGACCGGAGCGCCTCGGCGGCCGCGCGCCATTCGTCCGGATCGGTGAACTCGCGGCGCGGGGAGAGGGGCTCCTCGTCCGGCACCGCCTCGCCGCTCTCCGGGTCGAGGACCATCGCCTCGAGCGCGTAGCGGGGCATCATCGTGTCCGGGTCCATCAGTGTGGTGACCGCCACCGCGTTGCCGCTCTCGACCGACATCTCCACGCGGCGGTACGGCGGCCAGAGCTCCCGCTCCCCCTCGCTCCAGATCACGGCGGTCGGGTCGCCGGCGGCCCGCGCCCGGCGGATCGAGGCGGTGGTCCGCTCGTTCGCGGCGCGCACCTCGAGCTCCCGGGCGCGCGCCTGGTAGGCGGCGTCGCGGACCAGGTCCAGGTCGATCTCGGGCGACAGGTCGCGGCGCGCCACGCCGGCCGCGTCGAGCTCGTCGTCGCGGCCCGCGGTGCGGAAGGTCACGATCAGGGCGTCCAGGTCCGGGACGGACGAGAGGTGGTCCACGAGGGCGCGGACCACCCCGATCACCGCCTGGTACAGGTCGGGACGGACCGTGGCGACCGGGTAGAGGCGCTCCTCACCCAGCCGCCAGCGGCGCAGGACGTCGTCGCGTTCGCTCACCGCGCGCCCGTCCCCGTCCCGTCGGGTTCCCGCTGCTCAGACCGTCCAGGTGTTGAGCTGGAAGGCCTTGTTGCGCCATGCCGTCAGCGCCGAGTCGAGCACGTCGAGCGGGTTGAACGCGGTGACGCCCGGGATGAGGTCGTCCTCGCGGAAGCCGTACAGGGCGCCCATCGCGAAGCGACACGCGTAGATGGTCGCGCCCTCGGCGAGCAGGGTCTTGAGCTGGTTGTTGATGGCCATGTGACCCGGGAAGGCCTCCTGGCCGACGGCGGGGTAGCCGCGGGTGCCCGACGCCATCAGCACGCCCGGCCCGTAGAGCACCAGGCTGACCTTGAAGCCCTTGCGCCCGAGCCGCGTGGCCGTGAGCAGGTTGACCAGGCCGACCGAGCCCTCGTAGGGCACGGTGTGCATGAAGATCCAAGCCTCCTCACCAGGCTCGGCCTTGATGTCCGGAAACACCTTCTCGGAGACGTCGTAGAGCTCCTGACCGGCCTCCGGCTTCATTCCCTCGATCTTGGCCACGCGATGCTCCTTCTCGGTGTGGGGCACACGGCCGGATCCCTCGGAGCCCGCACGAGGTCGGGCCCCCTCCGGCGGTTGGGGAGATAGCATCCTCCACCCCGGGCCCCCTTGGCGCAACGTCCCTAACCAACAACTGTCTTCCCGGACTATGTACACAAGGAGATAGCGAGTCGGTGTCGGAGACGGTGATCCTGGCCATCGGGGGCAACGCGCTCGCCCCCGCCGGGCTCGGTGAGTTCGCGGACCAGGAGTCGCGTGCGAGGGGCGTCGCGGAGACCGCGGTACGGATGATCGGCGACGGCGTGCGCCTCGTGGTCGTGCACGGCAACGGCCCCCAGGTGGGCGCGCTGGCGATGGCCCAGGAGGCGGTGAGCCGCGAGATCCCGGCCCAGCCGCTGTTCGTGCTGGGCGCGATGACCCAGGGTCAGCTCGGCTACCTGCTGGCCCAGTCGATCGGCGACACGCTCGCCGCGCGCGGCCTCCCGCGCTCGGTGGCGGCGGTCATGACGCAGGTGGTGGTCGACGCCGCCGACCCGGCGTTCGCGCACCCCACCAAGCCCATCGGCCCGTTCTTCTCCGAGGGCCGCGCACGGCGGCTGGCCTCCGCCCGGGGCTGGTCGGTGGCGGAGGACGCCGGGCGGGGCTGGCGGAGGGTGGTGGCCTCGCCCGAGCCGGTCGAGGTGGTGGAGGCCGGCGAGATCCGGCGCCTGCTCGACGCGGGCGAGGTGGTGGTGGCCTGCGGCGGCGGCGGCGTCCCGGTGGCCCGGGTCGGCGCCGACCTGGTGGGCGTGGACGCCGTGATCGACAAGGACTTCGCCGCGGCCCTCGTCGGCCGGCTGGTGGGCGCGTCGTCGCTGCTGCTGCTCACCGGCGTGGAGAAGGTGCTGCTCGACTTCGGCACGCCGCGGGAGCGCCCGGTCGACGTGATGACCGTCGCCGAGGCCCGCGCCCACCTGGCCGACGGCCAGTTCCCGGCGGGCAGCATGGGTCCCAAGGTCGAGGCGGCGGTGCAGTTCGTGGAGGGCGGCGGCGGCCAGGCCCTGATCACGTCCATGGAGGCGGCCGCCGACGCCCTCGCGGGCCGCACGGGGACGCGGATCGTCGCGTGAGCACCCGGCCGCGCCAACGATCGGTGCTCACGTGGCGCCCCCCGGCCCCGGCCGACGTGCCCGCCGCCTCGGCGCGCGCCCGCGCCCTGCTGGAGGACCCGCAGGGGTTCGGCAACTACATGACGTACCGCGACGCCTACCGCATCCTGGGGTGGGACCCGGCGGACGTCTACCGCGACGGCGCCATCGCGCTCGACCGCGGCGAGTGGGCCGACCTGGGATGGATGGCCAACCACATCGGGCCGTCCCCGCGGGCGCTCGACGCGATGCGCGACGCCGTCGACGCCGAGCACGTGGGCCCGTACTCGCCCGACCTGGACGAGCCGCTGCGCGACCTGATGGCCGAGGCGCTCCTGGGCCGCGCCCGCGACGACCGCTTCGACGTGATCGGCACCGAGGGCGCCCAGGCGGGCGTGGGCTACGCGGCCCTCGCGTGCCTGGACCCGGGCGACGAGGTCATCGTCACCGACCCCGGCTACTTCCACTTCGTGCCGGCGCTCCGGCTGGCCGGCGGCGTGCCGGTGTGGGTGCGCCTCACGGCCGGCAACGGGTGGCGCCTCGACCCCGGCGAGGTGGCCGCCGCCGTCACGCCGCGCACGAGGATGATCGTGGTCTGCGATCCGGTGAACCCGTTCGGGACGGTCCAGGCGCGCGAGGAGCTCGCGGCGCTGCTGCGGCTGTCGGCCGACCGCGGGATCGTGATCCTGGCCGACACCACCCACTCCGCCCACCGCGTCGATCCGGCCGCCCGGCACCACCCGATCGCGGCCGTCGCGGCCGACCATCCCGACGCGACGCTGCTGGTGTCGAGCGGCCTGGCGCACGGCTACGGGATGGCGGGCGCCCGGGTCGGCGCGCTCGGGGGGGACCCCGCGCTGGTGCGGACGTGCCTGCAGGTGAAGATCGCGGCCGTCCGCCTCAACACCAACCGGGTCGCGCAGGTGGGCGCCGCGGCGGCGCTGCGCGACGAGGACTGGACGCGGCGCGGCGAGGACGTCATCCGGCGGAACCTGGCGGCGCTGAAGCGCATCGCCACGCCGGTGATCGACCCGGCCTACGGGTTCTCGTGCGTCATCGACGTGTCCGGCGCCGGCGCCAGCGCGCAGGAGCTGACGGTGGCGCTGTGCCGCCGGCGGGTGGCGGTCTACCCGGGGGACGGGCTGGGCGAGGTGGGTGCCACCACGACGCTCCGGCTCAACCTGAGCGACCCGGACGCCTCGGCGCTGGAGCGCTTCGCCGAGGCGTTCCCCGACGCGATCGAGGAGGCGGCGTCCGGGGTGTACCGCGACGCGGTCCGCGACCTGTTCCTCTCGTACGGCACCGAGCGCGGCCGCCGGATCGCCGCCCTCGTGGAGGCCGGGTGAGCGGCGGGCGCTCAGCCGAAGAGGGTGCCCTGGTCGGGGGCGGGCGGCGGGTCGGAGTCGGGCTCGCCGGGGCCGAACGTGGCGGTCACGGCCCGTCCGCCGTCGTCGAGCACGGCGACGCCGTCGGACCACGACACCTCAACGGCGTTCGGGTGGATGCCGGTCACCAGCTCCACCAGCACGCGGCGCTCGTCGCCGGGCGGCGGGGCGGGCGTCAGCTCGAACACGTCGCGCCGCACCTCCCCGGTCTCGGGATCGCGGCTCTCGATGGTCACCGTGCACGACACGGGCGGATGATCGCGCACGACCGCCGCCGGGGGACAGCCCGCTGACCGGGACGCCCACCCTCGCCTGGTACTGCCCGTCGGAGGGCGACGGCCGCTTCCTGGGCACGCGCCGCCCCGAGCAGGCGCCCACCATCGCCCACCTCGCGGCCGTCGCGACCGCGGCGGAGCGCGCCGGCGCCGCCGAGATCCTGATCCCCACGGGGACGGTCAACGACTCGTTCGCGCCGGACGCCCCGTTCATGGAGAGCTGGACCACGGCGACCGCGCTCGCGGCCCTGACGCGCGCGATCCGGATCATCGTGGCGATCAACCCCGCCGGGCTCGCGCCCGACCTCGCCGCCCACCAGGCCGAGACGCTCGAGCGCATCGCGCCCGGGCGGATCGCGATCAACCTGGTCGCGGGCGGCGGGCCCGACACCGGGTACGGCGCGCCGGCGCTCGACCACGCCGGCCGCTACGCCCGGCTCGGCGCCCTGGCCGACGCCCTCCGCGCGCGCTTCCCCGGGCCCCTCTATCTGGGCGGCGCCAGCGACGACGCCGTGGCGCTCGCCTGCCGGGTGGCCGACACGTACCTGATGTGGGGCGAGCCGCCCGAGCAGATCGCCGCCAGGGTCGCCCGCGTGCGGGCGCGGGCCGCGCGGCCCATGCGGTTCGGGCTGCGGATCCACGTGATCGCCCGCGACACCGACCGCGAGGCCCGCGCCGCCGCGGCCGAGCTGCTGTCGCGCGCCGAGGTCACCGGCGAACGGGCGTCCGAGTACGCCGGGTTCGACAGCGTCGGCCAGGCGCGCATGAACGCGATCGACGCCGACGGCGACGGCTGGGTGGCGCCCGGCCTGTGGGCGGGCATCCGGGCGGTCCGCGGCGGCGCGGGCACCGGCCTTGTGGGCTCCCACGCGCGCGTGGCCGAGCTGCTGGCCGCCTACCGCGACGCCGGCGTCGACCTGGTCATCGGCTCCGGCTACCCGCACGACGTGGAGGTCGCGCGGGTGGGCGCCCGCGTCTGGCCGCTCCTCGAGCGCGAGGCGGCGGCGTGATCCGGGGCCTCGACCCGCGCCCGCCCGGCCGCGCCTCCGAGCTGGCGGAGCGGTTCGGGACGCCGCTCTACGCGTTCGACGGCGCCCGGATGGAGGCCGAGGCGCGGGCGTTCAGGGAGGCCGCCGGCGCGGACGTGACCGTCGCCTACTCGGTCAAGTCCAACCCGCTGATGGGCCTGGTGGCGCGCCTGAACCGGGCGGGCTGCTGGGCCGAGGTGGCATCCGGCTTCGAGTACCGGGTGGCGCGCCGCGCCGGGGTGCCGGGGTCGCAGATGGTGTTCAACGGCCCGCTCAAGACCGGGGACGAGCTGAAGCGCGCCCTGGAGGAGGGCGCCACGGTGATCGCCGACGGGGCCGAGCAGGTGCGCGCGATCGCCCGCCTGGCCCGGCACGCGGCGCCCGGCGCGCGGATCGGCCTGCGCCTGCGCCCGCCCGACCGGGAGGCCACCGACCGGTTCGGGGTCCCGGCGCGCGTGGCGCCGGCCGCCGCGTCGGTCCTGCGCCGCGCCGGCCTGCGGCTCACCGGGCTGCACATCCACCTCGGCGCCTACCAGCTCGGCCCGCTCCCCCCGGCCGGTCCGCCGATCCACGGGGTCACGGTGCAGTACCCGGTGCCCGTGTCGCGGTTCGCCGCCGCCGCCGCGCGCCTGCGCGAGACCGCCGAGCGGGTCGGCGGCGTCGAGTGGCTCGACATGGGCGGTGGGTGGCCGGGTGCCGCCGGGCTGGGCCCCTACCTCGCGGCGGTGCGCGAGGCCCTCGGGCCGGATGCGCCCCCGCTGATCCTTGAGCCCGGGCGCGCGCTGATCCGCGACGCCGGGTGGCTGCTCACGCGCGTGGTGGCCCGGCGCGGGGCCGGTGCCGTGGTGGTCGATGCCGGCATCACCCAGGTGCCGTGCGTGCTGTGGAAGCGCTCGCCGGTGGAGGCCGCCGAGCCGCGCGGCGGGGCCGAGCGACCGACCGACCTGTTCGGGCCGCTGTGCCTCCAGCACGACGCGATCGCGCGGGAGGTGCCGCTGACGCCGCTGCGCGTCGGGGACCTGGTGTGGGTGGGTCAGACGGGGGCCTACGCCATGGCGCAGGCCTCCCCGTTCATCCACCTCCGTCCGGGGGCGGTGCTGGTGGAGGGCGGCCGCGCGGCCCTGCTGCGCGCCCGCGAGACCGACGACGAGGCCCTCGGCGCGCAGGCCGAGCCGCTGCTGGTGGGCCCCGAGGGGAGGGCGGTGTCCGCATCGTGAGCGCGTCGCTGGAGGTCCGCGTCCGGGCCGGCCGCTGGGCCGACAGCGCGAAGATGATGGCGGCCGCCCGCGCCGCCGAGGCGGTCGACGGGGTGACCCGCGCGTTCTGCTTCATGGGCACCCCCGCCAACCGCGAGGAGGCGGGCGGCCTGGGGATGGACGACCCGGCGATCGACGGGGCAGGTCCCGACGACCTGGTCATCGCCGTGCAGGGCGACCGCGCCGGCGACGGCGTCGCGGCCGCCGAGCATGTGCTGGACGCCGTCCCCGCGGCGGCGGGCGGCGGGGGGCCGGCGGTGCGGGCCCCGCGCAGCCTGGCGCGGGCCGCGGGCGACGTGGCGGTGGTGTCGGTGCCCGGCGAGTACGCGGCCCTGGAGGCGCACAAGGCCCTCGGCGCCGGCATGGACGTGCTCCTCTTCTCGGACAACGTCCCGGTCGCCGACGAGGTGGCGCTCAAGCGGCGCGCCCACGAGCGCGGGCTGCTCGTGATGGGTCCCGGCGCCGGCACCGCGATCATCGACGGCGTCGCCCTCGGCTTCGCCAACGTCGTGGCCCGCGGCAGCGTCGGCGTGGTCGCGGCGGCCGGCACAGGCGCGCAGGAGGTCACGGTGCTCGTCGATCGCGCCGGGGCGGGGGTCAGCGCCTGCTACGGCACCGGGGGGCGCGACCTGAAGGACGAGGTGGGGGCCGTCACCGCCCTGGACGCGATCGCCCGGCTGGCGGCCGACGACGACACGGCGGTGGTCCTCTGCGTCTCCAAGCCGCCCAGCCCGGAGGTGGCCGAGACGGTGCTGCGCGCGCTGGCGGGGTGCGGGAAGCCCGCCGCCGCCTGCATGGTGGGGGGCGGCGTCGACCCGGTGGACGGCGTCCACCTGGCCGACACGCTGGAGGGCGCGGCCCTCGCGGCCGCGCGGCTCGCGGGGCACGACGCCCCGGCGCCGCGCGACCCGCGCGCCGGATGGGTGTCGGGCGGCGCGGTGCGGGGCCTCTTCTCGGGCGGCACGCTGTGCAGCGAGGCCGCGGCGATCCTGGCCGAGCGCCTCGGCACCGTGTCCACCAACGCCCCCGCCGGGCGCGCGCGGCGGCTGCAGGGGCCGCCGTCGGGCCACGCGGTGCTCGATCTGGGCGAGGAGGAGTTCACCCGCGGCCGCCCCCACCCCATGATCGACCCCGCCGCCCGCGCCGAGCGGCTGGCCGAGGAGGCCGCCGACCCCGACGTGGGCGTGATCCTGATCGACGTCGTCCTGGGGTACGCCAGCCACCCCGACCCCGCGTCGGTGCTGATCCCGCCGATCCGCGAGGCCCTGGCCGCCCGGCCGCAGCTGGCCGTGGTGGGCTACGTGCTGGGCACGGAGGCCGACCCGCAGGTGCGCAGCCGCCAGGCCGCCGCCCTGGAGGACGCGGGCGTGCGCCTGGCCCCGACCAACGCGGCCGCCGCGCGCCTGGCCGCGGCGATCGCGGGATGAGGGCGCGGTGAGGATCCGCATCGTCACCTACTCCACCAAGCCCCGCGGCGGGGTGGTCCACGCGCTGCACCTGGCCGAGGCCCTGGCCGCCCGCGGCCGTGACGTGGAGCTGTGGGCGCTGTCGGCCGACGGGGCGCGCTTCTTCCGCGAGCCGCGCGTGCCCGCCCGCCTGGTGCCGGTCGACCGGCGCCCGGGCGAGGACGTGGAGCCGCGGATCCTGCGGTACGCCGCCACCCTGGCCGAGGGGATGCGCGCCGCCGGGCCGGCGGACGTGCACCACGCCGAGGACTGCCTGTCGGCCCGGGCGCTGCTCGCGCTCCGCGACGAGGGCCGCGTGGACGCGGCCGTCCGCACCGTCCACCACGTCGACGACTTCGCCAGCCCGGTCCTGCAGGAGTGCCAGCGGGCGTCGATCGAGGACGTGGACCACCGCATCTGCGTGAGCCGCCACTGGGCGGAGGTCCTGCGCCGCGACCATGGCGTGGACGCGGAGGTGATTCCGAACGGGGTCGATGCGGCCCGGTTCGCGGGGTGCGCGCTCGACCGGACGGCGGCCGGCGACCTGCTGGGCTGGGGCGCCCGCCCCACCGTCCTCGCGATCGGGGGGATCGAGCCGCGGAAGGGCAGCCGCACCCTGCTGGCGGCGTTCGCGGCGCGGCGGGGCGACATGGGTGCGGGCGCCCTCCTGGCGATCGCCGGGGGCGAGACGCTGTTCGACTACGCCGACTACCGCGCCGCCTGGGAGGAGGACGCCGCCCGCCTGGGCCTGCGCGTCGCCCGCGGCCGCGACGTCGACCCGCGGGCGGACGTCCAGGTGCTCGGGTCGCTGCCCGACGAGCTGATGCCGCCGCTGATGCGCGCCGCCGACGTCTTCGCGTTCCCGTCGGAGCGGGAGGGCTTCGGGCTCGTGGTGCTGGAGGCCCAGGCCGCCGGCCTGCCCGTGGTCGTGAGCGACCTGCCGGTGCTGCGGGAGTTCCTGAGGGACGGGCGCGACTGCCTCATGGTGCCGGTCGGCGACGCCGAGTCGCTCGGTCGCGCCCTCGTCCGAGCAGTCGAGACCCCGGGGTCCCATTTGCGCGAAGGGGGGCGGGCGACGGCCGCCCGCTTCACCTGGGACGCGGCCGCGGCGGCGCACGAGCGGATCTACGACCGGGTGGGGGCGGCCGTCTGATGCCCATCGACGAGTCGCACGACTACGCGGTGTGGACGGCCGAGTGGCGCGGCGGGATGTCCGCCGACGTCTCCGGCCGCGGGCACACGGTGCGGGTGGACGAGCCGCCGGAGTTCGGCGGCGAGGACACCGGCCCCATGCCGACCGAGATGATCGTGATCGCGCTGGCGTCGTGCATGTGCATCGCGATCGCGTGGGCCGCGGGGAAGCGCCGCGTCCGCCTGGACGACGTGAAGGTGCACGTGCGGCCGTACCGCGCCGTCGGCGAGCCCCGCCACGGCGCGTACGACCTGTGGGTGGAATCGTCCACCCCCGCGGAGGAGCTCGACCCCGTGGTCGAGCTCGCCTCCCGGTACTGCTGGGTCACGAACACGATCAGGAACCCGCCCGAGATCCGGTACCACCTGGGTGCGCCGGATCAGGGGGCGACGACGAACGCCGAGAGGGGAGCATGACGATGGGCCAGCGCATCTGCGTGATCGGGGGAGGGGCCGCGGGCATCAGCGCCGGCTCGATGGCAAAGCGCACCGACCCCGACGCGACCGTGGTCGTCTGCACCGAGTACGAGGACGTGGCGTACTCCCCGTGCGGCATCCCGTACGTCCTCGGCCGCGAGATCCCCGACTTCGAGCGCCTCTTCCTGGCCGGCCCGGAGAACTACGCCGAGGCGGGCATCGACCTGCGGACGCAGACGGTCGTGACGGCGGTGGACACCGCCAACCGCACCATCACCGCCAACGGCGACGTGGTGCCGTGGGACAAGCTCATCGTCTGCACCGGCTGGAACTACACGCTCCCGGACGTGCCCGGGAACGACCTCGAGGGCCTCACCTTCGTCAAGAACATCCGGCGCGGGATCGAGCTCAACCAGACGCTCGACGACGTGAAGAAGGCCGTCGTGCTCGAGGCCGGGCCGCTCGGCGTGGAGATGCTCACCGCCCTCGCGCACCGCGGCATCGAGACCCACCTGGTCGACGAGAACGCCTGGCTGCTCGCCCAGATCGCCGATCCCGAGATCGCCGAGCCGGTGCAGGAGAGCCTGAAGGAGCTCGGGTGCCACCTGCACTTCGGCGTCGGCCTCAACGGCTTCGTGGGCTCGGGCGGCAGGCTCACCGGGGTCGACACCAGCGAGGGCGTCATCGACGCCGACATCTGCGTCATCTCCACCCACAAGGAGCCGGAGACCACCATCGCCCGGTCGATGGGCCTGAAGGTCGGCTCCACCGGCGCGCTGGTGGTGAACGAGCGGATGGAGACCTCGATGGCGGGCGTGTACGCCGCGGGGGACGTGGTCGAGGTGCCGCAGAACCGCACCGGCATCGCCGTCCAGGGGCTCACCGGCTCGCACGCGATGCAGCAGGGCCGCGTGGCCGGCGCCAACGCGGGCGGCGGCGACCGCCGCTACGACCCGGTGAACATCCCGTGGGGGATGGTCGGCGGGCAGGTCCAGATCGGCGGGGCGAGCCTGGGCGAGCACCTGGCCCAGTCGCTCGGCATCCCCTACGTCGTGGGCGCGGCCAACGGCATCAGCAGGGCCCGCTACTTCCCGGGCGTCCAGCAGGTGCGGGTGAAGCTGCTGGCGGAGCCCGGCACCGGCAGGCTCATCGGCGGCCAGTTCGTGGGCGGCGAGGGCATCAAGGAGCGCGCCGACTTCCTGGCCTTCGCGCTGAAGCGCGGCGCCACGCTCGAGGATCTGGCGTTCATGGAGAACGTGTACAGCCCGCCGATCGGCGCCCTGTACGAGCCGCTGTCGGTGGCCGCGCTGAACGGGATGGCCCAGCTGTGAGCGCGCACGAGGTCCCGGAGCACCTGCGGGAGTACTTCGGGCACGACAAGGTCGCCCACCACGGGCGCGGCGGCCTGCCCGCCGCACCCCCGGCCCCGCCCGGCTCCACCGCCCGCAAGGCGGGCGAGAACGCGGTGGCCGACGGTCTCGCCAAGGCCGGCACCCCCGGCCTGCGCCCCGGGGCGCGCCCCGCGAAGGTGCCGCCGAAGCCGGCGCTGCCGCGCCGGATGCGCACCTCCGGCGAGCGCGCCCTGTTCGAGCGGACGATGCGGCGCCTCGGCCCGGTGGCGAAGGCCCCGGCGCCGCACGTCGGTGCGGGCGCGTTCTGGCGGGTCGCGTTCGCCCCGGCCTATTCCCTGATCCCGTGGGGGATCAAGCGGCGGATGGTGACGATGACGTCGGGGGTGAAGCGCTGGAGGACGTGAACGCGTCGGAGGGGAGCCCCGGCCCGCACAGGCCCGTGTCCACGACGTAGGAGGCCCCGTCCGCCTCGTCGCGAAGGTGCACGACGTGGCACGGCAGGCCGATCTCCGAGCGCAGCGAGTAGCCCTCGACCACGAAGGTCGTGACGTGGGCGGTGCGGTGCCGCGTCAGCAGGCACGCGCCGCCGCCCAGGTCCTCGCGCCGCTGCACCACGAACGGTCCGTGGACCACCATCTGGCGGATCCGCGCGCCGACGTCCGGCCGGATCCACTCCCCGATCCCCGCCTCCCCGGCCACCGGATGAGGTTCGCGCGACACGGGCCGCAGGCTAACGTGCCCCGCACCCCGTGCCGAATCCCCGTGCCATGACCCCGCGCCGCCTGCTGCCGCCGGCGCTCCTCGCCGCCGCGGCGCTGGCCGCCGGCGGCGCCACCGCGTCCGGGCAGGGGCAGGCGCCCCCGCCCGCCACGGCCCCCGCACCGGCCGCCCCGAGCGCACCCGCCGCACCCGCCTCGTTCACGTTCGTGGGGCGCGGCTTCGGTCACGGGATCGGCATGTCGCAGTACGGCGCGCGCGGCCGCGCGCTGGCGGGGTGGAGCGCCCGGCGCATCCTGGCGGCCTACTTCACGGGGGTGAGGTTCGGCACGGCGCGGAACCGCGGCGTCCGGGTGCTGCTCTCCACCGGCCTGCGGGAGGCCCGGTTCTGGAGCCCGCAGCGGTGGCGGCTGCTCGGCCGTCGGGCCGGCGGCCGCAACGTCACGCCGCTTCGCACCGGTGTCACCTACATGCTCCAGGCGCGCGCCGACGGCACGCTCGCCGTCCGGCGCGGGCGCAGCGTGGTCGCGGTCGTCGCGGGGCCGGTGCGCTTCCAGTCGCGGGCGAAGGGCGGCTGGGTGGCGTGGGGCCCCACCCAGCCGGAGGCGGCCCGGCGGTACCGCGGCGGAATCCGGGCGGTGCCGTCCGGCGGCCGCTTCGACCTGGTGAACGTGGTGGACATGGAGAGCTACCTCCGGGGGGTCGTCCCGCGCGAGATGCCGTCGAGCTGGGGCGACGACGCGCCCGCCGCACTCGCCGCCCAGGCCATCGCCGCGCGCAGCTACGTGCTCTCCACCATGACCCCGACCAGCACCTACGACGTGTTCGACGACCAGCGCAGCCAGGTCTACGGGGGCGTCGACGCCGAGGATCCGCGGTCGAACCGGGCGGTGCGACAGACCCGCGGCACCGTGCTGACATACGATGGCGCCGTCATCACCGCCTACTTCTTCTCCACGTCCGGCGGGCGGACCGAGGACGTCCAGAACGTCTTCGGGGGGAGCGGAGCGCGGCCCTACCTGAAGAGCGTGCCGGATCCCTTCGACAAGATCAGCCCGTTCCACGTCTGGCCGGACCCGCCCACGTTCAGCGCGCGGCGGCTCGGCGAGCTGCTCGGTCTGGGCGCCCCGGTGACGTCGGTCGATGTGGTGCGGCGCGGCGCCTCGCCCCGGGTGGTGCAGGCGACGGTGACCACCGCGACGGGGCGGACGGCGACGTTCAGCGGATGGACGATGCGGGGCGAGCTCGGCCTGCGCGACACGTGGTTCAGCGTCCGCCCCAACGGCGCGGGCGCGGCGGGCCGGTGAGGCGGCGCGCCGCCATCGCCGCCCCCGGGGCGACCGCCGCCGCCGGGGGCCTCGCGACCGCCGGCACGGCCGCGGCGGGCGACCCGGGTCCGCCGGTGGGGCAGGGGGCGGCGCGGGGCGGGGGGGGCGCCGCGCCGCGATCGCCCCCGCGGCGGCGCCCGCCGCCGCGGGGGCCCTCGCCGCGGCCGGCACGGCCGCGGCGGCCGACCCGATTCTGCCGTTGTCGCAGGTGCAGGCGGGGATGGTCGGGCAGGCGCGCACGGTGGTGCGGGGGACCGACATCGTGACGTTCCCGGTCACGGTGCTCGATGTGCAGCACTCCTCCGACGCGCCCGGCGGCGCGCTGATCCTGGTGCGCGCCGAGGGGCCGCTCATCGACGCGACCGGCGGCGTGGCGGAGGGCATGAGCGGCAGCCCCGTGTACGTGACCGGCGCCGACGGCGTCGCGCGCGTGATGGGCGCGGTGGCCTACGGCAGCGGCGACCAGGCCAACGTCATCGTGGGCGTGACCCCCATCGAGCAGATGATCGACTCCGACGCGGGGCTGCGCGCCAACGAGCGCGTCCCGGCGGCGGGGCCGGCGAAGCCCCTGCGTCTGGTCCGCGACCGCGCCGCCGCCCGCGCGGCCGAGCGCCGCGACCCGGGCCGCCGGGCCCTCTACCCGCTGGAGCGATGGACGATCGCCGGCGCGTCGCGCCCGCTGGTGGGACCGTTGTCGGCCGAGCTCGCCCGCTCCGGCGTGCGCCTCGACTCCATCGGGCCGCGGACGATGCGGCCCCCCGTGCCGCTCGTGCCGGGCGCATCGGTCACGGCGCTGCTCTCCGGCGGCGACCTGGTGCTCGGCGCGGTCGGCACCGTGACCTACGTCGACGGCCCCACGGTCCTCGGGTTCGGCCACCCGTTCACGGGGGCGGGCCCCACCCGGTTCCTGATGGGCGACGCCTACGTGTTCCAGACGATCGCCGCCCCCATCACCGGGTCGAGCTACAAGCTCGCGGAGCCCGGCAACCTGCAGGGCATGATCGTCGGCGACCGCACCGACGGCATCACCGGCCGCCTGGGACCGGTGGAGGGGATCGCGGGCACGGCGACCGCGCAGAACGTCTCGCGCGGCACCACCAGCACGGTTCGCACCACGATCGCCCCGGACGACCGCACCGCGCCGATCATCGCGGCGCTGCTGCAGGACGAGCCCGCCATCCGCACCACCGACGGCCTCGCGCGCGGCACCATGTCGCTGCGCGTCCGGATCGAGAGCCCGGCGCTCAAGACCCCGTTCGTCTACCGCAACCTGTACGCCGCGGAGGGCGACGTGGTCACCCTCGCGAGCGGCACGGCCGCGCGGATCGCGTCGATCATGCTGCAGAACGGCGTCAAGCGGCTCCCCATCTCGGCGATCACCATCGACGAGCGCCTGGAGACGACGGTCCGGGCGGCGCGGATCGTCGGCGCCCGCATCGCCCCCCGGCGCGTCGCGGCGGGCGGCAGGGCGGTGCTGTTCCTGCGCATCCAGCCGTGGCGGGCGGCGCAGCGGACCATCCGCGTGCCGGTCCGCATCCCCGGCACCCTGTTCCCGGGGCGCGCCGCGATCCGCATCGTCCCGAAATCGTCCGGCGGCTTCGACTCGCTCCCCGCCGACCTCACGCAGCAGCTGGGCCTGGGCGGCGGCCTGCCCGCCCGCCGCGCCGCCGTGATGGCCGCCGGCCGCTTCGCCGCCCGCCAGTCCGGCACCCCGACGCAGCGGGTGGTCCGCGCGCTGCGCCGCGCGACCGACGACCGCAACGACGCCGTCCGGCTGCTGGGCGCGGACGAGGACGACACCGATCCCACGGCCGGCACCACCGCCGGCGTGCCGTGGGTGATCTACGGGGGCCGCGCCACCGCCCGGGTGATCGTGCGCTAGCGAGCCCTCAGGGGCCGGCGGGTATCTCCACCAGCTCGACGAGGTTCCCCACCGGGTCGCGCACGAAGGCGCGGTCGCGCCCCTGGATACGGGCGCCCGCGTCGCGGACCTCCGCCCCGGCCGCCACCAAGCGCCCGCGCAGGGCGTCGAGGTCGTCCACCTGCAGGCAGAAGTGGTGCGCCCGCGCCGGGTCGGGGTCGATCGCGTGGGGGATGAAGTGCAGCTCCACGCCGTCGTCGGCGGTCGCGAACCACACCCAGCCGAGGTGCGCGACCTCCTCGGGCACCGACATCTCCGGGATGCCGAGCACCCCGGCGTAGAACCCGCGGATGGCGTCGGCCCGGCCCTCGGGGAACGTCACGGCCACATGCTGGAGGCGGAACATCGGTCGAGCCTACCCCCTGAGTTCCCGGCCCGGGGGCACTACCCCCCGAGCTCCAGCAGGCGCTCCGCGCGGTCGAGCGCCGCCCGTGCCGCCTCGGCCGGCGTGTCCCCGTACTCCATCACCCATCCGGCGAACGGCAGTCCGCCGATGAACATGTACCAGCCGCCGGAGTGGTGGGCGCGGGGGCCGTCGACGTGGATGGCCGGCGACGCGACCAGCAGCGCGGCGAGGCGGGCGTCCTCCTCGGCCGGCAGGATCTCCCCGCCGGGGTTGGCGGGGCTCGCCGCGAACTCCTCGAGCACCGAGATCCAGGCCTCGCCGTCGCGGGTGCGGCCGCTCAGGGCGGCGAGGGCGTCGGCCATGGTGGGCCACAGGGGGCCGTCGGGGTCGGCGGCGGGGGTCCAGCCGCAGAGGTGCTCGGCCACCTTCACCCGGGTCCCGTCGGGGAGGTCGATCTCCAGCAGCCGCGCGCCGGGGGCGCCGAGGTCCCGCACCACGACCGTCCCGTCGGGCGCCTCGAGCGTCAGGCGGCGGCGTCTACGTCTCGCGGCCGACCATCTCCTCCGGGGGGACGTCGCGCCACACCTGGGCGGGCAGGCCCGCCACCAGCTTGCCGGCGGGGACGTCGCGGGTGACCAGCGCGCCGGCGGCGACGAAGGCCTCCGCGCCGATCTCGATGCCGGGCAGGATCACCACCCCGCCGCCCACGCGGGCGCCGCGGCGGATGATCGCGCCCTTGATCAGGGCGTGGCGGGCGTCCGTGCGGCCCATGAAGTTGTCGTTCGTCGTCGTCACGCACGGCGCGATGAAGACGTGGTCCTCCAGCTCGGAGTAGGCGGTGATGTACGAGTTGGACTGGATCTTGGTGAACGCCCCGATCGGCACGTCGTTCTCGACGCACACCCCGCGGCCGACCACCACGCCCTCACCCAGGGTGCAGCGCTCCCGCACCGACGCCTGGTCGCCGATGATCACGTCCGGGCCCAGCACGGTGCCGGCGTAGACCACCGCGCCGCTGCAGATCGCGGACCCCGCACCGACCTCGAGGGGCGCGAGGGGCTCCTTCTTCGCGCTGGTGGAGCGCTTCGAGAGCTTCGGCTGCTTGCCCAGCACCACGTTGTCCTGGACCACCACGCCGTCGCCGAGCACGGTGCCGTCGTGGATCACGACGTTCGCGCCGATCTCGACGTCCTCGCCGATGCGGACGCCATCGCCGAGGACCAGGTTCTCGCGGCTCACGTCACGGCCCCCGCCAGCGCGACGGGCTGCCCGCCGTGCGCCAGCGACTCGCCCATCGCCTCCAGCACCTCGACGACCGTGGCGCCCGCCCACCCGTCCGAGGGTGTCGGCGCGCGGTCGCGGACGGCCTGCGCGAACCGCTCGCAGACGACCCGGAGGGGCTCGGTGCCCGGCACCTTCGGGATGTGGATGTCGCCGGAGCGCACCTGGATGTACTCGCCGTAGTTCTCGGTGTGGGGGATCGGCCCCTTGTCGTAGACGGTCACCTTGCGCTCGGTCTCCATGTCGTCGAACACCACCATCCGATCGGACCCGATCACCGTCATGCGGCGCATCTTGTGCGGGTCGAGCCAGCTGAGATGCAGGTGCCCGAGGATGCCCGACGGGAAGCGGATGCGCCCGAACACCACGTCCTCGACCCCCGGCTGCAGGTAGCTCTCGCCGGTGGCCGAGACCTCGGCGGGCCGCTCCCCCACCAGGTGGAGCATCACGGAGATGTCGTGGGGCCCGAGGCTCCAGAGGGCATTCTCGTCGGGGCGCACGATGCCCAGGTTCAGCCGGTTGCCGTAGATGTAGAAGACCTGCCCGAGCGCGCCGTCCCGGATCAGGTCGTGCAGCTTCTGCACCGCCGGGTGGTACACGAGCAGGTGGTCGACCATCAGCACCCGGCCGCGGGCGTCCGCCAGGGCGGCCAGCTCGTTGGCGTCCCGGGCGGTGAGCGCCAGGGGCTTCTCCACGAAGGCGTCCTTGCCGGCCTCCAGCGCCATGCGGGCGAGCGGCGCGTGGGTCGGCACCGGCGTCGCGACCACCCCCGCGTCCAGGTCCGGGTCCCCCAGCGGGTCCTCGTGGCGGGGGGTGACGCGGCTGTTGCGGTATGCGGGGCGGTGGCGGTTGCGCACCGCCTCGTCGCGGTCGCAGATCCACGTGACGTTGCAGCTGTCGAGCCGGTCGAAGTTGCGGGCGAGGTTCGGCCCCCAGTAGTTCATCCCGACGACGCCGATCGTCGCCGTGCTCGCGTCCATCAGAGCCTCCACACCTTGCCGTCCCGCTGCGGGACGACGTTTCGCAGGTCCACGACGAGCGGCGCCCTGGTGGCGACGTCGTCCCAGTCGACCTCGGAGTGCGCGGTGACCACGACGGCGACGTCGCACCGGTCGAGCGCGGCGTCCAGATCCCGGCTCTGCAGGCCGTGCTTCGGCAGGTCGGGCACGTGGGGGTCGTGGTACTCGATCAGCGCCCCGTCGTCGCGCATCAGGTTGATGATCCGCAGCGCCGGGCTCTCCCGGGTGTCGTTCACGTCGGCCTTGTACGACACCCCGATCACGAGCACGCGGCTGCCGTTCATCGCGAGGCGGCGGCTGTTGAGCGCCCGCGCGACCTTCGCGACGCAGAACTCGGGCATCTGCGAGTTGACCTTCCCGGCGAGCTCGATGAACTCGGTGTGCAGGTCGAACTCGCGGGCCTTCCAGGTGAGGTAGAAGGGGTCGATCGGGATGCAGTGGCCGCCGAGGCCCGGGCCGGGGCGGAAGGCCATGAACCCGAAGGGCTTGGTCGCCGCGGCGTCGATGACGTCCCAGACGTCGATGCCCATGCGGTCGCAGAGCATGGCGAGCTCGTTGACGAGCGCGATGTTGACGCTGCGGAAGATGTTCTCCAGCAGCTTCGTGAGCTCGGCGACCTCCGGGCCGGAGACCGGCACCAGCGTCTCGCACGCCATGCCGTACAGATCCATGGCGCGCCGGGTGCACTCGGGGGTGAGCCCGCCGATCACCTTCGGCGTCGTCGCCGTGGTCCAGTCCGTGCGGCCCGGATCGACGCGCTCGGGCGAGAAGGCCAGGTGGAAGTCGCGCCCGGCGCGCAGCCCCGAGCGCTCGAGGACCGGCGCGACCTCCTCGCGGGTCGTCCCCGGGTACGTGGTGCTCTCCAGCACCACCAGCTGGCCGGTGCGGAGCCGGCTCGCGAGCGATTCGCTGGCGCCGAGGACCGCCGACAGATCCGGCTCCCGATGCTCGGTGAGCGGAGTCGGCAGGCAGATCAGGATGGCGTCGACCGCACGCATCTCGTCCCACGACGTGGTCGCCCGGACCCGGCCGTCGCCGACGAGCGGGGCGAGCCGCTCGGAGGGCACGTCCTCGATGTACGAGTCGCCGGCGTTGATGCGGTCGACCTTGGCCTGGATCGCGTCCAGGCCCACGACGTGGACACCGGCCTCGGCGAACGTCACGGCGAGGGGGAGACCGACGTATCCGAGTCCCACCACGCCCACCTGTGGCGCGTTCGGGCTCAGGCGGCTGCGGGCGAGCGAGGCGCCGGGTCGGGAGGGAGCGGGCGGGACACCGGCCGACTACTCTAGTGGCCGGGGCCCGCGATCGAAAGGACGGGGCGGTTGCGACCGGAGACGCTGCTCGCGGGGCTTCCACGCCTCGTCCGTGTCGCCGACGAGCAGCGCTGGCGCGGCCAGTTCTGCGTGGCCACCGCGGTGGTCGTCGCCGTGTTCTGGGTGTGCAGCTGGCTGGTCGACGAGCCGGTGCGCGCGGGCGTCACGGCACTCGCCGCCGCCGCCGCGGCCATCCCGACCTTCCTCGTGAGCGCCGTCGGCATGTCCCGCCGCGTGCAACGTCTGCTGGAGCGGGCCGCGCCACCGCCGCGCGCGTCCGTGCACGAGACGCTGGCGGTCTCGCGGGAGCGGCGCACCAAGCTCTCCGGCGTGGTCCTCACCGGCATCGTGCTGCTACTGCTGTTCGAGCGCTTCACGGACGGTGCGGGCATCATCGCCGGCCTGATCGTGGGGCTCCTCGCCGCCCACGGAGCGGTCGACTGGGTGGAGTCGCGCCGCTGGCAGGCGGCCGAGCGCGCACGCGAGACGCGTCTGTACGTGATGGTGAAGCCGGATGCCCTCAGCCCGCGGCTCGGCGCCGCCCAGGTCTACGAGACGCCCCGGCCCGGGGACCGGCGGGGCCGGGCCCTGGAGCCCAGCCCGTTCGACCTCGGGATCTGACGGGGCCCCTGGGCGCCGCTACCGGCGGGAGCGGGCGGCCACCTTCGCGGCCTTCCGCTTCGCCACCAGGGATGCCTTCTTCGTCAGCACCTTCTGGCTGGCGATGCAGTAGTTGCTGACCCCGAGGGGCTTCGGGGTGAACTCCCGCCCGGTGTACGGCCAGACGCGCCACACGTAGCAGGTCCTCGGCCGCGTCTTGGACTTTGGCACCCGGTACGCCGTCGCCTTGGGGAAGACGGAGAGGATCTTGGTGACCTTCGGCGTCCGCGCGTTCTTGCCGACCGAGACGCGGAAGATCTGCAGGTTGAAGAGCTTGGTGCCCTTCGGGCCGCGGGTCCAGCGCAGCACCGGCGTGCGGCTGAAGAGCGTCTTTCCGGCCTTCGGCTGCAGGCGGCGGGCGTTCTGCTTCGGCAGCAGCGTCACGATGTTGGCGCTGGGCGACGGGGCCACGAGCGGGGCGATGACCGTGAACGGCTCCACGGTCGCCGGCGAGACGTTGCCCGCCGCGTCGATCTGCTGGACGCCGAACGAGTAGGCGTTCTCCGCCAGCAGCGGCAGCGTCGCCGACGTGACCGGCGTGTCGGTCGGTGACACGACGGCCCCGCCGTTCTGGTCGGCCACGCTCCAGCGGGAGTACGCGCCGGGCTCGGTGCTCCACGTGAAGATCGCGTCACTCAACGATGGGAACGTGGGTCGTGTGAGGATGACGGGTGCGCTCGGCGGTGTCGTGTCCACGACGAAGGACTGGAGGGCCTCGGCGCTCTCGCCGCCGGCGGCGGTGAACTGGGTCAGCCGGAAGGTGTAGGCGCCATCGTTGAGCGTGCCGACCTGGATCTCCTTGGCGGAGGTGGTGCCCGAGCGCAGAGGGTTCTGGGAGCCGGCCGGCACGACCTGCCACTTGAACGAGTCGCCGCCGCCGCTCCAGCTGAAGGTCGGGGTGGTGTTCCGCGTGGGGCCGACTGGCCCACCGGTGATCGACGGGGCCGGCGGGATCGTCGGGTCGATCGTGAACGCGCGGACGAGACTCCCGATGAAGTTGCCGGCTCGGTCCTGGCTCCGGACGCGCCACTCGATCTCGGTGTTCTCGGGCAGCGGTGGCGGGGTCTCGTTGGGAGCGAGACCGGTACCGCGCTGGGCCGAACGCTCGGTGAGGCCGGCGTCCCCGCCGGGCACCTTCGCGAGCACCACCCATGGCTGATTGTCCTGGCCATTGTTGACGCGGTACTGGACCTGGAACTCGTTGATGCCGGAGACGTCCGGCGTCGCGGCGACCGACCGTGGGAACCACCGGAAGGTCGGCTCCGCGGCGACGAGTGTGCCCGGCGCGATGAGGTCCGCCCGCGGTGGGTCGACGGAATCGAACTTGAACGGCGGGACGGCGGCGGCGACGGAGTTCCCGGCCGTGTCCTTCACCTGCACGGTCGCGTTCGGGAAGGACCCCTGTCCGCCGGTCCACGGGACCGTGCAGGCGGCGACCTGCACGTTGTCGGTGCAGGGCGCGAACGTGAACTGGAGCGCCGGGTACCACCCGTCGACGCCGGGCGTACCGATCAGGCTCGCCCCGCCGACGCTCGGCGGCGTCCGGTCGATCGTGACGGTTCCGCCAGAGGTGCCGTATGGCCCGATGTCGCCCGGCCCGCCGGGGCCGACGCCTGCCACCTTGAAGTACCAGACGCCGTCGGCGGCGGGGGCGCTGACGGTTCCCGGGGTGAGGTTCGAGCCCGCGGGATCGGAAGCCGGGTCCTGAACGAACCCCCCGACGTAGCTCACGGCGTCGCCGCTGTCGGGTGGCGTCCAGTTGACCGTCACGCTGCCGGCGTTCGTGGGTCCGCCCGGTGAGACCGAGACGCCGGTCGGAGCGGTCGGCGCCGCGACGGCGGCGCCCGCCAGCGCCAGCGCGGCGACGGCGCTGGCTGCGGTCCACGCGGCGACGCGGTGGGGCCTACAGGTCGAGAAGCTCATGAATCGAGGACCACCGGTGCGCGGGTCAAGGGTCCGCAGATCCTACCGGGAGGGACGGGCATCGCCGCACTGGCCGAAGGTCCAGAATCGCGTGCCGTGTGAAGGGTGCAACACACCACGTGTCAGCCCGCGGCCGCCACGGCATCGGCGATCTGCTCGGCCGCCGTCCCGTCGCCGTAGAACGGCGGACGCTCGGCCGGCATCGCGATGCGAGACAGCGCGGCCCGCACCCGCGCCGGGTCCATCCCCGTGAGCGTGTTGAACCCGCCCTGCACGGTCTCGACCCACTCCGTGGTGTCGCGCAGGGTGACGCACGGCACGCCGTGGAAGTAGGCCTCCTTCTGGACGCCGCCCGAGTCGGTGACCACCGCGCGCGCGCCGAGCAGCAGGGCCGTGAAGTCGAGGTAGCCCACGGGCGGCTGCAGGCGCAGCGACGGATGCCCCTCGAGGCGGGCCCAGCGGCCGTCGGACTGCAGGCGGTGGCGGGTTCGCGGGTGCACCGGGAACACGGCGGGCTCGTCGATCGCCTCGAGCACGGCCACGAGCGCGTCGAGGGCCTCCGGCGTGTCGGTCGCCGCGGCCCGGTGGACGGTGATGAGCAGATAGCCGCCGGCGTCCAGCCCCAGCGCCGCCGGCCCCGGCCGCGCGGCCGCGGCGGGGGCGAACATGCGGCTGGCGTCCAGCATCACGTCGCCCACCTGGTGCACGCCGTCCGTGATCCCCTCGCGCGCGAGGTTCGCCACCGCGACGTCGGTGGGGCAGAGCAGCAGGCCGGACAGGTGGTCGGCGACGACGCGGTTCTGCTCCTCGGGCATCGTCATGTCGAACGACCGAAGCCCGGCCTCCACGTGCCCGAGCGGCAGCCCCAGCTTCGCCGCGGCCAGCGCGCCCGCCAGGGTGGTGGTGGTGTCGCCGTAGACCAGGACCATGTCCGGCGCCTCGACCACCAGCAGCGGCTCCAGGCGCTGGAGCATCAGCGCGGTCTGCGCGACCGGGGTCCCCGACCCCACCTCCAGGGCGTGGTCCGGCCGGGGCACCCCCAACTCGTCGAAGAACAGGTCGGCCAGCTCCGGGTCGTAGTGCTGCCCCGAGTGGACCAGCACCTCGTCGACGCGGGCGCGCAGGGCCCTGCTCAGGGGGGCCGCCTTCACGAACTGGGGGCGGTTCCCCACGATGGACACCACCTTCACAGGCCGCCGAACCCCACCCCGGAGAGGCGCTGGGTGATCACCTCGAAGCGGCCGGTGGCGACGAGCACGCCGATCAGCACGAAGATGGTCGCCGCCATCACGTTCACGATGCGCCACCGGTCCCGCAGCCACCGGAACGCGGCCATCGACTGGGTCACGAACAGCCCGGCGAGCAGGAACGGGATCCCGAGGCCCAGGGAGTAGGTGAACAGCAGGGTCGCGCCGACACCGGGCGAGCCGGTGGGCGCGGCGTAGGTGAGGATGCTGCCCAGGATCGGGCCGATGCAGGGCGTCCAGCCCACGGCGAACGCCGCCCCCACCAGGCTCGCGCCCACCAGGGTGGTCGGGCGGCGGACGTGGGGCATGCGCTCGGTCTGGAACAGGCCGAGCTGCGGCAGCGCCACCATCGCGACGCCGGTGACGATCAGGATGATCCCGGCGACCAGGTTCAGGGTGTCCTGGTTCTGGGTGAACGAGTAGCCGATCAGGCCGGCGCTCGCGCCGTACGCCGTGAACATCAGCGAGAAGCCGAGGACGAAGGCCAGCGTGGGGGCCAGCACGTCCTTCGTCCGGGCGCCGAGCTCGTCGAAGGAGACGCCCGAGATGAAGGTGAGGTAGCCGGGGACCACCGCGAGGACGCACGGCGAGATGAACGAGACGAACCCCGCGGCGAACGCGACCGGGTAGCTCAGGGCCGAGATGTCCTCCACGCGCCGATGGTACCGGTATGCGACGCTCCGGCCGGTTCCCACCAGGAGCGTGATGACCACCGTCACCCAGGCCGACGCCACCGAGCTCGAGACCGTCCGCGCGGCCTATGAGGCGGCGGCCGACGCGCTGGCGCTCGACGACGAGGTCCGCCGCATCCTGGCCTCGTCGCACCGGGAGATCACGGTGCAGGTGCCGTTCCGGATGGACGACGGCACGCTGCGCGTCCAGACGGCGTACCGGGTGCAGCACAACGGCGCGCGCGGCCCCTACAAGGGCGGGCTGCGGTACCACCCCGAGGTCGACCTGGACGGCGTCCGCGCGCTGGCGGCGGCGATGACGTGGAAGACCGCCCTGGTGGGGCTGCCGTTCGGCGGCGCGAAGGGCGGGCTGGACGTGGAGCCGAAGGGGCTCTCCCCGGCCGAGCGCCAGCGCGCCACGCGGGTGCTGATGTCGCGGATCGACAAGGTGCTCGGACCCATGCGGGACGTGATGGCCCCGGACATGGGCACCGGGCCGCCCGAGATGGCGTGGCTGATGGACGAGTACGGCCGCCTGCACGGCCACACGCCCGCCGTCGTCACCGGCAAGCCCGTGGAGGTGGGCGGCACCGTCGGCCGTGTGGAGGCCACCGGCGAGGGGGTGGCGCTCGTCGCGCGCGAGGCGCTGCGCGACGCGCGGATGCGCGTGGAGGGCGCGCGGGTGGCGATCCAGGGCTTCGGCAACGTGGGGAGCCATGCGGCCGCCGCCTTCCACCGGATGGGCTGCGTGGTCGTCGCGGTGGGCGACGTGGGGGGCGCCGTCCACCACCCGGCCGGCCTCGACGTCGACGAGCTGGTGCGCCGGGCCCGGTCGGGCGAGGTGGGCCACGAGGGGATGGACGTGGAGCGCATCACCAACGCCGAGCTGCTCGCCTGCGACTGCGACGTCCTGGTGCCAGCCGCCGTCGGCGGCGTGCTGCACGCGGGCAACGCGGCGGCGGTGCAGGCCCGGATGGTGGTGGAGGGGGCCAACACGCCGCTCACCCCCGGCGCCGACGCGGTCCTGGAGGACATGGGCGTCACCGTGGTGCCGGACGTGCTCGCCAACGCCGGCGGGGTGGTCGTGAGCTACCTGGAGTGGGTGCAGAACCTCCAGAACGTCCAGTGGGACCGGCGCCGGGTCGACGAGGAGCTGACGCGGCGGCTCACCGGCGCGCACGCCCAGACACGCGCGCGGGCGGGCGCGGACGGCTGCACGCTCCGCGAGGCCGCCCACCGGGTCGCGGTGGCCCGGGTGGCCGAGGCGGAGCGCCTGCGCGGCATCGCCTGAGCCCGTTCCCCGGGGCCCCGGGTAGTCTTGGGGCAGCCGCCGCGCCAATCGACGTGAGGAGAAGGAGCCGATGGCCACCACGACCGGATCGTCCCTGGACGGGATCCTGGGCGACGAGGCGGAGGACCTGCTCACCCACCGCTGCCAGACCATCCCGGCCGAGCGCCTGACCCTCCCCGGCCCCACGTGGGTCGACGACGTCATGGCCGCGTCCGACCGCCCCACGCCGGTGCTGCGGTCGCTGCAGTCGCTGTTCGATCACGGCCGCCTCGGCGGCACCGGCTACGTCTCGATCCTCCCGGTCGATCAGGGGATCGAGCATTCCGCGGTCGCGTCGTTCACGCCGAACCCGGACTTCTTCGACCCGGTGAGGATCGTCGAGCTCGCGATCGAGGCCGAGTGCAACGCCGTGGCCACGACCCTGGGCGTCCTCGGGATCGCCGCGCGCAGGTACGCGCACCGGATCCCGTTCATGCTCAAGATCAACCACAACGAGTTCCTGTCGTACCCGAACTCGTACGACCAGATCATGTTCGCGTCGGTGAAGCAGGCGCGGGAGATGGGCTGCGTCGCCGTCGGCGCCACCATCTACTTCGGGTCGCCCGAGTCGAAGCGGCAGATCCAGGAGGTGTCCGCCGCGTTCGCCGCCGCGCACGAGCATGGCATGGGCACCGTCCTCTGGTGCTACACGCGCAACCCGGCGTTCAGCGCGAAGGACGGCGGGCCGGATTACCACACGGCCGCCGACCTCACCGGGCAGGCGAACCACCTGGGCGTGACCATCCAGGCCGACATCATCAAGCAGAAGCTCCCGGACACGAGCGCCCCCGGCTTCCTGGACCTGAAGTTCGGCAAGACCGACAAGCGCGCCTACACCGAGCTGATGACCGACCACCCGATCGACATGACGCGGTTCCAGGTGGCCAACTGCTACATGGGCCGGATCCCGCTGATCAACTCGGGCGGCGCGTCGGCGGGCGACAGCGACCTGCGCGAGGCCGTCCGCACGGCCGTGATCAACAAGCGCGCGGGCGGCGCCGGCCTCATCTCCGGCCGGAAGGCGTTCCAGCGGCCGTTCGCGGACGGCGTGGGGCTGCTGCGCGCCATCCAGGACGTCTACCTCGCGGAGGACGTCACGATCGCCTGACGGGCCCGCTCGCGCGGTTGGCGCCGCGGCCAGCCCCGGTGCGGGTGCTCCGGTTCGGCCGGAGCACCCGCGGCGTGGCTATCTGCGTCGCAGCAGCAGCAGCTGACCGTCCTCCACGGTGTTGGGCGCGGGCGCCGCGGTCGGGGCGTGCGCCTGGACGTCGAAGAGCCAGCTCCCACCTCCGAAGAGGCCGTCGCCGTTGATGATCCCGCTCGTCTCCCAGACGCCGGGCCCCACGGCGACGCCGTCGCGGCCGGGCGGTGACAGACTCACCACGCGCGCGCCCGCGGCCGCGTCGATGCCTGAGCGCCCGGTCAGCGGGAACCGCCAGATCGAGCCGTCCCGGCCCTTCGCCGCCATCACGGTGCGGCTCTCGGTGGTGCCGTCCTCCTGCACCATCAGGTACCGCCCGCTGACGTCCATGTTGTCGGGGCTGATGGCCGTGTCCCCGCCGTCGGCGATGGTCGCGTCGGCGTTCACCTCGACGGTGAGCGTCGCGGGCCGGGTCGCGTCGCGGCCGTCCAGATCGAGGCTGTAGACGCGGCCGAGCTCATTCAAGCCCGCGGCTCCGCCAGTGGTGTTGAAGAAGTACTCGTCGTGGTTGCGCAGGTTGAAGGCGCCGTCCTCGGGGCGGGCGAAGGCGAAGGCCTTTGCCGCGTCGCTGGCGGCCTCGAGCTGCCCTTCGTCCATGGCGTCGGCGCCCGGGATCTCGACCCATTTGCCGGCGATGGTGCCCTCGTGGAACTGCGCCTCGCCCGCGATGCGGGTGTTGCGGGCGGCGAACACGTAGAGCTTGCCCCCGACCAGGCCATTGCGCTCCAGCACCGTGGCGTCGGCGCTCCGATCCTTCTGGCCGACGTACAGGTACAGCTGACTGTTCTCCTTCGCGGGGTCGAGGTCGGCCGGGCCGTCCTCCATCCCCATGATCACGGTCGCGCGGCCGGTGCCCGGCTGCACGAGGGTGTTCTCCCACGCGAACCGCCCGAGGTCCGTCAGGGCGTGTGCCTCGCCGTCGAAGATCGCGACCGCGAGCCCGCCCTTCCCGTCGAAAGAGTTGGCGGGCGTGCCCTCCTCCTCATTCGCGAAGTAGATCGGCCGGTCGAAGCCCTCGGCAGCCCCGGCGAGGGAGCCGGAGCAGAAGCGGGAGAACGGGCGCGTCGTGTTCGTCGCGTCAGCGGCGGGGCCGACGAGGGTGTCGTCGATCCAGACGGTGTCGTAAGCCCTGGAGGCCGAGAGGACCTCGTTCTTCGCGTTCATCACGATGCGCGACACGATCGCGCCCCGGTTGAGCGGGCCGCCCACGACCGGCTCGGACGTCGCCGCCGCCGTCAGCTCGTGGTTGACGTAGACGATCCGCGTCCCGTTCTTCGCCCGGTGTGCGCCGATGCCGTCGGGAACTCCGACGAACCGGTACTCCTTGGCCGCGTCTCCGGTCAGCGGAACCGTGTCGCCCGAGCTGAGCAGCTTCACGGTCTCGTACTCGCGCACCAGCGATTCGGCATACGGATCGGCGGGTGCGATCGCCGCGACGCCCGCCGCCGCTCCACCCGCGGCCACCAGTGCCGCCACCGCGGTGGCTGCACGCCTGCGAACACGTCTCAAGACGTCTCCTTCGTCGAAAGCCAGGATCGCCGCGATGCTGCGCCAGGCCCGGCGGGTGCGGGTGACGACCGCGTGAAAGCTGGATGAGAAGCCTGTCGCCGTCGTCGCGGCGAAGGGTGCGCGGCCACCCGCCCGTCGGGGGGGGTGGCGGATCACCCCATCCGGCCGATGATGCGCGCGGGAGGGCGTCCTACGGTCGTCCGGGACACTCCCGGGAGGAGCCGACATGCGCAGATCCGTCCTGACATCGACGATCGTCGCCGTGCTGATCGCGGCACTGGCCCTCGGGCTCGCGGGCTGCGGCGACGACGACGACGCGGCATCCACCGCGGCCACGGCGACCAGCTCGCAGGCGGGCGCGAACGCGGAGTTCTGCGCGAGCCTCGACGACCTCCAGAGCGCGGTCGGCGACCTCACGGCGCTCGACCCCTCCACGACGTCGCTGGACCAGCTGTCCTCGACCGTCGCGGCGCTCGGCACCGCTTGGACGGGCGTGGTGAGCTCGGCGAAGGACGCGACGGGCGTGGACACGTCGGCGCTGAGCGACGCCTGGGACGGCGTCATCGCCGCCACCAAGGACCTGGCCGGGAGCGGGAGCCTGACCGTCGCCGCCCAGAACGTCGAGGACGCCGTTGCCCCGCTCGAGACGGCGATCCAGGACCTGCGGCCCGAGTGCGGGACGACGACCGGCGCGACGACGACCGGCCAGTAGGTCCCCGGAACGGCGAACGCCCGCTCGGCTGCGGGCGTTCGCTGATGGGCCGTGAAGGATTCGAACCTTCGACCTTGGGATTAAGAGTCCCCTGCTCTACCAACTAAGCTAACGGCCCGCGGGGAGGGTAGCAGAGCCGCCTCGGCCGTCAGGGGCCGGCGCGAGCGGGTCTCAGCCGCTGCCGCTGAGCTGCTGCAGACGGGCTTTGACCTCCTCGGCCAGGCGGTCGTTCGGCTCCAGTTGCAGGAACCGCTGGTACGACAGCCGCGCCAGGTCGGTGCGCCCCGCCTGCTCGGCGAGCTGCCCGAGCTGCAGGAACGCCTCGGCGTTCCTCGGGTTGCGTTCCGTGAATCCCTGGAGGGTCTCGACGGCCGCCGCCTGATCGGAGGCGCGGACCTGGAGCGAGACGAGCGTCTGGATCCGGCGCAGGTCGCGGGGCGCCAGCGTCACCGCCTTGCGGGCCGCGTCGATCGCCTCGGCGGGCTGGTCGTTGCCCGAGTAGGCGGATGCCAGCTCCTCCCAGGCGTCGGGGTTGTTCGGCTGCTCCTGCACGCGCGTCTTCGCGTCGGACAACACCTGCTCGGTCGCGGACGTCCCGCCGCCGCCGAAGAAGATGAGGCCGAGGACGACGATGATGACGCCGCCGAACGCCAGGGACGTCAGGATCGCGACGACCTGGACCAGCCGCCGCGTCCGCTTCTGATCGAGGAGCACTGATCCGCGACGCTAGCAGAGGCGGGCCCGCGCCTCTGCCGCCTCCCGGTCGATCGACGCGCCGTCGGCCATCTCCGGATCCCCGTCCCTGAGCAGGATCTCACCATCGACGGCCACCATCCGGACCGCGGCGGCCGGGTGCATGGCGCGCTGCTCCACCGTGCCGTCCCCGCCCGGATCGGCCAGCGCGACGAGGTCGGCCCGCAGCCCCGCGGCCAGGGCGCCCACCTCTCCCGCCATCCCCAGCGCCTCCGCGCCCCCGGCCGTGGCGAGGCGCAGCAACTCCGCGTCGGTGAGGCCCCCCGCCGCGGCGTGCAGGTCGCGGGCGGAGCGCGCCTCGGCGCGCAGGTCGTAGTCGCCGCCGCTGGCGGGGCTGTCCGTGCCGAGCCCCACCCGGGCGCCGGCGTCCCGGAGCGTCTCGAGCGGCGCCCGGCCGCAGCGGAGGTGGATGTTCGAGCGGGGGCAGTGGGCGACCGACACCCCGGCGGTGGCGAGGATGTGCGCGTCGCCGGACCGGAGCCGCACGCAGTGGGCCGCCACCAGGCCCGGGGCGAACGCGTCGCCGGCGGCCATCCGGGGCACGACGCCGGCGCCGTCCTCCCCCGGCCAGTCCCCCGGCGTCAGGCCGGCCCGCGCGAACAGGTCGCCCAGCGGGCCGTGTCCGGTGGCGATCACCTCCTCCTCCGCCGCGGACTCGGCGACGTGGGTCGCCCACGGCCGCCCGGCCAGACCCCGCCGGGCCCGAAGCGCCGCCCACAGCGCCGGGCCGACCGTGTACGGGGCGTGCGGCGAGACCCCCACGCGCACCCTGGGGCCCGCGGCCGCGTCCACCGCGGCCAGGCGCTCCTCGTACGCAGCGGCCGCCGCCTCGGCGGCGTCCCCCTCCTCACGCCCGAAGGCCTCCAGGTGCACCAGGCCGCGCAGGCCCAGCGCGGTCAGCGCCGCGGCGCCCTGCCCCGAGGGCCCGGAATCGGCGAGGGTGGTGGTCCCCGCCCGCAGCGCGCGCAGGGCGCCGGAGCGCGCCGCGGCCGCGTGGTCGGCCGGGCCCATCCGCAGGCGCAGCGCCAGCATGTCCCCCAGCCACGGCCCGAACGGGGCGGGCGGGAGCAGGCCGTCCAGCAGGCTCCACTCCAGATGGCAGTGGGCGTCGACGAACCCCGGGGTCAGGATCCCGTCGCCCAGGTCCTCCACCGCGAGGTCCGGGTGCGCCGCGACGACCTCCCGGGCCGGGCCCACCGCGGCGATCCGGCCGCCGCGCACCGCCACCGCACCGTCGGGCACGGCGGGCGAGCTGACCGGCACCACCCAGGCGGCCCGCCAGACGCGGTCCCGCCGGGAGCCGGGCTCAGCCGACCTTCTCGTCCTCCCGCTTGGGGCCGCTGATCGCCTCGCCATCCGGCTTGTCGTTGCCGGTGATGCCGTCCTTGAACTCGCGGGCGCCGGCACCGAGGTTGCGGCCGATCTCGGGCAGCTTCTTGGCGCCGAAGACCAGCAGGATGATCGCCAGCACGATGAGGAGCTGGACGGGGGAGAAGTCCACGGGGATCCTCCGTGTGGGGGTCGGGACGAAGCCCGCTACCAGGCGGGAGGGTAGCATCCGGTGGTGGCTTCGCTTCCCCCCCGCCGGTCCCCGGCGGCGGCGCGGCTCGACCCGATCCCGGTCGCCTGGGGTGGGCTCGTCGCCTCGATCGGGCTCATGGCGGGCGCCGGTCGCGACTGGCCCCTGCGCCTGGCCGCGTCCGCGCTCTCGTTCGGCATCGGCGGGTTCCTGGCCGGCGTGCGCGCCGCGGGCCGGCGGCCCGCCCACGCCGTCGGCGCCTGGCTCGCCGGCTACGCCATCCACGCCGCCTTCATCGCGATCGCCTCGGTCATCCAGGCGTTCGGGGGTCGCGAGGCGCCCGCCATCGCCCCCGGCACCGGCCGCGACTGGCTGCTGGCGGCGGCGTGGGCCCTCGCCTTCGCCCTGCTCGGCGGCCTCGTCGCGAACTCGTGGCTGCGGCCCGCCGGCCGCCATCCCCGCTAGGCGGAGCCCCGCTCCCGGTCGAACTCGCGGTGGTAGGCGCTCGCCGTCGGCCCCGCCTGCCCCTGGTACTTGCCCTGGTACGGCCGTTCCACCGGGGTGGTCATCTGGAGGAACGAGATCTGACCGATGGGCATCCCCGGATAGATGGAGATGGGGAGGCGGGCGACGTTGGACAGCTCCAGCGTGATCGTGCCGTCGAACCCGGGGTCGATGTAGCCGGCGGTCGAGTGGATCAGGAGCCCCAGCCGGCCCAGGCTGGACTTGCCCTCCAGCCGGGCGACGAGGTCGTCGGGCAGGGCCACCCGCTCCGCGGTGGAGCCCAGCACGAACTCGCCGGGATGGAGGATGAACGGGTCGCCCTCCGCGATCGTGACCACCTCGGTCAGGTCGTCCCCCGGCTCGCGCACGTCGATGTACGGGCGCCGGTTGTTGTGGAACACCCGGAAGTCGGGTGCGACGCGCAGATCGACCGACGAGGGTTGCAGCAGCGCCTCGTCGAACGGCTCGATCACCAGGCGCCCGCTGGCCAGTTCCTCGCGGATGGTTCGGTCGGACAGGACCACGGTGGGCGAGCGTACCGGGCACCGGCGGGGTCCGCTACGGTGGGGCCATGGAACGCGAGCGAGGATTCCGGGTCGACGACGACCCCGGGCTCCCGCCCCGCGCGGCCATCGAGGCGGCGCACGCCGCCGGCCGCATCCCCGACACGGTGGTCGCCGGCCGGCTCGTCGGCGACGGCCCGGCCGACGCCCTGGAGCTGGTGGACGTCACCGCCGGCCAGCTCGCGCAGCTGTGCGAGGGGCGCCGCCTGCCGCGCTGGGTGGCCGCCAAGAACCCCCTCGCCGACGGCTTCGTGAAGACGAAGGCGCTGATGCGCTCGTCCGACCTGGTCACCGTGTGCGAGGAGGCCGCCTGCCCGAACATCGGGCAGTGCTGGTCGCGGGGCACCGCGACGTTCATGATCGCCGGCAGCCGCTGCACCCGCGGCTGCCGCTTCTGCAACGTCACCACGGCCCGCCCGCTCGGGCCGCCCGACCCCGACGAGCCCCGCCGCGTGGCCGAGGCCGCGGCGACGATGGGGCTGCGCTTCGTGGTGGTCACGGCCGTGGCGCGCGACGACCTGCCGGACGGCGGTGCCGCCCACTTCGCCGACGTGATCGCCGCCCTGCGCGAGCGGCTGCCCGACGCCGGCGTGGAGGTCCTGATCCCCGACCTGCGCGGCAGCTGGGACGCCCTCGACGCGATCATCGAGGCGGCGCCCGACGTGCTGAACCACAACACCGAGACCGTCCCGCGCCTCTACTCGCGCGTGCGCCCGGGGGCGCGCTACGAGCGCACCCTCGAGCTGCTGGCCCGCTCCGCGGCGTCGGGGCTCACCACCAAGAGCGGCATCATGGTCGGGCTGGGGGAGACGCTCCCGGAGGTGCACGCCGTGCTCGCCGACCTGGCGGCGGTGGGATGCGGTCCGGTGACCGTCGGGCAGTACCTGAGGCCGTCCGCAGCCCACCTGCCGGTGTCCCGCTACTACGCCCCGGCGGAGTACCCGGCGATCGCCGCGGCGGGCCGCGAACGGGGCCTCGCGCACGTCGAGGCGGGCCCGCTGGTCCGCTCCTCGTACGAGGCCGACCGGGTGGCGGACGCGGCGCTCGCGGGGGTCTGACGGCCCGTCGCGGGGGCGGCGCGACCGGCGCGTCGCATGCCCCTCAAGTCCAGGTGGCCAGGGTCGATACCCCAGGCACATCTGGCAACCCGCGCGACGACGGCCATGGATGGCGGTCAGGTCGCCATGAGAGACGGACAGGGCCATGAAGGGCTACCGCACCAAGAAGATCGCCCTCCCCGGGGGGAAGGTCATCGAGATCGTCTACTTCTCGGAGCCGGAGGGCGACGAGGTGGCGGTCGAGGCGACCGTGACCGAGACCGAGGACCGGACCGACCCGCTCGCGCTGCTCGGCCTGGACGAGGAGGAGAGCGAGCTCCACCTCTGCCCCCAGTGCGAGGGCGACCTGGTGTACCCCGTCAGCTGGGAGGAGCGGTCGGGCGACGTCTGGCGCATCGAGCGGCGCTGTCCCAACTGCGAGTGGTCCCACACCGGCGAGTTCTCGCAGGACGAGGTCGAGCTGTTCGACGACGTGCTGAACGACGGCACCGAGGAGCTGCTCGTCAACCTGCGCAACTTCGCCCGGGCCAACATGGAGGAGGACGTCGAGCGTCTGATCGAGGCCATCCGCCTCGACCGGATCCAGCCGATGGACTTCTAGCGACCAATCCCGGCGGTCAGGAGGCCCTCTCGAGCGGGGCCTCCGGCTCGCTTCGCTCGCATTGGACCGCCGGGAATTCAACGTGGCGTGCCGCCCGGTCGCGGTCGCCGCGCCTGCGCTCAGCGGGGCGGGTCGCCCTCGTAGGGGAGTCCCGCCGCGGCCCAGGCGATGATGCCGCCGGCGATGTTGGCCACCTCGCCGTGGTCGCCGGTGGCCGTCAGGTAGTCGGCCACCTGCGCGCTGCGGCTGCCGCTGCGGCAGAAGATGGCCAGCGGCCGGTCCTCCGGCAGCTCGTCGACCCGGGCGAGGAACTCGCTCATCGGGATGAGGGGGATGCCGTCGACCCGGGTGGTGTCGTGCTCCTGCTCCTCGCGGCAGTCGATGATCTCGAGCTCGCCCGCCGTCCAGCGGCGGTGCGCCTCGTTCACGTCGATGTCCGCCATCAGAAGGTCCGCACGGCCCGGTAGAGGGTGTCGCGCTGCACGGCCCGCCGCCCGGTGGCCTCGATCGCCGCGACCATCCGCTCGGTGTCCAGACGGAAGGCGGTCCCCGCCGCCCGGACGACGTTCTCCTCGATCATGATCGAGCCCATGTCGTCGCAGCCGAACTCGAGCGCCAACTGCCCGACCCGTAGGCCCTGGGTGACCCACGAGCTCTGGAAGTGCGGGAAGTTGTCGAGGTACAGGCGGCTGACGGCCAGCGTCATCAGGTAGTCGGCCGCGGTCGTGTGGGCGTGGTCGTCGCCGCGCGCGCTGCCGCCGCCCGACTGGTAGCTCCAGCACACGAACGCGCGGAAGCCGGGGATCTCGTCCTGCACCTCCCGGAGGCGACGCAGGTGCTCCACCCGGTCCTCGACGGTGTCGACCGTCCCGTACATCATCGTCGCGGTCGTCGACATGCCGGCCCGGTGGGCGGCGCGCATCACGTCGAGCCACTCGTCGGACGTGGTCTTGCGCGGCGCGATGACCTGGCGCACCCGGTCGACCAGGATCTCGGCCCCGCCGCCCGGCAGCGAGTCGTGGCCCGCGTCGCGCAGCCGCTCCATCGTCTCGTCCAGGGAGATCCGCGAGACGTTGGAGATGTGGAGGATCTCCGACGGCGACAGCGCGTGCAGGTGGACCGGGTAGCGCGACTTGATGTCGGTGAAGAGGTCCTCGTACCACTCGATCCGCAGGTTCGGGTGGTGCCCGCCCTGCAGCAGCAGCGCCGTCCCGCCCAGGTCGAGCGTCTCCTCGATCTTGCGGAAGATCACGCGCTTCGGCAGGACGTAGCCCTCGGGGTCCATCGGGCGGCGGTAGAACGCGCAGAAGTCGCAGTCGGTGATGCAGAAGTTGGTGTAGTTGACGTTCCGGTCGATCGAGAACGTCACCACCTCCGGGTCGGACGCCCGGTCGCGCACCGCCTTGGCCGCCTCGCCGACGCTCACCAGGTCGCGCGACGCGAGCAGCGCCAGCGCCTCGTCGTCGCTCAGGCGCCGGCCGGCCAGGACGCCGTCGAGGATCTCGTCCACGCGGCTGGGTGCGAGGGTGCTCACGCCACCGATCCTACGCCGCCAGCCGGGGGACCACGTCCAGCTCCCCGATCCGGGCCGCCTGGGTGAGGAACGCCTCCAGCCCCGTCCGCTCGGCGGGACCGAACTCGTAGCGCAGCCGGCGCAGGTAGGGCCGGATGAACTCCGCCGGGAACGGGAAGCGCCGCGCCGCCGCCTGCACCACCGCCTCCGGGTCGCCCAGGTAGTCGGCCCGGGCGTCGGTGAGCAGCCGGGCGAGCTCGGCGAGGGCCCCGCCGCGACCGTGCGCGGCCTCGGCGCCCGCCGCCCACACGGCGAACACCATGGGGTGGCCGGTCCGCGCCGTCCACGCCTCGGCGAGGTCGGTGCGGTGGGGGGCGAACGGCTGCCGCAGGCCGCGGAGGGCCTCGTCGCCGATCAGCAGCACCCCGTCGACGTCCTCCAGCGCCCGCGCCGGCGGCCGGTCCAGCACCGCGAACGGCGGCGCGTCCGGCAGCAGGATGCGCAACAGCGCCACGGAGGTCGCCGAGTGGGGCGTCACCGCCACCGACCGGACCTCCTCGAACGGCACCCGGGAGAACACCTGGATGGAGTCGACCGCGCCGTCGGCGGTGATCGACGCCACCGGCACCAGCGTGAGCCGGTCGGCGTTGCGCGCGTAGGCGATGCTCGACATCGCCGACACGTCCAGGCGCCCCTCCAGCAGCGCGGCGTTCAGGGCGGTGGGGACGCCGTCGGTGAACTGCAGCGTCGGGTCGGCCGCCCGCTCCAGCCCGTGATAGATGGGGTACATGTTGAGAGCCGCGATCCGGCCCACCCGCAGGCGCCTCACGCCGGGGCCCTCACGGACGCCCCCACCGCGGCGGCCAGCGCCGCGGCGTCGGTGCCGTCGCCGTCGGGGATGAGCCACTCCGAGGCACCGAAGGCGACCGCCACCTGGCACGCGGCGGGACCCAGGCGCACCCAGTGGGGGCGCACCCCCACGCCCTCCGGCATCGCGAGCCGGCACACGGCGACGATCGTCAGGTCCTCCACCCCCCAGCTGCCGGGGCGCGCGGCCCCGCCCTCGGCCGGGACGGGCGCGACGACGCGCAGCAGCCCCGTCTCGCGCGCCAGCGCGGCGAGCGCGTCGATGCGCGCCGCGATCGCCGCCGGGTCGTGCCCGGCGCCGTACGCGACGGCCGCCTCGCTCGGCGTCCCCGCCGCGTGGGCGGCACGGTGGTCGGCGACGGGCCGCTCCTCGTCGCCGTCCACGAGCCACCCGGACCGGTCCGCGGGACCGACGAGCGTGACCCGGCCGCCCGCCCGCACGCCGGCGGCCCGGGCGGCGGCGAGCGGATCGCCGTCCCGCAGCAGCTCGTATGTGCGGGAGCGCGGCGCCGTCACGAATACCGGTCCACCACGCCGTCGGCGATCTCGAGCAGCGCCTCGATGTCGGCCTCGTCCTGCAGGCCGTCCTCGATCGACCCGCGCGCGGCGGCGACGAACGACAGCGCCCGCCTCCGCGCCAGCCGCAGGCCCGGATGGGCGGCGAGCCGGTCGCACAGGGCCTCCAGGCCCGGCCCCTGGTGGGCGTCGGCCACCAGCGGGCGCAGCCCCGGCTCCAGCTCCATCGCCAGGATCACGGGGAGGGTGACGGTGCCGTCGCACAGGTCGGTGCCGCGGCGCTTGCCGGTCGCCTCCGGGCTGCCGGCCAGGTCGAGGATGTCGTCGAAGATCTGGAAGGCCATGCCCACGTTCTCGCCGAAGGCCGCGAGCCGCTCCTCGGCCTCCGGGCCGGCGCCGCCCATCTGCGCCCCCAGGCGGCAGGCCACCGAGAACAGCGCGGCGGTCTTGCGCCGGCAGCGGTCCAGGTAGGCGCCCTCGGAGAGCGCCAGGTCGAATGCCGCCCGCTGCTGGTCGATCTCGCCCTGCGACAGGTCCAGGGCGGCGGCGGCGAGGGCGCTGACCGCGCGGGGCGAGCCCGCGGCCGTGAGCTCGCCGAAGGCGCGGGCGAACAGGAAGTCGCCGGTGTTGACGGCGGCCTCCGGGCCGAGGGACTCCGCGACCGTCGGGCGGCCCCGTCGCATGGTGGCGCCGTCGAGGAGGTCGTCGTGGACCAGGGTCGCCATGTGCACCAGCTCCACCGCGACGGCGGCCGACACCAGGCCGTCCTGGGCGGGCCCCACCGCCCCCGGCGCGACGCGGGGCGCCGAGCAGAACACCAGCAGCGGCCGAACCCGCTTGCCGCCGGCGGCGAGGGTCTCGGACGCCGGGCGCCCCACCTGGGGGGCGTGACCCGAGACGGCGGCGTGCAGCCGCTCCTCGCAGCGCGCGAGCAGCGGGGCCGCCGCCTTCACCGGCGAGAGGGGGCGGGCGGCCGACGTCACGCCACGCGCCCGTGGTGGATCGCCACGATGCCGAACGCCATGAGGCGCCACCGGATGTCGCGCAGGCCGGCGGCGGACATCCGGGCCGCCAGCTCGGGCGGGCCGGGGAAGCGGCGCACGGATGCCGGCAGGTACGCGTATGCGGCGCCGTCCCGGCCGAGCACCCTCCCGAGGCGCGGCACGACACGGTCGAACCACAACTCGTAGAACCCCCGCATCCGCTGCGGCGTGGTGATCTCCAGGATCACCACCCGGCCGCCGGGCCGCACGACGCGCGCCATCTCGGCCAGGCCCCGGTCGAGGTCGTCGACGTTGCGGATGCCGAAGGCGACGGTCGCGGCGTCGAAGGCGTCGTCGGGGAACGGCAGATCCAGGGCGTCGGCGGCCTCGAAGCGCACACCGGGGCGGTGCTCGGCCTTCGCCCGGGCGCGGTCGAGCATCCGCTCGGCGAAGTCGACGCCGACCACCTGGCCGGAGGGGGTGACGCGGTCGGCCAGCGCGAACGCCAGGTCGCCGGTGCCGGTGCAGACGTCGAGGGCGCGGTCGCCCGCGGCGAGGTCCGCCGCGGCCGCCGCCGCCTGGCGCCAGCGTCCGTCGAGGCCGGCGGTCATCGCCCGGTTCAGCAGGTCGTAGCGCGGCGCGATGCGGTCGAACATCGCCCGCACCTCGCCGGCGGGGAGGCGGCCGGTCACGCTCACGCGGGGGCCGTCCGGTCGCGCTCCTCGCCCCAGCGGGCCAGCAGCCGGTGTTCCACGCCGAGGTGGTCGAGCGCCTTCGCGACCATGAAATCGACGAGGTCGTCGACGGTGCGCGGCAGCGTGTAGAAGCCGGGCATCGCCGGCATCACCACCGCGCCCGCCCGGGTGACGGCCGCCATGTTCTCCAGGTGGATCAGGCTCAGGGGCGTCTCGCGCGGCATCAGCACCAGCCGCCGCCGCTCCTTGAGCATCACGTCCGCGCAGCGGTGGATCAGGTTGCGCGCCGTGCCGTGCGCGATGCACGCGAGGGAGGCGCCCGAGCAGGGGGCGATCAGCGCGGCGGGCGCGAGGGACGAGCCCGACGCGAAGGGGGCGGTCATGTCGTTGAGCCCCAGGGCCGTGACCGACCCGCTCGCGGCGGCGAACCGGTCGACGAACGCGTCGACCACCTGGGCCGGGTCGTCGGGCGGACGGGTCCCGGCCTCCAGGATCTCGTGGCTGATGACGTGGGCGCCGGATCCGGAGACGCAGAGCCCCACGTCGCACCCGGCGTCGGTGAGGGCATGGAGGGCGCGGCCGGCGTAGATCGCGCCGCTCGCGCCCGTCACCCCGAGGAATACGCGCATCACCTCACCGATGGTACCGGCGGGGCCCCCACCGGGACCCCGCCGCGGACGCGCCTACTTGTACGTGGTGCCGAGGCCGCTGAGGAACGTGCCGAGCTGCTGGTACTGCTCGGGCGTGAACGTCGTGAAGTTCGGCATCACGTTCCCGGGCGGGTCCTTGAGGAAGCCCTCGTAGAACTCCGGCGGGTGACCCTTGGTGCCCTCGTCGGTGAGGTTCGGTCCCGGTCCCGGTGCGCCGACGCCGTTGACGTTGTGGCAGGCGGTGCAGCCGTTTGCCAGGAAGAGCGCCTCGCCGGCGGCGGCGGTCTCGTCGAGGCCGGTCAGGCCGAGGCCCTCGGCGCCGACGCCCTCGTTGGAGTTGGCCCCCTCGTAGGTCATGTACGCGAGGAAGATGATCACGGCGATCCCCGAGAACAGGGCGATCGGCCGCCGCTGGATCCGCCGCTCCGGCCCCCGGTCGATGAACGGGGTCAGGATCAGCAGGGCCATCAGGATGTTCGGGATGACGAACGTGGCCATGATGACCGGCGTCAGGGCGTTCTGGCCCTTGAAGATCTTCAGCAGCTCGAAGAGGAAGAAGAAGTACCACTCGGGCCGCGGCACGAAGTCGGTGCTCGCCGGGTTGACCGGCTCGCCCACCTCGACCCGGTGCCAGCAGGCCAGCAGGATGACGATGCCGATCGCGAGCGTCGCGATGAGCAGGTCCTTGTAGACCGCGTACGGGAAGAACGGCTTCCCCTCGGCCTTCGCCTGGGCGTAGTCCCGCTTGTAGTACTCCTGCTGTCCGCGGTTCACGAACGCTCCTCGGCCTTCATCTGCGTCGTCTGGGCCGCGACCGGCGCGGGCGCCGTCGCGGGGACCTCACGCCGGCCGTACGGCAGGCGCTCGCGCTCCGCCACGCGCCGGGCGTCCTCCTCCGCCCGCTCCACCGCCTGGCGACGGTGGCTGTGCGGGGGCTCGGCGATGCCCAGCTTGGTGATCAGGAACAGGTGCAGGCCGATGAAGGTGGCGATCCCGCCCGGTATCACGAGCATGTGGATCGAATAGAACCGGGACAACGTATCGGGCCCGAATTCGGGGCCGGCGCGGAGGATGTCGGCGATGTAGGGGCCGATGATCGGGGCGCTGGCGGTGATGTTCACGGCGACGACCGTGGCCCAGTAGGCCTTCTGGTCCCAGACCAGCAGGTAGCCGGTCAGGCCCATGAACATGGTCATGACCAGAAGGATCGCGCCGGTGACCCACGTCAGCTCGCGCGGGTACTTGTACGACCCGAAGAAGAACACGCGCCCGAGGTGGAGGAAGACCACCACGATCATCGCGCTGGCGCCCCACTTGTGCATGCCGCGGACGAGCCAGCCCCACGTCACGTCGTGCGTGATGGCGTCGATGCTCTGGTACGCGGTGCTCGGGGACGGCTGGTAGTACATCGCCAGGATGATCCCGGTGATGGCCTGCATGCCGAACAGCGCCATCGCGGTGAAGCCGAGCGTCTGGAACCAGCTCGTCTCCGCCGGGACGTTCCGGAACATGAACCACTTGAACCCCGTCTTGGCCCCGGTGCGCCCGTCGACGTAGTCGATCGTCGCCTCGCCGGCCTTGATGGCGGGATTCTTGGGTCCGATGTCGGTGGTGGCCATCCGCGCCGCCTCCCTAGAAGGGGTAGAGGTTCGCGAGCACACCGGTCACGGGCTCGCCCGGGCCGTGCAGCTCGTACGGGTTCTGGTCCTCGTCGATCGAGAACGGCCGGCCGAGGAGCAGGCGGGCGTCGGCGGGGAGGCCCTTCGTCGGGCACCCGTCCTTCGGGATCTCCTGCTTCGCGAGATCCTTCCCGTCGGCGGACGTGACCTTCACGTCGAAGCGGTCCATCGGGCGCGGCGGCGGACCGGACGTGACCAGGCCCAGCGAGTCGTAGGCGCCGCCATGGCAGGGGCAGGCGTAGACGTCGCCGCCGGCGGAGTACGCGACCGGGCACCCGAGGTGGGCGCAGCGGTTCCAGATCGCGATGATCGCGTCATCCTTGTGGCGGATGTAGGCGCGGCGGTCGGCCTCGGGGTCGGGGCCGCTCACGGCGATCGAGGTCGTCTGGCCGTCGGGGAAGTCCGCCAGCGGGCCGATGTCGACCCACTCCCAGTCCTCCTCCTTCAGCGAGTCGGCGACGGCGAAGCCGACGACCGGCACGAGGATGGCGGCCGTCATGACGCCGCCGGTGACCAGCGCGATGCCGGTCAGGAACCGGGTGCGGGTGACGAAGGCGGGGTCGTCGGCGTGGTCGTGGACGGGCTCGGGCTCGTGCGCGACGGGACCCTGATACTGGCCCCCCTGTGCACCGCCGTTCGCGCCGTCACCCTGGCTCTCTGCCAACCCGACCTCCTGCCGATCGTACGAGCGGACCCCCAGCTCCGCCGGGATTCAACCCGACGGAGGGGTCAGATTCAACGACGTCGACGGGGGATGGACGTCCCTTTGTGAGTGGGCTCTCGGATCCCGTACTCGGCCCAGCGGCGGTCCACCAGGGCGCGGACCTCGCTGCTCATCCGGATGGCGTCCGGCCAGGAACGCACCACGCCCTCGCCCTCCCACTTGCGCGTGGCGTCGAAGCCCACCTTCGCCCCGTAGGCG
>DAISWG010000014.1:2754-71659 GCA_036826475.1 Miltoncostaeaceae bacterium | reverse complement strand
GCGGTGTCGGACATCATCGCCCCCGCCAGCGGCGAGGTGGTCGCCGTCAACGGCGGGGTCGGCGACCGTCCCGAGGTCGTCAACGAGGACCCCTACGGCGAGGGCTGGCTCATCCGGGTGCGCCTCTCGGACCCCGCCGAGGTGGAGGCGCTCATGGACGAGCCCGCCTACCGCGCCTACCTGGCCGGCCTGTGAGCCGCTACACGTCCCTCACGGACGACGACCTCCGCGTCATGCTCGCGGAGATCGGCGCCGCCTCGATCGACGAGCTGTTCGAGACCGTGCCCGAGGGCGTGCGACTGGGCCGCGCCCTGGACCTGCCGGCGGGACTCTCGGAGCAGGAGGTGGCGGCGCACCTGTCCGAGCTGGCCGCCCGCAACGTGAGCGCCGAGGACGAGATCACCTTCCTCGGGGCCGGGATGTACGACCACTACGTCCCCGCGCTGATCGACTCGATCCTGCAGCGGTCGGAGTTCCTGACGCCGTACACGCCGTACCAGCCCGAGATCTCCCAGGGCGGCCTGCAGGTGATGTTCGAGTACCAGACGGCCATCAGCGAGCTGACGGGCCTGCCGGTGTCGAACGCGTCGCTCTACGACGGGCCGTCCGCCGTGGGCGCCGCCGCATACCTGGCGAAGCTGGCCAACGGCCGGCCCGGGGTGGTGGTGTCGCGCGGCGTGCACCCGCACAGCCGGGGCACCCTCGCCACCCTGGCCCCCGGGTACGGGCAGACGATCGCCGAGGCGCCGCTGCGCGACGGGGTCACCGACGTGGATGCGCTCGCCGGCCTGGTCGGCCCGGAGACGGGCGCGGTGATCCTCCAGCAGCCCAACTTCCTGGGCGCCGTCGAGGACCTGGAGCCGCTGGTGGCCGCCGCGAAGGCGCACGACGCCCTGGTGGTGGTGTCCTGCGACCCGCTGCCGATGGCGCTGCTGCGCACGCCCGGCGAGCTGGGCGTGGACGTGGCGGTGGGGGAGGGCCAGTCGCTGGGCAACCGCCTCGACTACGGCGGCCCCTCGTTCGGCTTCTTCGCCGCGTCGCAGGAGCACATCCGCCGCATGCCGGGCCGCATCGCGGGCGAGACGACCGACGTCGACGGGCGGCGCGGGTTCGTCCTGACCCTCCAGACCCGCGAGCAGCACATCCGCCGGGAGAAGGCGACGAGCAACATCTGCACCGCGCAGGTGCTGAACGCCCTGGCGGGCGTCATCTACCTGTCGTGGCTCGGCCGCCGCGGGATCGTCGAGCTCGCCGAGCTGATGCTGCAGCGCACCGACTACGCCCGCCGCGCGCTCACCGCGCTTCCGGGCGTGCGCGCCCTGCACGACCAGCCGGTGGTGCGCGAGTTCGCGGTGGCGCTGGACGCCCCGGTGGAGCGCGTGATCGCCCGCTGCCAGGACGAGGGGGTGAACCCGGGCCACGCGCTCGGCGGGGACTATCCGGAGCACGAGGACGGGCTGCTGGTGGCGATCACCGAGCGACGCTCGCGGGCGGACATCGACCGCCTGGCCGACGTGCTGGGGCGCGCCGTGGCGGCCGAGAGCCGCGAGCTGGCGGAGGCCCGGGCATGAGCATCGCCGTCCAGACCCCGCAGCAGCGCGACCGCGCCACCACCGTCTACGAACGCTCCCGGCCCGGCCGCCGGGCGTTCACGCCGCCGGCGCTCGACGTGCCGGAACGGCCGCTCGACGATCTGCTGCCCGCCCGGCTGCGCCGCGCCGAGGGACCGGCGCTCCCCGAGGTGAGCGAGCCGGAGATCGTGCGCCACTACAACGGCCTCTCGAAGCGCAACTTCGACCTCGACTCCGGCTTCTACCCGCTGGGGTCCTGCACGATGAAGCACAACCCGAAGCTGCACGAGCGGGTGGCGGCGCTGCCGGGCAACGCGCGGCTCCATCCCCTGCAGACCCCCGCCCGGGCGCAGGGGGCGCTGGAGCTGATGTGGCTGCTGGAGCGCGCGCTGGCGGAGGTCTCGGGGCTGCCGCACGTGTCGCTGCAGCCGAGCGCCGGCTCGCACGGCGAGCTTGCCGGCGTGCTGCTGAGCCGCGCGTACCACGAGGATCGCGGCGACGAGCGCACGCTGGTGCTCACCCCCGACACCGCCCACGGGACCAACCCGGCGACGGTGACGATGGCCGGCTACGAGGTGGTGAAGGTGGGCACCGCGCCCGACGGGGGCGTGGATGTGGAGGACCTGCGGCGCAAGGCCGACGACCGCGTCGCCTGCCTCATGCTCACCAACCCGAACACCCTGGGGCTCTTCGATCCGAACATCGAGGAGATCGCGCGCATCGTCCACGACGCCGGCGCGACGCTCTACTACGACGGCGCCAACCTGAACGCCGTCATGGGCATCAGCCGCCCCGGCGACATGGGCTTCGACATCGTGCATTTCAACCTGCACAAGTCGTTCACGCAGCCGCACGGCGGCGGCGGCCCCGGCTCGGGCCCCATCGCGGTGTCCGACCGCATCGCCCCGTACCTCATGCTGCCCCGGATCGTCCGCCACGAGCCGGAGGAGGAGGGTGGCGCCGCCCGCTTCGACCTGTCGTTCGACGGGCCGCGGTCGATCGGCCGCCTCCGCGGCTTCCAGGGCAACTTCGGGGTGTTCGTGCGCGCGTACGCGTACATCTGCTCCCTGGGGGCGGAGGGGCTGAGGGAGGCCTCCGAGATCGCGGTGCTGAACGCCAACTACCTGCTGGCGCTGCTGCGGCGGGAGGGGATCGGCGAGCACCTGCCCCTCGCGTACGGGGAGCGCTGCATGCACGAGTTCGTGCTGTCGGGCGCGCCGATGAAGCGCGATCTGGGGATCCGCACCACCGACCTGGCGAAGCGCCTGCTCGACTTCGGCTACCACCCGCCGACGGTGTACTTCCCGCTGCTCGTCGAGGAGGCGCTGCTCGTGGAGCCCACGGAGACGGAGACGCGGGAGACGCTCGAGGCGTTCGCCGACGCGATCGGCGAGATCCTGCGCGAGGCGGCCGACGACCCGGAGGTGGCCCGCAACGCGCCCTACAGCACCCCGGTGCGGCGCCTGGACGAGGCGGCCGCGGCCCGCTCCCCGGTGGTGCGGCAACCCCCCTCGACGTAGGGGCCGCGCGGGCTGGACTTCCGGCGGTTGCCCCGTCTCGGGCGGGGCCCATAGGTTCGGCCGGTGACGGCGTCCACGCTCTCCCGATCCGACGTCGCCGCCGCGCTCGACTTCGTGCGGGCCGGCGGCGGGCTGCGCAGCTCCGAGGCGTTCCGCCGCCACGTGGTGGAGGGGTTGCCGCAGCTGATCGCGTCGTCGATGACGTCGTACAACGACCTCTCGCCGGACGGGATGCCGGTGCTGGTGCTCGACCCGCCGGACGCGTGGACGGCGGAGCGTGAGCGCGCGTTCCTGCGCCTCGCGCCCGAGCATCCGCTGATCGCCCACTACCTGCGGACGGGCGACCCCACGCCGATGAAGATCTCGGATCTGGTGCCGCGGCGCCGGTTCCAGGCGTCCGAGCTGTACCGGGCGGTGTACGGCCCGATGGGCGTCGAGTTCCAGATGGCCGTGACGCTGCCCTCCGCCCCCGGGACCGTGGTGGGGATCGCCCTCAACCGGGACCGCCGGGACTTCGGCGAGCGCGACCGGCGGGTCCTGGAGCTGCTGCGGCCGCACCTGGCGCAGCAGCGGCGCGACGCCGCCGACCGGGAGGCGGGGGACGCGGCGGCGGGGATGCTCGAGATGGTGCTCGCGGACCGCCGTCAGGCGGCGGTGGCCCTGTCGCCCGGGGGCGGCGACCGGGTGGTGGCCGCGAGCGCGCGTGCGGGGGCGCTGATGCGGGCGTACCTGCCGCGGCCCACGCGCCCCGCGGCGCTGCCGGAGCCGCTGGCGCTGTGGCTGTCGCGGGCCCGCACCCCCGGACCCGCCCCCGTCGGCCCCTTCGCCGCGGACGGGCCGGACGGGGCGCTGGCGGGACGGCTGCTGGCCGCCGCCACGCCGGAAGGGCATGACGTCCTGCTGTTCGAGGAGCGCCGCCGCGACGACGGCCGCGCCCTGGCCGCGCTGGCCGCCATGGGGCTGAGCGCCCGGCAGGCGGAGGTGCTCGCCCTGGCCGCCCGGGGCGGCACCAACGCCGAGATCGCCGCCCGGCTGGGCATCAGCCCCCGGACCGTCCAGAAGCACCTGGAGCACGTCTTCGACCGCCTGGGGGTCCGCACCCGCGCCGGCGCCGCCGCCCGGGCCGCCGCCGCCATGGCCGGGGAGGCCTGAGCCCCCGGGTCCCCTGGATCGAATGAACCTCGGGGTCGCGTTCAAATGAACGCCGGGGCCCGTTCGGATGGACGCGACCGTGGACACCCGTCATCGACGGGGGAGTCGAGGCCCCCCAGCGGCCCCCGCCCGGGGCGGTCGCGACGGGTGCCGATCGAGATCACCGGGTCCCGATCGCGCGCGGGCGGCGGCCGGGTGAACGCCTCCGGCCGGCGCCGGACGCAACCTGCTCCGGACGCCCTCCATCAAGGGGTGGGACGAGGCTCCGACGCGTCCCGTCCGGCGCCCAGGCTCGAATGAACGTCGAGGTTCGTTCGAATGAACATCGCCACCGGGGGCGCGGCGGCCCCCCCCCGGACGGACGTGGGGGGCGGTCCCGGATGAACGAGGGGGTCGCCCCCGGGAGCCCTCGACCATCCGGCCGATCGGTCGGTCAGTTCGCCGGCGCCGGCGACGGGCGGTACGCCGAACGGCGTATGGACAGGTCCCGGGGGCGGGGCCGACGATCGCGGCGCCGGACCTCCGAAAAGGACTTCACGCATGCACCGTCGACCCTTCCGCCTCCGTCTGCCCGTCGCCCTGGCCGCGGCCGCGGCGCTCGCCGCCGCCCCCGCCGCGGTGGGCGCCGCCGCGCCGGGGGACGCCGCGGCCGCCGGCGCCCCGACCGTCGTGATGGCCCAGCTCCAGCCGTTCTCGGCCTCGGCCGCGAAGGACGTCGCGGCGCGGAACGGCCTGACCCTGCGCACGACGATCCCCGACATCGGCTGGGCGTCCTATACGGCGCACGGTCCCGCCGCGGATGCCGCTGCGTCGCTCGCGGGCGATCCCGCCGTCTGGCGCACCGACGTGGTGCTTCCCGGCGAGCAGATGTCCCTGGACCTGACGCCGAGCGACACGATCTTCACCAACCAGGGCACCGTGACCGCGGGCCAGCTCACCGCCTCGTGGAACTGGCACTGGACGATCACGAACTTCCCGGCCGCCTGGGACATCGCCCGCGGCGAGGGCCAGCGGGTCGCGATCATCGACTCGGAGTTCGACACGGAGCACATCGAGCTCAAGCCGAAGCTCCTGACCGGCAAGAACTTCGACTCGGGCACCACCGGCTACCGCACCACCTCCGTGCGGGCGAACGACCTCGACATCCAGTCGCAGACCCTCCACGGATCGCACGTCGCGGGCCTGGTCGCCGCGGTCAGCGACAACGCCAACGGCGTCCCCGGGGCCTGCTTCGACTGCGTCGTGATCCCGTACAAGACGGGTCTTCGCGGCGGCGCCCCCGGCACGCCCCAGACCACCGACGCCAAGTTCGTCAGCGACGTCAGCGAGGCGATCACCGACATCGCGAACCGGACCGACGTGCGGATCATCAGCATGTCCCTCGGCACGGACCGCATGCACCCGGCGATGCGCGACGCCGTCGCCTACGCCCTGAGCAGGGGCAAGGTCATCGTCGCGTCCGCGGGCAACGGCCAGCTCAACAACCCCGGCGTGCAGAACTACCCGGCGTCGTTCCCCGGGGTCATCGGCGTCGGCGCCACCCAGCCGGACGACAACATCGCCCCGTTCAGCACCAACGGCGACTTCGTCGACGTCTCCGCCCCCGGCCACGGGATCCTGTCGACCTGGGATTCGCGGATCCCGGTGAACGCCCCCGCCGCGATCGCCCCGACCCACGGCGTCGGCTTCAAGAACCTCTCCGGCACGTCGATGGCCACGCCGATCGTCTCCGGCCTCGTGGCCCTGATGCTGCAGCTCAAGCCCGACCTGACGGCGGACGAGGTGCAGGGGCTCCTCGAGCGGAGCGCCGTGGACCTCGGCGCCCCCGGCAAGGACCCCGTCTTCGGCGCCGGGCGCATCGACGCGTTCCGGACCCTCCAGAACACCGCGGCCTACGTCCGCCCCGCGCCGCCGCCGCCGGCGCCCGACAACCGCGCCACCCCGCGCTTCTTCTGGTCGTGCGAGGTGGGGGCGAAGGACATCGCCGCCGGGAGGAAGGGCTTCGTCGGCGTGTTCCGCGGTCAGAAGCTCGTGTGCACGGGCCGCACGCAGCCGGCCATCCGCAACGCCCGTCTCGAGATCCAGCGGTTCGCCGCCCGCCGCGGCTACATCCGCATCGGCACGGTGAAGACCAACAACAAGGGCCGGTTCGGCTTCACCCGCCGGCTCACCACCCTCGGCAACTGGCGGATCCGGGTCGCCTACGGCGGGGACGCGGGCCTCAAGCCCGCCGGCTCCCTCGGCGTGAAGGTCGTCGCGACGGCGCGGCGGCGGTAGGGCCCACCCCGCCCCCGGGCCGGCCGCCGGGCCGGCCCGGGCGCGCGGGTCAGCGCTGGGGGATGCCGCTCACCAGCGTCAGGTCGGCGTCGATCGCGAACTCCGCGTCGCCGCCGGTCTTCTGCTGGATCGACCACGCCACCGGCATCGACAGCTCCGGCGACCAGCGCAGGGTGTCGGTGCGGGTGCCGGGGGTGGACCCCTTGAACGTGCTGTCGGTGCGGATCACGAACACCGGGATCCGCCTGCCGTCCAGCTCGGCGGTCTCGCGGCCGGTGATCGTGCCGGTGTACGACACCGCCAGGTCGCCCAGGCGGTAGGCGCCCTTCCAGCGCTTGCCGACGGCGAGCTCGGTCGGGTGGTCGAACGACGGGGGCTCGACCGCGTCGCGGTCGTCGGTCCCGATGCCCACGAAGGTGACCTTGGTGCGCCGCCACGTGGCGTTCACGCCCTTCGCGCCCACGGCGAAGTCGGCCTCCTCGACGTGCTCCTGCGAGAGCCGGAGGTCCTCGTGGTAGCCGCCGGTCTTCGGGGTGATGATGTACACGGCCTCGGCAGGGAGGTCGCGCGAGGCGGAGAGCACGCCGCTGCCGGCCGACTCCTTGCCGGTGGCACGGAAGCGGTAGACGCCGGAGGCGGGCACGCCGGGGGCGGGCGGGGCGTCGCTGACGTTCTTGGCCCGGTACTCGGCCAGGACGCTGTCCTGGCTCACGGCGGTGCTCGTGTGGGCGCCGTGCCACACCCAGTACGCGGCGCCGGCGATGCCGATCACCGCGACCAGGGCGACGAGTCGCAGGGGGCGGGAGAAGAAGGAGATCACGTCGTTCCTGACGCTCGGATGACAGGCGGGGCGGGGGGAGCCCCACCCCCCTCATCGGCATGTTCCGCGGGAACTCCAGCGCTCAGGCCGGTTCCCGCGGGGCGTCAGCTCTCGATCGCCCCCGGCTCGGCCATCTCGAGCATGGCCGCCGTCCACGGGGCCGGGGCCGGGTCGCGGTGCGGCCGGGCCAGCAGGTAGCCCTGGGCGAGCGGGACGCCCAGCTCGCGAAGGGTGCGCAGCTCCTCGCTGCGCTCCACGCCCTCGGCCACGACCTTGGCGCCGAGGTCCTCCTCCAGGCTCACCATCGACCGCACCAGCGCCCGCTTTGCGTGGTCCACGTGGATGTCGTGGATCAGCGAGCGGTCGATCTTGATGTAGTCGGGGGAGAGCTGGGTCACGTGCCGCATCGAGGCGTGGCCGGCGCCGGCGTCGTCGATCGCCACCCGGGCGCCGCGGCCGCGGTAGTCCGCGAGGCGGGCGGCCAGGCGGGCGTAGTCGCCGACGGCGTCGTGCTCGGTGATCTCGATGACCAGGCCGTCGAGGCGTCCCTCGCCGAGCGCCGCCTCCATCTCGGTGGTGAGGATGGCGTCGGGGCTCATGTTCACCGACAGGTAGGCGGTGCCGGGGATGCGGTCGCGCAGGCCCAGGGCGCGGCGGACGCACTCGACCTCGATCTCCAGGCCCAGGCCCACGGCGTGCGCCTCGGCGATCCACTTGTCCGGGGGGCGCTCGGGCTCGGCGCGGAACCGCGAGAGCGACTCGAAGCCCATCGTCTCGCCGTCGGCGAGGGACACGATCGGCTGGAACACCGTGGCGATGGTCCCGGGCTCGTGGAGCACCTCGAGGATCGCCTTGCGGCGCTCGGCGAGCGACGCGGTGTAGCCGGTGGCGTACTCCAGCCCGTCCAGGCGGCCGCGGTCGAACGCGACCACGCGGCGGTCGCCGGTGTGGGCGGCGGCGAGGGCCTCCTCGCTCGCGGCGATCGCATTCGCGGCGGTCGCGGCGTCGTCCGGCAGCACCACGAAGGCGGCGCGGGCGGTCAGGCCGCCGGTGTTGTCGGCGGCGATGTCGTGGACGGTCTCGGCCATCAGGCGGCCGTTCATGCCGTCGTGGCCCATCCCGACCCACGCGAAGCGGTCGGCGCCCAGGCGGCTCCACACGCCGCCCGTCAGGCTGGAGCCCTCCAGGCGCGCGGCCAGGTCCGAGAGCAGGGCGTCGCCGGCGCCGTAGCCGTGCTGGGCGTTCCAGCGGCCGAAGCCGTCGAGGTCCACCGCGATGAGCAGGGCGGGCCGCGTGGACGACGCGGCCTGCACCACACCGCCGACGTGGCGGGCGAACGCGCGGGCCTCCCGGAAGCCTGAGAGCGGGGCGGGGTCGGACTGCCCGTGGATGCGGACCTGGGCGCCGAGCCGCCACACCAGGAAGGCCGCGATCGTCCACAGGAAGGGCAGGACGGCCCACGGGACCATCACGCTCGCCGGGCCGCACAGGGCCAGGCCGAGGGCGGCGAGGATCGCCTTGGACGGGCCCAGTATCGCCCGGGCCTCGGTCACGCGGATGGGCCGGCGCGCGGCGAACGCCATCAGGGCCATCGCGACCATGTAGCCGAACATCCCGAGCCCGGCCAGCCCGACGCCCGCGCCCCGCGTCACGAGGTAGGTGACCAGGCCGTCCGTCACCGCGAGCGCGATGAACGCGTATGCGAACCACACGAACGCCGTGCGGTGGCTCACCGAGGAGCGGCGGACGGCGTTGTAGAGGGCGGCGAGCAGGAGCAGGTCGAGCGCGACCGGCACCAGCAGGGCGATGTTCTGGAGCGCGGGCATCTCGGGCTGCCAGAGCGCACCGATCACCACCACGAAGAGCATCGCCAGGACTGACAGCTCGATGGCGACGCCCTCGAGGCGCTGGCGGCGCGACTCGTCGAGGGCCGGCTGGCGCATGAGCCAGAGGGCCCGGTACCAGAAGCCGTAGGCGGCGAGGAAGCCGATCTGCGACCACGCCTGCGGGTTGGACACGTCGCCGCCGGTCAGCAGGAAGGCGAAGTAGGGGATGCAGCCGAGCGTCCAGCTCGCGAGGCCCTTGGCGAACAGGCCCCAGACCCGGGCCTCCACGCCGCGCGTGCGCTGGACGGCGCCCATGGTGACGAGCAGGCCGACCGCCGCGAGGGCGCTGGTGAGGCCGACGCCGACCGCGGCGGAGATCGACGGACCGACCGTCCCGGTCGCGGCGAAGGGGAGGAATGCCCCGAGCAGTCCGGCCGCGAGGGCGAACACGCAGATGATCGTCCGGTCACCGACCGGGCGCGGGGCGCGTGTCACGAGGGTCGCGATCACGCTGGTGCTATCGGCAGGGCCGGATGCGCTATTGAGAAATGCGCGACCCGGCGGCCGCGCGGGCGGTGCGCTCAGGCGGCCAGCACACCGGACCTGCGGGCCCGGGGCGCCGGCTCGCGCCGGCCGATCAGCGCCTCGAGCACCCCTGCCTGGTGGAGCAGCCGCGCCGCGGCCTCCGATTCGCGGACGAGGGGCGCGAGCCAGTCCCCCGGCAGCGGCTCCCCGGTCCTCCGGTCGGCCAGCCAGTCGGGGTGGACGTCGTTGAACAGCATGTCCATGGTCCGTGCGATCGGCGTCCGCCGCGCCGACACGTGGCTGCTGATCCGCAGGCCGCTCGTGCACATGAGGATCGCGGGCGCGCCGTAGAGCAGGCGGCTCTCACCCACGAGCTCGGCGTCGACGAGCGCCTGGTAGAAGCGGAGGTTCTCGGGCGCGACGGCGATCGGGATGGGGGCCGTCGGGTAGTCGTCGTGGACCACGCGGGACATCGCCGCGATCAGGCGGGTCAGGATGCGGCGGGTGTGCCGCCGGTGCGTCCGCAGCACCGACAGCGAGCCGGACTCGTGCACGACCCCGGCGCCGGCGTTCCGGAGGGCGTCGTTCTCCTCCGCGAACGCGCGGTCCGACGGGAGCCCGAACGGCCCGTCCGCGACGAGGGCGCTCGCCCCGACGGGCGTGCCGTCCATGCGGGCGACGAAGAACGTGGTGCCGGGGTTGAGGTACGAGAGGTGCATGCGCCGCCCGGAGGGGCGCGGCGTCATGAAGCCCGCCTCCACGAACCCGTCGTGGACGACCCGCAGGGCCTCGTCCACGTCCTCCGGCCGGTCGGAGATGGTGATCTCGATGTCGGCGAGGGGCGTCTGCGGCACGCCCATCCGGGGCGCGGTGGTGGTCACGACGACCCCGCCCTCGCGACGTAGGCCGGCTTGTGCTGGAAGTCCCCGGCCTCGTGGTACGGATACTCGCGGTAGCCGTGGATCGCCACACGGGCGTCGGTGGCGCCGGAGACGACCCGCGTCATCAGGGCCAGCGCGTTCTGCATCCCCGGGGTGGCCACCACCCCGTCGCGCAGCTGCACGTGCAGGGCCGGGAGCCCGTCCTCCGCGGCGATGCGGAAGCGGCCGGTCAGCGCGCCCGCGTGCGCGGCGGTGGCGAACAGGCCCTCCTTCATGATCTCGGGGCGCAGGCTCCAGTCCGGTCCGGAGACGGTCCCGCCGCGGCGCCCCCAGAGGGCGATGGCGGGGCGGTCCAGACGGACGTCGCAGCCGGCGTCGGCCAGGAGGCGGTTGGCGCGGTCGGGCGCGATGATGTCGGCCTCGTCGTCGAGGTCGTACCGCACCAGGGGCAGCAGCCGCCGCGTGAGCGCGGTCACCACGAGGCTGCCGGTGCCGTCGTCGTGCCGGCGGCGCTCGACGAAGTAGCGGTTCGCGTCCCATGCGAGGAGGGTGGGGGAGTACCCCGGGTCGCGGTCGAACAGGGCCCGCCGCAGGTCGGCGGAGTCGAGCTCCCTGCGGGCACGGCGCAGCTCCGGCGTCTCGTGGAGCACGTGCAGGCCCACCTCGGCGGCGCCCATCGACACCATCAGGCCGGGCCGGCCGTCCTGGTCGTCGCGGAAGCCGAAGAGGTCGGACACGTACCGGCGGAAGCTCTCGGCGATCCACTCGCCGCCGATGAAGCAGGCGACGACCCGGCGGGCGAAGTCCGGGCCCTGCCGGCGCAGCGCCGTCTCGCCCAACTCCTTCAGGAACAGGGGCTCGGCGGCGACCACCACGCGGTCGAAGCCGTCGCCGGCGCGGGCCAGCAGCTCCACGGCCATCTCGAGGTGCACCGAGGGGGTCGCCACCGTCGCCAGACGCGTCGGCACCCCGATGCCCATCGGCAGGCAGTTCAGAACCAGCGTCGAGCTGTCCTCGCCGCCGCCCAGCGAGCGGATGATCAGGTCCAGCGTGCGCTCCTGGGCGCGCCGCTCGGCCCGCGAGGTCACCCCCACCGAGAAGAAGCCGGTGGCGCCGCTGGAGGTGAGCAGCTCGGCCGCGTCGGCCACCCGGCCGCCTTCGAGCCACGTCTCGATCCCGCCGTCGAAGACGATCCGCTTGTCCGTGTACGGCACCTGCGAGATCCGCGTGACAAGCCGGTGGTCCACGCCGGTCCGCTCCAGGTGGGCGCGGTAGCCGCGCGACGTCAGGGCCGCACGGCGGAAGCTGCGCAGCGCGGCCCGCTCGGCTCCGTTGAGCGGAGACTCATCGGCGGTGATGCCGCCGAACGTTCCCGGCATCGGCTCGGTCATGGTTGCCACCTGGTCTCACCTCGGGTCCGGGCACAACGGACGGCGGCACGCTATCCGCCGCTCCTGGGGCGCTTCATGGTCAGAATTGACCATCCATGCGCGACGCCGGGCCGGCCGTGGCTTACGGCGTTGTGCCGAGCTCCCTGGGGGCGAGGAGGCCCATCTCCTGGGCCACGCGGACGGCGGCCGTCCGGTTGGTCACGCCCAGCTTCGCGTTGATCTGGACCAGGTGGCGCGCGACCGTGCGCTCGCTGATGAACAGACGCTCCCCGATGTCCTTGTTGCGCAGCCCCAGCGCCAGCTCCGCGAGCACCTCGAGCTCGCGGGCGGACAGCCCGGCGCCCGGGGTGGTGGGCGGACGCGAGCGGGTTGGGATGCGACGGCCGATGGCCCGCAGGCGGGCCTCGGCGCGGCGCCGCCAGCCGTCGGCGCCCATCGTGCGGAACGCCCGGCGGGCGGCCAGCAGGTCCTCGGCGGCCGGATCGGAGCGGCCGTCGGCCAGGCCGGCGGCGAACCGCGACCGCGCCGCCCACCACCTGAGCCCGAGGGCGTCGAAGCCGTCGGCGGCGGCGCGCAGGTCGCGGGCGGCGCCGCGGCCGCCGCGCGCCAGCACGCCGCGGGCGTAGGCCGCCGACGGTCCGGCCAGGGCGATGCCCGCCGCGTCCATCTCCTCGAGCGCGGTCACGCATCGGGCCGCTTCGTCGCCGGTGAGCGCCTCGGCGGCTACCGCGAGCAGGGGGATGGACGTGAGCCGGTCGTCGGTGCGGCGCCACGCCTCGAGGGCGCGGGACACCGCCAGCGCCGCCTCCTCGCGGCCGCCCCCGGCGAGGGCCGCCAGGGCGTGTCCGGTCGCGACCGGGGCGACCTGCTCGAACAGCACCGGGCCCTCGCGGGACGACAGCGCTCGGTGGCGCGACAGGGCGTCCTCGATCCGCCCCTCCGCCAGCAGCAGCCAGGCCATCCCCGGCTCCGCCGGGGTGTTGACGCCGCCCTCCAGCTCCGCCCATCCCGCGACGGCGGCCTCCAGCTCGCGCCGCGCCTCGGGCAGCGCGCCGGAGGCGGCGAGCGCCTCGCCCAGGTTCCCCGTCAGCACGAGCTCGTGCTCGCGCAACCCCAGCTCGCGGGCGCGGGCGATGCCGTCCCGGGCGCAGGCGGCGGCGTCGGCGGGGCGGCCCACGGCCAGGAGCACATGGCTCTCGTGGATCATCGCGAGCGTCGCGTTGCGGGCGAAGGCGCCGGCGGCGCGCCCGCCCTCCCGGCGCGCCCGCGCCAGGTGCAGCAGCCCGCCCGGCCCCCCGCGTCCGCTCTCGGCCATCCCCATGAAGATGAGCGCCCGCGTGGATGTGTCGTCGGCCCCCGCTGCGGTCGCCTCGGTGCGGGCCTCGCCGGCGTGGGCCAGCGCATCGGAGAAGCGGGACGTCATCGCGGCCATCCCGGCCGCGTGGGTCAACGCCTCCGCGCGGGCGGCCGACGGCGGGGCGGCCGGGTCGCGGCTGCGCGTCAGGTGGTCCTGGATGGACCGGAGCGCCAGGTCGTGCTGTCCGAGGATCCAGCGGGCGCTGGACGCCGCGGAGATGCTTCCGAGGGCGGCGTCGCGCTCGCCCAGCTCGCGGCGTCCGCGGGCGGCCTCCTCCAGCGCCTCGGCGGCCTCGAGCCACACCGCGCGGTCGAGCTGCGCCATGCCCCGCTCGTGCAGGGCCGCCATGCGCGCCGACTCGCCCAGCGCGGGGTTCCACCAGGCCAGCGCGCGGTCGGACTGGGCCAGGGCCCCGTCCAGGTCGCCCGCGTCGTGGGCGGCCGCGGCGGCGCGCACCGCCCACTCCACCACCGCCGCGGCGTCGGCGGCGCCCACGGCGTGCCGGGCGAGCTCGCCCGGCGGGTCGCCCGCCGCCCGGCCCGACACCAGCGCGGCCGCGTGGCGCCGGCGCCGCTCGGCGCCGTCCATCGCCCCCGCCGCGACGGCGCGGAGCACCCGGTCGCGGAACCGCCATCGCACCTCCGGCGGTCCGGGCACCTCGCCGAGCACCCCGGCGGCGGTCAGCGCGTCGAGGCCAGCGGCGATGCGGGCGGGCGTCTCCAGCGTCGTGCGGGCCAGCAGGCCCACCGAGAAGGGCTCGCTCAGCAGCGCCGCCCACCGCGCGAGGTCCGCGGGCCAGCCGTCGAGGGGGGCGAGCGCGCCCTCGGCCTCGGCCCGCAGCGGCGCCGGCACGGGCAGCGGCGCGTCGCCGCCGGGCCAGTCGCGGGCGGCGTGCGCCAGGGCGACGAGCCGGCCCGGGACCCCGTCGCCCAGCGCGGCCACCTGGGCCGCCGCGGCGGCGGGGAGCCCTGGCGCTGCCGCCCGCACCAGGGCGAGCGCGTCCTCCTCCGCGAGCGGCGGCAGCACCATGGTGGCGACGTCGCCGTGCATCTCGCGCCCGGTCATCAGCACGAGGCCGCGCGAGCCGGCGAGGCGCCGGGCCAGGCCCGCCGCGAGGCCCGGCTCGTCGCCGCGCTCACCGAGCAGGTTCACGATGGGGCGCAGGCGCGCGGCGCGGGCGGGGTCGCGCCCGTGCCCGGCCTCCGCGAGCGCGTCCGCCAGCACCTCCGCCGCCACTCCCGGCGCCTCCGCGTCGACGAGCGCCGTGCCGTCCATCGCGAGCCGCACGGCGGCCTCGCGCGCCAGTCGCGAGCGCCCTATTCCCGGCGGGCCGGCGAGCACCACCACCCCGGGGCGGCCGGCTGCGAGCGCCACCAGGTCGTCGAGCGCCGCCGCCCGCCCGGTCAGCGGCGGCGGGGCGGCGAGGTATGCCGGCTCGGTCGCCATGCGCCGTCGATCGTACGGCCGCACGCCGCGGTCACGAAATCGGTGGTCGCGGGATGGCAGGATCCGGCGGTGTTCCCGCCCGGCTTCGACGACCGGCGCATCGACGTCGACGACCTGACCGTCGCCGCGTGGGTCGGCGGCAGCGGCCCTCCGTTGCTGCTGCTGCACGGCTACCCGCAGACGCGGGCGTGCTGGCATCTGGTGGCGCCGGTCCTCGCGGAGCGGTTCACCGTGGTGTGCGCGGACCTGCGCGGCTACGGCGACAGCGGCCGGCCCCCCGGGGGCGCCGACCACGCGGGATACGCGAAGCGGGCGATGGCGGCGGACATGGTCGCGGCGATGCGCGCCCTCGGCTTCCCGCGCTTCGGCGTGGCGGGCCACGACCGCGGCGGGCGGGTGACGCGACGGATGGCGCTCGACCACCCCGACGCGGTGGCGCGGGCGGCGGTGCTCGACATCGTCCCCACCCTCACGCTCTTCGACGGCACCGACCAGGCCTTCGCGACGGCCTACTACCACTGGTTCTTCCTGATCCAGCCCGACGGCCTCCCCGAGACGCTGATCGGCCACGATCCCGAGTGGTTCCTGCGCGAGACGGTGCGGCGCTGGTCGGGACGGGCGCGGCCGGTGGAGGAGGCGGCGATCGCCGAGTACGTCCGCTGCTTCTCCGACCCTGCGGCGATCCACGCCTCCTGCGAGGACTACCGGGCGGCGGCCGGGATCGACCTGGAGCACGACCGCGCGGACGCGGGGGCGCGGATGGCCTGCCCCCTCCTGGTCCTGTGGGGCGCGCACGGCGCCATGGAGCGGCTCCACGACGTGCTCGGCGCCTGGCGCGACACGGCGGACGACCTGCGCGGCCGGGCGTTGCCGTGCGGGCACTTCCTGCCGGAGGAGGCGCCCGAGGAGACCGCCGCCGAGCTCGCGGCCTTCTTCGCCGGCTAACCCGGCGGGGGCGGGGCGGAGCCGCCGGGCGCCGGCGTCGGCCGGTCCGGCTCGGTCCCGGCGGGGGGCGTCTCCGGCGCCGAGGGCGGTGCCGTGGTGGTCCGTCCCGGTGCCGTGGTGGTGGACCCGCGGTCCGGCCGGGTGGTGGACGTGTCCTTCTCGGGCCCGAGCTCGATGTATGCGTCCTGCGGGTCGTAGGTCCAGTTGAACGTCTCGTCGCGCTTCACGTCGCCGTCCACCAGGACCGTCCGTGTGTACGAGATCGAGAAGCCGGGGCCTCCGAGCTCCTGCTTCACCTCGCGGGTGCCGGGAGGCAGGTCGGGGTTCTCCGTCTCCTTGACCTCCGGCTCCTTCACGTCGGTCGGCTCGCCGGTGGTGGTCTCCACCGCGCGGCCCAGCTTCGACGAGAACATGCGGATCGTGATGCCGTTCGAGCCGGCGGCGGCCGAGATCAGGACCGCGGCGTCCCAGTCGTTGCGGAACACGAGCTCGGGGCCGCCCCACGACACCGTCGCCTCACGGCCCTTCGGGTAGCGCGAGATCCAGAACTGGTGCGGGGTGTGCGCGATGAGGTCCATCCCGCCGAAGAAGGCGGCGTTGTACAGCGTGGTGGCCACCTGGGACACCCCGCCCCCGACCGCGTCCTCGAGCTGGCCGGCGGCGATCTGGGGGGCTTGCACGAAGCCGCGGTCGATGGTCCGCTGGCCCAGGGCGTCGTTGAGCGAGAACGCGTTGCCCGCCGGGATGATCGTGCCGTCCAGGATCTGCGCGGCGCGCTGGATGTTGGTGACCCGCGGCTCGCAGCAGTTGTACGGCGTGGTGAACTCCGAGATCTCCTCGGTGATGCGCAGCCGCTTCAGCTCCGCGGTGGTCGTCTCGGGCTCGGTCACCTTGAACCGTGCGCGGACGGGGGTGCCGGGGGCGTCGATGATCTCCTGGGCGATGGCGTCCATGTCGAGGCTGCGGCCGATGCGCGACGACACGATGCGGACGGTGGACCCGTTCACCTGGAAGCTGGCGTCGCGGTACGGCTGCTCCCGGGTGGAGAACGCGTCCTTGATGTCCGCGTAGAGCACGTCGGGATCGAGCCGCACCTCGAGCGCCGGCGGGTCCGCGCGGAACCGGAGCGCCTGGCGCAGCACCGAGGTCTCGATCGGCACGCCGTTGTTCTTGAAGGTCACCTGCACCGGCTTCGCGATCAGGGCCAGTGCCTGCTCGCGCGCGGCGGCGGCCGCCTCGTCGGACACGGCCGGCACGAGCGGCCCGGGCGTGACGGCCACCTCCGTCGCGCCGTCGGAGATCTCCCGGCGCAGCTCGCGCGCGTCGATGCCGTAGCCGCCCTCGGCGGGCGTCAGCACGATGTCGGTGTCGGTCACCTCGAGCGACGCGGAGCGCGCCGGGTCGTTGGTGCGCCCGGTGACCTGGCGGATCAGGCCCCCGAGTTTGCGCGCGTCGAACGTCCAGTGGATCTCGACGTCGCGCGTGGGGGCGATGCCGATCCCGGACAGGATCCGCCCGCCGAGGTTCCGGGGCTCCAGCGCCTCGTCGACGGCCGCCCTCACGCGCGGCCGCGCCCCCAGCTCCGCCCGGGTGGCCGCCACGCGGAACCCCGGCTGGTCGGTGCGGGTCACGACGATCTGCTCCTTCGCCAGCTCCCTGGCGCGGTCGCGGACGGTCTCGGCGATCTCGGCGCGGTCCTTGCCCGCGACGTCGACGCCGGCGACCTGCACCGACCCGGGGGCGCCCCCGTCGTCGTCCCGGCTGAACGCGATCGCCGTCCCGATGCCCACCGCGAGCAGCACGACGACCAGCGCCAGCACCCCCACGCGCCGGTTGCGCCGGCGCCGGCGCGCCCTCGCGCGCTCCTCGGGTGTCCGCGGCCGCCGTGCGCCGCTCGGGGCTCCTTGTCGCGGCGCGTCCGGCATGGGTTGCGGATTCTAGAACGGACTCCGTCCGGAGAGACACCGCCCGCGGTTCCGCGACGGACGTTCGTACGCGCCGGATGGATCACCCGGCCCCTGTGAGCGTGCTCACGTTGTGACGGATCGCACCCTGTGAGACGGGTCACCCCACCGCGCCGGCCGCGTCGGCGATGGTGGACGTCGTGGAGACGCTGGCAACGGCGCTCGCCGACCGTCTCGGCGACGTGCGCCGCAGGACGCTCGGGCTCTTCGCCCCGCTGCCGCCGGAGCACCTCGTCGGTCAGCCGGATGCGCTCCTGAGCCCTCCGGTCTGGGACCTGGGACACATCGCGGCCTACGAGGAGCTGTGGCTCGTGCGGCGCGTCGGCGGGCGGCCGGGCCTGCACCCGGATCTCGACCGGCTCTACGACGCCACCGAGACGCCGCGGCGCGACCGGGGCACCGCGCCGCTGCTGCCGCCGGAGGCGGCGCACGGCTTCCTCCGGGACGTGCGCGAGCGGTCCCTCGAGGTGCTGGCGGCCGCCGACCTGGGCGACGACGCCGATCCGCTCACCCGCCGCGGGTTCGCGTTCGAGATGGTGGTGGAGCACGAGGCGCAGCACACGGAGACGGTGCTGCAGGCGCTCCAGATGCTGCCGCCGGGCGCGTACGTGCCGGACGGCCGGCGCCGGCTGCGGGACGCGGCTGGCGCGACGGGCGGCTGGGTGGAGGTGGGCCCCACCGTCTTCTGCATGGGCGCCGACGGGCCGGGCTTCGCCTACGACTGCGAGCGCCCCTGCCACGCGCGCGCCGTCCCGGCGTTCCTGATGGCCCGCGACCCGGTCACCAACGGCGACCACCTGGCCTTCGTGGAGGACGGCGGCTACCTGCGCCGGGAGCTGTGGACCGATGCCGGCTGGGCGTGGCGCCGGGCCGGGGGCGTGGAGGCGCCGCTCTACTGGGAGGGCGACGGCGCGGGCGGCTGGCTCGAGCGGTCGTTCGACCGCGTCGACCCGCTCGACCCCCGCCTGCCGCTCTGCCACGTGAGCGCCCACGAGGCCGACGCCCACGCCCGGTGGGCGGGCGCGCGCCTGCCCAGCGAGGTGGAGTGGGAGTGCGCCGCGCGGGGGACGCCGGCGGACGGGGAGTGGGGGAACCTCGACCAGACCGGGTTCGCCCGCGCGCCCGTGGGCGCCCATCCCGCGAACCCGCAGGGCCTGCGCGGGATGCTCGGCGACGTCTGGGAGTGGACGTCGTCGGCGTTCGGCGGCTACCCCGGCTTCTCCGCATTCCCGTACCGCGAGTACGCGGAGGTGTTCTTCGGGACGGCGTACCGGGTCCTGCGGGGCGGGTCGTGGGCCACGCAGGCCGTCGCCGCCCGCCCGAGCTTCCGCAACTGGGACCTGCCGGAGCGGCGCCAGATCTTCAGCGGGCTGCGGCTGGCGAGGGACCTGTCGTGAGCGCCATTTCCGCCGGCCCTACCGCGCGAAGCGCGGTCGCAGTGCCCGGGGAGAGAGGTGCTGCATCGGCCGGCGGATTGACGCCCGCGCTGCCGCGTCCGTACCGGCTGGACGTCCATCCTCGCGGATTCGGCGCGGGGGAGGGCCTCGCCGCCGACGCGCGGGTCGGCCTCCGCGCCGGGGCCAAGTGGATGCCGCCGGTGCACTTCTACGACGAGCGCGGCTCCGCCCTGTTCGAGGAGATCACCCGGCTGCCCGAGTACTACCAGGGGCGCACCGAGCTGGAGATCCTGGAGCGCGTGGCGCCCGCGCTCGTGGCCCGCCACGGCGTCGCCGAGCTGGTGGAGCTGGGGTCGGGGGCATCCCGCAAGACGCGGGCGCTCCTGGACGCGATGCGAGGGGCGGGGACCCTGGAGCGCTACGTGCCGTTCGACGTCTGCCCGGAGGCGATCCTGGCGGCCGCGTCCGCCTTGGCGGAGGACTACCCGGGGCTCGACCTGCACGGCGTGGCGGGGGACTTCGGCCGCCACCTTCCGGCCGTACCGCCCCGCGCCGCCGGGGGCGCCCGCCTCATCGCGTTCCTGGGCGGGACGATCGGCAACCTGGAGCCCGCCGGGCGGGCGCCGTTCCTGCGGTCGGTCGCGGCGCTGATGGATGACGACGACGTGCTGCTGGTGGGCACCGACCTGGCCGGCGACCCCGGCCGGATCCTGCCGGCCTACGACGACGCCGCCGGCGTGACCGCGCAGTTCAACCTCAACCTCCTGCGGGTCATGAATCGCGAGCTGGACGGAGACTTCGACCTGGACGCCTTCGCCCACGTCGCCCGGTACGACCCCGGGCCGCCCTGGATCGAGATGCGCCTGCGCGCGATCGGCCGCCAGGTGGTCCGCCTGGCCGCGCTGGACATGACGGTCGAGTTCGCCGACGGGGAGGAGATGCGCACCGAGATCTCCTGCAAGTTCACCCGCGACTCGGTGGCGGGGATGTACGGGGAGGCGGGGCTCCGGATCGTCGAGTGGCACGAGGACCCGCGCGGCTGGTTCGCGGTCTCGCTGGCGCGGCGCGCGTCGCGCCCGGGGGGTCGCCCGGACCACGCATGATGCGGTATGCGGCCGTCCCCGCCGCGTGCCGATATCCGCGGCATGACGCCCCTCGCGCCCGCGGTGTTCGAGCTCCGGACCATCGGACTGTCGATCGCCGCGTGCGGCGTGGCGGGGGTGCTCGCGGTGGGGGACCCGGCGCCGCAGGCGCTGCGCGCCGGGGCCGCGGGCCTCGCGGGGTCGCTCATCCTCCTGTGGCTGGCCGGGGGGGCCCGCGCGGCGCGGCGGGCGGCGCGGTTGGCCCTGCCCGTCGCGGGGCGCTGGCGGCTGGAGGGCGCCCCGGTGACCGTCGTCCGGGTGCTGGTGGCCCGGACCCTGCCCGCGGCGGCGCTGGCCGCCGTCGCCGCCGTCGCCGCCGCGCCGTACGTCGAGGGGACGGGCGCGGCGGCGGCCGGCGCGCTGCTCGGCGCCGGGGCCTCCGCCCTGCTGGCGGCCCAGCGCGTCCGGCAGGTGGAGCGGGTGCGCGGCCGGCGCCTGCTCCACGCAACGACCTTGCTGCGCCCGCTCGGCCGCAACTCCCTGTTCCTGGAACCCGCCGCGCTGGCCGACCGCCCCGGCGGGCGGCCCGTCGCCGCCCCGTGGCCGTCGCACCGGCCGCCGCAGCGCACCCCGCGGGCCGCCATCGAGCTGGAGCCGGCGAACGGTCCGGCGTTCCACGGGGCGGGCGTGCGTCCCCGGCCCGCCGCGCGCGTCAGCGCCGGGGCGGCTCCGGCTCCCCGGGATCCTGCGGCGGGCGGATGATCAGGGTCCGGTTGCGGACCTCGATCTCCCCGCTGTCGGCGAGCCGACCCAGCGCGATCGTCACCGACTCGCGCACCGCGCCGACCATGTTCGCCAGCTCCTGGTGGGTCAGGCGCAGGTCCAGCCGGATGCCGTCGGGGGTCACCCGGCCCCAGCGCTCCGCCAGCTGACGCAGCTTCAGCAGCAGCCGGCGCTCCACCCGCGGCTCCAGCGCGATCGCCACCGCCAGCTCCCGGTCGGCGATCTGCGCGCTCAGCACGCGCACCAGATTCGCGGCCAGCGCGGGGTCGCGCATCCACTGCTCCATCCGCGGGCGGTCGACCAGGTGGACGAACGACTCCTCGATGGCGAAGCACCGCACCTGGGGCCCGGACGCCGCCCACGGGTCGATCGGCCGCACCAGCAGGTCGCCCTGCTCCAGCAGCCCGATGGTGCGCTCGCGCTCCTCCGGCGCAACGACCGCGAGCGCCAGCCGCCCGACGCCCACGACGCAGCACACGGCCTTGCTCGCGCCGACGTCGAACTCGTCTCCCGCGCCCAGGTGCACGGCCTCCAGGCCATCGACCGCCGCCGCCAGCGCCTGCTCCGACAGGTCGGCGAACAGGTCGATGGCGCGGAAGCCGTCGGTGTCGGTCATGAGGTTGAGTAGGCGATCAGGCTGACGGCGGCGACCGCGTTGACAGTGGCGTGGGCGGTCACCGAGCCCCAGTACCCCCGGGTCCGGTAGACCCACGCGAGCACCAGTCCGGTCGCCAGTATCCCGATCGCCCGGGGCCAGAGCACGTACGCGTCGAAGTGGGCCGACGCGAACACCGCGCTGCTGATGAGCGCCGACGGCGCGAACTGCATCCGGCGCACCAGGCCGCGCAGCATCAGGCCGCGGAACAGGAGCTCCTCGCCCAGCGGTGCGAGCGCGGTCAGGGCGATCACCCACAGCACGAGCTCCCAGGGGGCGGTGCCGATCTCCTCCTGATCCTGCACCTGCCGCTCCACGTGGGGGTCGATCGCCGACCCGACGGCGAGCAGGGCCGCGGCGCCGACCACGATCAGCAGGCCGATGCCGATGCCCGTCAGCACGACCGAGCGCGGCGGCTTCTTGACGGCCAGGACCAGCCGGCGCTCGTGGGCCGGCAGCCCCCGCCAGATCAGCAGGCCGAACACCAGGATCAGCGAGCTGGCGACGAACTGGAGGATCGTGAGGAGCGCGTCCTCGCCCATCGGCGCGGCGCTGAGGACCGCGGCGACCGCCATCGCGCCGACGAAGGCGGCGATCACCGCGCCCGGCGGCGACAGCACCCGCCACGCGAAGCCGGGGGTCCGCGGCACGGGCGCGGGCGTCGGCGGATGGGGCGGCGGTGGCGGCGGTGGTCCGTGCGGTGCGGGATCGATCGTCGCCATCGGTCCGAGTGTACGGCCCGCCCCCCGGAACGGATCGGCCCATCGGTAGCATCCCGCCGATGTCCGCCGTCGCCACGAGGGAGCGCGTCTTCTCGGGGATGCGCCCCACCGGTCAGCTGCACGTGGGCCATCTGCTGGGCGCCCTGGGCAACTGGGTGGCGCTCCAGGACGGCTACGACTGCATCTACAGCGTCGTCGACCTCCACGCGCTGACCACCGGGTACGAGCACCCCGAGGAGATCCGCCGCAACACCCGCGAGATGGTGGCCGACTGGCTGGCCGTCGGCGTCGATCCGGAGCGGAGCATCGTGTTCCGCCAGTCCGACGTCCACGAGCACGCCGAGCTGGCGACGCTGCTCGGGATGGTCACGCCGCTGTCCTGGCTGGAGCGCGTCCCCACGTACAAGGGGCAGATCGCGGAGCTGGGGGAGGCCATCGACACGTTCGGCTTCCTCGGCTACCCCCTCCTGCAGACCGCCGACATCATCCTGTACCGCGCCACCCGCGTCCCGGTGGGGCAGGATCAGCTGCCGCATCTGGAGCTGGCGCGCGAGGTGGTGCGGCGGGTGAACCACCTGTACGGCGACCTGTTCCCGGAGCCGCAGCCGATCCTGGCGGAGTTCCCCCTGGTGCTGGGCGTGGACAACCGCAAGATGAGCAAGAGCTACGGCAACGCGGTGACCCTCGCGAACACCGACGACGAGATCCAGAAGCTGGTGATGTCGATGGTCACCGACCCGCAGCGCACCCGCCGCGACATCCCGGGGCGGCCGGACATCTGCACCGTCTTCGCGTGGCACAAGGCCTTCGGGGCGCCCCAGGAGGAGATCGACGAGGTCTTCCGGGGTTGCACCACCGCCGAGCTGGGCTGCGTGCAGGACAAACGCGACCTGGCGGAGCGGGTGAAGGCCCGCATCGGGCCCATCCGCGAGCGGCGCGAGGCGCTGATGGCCGACCCCACGGCGATCGACGACATCCTGGCCGACGGGGCGGAGCGCGCCCGCGCGCTCGCCGCCCCCATCCTCGATGAGGTCAAGGGGGCGATGGGACTCCGCTGAGGCCGCGCCTCATTCGGTGATGCCCGACGACAGGACCATCAGGAAGAGCGTGAGCCCGACGGCGGCGCCGATCGGCCAGAAGGTCACGACGGTCCAGATGCTCATGCTCGCGAGTCGCTGGGTCCGCAGGTCCGACGCCCGGCGGGCGCGCCGTCGCGCCCAGACGCCCAGCGCCTGTGCGCCGATCAGGGCGGCGAGGGCGGCGAAACCGGTGACCCATGCGGCCACGGGCGCGTCGTCGGCGGACGGGATCAGCGGACCCGTGACGATGAACAGCAGCGTGGCCGCGAGCGCGGCGACCGATGCCCGCCGAGCCCTGGGACCGACGGCGTCACCCCCTCCGGCGCGGTGGACGAACCAGAGGATGAGCGCGACGGCGGGAACGAAGAACGCGACCTCGATCGCGAGGGCCATGACGGTGCCCCCCGGCCTCAGCGCGAGCGTGTCCGGCTCGTCCACCATCGCCAGACCCGCCAGCCCCCAGCCCATGCCGATCAGCAACATGGCGACGAGCGCGATCGGGCTGGCCATCGCGCACGGGGACCTCGAGGGGCGGGGGCGGTCGGTCTGATTCGTGCCCATGACCGGGAAGGATCCGGCACCGCGTCCGCGCCGTCGCCATACCTTCGGGTGGTCGGATACGACACGGCAGGCCAGTCGCCCGCACCGTGACGGCGGGCGCCGCGGCTATGCTGGCCGCCGGGATGCCCGCGCCGGACGCACTCCAGCAGCCGATCGCCCTCGACCTGTTCGAGGGGCCGTTCGACCTGCTGCTCACCCTCGTCCTGCGAGACGAGGTGGAACTGCTGGAGCTCCCGCTCCTGGAGGTCGTCACCGCGTCCCTCGGGGAGAGCGCCCGCGAGCGGTGGGACACGGATACCGCCGGGGAGCTCATCGTGCTCCTGGCCGCGATGGCCGAGCTCAAGGCGCGCCGGATGCTGGGCGAGCCGGGGGAGGAGGAGCCCGACCCCGACACCCTCGAGGCGCGCGAGGCGCTCGCCGCCCGGATCGTCGCGTACGCGCCGTTCCAGCGGGCGGCGGCGTGGCTCGCGGAGCAGGCGCGCGACCACACCGGGCCCCGCTACCGGCGGGTGCCGCTCGAGGGCGCCGCCCCGCCCCCGCCGCCGGAGGAGGACCCGGCGCAGCTGGGGGAGGCGATGGCGCGGATGCTCATCGCGCCGCCGGCGCCGTCGCTGACGCACCTCACCAGCCGCCGGGTGAGCATGCCCGCCGCCCTCGCGCGCCTGCAGACGGCCCTCGGCCGGGCGCGGGCGCTGAGCTTCGACGCCTTCACCCACGGCATGGAGCCGCTGGAGGAGGCGATCGCGCTGATGGCGGCCCTGGAGCTCGCGCGGCGCGGCGAGGTCACGCTCGCGCAGGCCGAGCCGTTCGGTGACATCGCGATCACCGGGTCGCGACTGTGAGCGTCGGCGAGCTGGCGCGCCAGGTGGAGGCGCTGCTGTTCCTGTCGCCGGAGCCGCTGCCCCTGGTGGCGCTCTGCGAGATCACCGAGGAGTCGCCGGGAGCGGTCCAGCGGGCCCTGGCGGAGCTGGGCGCGCGGCACTCCCCCGGCACCGGCTTGGAGGTGGCCGAGATCGCCGGCGGCTTCACCCTGCGCACCCGTGCGGACCTGGCGGGGGTGGTCGACCGCCTGCGTGAGCGCCCGCCCGACGACCGGGTCTCGCCCGCGGCGCTCGAGACGCTGGCGGTGGTCGCCTACCTGGAGCCCGTCAGCCGGCCGCAGATCAGCCGACTGCGCGGCGTCGCGGTCGACTCGACGGTGGCCTCCCTCCTCGACCGCGGGCTGCTGGAGGAGGCGGGCCGCCCCCCCGACGGCGGGGCGATGCGCTATCGCACCACGCGGGCCTTCCAGGAGCGCTTCGGCCTGCGTCGGGCCGGGGACCTCCCCCCGCTGGAGCGCTTCGAGCTCAGCGGCCCCGAGGCGGAGCGCGTCAGGCTCCAACTGGTCCAGGCCGGCCACCTGGTCGACGACGGGCCCGGTCCGGACGGCGACGCCCCGGACGCCCCGGGTGTGCCGGATGGCGGATGAGCGCATGAGGGTCCATCGCGCCCTCGCCATGGCGGGGGTGGCGAGCCGCCGGGCCGCGGAGGCGCTGGTCGCGGAGGGGCGCGTGAGCGTGAACGGCGCGGCCGCCACGGTCGGGCAGCTCGTGGGGCCCGGGGACGCCCTCGCCGTCGACGGCCGGCCCGTCCGCGGGTCGGAGCCGCGGCGCGCCTACCTGCTCAACAAGGCCCGTGGCGTGGTCTCCACCGCCCACGACCCCCAGGGCCGGCCCACCGTCCTGGACGAGCTGCCGGACGACGTGCGCCTGTACCCCGTCGGCCGTCTCGACATCGACACGACGGGCGCCCTCGTGATCACCAACGACGGCGAGCTCGCCGCCCGCCTGATGCACCCGAGCACGAAGGCTCCGAAGACGTATGAGGTGCTCATGCGCGGCCAGGTCTCCGCGGCGACGGTCCGGCAGCTGCGCAACGGGGTCGAGCTGGACGACGGCATGACCCAGCCGGCGAAGGTGGAGGTCATGGACCGAAAGGCCCCGGGCGGCACGTGGCTGCTCATCGAGCTGACGGAGGGGCGCAACCGGCAGATCCGGAGGATGGGGGAGGCGGTCGGTCACCGGGTGATGCGCCTGCACCGCTCGCGGTATGCGGGCATCGGCCTCGCCCGCCTCGGCCCGGGACGATGGCGCCCGCTCAGCCGCGCCGAGTGGCGCCGCCTCGGCGAGATCGCGGGGCTGCAGCGGTGAATGGCTCCGTCGTCCGCGCGGTGCGGGGGGCCACCTCGGTCGAGGAGGACACCCCCGAGGCCATCCTGGAGAGCACCGCCGAGCTCCTCACCGAGGTCCTCGAGCGCAACGAGCTCCGCACGGACGACCTCATCTCGATCATCTTCACGATGACCCCCGACCTGAGCTCCGAGTTCCCGGCGCTCGCCGCCCGCCACGCCGGCCTGACAAGGATCCCGCTGCTATGCGCGAGCGAGATCCCGGTCCCCGGGAGCCTCGGGATGTGCATCCGCCTGATGCTCCACTGCAACGTCCCCCGCGACCGGCCCGTCCAGCACGTCTACCTCCGCGAGGCGCGGAAGCTCCGCCCTGACCTGGCGGAGGAGCCCCAGTAGGTCGCTGGTGCGATGACCGGTGCCTCGGACGACGCGGCGCCCCCGACGCGGATGGCAGACGGCGAGCGCCGGCGCGTCACCGTCCTCTTCTGCGACATCGTCGGGTCCACCGGGTTGGCGGAGCGCGCCGGATCCGATTCCATGTCCGAGGTCATCCAGGCGTTTCTGCATCGGACGCTCCCCGAGATCGAACGGCACGGCGGGACGGTCAGCGCCTTCCTCGGCGACGGCATACTCGCGCTGTTCGGGGCCCCCATTGCGATGGAGGACCACGCCGAGCGGGCCGTTCGCGCAGCCTGGGCGATCGCTCGCGCGCTTGCGCTGGTGCCGGTCACGGTGCCCGGCACCGGAGAGCGGATCGCGGCTCGCATCGGCCTCAACACCGGCGAGGTCGTCGTCGGGCACGTGGGGGACGGGCCGAGCCGCGCCTACACGGCGATCGGCGACGCGGTGAACACCGCAGCCCGGCTCCAGGCAGCCGCCGCGCCGGGCGCGATCGACATCTCCGCGTCCACCTTCGGCCTTGTTCGCCGGATGGTCGACGCGACGGCTCTCGGGGACCGGGAGCTGCGCGGGCGCGGCGCGCCGGTCACCGTGTACCGGCTCCAGGGGATCCGGGAGGATCCCCCTGATCGCACCGAGCCGACGCGTACGTCTCTCGTCGGCCGGGAGTCGGAGCTCGACAGACTGCTCGCGCTCGTGCTGCGCGCCGACGCCGAATCGCCCGGACCGGGTGGGGTCGCGATCGTGACGGGCGAGGCGGGGTCGGGGAAGTCGCGCCTCCTCGCAGAGCTGCGGCTTCGGTCGGCTGGGGATGAGCCGCCCCAGTGGCTCATGGCCCGGTCGACCTCGCTCGGGAGGAGCACGGGATACTTCCCCGTCACCGGCATGCTGCGCCGCTGGGCGGGCATCGCGGATGGTGATCCGCCGGATCGCGCCCTGGCCATGCTGCGCGCGCGCGCCAACGAGGCGCTCGGCGCGGGAGCATCCGCCGCTGTCCCGCACTTGGCGTCCCTCGCCGGGCTGGCGTTGCAGGATGAATCGCGGATCCGGCGCGACCTCACGGACGGCTCTTCCGTGCGTGCGCAGATCCTCCTGAGCGTCCGCCGCCTCGTTGAGGCTCTCGCCAACCGGCGGCGGGTCGCCCTCGTCCTGGAGGACGCACACTGGATGGACGCCACGTCGGCGGAGCTCATCGAGCACCTGATTCCCTTGGCCTCCACGACCGGGCTCGTCGTGATCTGGGTCAGCAGGGCTTCGGATGACACGTTCCTCCCCCGCTTGCGGACCGCAGCACGCAGGCTCCCACCGGAGCGGTTCGCGGAGATCAGCCTGGAGCCGTTGGGCATCGAGTCCAGCGGCGAGTTGCTCGACCTGCTGCCCGGTGTCGCGACGCTCGGCACCGCCCAGCGCGCCCGCATCATCGACAGCGCAGGCGGAAACCCCTTGTTCCTGGAGGAGCTCGCCCGGTCGATCGTGGACTCCCGCGGAGGCGATCGCTCGGTCCCGACCACGGTGGGCGTCCTCAGTGCGTCTGCCCCGACGACGGTCCAGGAGGTCATCCTGTCGCGGATCGACCGACTCCCGGCCGATGCCAAGGATCTCATCACGGTTGCGTCGGTGGTGGGCCGGACATTCAGCCGTCGGATGCTGGAGGAGATGCAGGGGGCCATCGCGGTCGAAGCTGCGATCGCGCCTCTGCTCGACCGGGATCTGATCCGCATGAGCCGAGGCGGCGAGGAGGATCGATTCGTCTTCCGACACGCGCTGGTTCGGGAGACTGCGTACGCCACGCTCGTCCGTGCCCGCCGTCGTGAGCTCCATCGCCGGGCAGGCCAGGCCATCGAGACGCTCTGGGCGGGACGTCTCGATGGCGTTCGCGGGCTGCTGGCGTACCACTACGCCGAGGCGGAGTCGTGGGAGGAGGCGCGCCACCACTTGCTCGCCGCGGCGCAGGGCGCCGGCAGGATCGCCGCGGACCGCGAGGCGCTCGCCGCCTACCGGGAGGCGCTCCGGACTCATGAGCGCGTCTTCGGGACCCGCTGGAACCCTGTTGAGCGCGCCGCCCTTGAGCGCGGCATGGGACAGGCGCTCTTCCGGCTCGGCGAGCACGAGGCTGCCCGGGAGCACTTGGAAGCCGCGCTCTCGGCGCTCGAAGCCCCCTATCCGGCGTCGACGGCCGGCGACCGGCGTGCCCTCCTGCGACGCATGGGGCGCGAGGCGCTGCGCGGGGGCCCGGTACCGAACGGCCGGTCGGCTGACGAGACCCTTCGCGACGCCGAGCTGACCGCCGCGTACACGACGTTGGTCTGGATCGACTTCATCGTCGATCCGCAGCGCTACACGCTCGACTGCCTCCTGATGCTCGATCATACGGCGAGGACCGGCGATCTGTCCGGCTGGGCGGGCGCCGCTGCGGCGTACGCCCTGGCGCTCGCGCACAGCCCGTTGCGCCGCACGGCACCGCGATACGTCAGGCGCTCCCTCGAACTCGCCGAACGAACGGACGACACGCTCGTCCAGGGCGCAGCCTGGTTCGCGAGAGGGTTCACGGAAATGCTCCGTGGCGACTTCGTGGCTGGGCTCGAGTCGCTGGGTCGCGCAGAGGTCTTGTACCAGGATGGGGGAGAGCTGAGGCCGGCGGGAGTCAGTGCGATCCTGAGGAGCCGGATCCTCCGGCAGTGCGGCCGCTTCTCGGAGGCGCTCGACGTGGTCCAGGGCGTCGCTGCGATCGCCGAGGACACGTCGGACCATGAGCTCAGCGCATACGCGCTTCAGAGCCGGGCCGGCGTGCTCTCGTGTCAGGGTGACTGGACGACGGCGTTGGCGCTGCTCGCCGAGGCGCGCGCCCATTACCGGTCCGCTCCATCGGCGACCGCCGTAACGCTCCAGACGGAGATCGGACGGTGCCATCTCCGTCTCGGGCGGCGGGCTGAGGCGCTCGCGGCGATTGAAGAGGGTGAGGCCCTCGTGGCGCGTCACGGGTTCTCGGGAATCCACGCGGTGCACGCACCCGCCGTGGCGGCCGAGATCCATCTCGCGAGCGTCCGAGCGGGTCGCGACGCGGGCCCGCTCCAACGCGCAAGAGAGGCCGCGGAAGAGGCGGCCCGGCGGAGCAGGGTCGCCCGGGAGGGCGTACCCGGTGCCCTGCGCGTACGCGCCCTCTGCGACCACGCGGAAGGGGCAGTCCGGCGAGCGAGGCGTGGCCTTCGGAGGGGCGCCGAAGAGGCCGAGCGGCTCGGCATGCGATACGAGGCGGCACTGACGCACCTGGAACTGGGCTGCTTGTTCCACGACGAGCACGCGGCGACGCTTGCCCAGCAGTCGTTCGAGGCCATGGGTGCGTCCCTTGCGCTGGCCGTCCTCACGTCGCAGCGGCCGACGGGATAGCAGCGCAGCGCCACCCGAGTCAGTCGATGTCGAGACCCAGGTCGAGGGCGGGGGCGGAGTGGGTGAGGGCGCCGACCGAGATCGCGTCGACGCCCGTCGCGCCGGCGGCGCGGGCGCCCTCCAGGGCCATCCCGCCGGACGCCTCGAGCTTCGCCCGGCCGGCGACGGCGGCGACCGCCTCGCGCAGCTCGTCGGTGGACATGTTGTCCAGCAGGATCCAGTCGGCGCCGGCGTCGAGGGCGTGGTGGACGCCCGCGAGGTCGTCGGCCTCCACCTCCACCAGCACGCCCGGCAGCTCCCGGCGCGCGCGAGCCACGGCGTCCACCAGCCCGGCGCCGGCGAGCGCCAGGTGGTTGTCCTTCACCAGCACCCGGTCGTGGAGCCCCATGCGGTGGTTGACGCCGCCGCCGGCGACGACGGCCGCCTTCTCCAGCGCCCGCAACCCGGGGGTCGTCTTGCGGGTGTCGAGGACCGCGGCAGGGGAGGCCGCCTCGGCGTACGCGGCGGTCAGCGTCGCGACCCCCGACAGATGGCAGAGCAGGTTCAGCAGCGTCCGCTCGGCCGTGAGGACGGCCCGCGCCGGGCCGGTGATCTCGCACACCACCGACCCCGGCTCCAGGCGGGCGCCGTCGTCCAGCCGCCACGCCCCCGCGACCCCGGTCTGGCGCAGGACCTCCTCCGCCGCCGCGCGCCCCGCGAGCACGCCGGGCCGGCGCGCGACGACCCTCGCGGTGGCCACCGCGTCGGCGGGGACGAGCAGCTCCGACGTGATGTCGCCGCGGTCGCCGAGGTCCTCGGCCAGCGCGGCGGCGACGACCTCCGACGTCCCCAGGGTCACGCCAGGGCGAGCATCCGGTCGAGGGCGAGACGGCCCAGCCGGGCCATCTCCGGGTCCACCGCCACCACGTTCACGATCTCGCCCGCCGCCAGGGACTCCAGGCACCACGTCAGCTTCGGCAGGTCGATCCGGTTCATCGTCACGCACGGGCAGAGATCCTCCTTCAGGCAGGAGATCCGCTTGTCCGGGTGACGCAGCCGCAGGCGGTTCACCAGGTTCCAGTCCGTCCCGATCACCGCGGACGCCCCGGCGGGGAGCTCGTCGCAGCGGCGGATGATGTACTCGGTGCTGCCGTCCTCGTCGGCCGCCTCCACCACCGGCCGCGGGCACTCGGGGTGCACGATCACCGTCACGTCCGGGTCGGCCTCGCGAGCCGCCTGGATCTGCCGGACGTTGAAGCCGGTGTGGACGTTGCAGAAGCCCTTCCACAGGACCACCCGCGCGTCGGCCAGGTCGTCGCCGGGGATGCCGCCGAGATCCGCCTTGCGCGGGTCCCATACGAGCGGGGCGCCCGGGTCCATGCCCAGACGACAGGCCGTGTTGCGGCCCAGGTGCTCGTCGGGGAAGAAGAAGACCGCGTCCCCCTCGGCGAGCGCCCAGCGGAAGGCCTTCTCCGCGTTGCCCGAGGTGCACACGGCACCGCCGTGGGCGCCGACGAACGCCTTCAGGTCGGCGCCGGAGTTCATGTAGGTCAGCGGGATGACCTTCCTGCCCGGCAGCGCCTGGGCCATCTGGTCCCACGCGTCGCGGACGGTGTAGATGTCCGCGCACTCCGCCAGGTGGCAGCCGGCGCCCAGGTCGGGGAGCACCACCGTCTGATGGGGGGCGCGGAGGACGTCGGCGGCCTCGGCCATGAAGTACACCCCCAGGAACACGACCAGGTCGGCCCGGGTGGCCTCGGCGCCGCGGCGGGCGAGCAGGAACGAGTCGCCCGTCACGTCCGCGAACGCGATGACCTCGTCGCGCTGGTAGTGGTGGCCCAGGATCACGGCCCGCTCCCCCAGGGCGTTCCGGGCGGCCCAGGCGCGCTCCCAGAGCTCCTCCTGGCCGGCCGCGGTCTCGGTCGTCGGCAGGGCGCAGGCGGGTCCGATGGCGGTGGTGGTCATGCGGCCTCCAGGGCGAGTGCCCGGCCATGCCGGGCGTCGGGGACGAGGAACGGCTGCCCGCCCGCCCACGCGATGCGGCGGGCCCGGGCGGGATCGGGGAGGGGGAAGTCGGAGCGGAAGTGGGCGCCGCGGCTCTCCGTGCGGATGTCCGCCGCCGCGGCGGCGAGCCTCGCGACCAGCAGCAGGTTCGCGGTCTCCGGGTCGTCCCCCGGCGCGATCGCGTCGAGGGCGGCGGCGGCCGAGGCGAGACCGGCGGCGTCGCGCCGCACGCCGACCCCCTCCCACATCGCGGCCTGCACCGCCCGGCGGGCGTCCGGCGTGGCGGGCGCGCGGCCGTCGGCCGGCACGGCGGCCGCGAGGGGGCCCTCCGGCCAGGCGTCGGCGTCGCCGGCGACCGCCTCGGCCGCGGCGGCGGCCATCACCGCCGCCTCCAGCAGGCCGTTCGAGGCGAGCCGGTTCGCGCCGTGCGCGCCGGTGGCCGCGCACTCGCCGATCGCGAACAGCCCGGGGAGGGTCGAGCGCCCGGCCATGTCGGTGAGCACCCCGCCGATGGAGTAGTGCGCCGCCGGCGTCACCGGGATCCGGTCGCGGGCCAGGTCGAGGCCGTGCTCCGCGCAGATCGCCGCGACCGTCGGGAACCGGCGGTGGACATCGACCGGGTCGAGATGCCGCAGGTCGAGCGTCACGTCCGCGGCCATCCGGCGCGCCCGGCGGTCGATCGCCCGCGCCACCACGTCCCTCGGGCCGAGCTCGGCCATCGGGTGCTCATCCGGCATGAAGCGGTATCCGGCGGCGTCGCGGAGGACCGCCCCCTCGCCGCGCACGGCCTCGCTCACCAGTCCGAGGGGGCTGTCGCCCAGGGCGAGGGCGGTGGGGTGGAACTGCACCAGCTCGAGGTCGGCGAGCGCGGCGCCGGCGCGGGCGGCCAGCGCCGGGCCGTCGGCGGTGGCGCCGAGCGGGTTGGTCGTACGGGCGTACAGGTGGCCGGAGCCGCCGGTCGCGAGCACCACCGCGCGGGCCCAGCGGGTGATCTCCCGGCCGTCGGCGGTGCGGGACCGCAGGCCGCAGGCGCGCCCGTGGCGCACCACCACCTCCAGGGCCGTCTCCTCCTCGGCGATCACGACCCGCGGGTCGCGCCGGAGCGCGGCGGCCAGGGCGGCGACGATGTGGGCGCCGGTCGCGTCGCCGCCGGCGTGCACCACGCGCGCCGCCGAGTGCGCCCCCTCACGCGCCAGCTCCAGCCCGCCGAGGGGATCCTGGTCGAACCGCACGCCCCGCCGCAGCAGCGTCTCGACCTGGGCCGGGCCCTCCGCGCAGATCCGGGCGACCGCCTCGACGTCGCAGAGCCCGGCGCCGGCCGCAAGGGTGTCCGCCACGTGGGCGTCGATCGTGTCGCCGGCGTCGACCGCGGCGGCGATCCCGCCCTGCGCGCGGCGGGTGCTGCCCTCGCCGAGGGCGGCCTTCGTCACCAGCACGACGGGCCCGGACTCGGCGGCGGCGAGCGCCAGCAGCCCGCCCGCGATGCCGCTGCCGACCACGATCACGGGGTCCCTGTCCGGTACTCCGACCACGTTGTTGTCCCTTTGACGGAAACAGGCCGCCGAATTGGCGTCAGCGCGACAATAGCGCGCGGAGGGGGCGGCGGGGCGTCCACCCTCCGTGAGGTCGACCACGCGCCGGTCGTACACTGTCGGGCGGTGTCCATCCGCGTCTCACCGCGTCTCGCGTCCATCCCGCGCTACGAGCCCGGGCTCACGACGGCCGAGGTCCTCGCCAGGTTCGGGCTGGATGCGGCGGTCAAGCTGGCCTCCAACGAGAGCCCCTTCCCGCCGATGCCCGAGGTGGTGGACGTCGTCACGGCCGGGATCGGCGGCCTCAACCGCTACCCGGACGGCCCGGCGCGCGCGCTGCGGCGGGCCCTGGCGGAGCGGCACGGGGTGGGCCCGGACGCGGTGGTCGTCGGCAACGGGTCATGCGAGCTGATCCTCTACGCGGGCCAGGCGCTGCTCGACCCGGGGACCAGCGTGGTGCACGCCGACCCGTCGTTCGCGCTCTACCCGCACCTGGCCGCCGCCGCGGGGGCGCGCGCCGTTCCGGTGCCGCTCGCGCCGGACCTGGGCCACGACCTCGACGCGATGGCGGCTGCGGTGGATGAGACCACCCGCCTCGTCGTGGTGTGCAACCCGAACAACCCGACGGGCGTGTACCGCTCGGCCGACGAGCTCGAGCGGTTCGTCGACGGCCTGCCCGAGGATCTCGCGATCCTCGTCGACGAGGCGTACTTCGACTTCGTCGACCGGCCCGACGCCGGCCGCACGATGTCGCTTGCGCGGGAACGGCCCAACCTGCTGGTGACCCGCACGTTCAGCAAGGCCCACGGCCTCTGCGGCCTGCGGGTGGGCTACGGGGTCGGCGGATCGGGCTGGATCGCCGCCCTCGACAAGGTGCGCCAGCCGTTCAACACCAACGCCCTCGCCCAGGCCGCGGCCCTCGAGAGCCTGCGGCACCCCCACGATCTGGTACGGCGGGTCCGCGCCGTCGTGGACGAACGTGCCAGGGTGACCGCCGCGCTCGCCGATTCGAGCTGGGCCTTTACCGGCAGCCAGGCCAACTTTATCCTGGTGCGGCCGGATTCCGATCCGGCCGATGGATCGGTCGGTGCCCACGAGCAGCTGTTGCGCCTCGGCGTGATCGTTCGGGATGGTGCGCCGCTCGGCTGTCCGGGCCACCTGCGCGTCTCCATCGGGACCCCGGACGAGAACGACGCTTTCCTCTCGGCGCGGGCCCGGCTCGCCGCGCCCGCCCACCACGACAGCGGACCAGGACGGACACCACCATGATGATCGTGATGCAGGAGGGCGCCACCGAGGACCAGGTGCGCCACGTCATCGACCGCATCGAGCAGGTCGGCGCCAAGGCCCATCCCTCGCGCGGCGAGTTCGTCACGGTCATCGGCGCCATCGGTGACGACCGGGCGCTCATCTCGTCCCTCAACCTCGAGGGCGAACCGGGGGTCGAGAAGGTCGTCCCGATCCTCAAGCCGTACAAGCTGGTCTCGGCGGAGTTCCGCGGCCGCGGCACCGTGGTCGAGGTGGCCGGCCGCCCGATCGGCGGCGGGTCGTTCGGCCTGATCGCCGGCCCCTGCGCCGTCGAGTCGCGCGAGCAGACGCTGGCCTCCGCCCGCGCCTGCAAGGCCGCCGGCGCGACCGCCCTCCGCGGCGGCGCCTACAAGCCGCGCACGTCCCCGTACGCCTTCCAGGGGCTCGGCAAGCCGGGCCTGGAGATCCTGGCCGAGGCGCGGGAGGAGACGGGCCTGCCGATCGTGACCGAGCTCATGGACGTCCGCCAGCTGGACGACGTCCTCGAGGTCGCCGACATGATCCAGCTCGGCGCCCGCAACATGCAGAACTTCGACCTGCTCCGGGAGGTCGGCCGCACCAGCGTGCCCGTGCTCCTGAAGCGCGGCCTGTCGGCCACCGTCGAGGAGTGGCTGCTGTCGGCCGAGTACATCGCCCGCGAGGGCAACCAGGACATCGTCCTCTGCGAGCGGGGCATCCGCACCTTCGAGACCGCGACGCGCTCGACGCTCGACATCTCCGCCGTCCCGGCCGCGAAGCAGCACACGGGCCTGCCGGTGATCGTCGACCCGTCCCACGCGGCCGGCAAGCGCGACCTGATCCTGCCGATGGCGCGCGCCGCCGTCGTCGCCGGCGCCGACGGCCTGATCGTCGAGGTGCACCCGGCCCCCGAGAACGCGCTCTGCGACGGACCGCAGGCCCTGCACGCCGAGACCTTCGGCGCGTGGGTGGCCGACGTGCAGCGCTGCGTCGACCTCATGGGCCTGGTGATCTCCGGCGCCGACGAGCAGGTGGCGGTCGGCGCGTGAACCCGTGAGCGTGGGCCCGGTCGCCATCGTCGGCGTCGGGCTCATGGGCGGGTCGCTCGGCCTGGCGCTGCGCGACGGCGACGGCGTCGAGGTGCGGGGTGTCGACCCCGACCCCGAGGCGCTGCGCGTCGCGCGGGCCGTCGGGGCCATCACGGACGCCGCCGCCTCGGTGGAGGAGGCGGCGGAGGGCGCGGCCACCGTCGTGCTGGCCGCACCCGTCCCGGAGATCGCGGCACTGGCCCGTCGCGCCCTGGCCGCGGGCGGCCCCGGCTGCCTGGTCACCGACCTCGGGTCGGCGAAGGGCGCCGTCGTCGCGGGACTCTCGCCGGAGGAGCGGGAGCGCTTCATCGGCGGCCACCCGGTCTGCGGGGCGGAGCGCACCGGCGTCGCGTTCGCCCGCGGATCGCTGTTCCGCGGGGCCACGTGGTTCCTGACCCCGGCGGCCGAGGCGCGGCCCGACCTGTTCGCCCGCCTCCACGGCCTGGTCGCGTCGGTGGGCGCGCGGCCCGTGGCGATCGACGCCGATGTGCACGACCGCCTCATGGCCCTCGTCTCGCACCTGCCGCACGTGCTGGCGGGGGCGCTGGTCAACCAGGCGGCCGCGACCGCCCCCGCGGGCCGTGAGGCGCTGCGGTCGGCCGGGCCGTCGTTCGTCGACCTGACCCGGGTGGCGGGGTCGAACCCGCCGCTCTGGGCGGACATCCTGATCGCGAATAGGGCCGCGGTGCTCGACGAGCTGCGCGCCTACCTGGGCCGGCTCGGGGAGGTGGAGGCGGCGCTCGTGCGCGGCGACCGCGACTGGCTGCTGCGCTTCGTCGGTGACGCGGCGGAGGCCCGCGCCCGCCTCCGGACGCCCGCCGACGACGGGCCCGCCGAGCCGGCCAGGGTGGTGGTGGCGGTGCCGAACCGGCCGGGCGTGATCTCCGAGATCGCGACGGCGCTGGGCCACGCGCACATCAACATCGAGGACCTGAGCCTGCGCCCGGGGCCGCCGGACGGCGAGGGGGAGCTGGTGCTGCTCGTCGACGGGCCGGCGGCCGCCGAGGAGGCCGTCCGCCTGATCGGCGGGCACGGCTTCACGGCTCAGGCGGGGCCGGCCTCCTCCGCCTGAGCGGTCAGGTGGGCGCGCTCGGCGGGGTTGGCGGCCAGGTCCGCCGCCCGCGCGTACGCGGCCGCCGCCTCGCCGCCGCGGCCGAGGCGCCGGAGCATGCCGGCGCGGGCGGCGTGGAGGGGCGCGTAGCCGTCCAGGCGCCCGTCGGCGGTGAGCGCCTCCAGCTCATCGAGCCCCGCCGCCGGGCCGCGGACCTCCGCGAGGGCCACCGCGCGGTTCAGCGCGACCACCGGGGAGGGCGCCACCGCGGCGAGCACGTCGTAGAGCCCCAGGATCTGGGCCCAGTCGGTGGCGTCCGCGCTCGCCGCCTCGGCGTGGACGGCCGCGATCGCCGCCTCCACCGCGTAGCGGCCGGGCGGCCGCCGCATCCGCAGGGCCCGCTCCACCAGAGCACCGCCGCGGGCGATCGCGTCGCGGTCCCACCGCGAGCGGTCCTGGTCGGCCAGCAGCACCAGCGCCCCGTCGGGGCCCGAACGGCCGGCGCGGCGGGCGTGGTGCAGCAGCATCAGGGCCAGCAGGGCGGCCGGCTCCGCCTCGTCGGGCATCAGGCCGTGGAGCGCCTCCGCGAGCCGGATCGCCTCCCGCGCCACGTCGTCGCGACGCAGCGTCCCGCCCGACGTGGCCGTGTGCCCCTCGGTGTAGACGAGGTAGAGGACGGTCAGCACCCCGTCGATCCGCTCCGGCAGGCGCTCCCGCGGCGGCTCGGCGATCGGGATGCCGGCGTCCCGGATCTTCCGCTTGGCCCGCACGAGCCGCTGGGCCACCGACGCCGGGTCCATCAGCAGCGCCCGGGCGATCTCGGGAACCGTGAGGCCGGCGACGAGCCGCAGGGTGAGCGTGACGCGGGCCTCCATCGCCAGCGCCGGGTGGCAGCAGGCGAACATCAGGGCCAGGCGCTCATCGGGGACGGGCGGGTCGTCGGTGACGGGGATGTCGATGGCGGCCTCCTCAAACGTCCGCGCGCGCGCCTCCTCCGACCGCGACCGCGTCCGATCGGCGCGGACGCGGTCGATGGCCCGGTTGCGCGCGGTGGTGACGAGCCACGCCGCCGGGTTGCGGGGCACGCCGTCGCGCGCCCACCGCTCCAGCGCGACGGCGGCCGCCTCCTGCAGCGCGTCCTCGGCGCGGTCGATGTCGCCGAGGACGCGCGCCAGCAGCGCGACCGCCCGCCCGTAGCCGTCCCGGAACGCCCGGGCGACGGCGTCGTGGGCGACGGCGTCGTGGGCGGTGTCGCTCAGGCGAACTCCACGATCGGGCGCACCTCGATCGCGCCGAACGCCGCGCCGGGGATCCGGCGGGCGGCGTCGATCGCCTGGTCGAGGCTCTCGCACTCCACCTCGTAGTAGCCGCCGAGCTGCTCGCGGGCCTCGGCGTACGGCCCGTCCGACAGCAGGGTCTCGCCGTCGCGCACGCGCACGACGGTGGCGGTGCCGGACGGATGGAGGGCGTCGCCGCCCCGCATGATCCCCTCCGCCTGGATGGCCTCGGAGTACCGCATGTAGGCGTCCATCATCTCGCGCGCCTCGTCGCCCGCGTCGGCGAAGCCGGTCTCGTCGATGTGGATCAGGAGCAGGTAGCGCATCGTTGGCCTCCTCGGCTCGTGGACGGGGCCGTTCCGCCGTCCTCACCCGATAGACGGATCACCCATGCCGGAATCGACGGGCGCCCTCGACGGATCGTCGACGGCTGCCGATGTCCCATCTGACCACAGGATCCCCGACCGCGGAGCCCCATGCCGACCCGACCGCTCATCGTCCTCGCCGCAGCCCTCGCCGTGCTGGTCGGCACGCTGGGCTCCGCGACGGCCGCGCCGCACGCCAAGGCGCGGGGCAAGGCGCCCGCGACACCGGCGGTGCGCACCCAGATCGACGGCGTCGCGTCCGACTGGGACGCCGGTCTCGGCCTGCTCTCCCTCGCCCCCGCCGACGTCGCGAAGGGGCCCCGCTCCCTGCGGCGCCTGGTGCGCCGCGGCGTCACCGTGACCCTGAGGATCACCGCCACCACGCGGCTGACCATGGTGGACGCCGACGGCAACCGCATCCGTATCGCGCCGGCCGATCTGTTCGACGCGCTGGACCTGGCGGCGGACGACGTGGACGTGGAGGCCGCCGGCCGCCTGCCACGCGTGGTCCGCGCGCAGTCCGGCGAGGTCGTGATGCCCGCCTCGCGGGTGGTCGTGACCCTGCCGCCGGCGCTCGGGGACGACCCGGGCGCCGACCCCGACGATCCGTCCTGGGACGACCCCGGCACCGGCGACGACCCGCCCGTGGCCGACGACCCGGGCGCCGACGATCCAGGGGACGTCTAGGCGCCGATCAGGGAGAGGACCTCCCGGGAGAGCGCGCCGCCCCGCCAGGCGAGCGGCGACTCGCCCGGATCCTCCACCGCGAGCCGCGCGCCCGGGATCCGGCGGGCGTACTCCTCGGCCACCGCGAGCGGGTGGTCGGGGTCGGCGGCGTCGCGGCTGCCGACGATGAGCGTGGGTGCGGCGATCCCGCCGAGGGCGTCCAGGCCGTCGAAGGCGGCGGAGCGCGGGATGCCGCGCAGGGCCTGGGCGACGGCGTCGGGATGGGCGTGGCGCCCGAGCCGCTGGAGGATCACCGTCCGCACGGCGTCGCGGTAGCGCTCGTCCATGGTGAAGGTGCCGAGCGCCTCCAGGAACCCCTCGGGGCCGCCGCGCTCGAGGCCCTCGGCCATTCGGTCCCACCGGTCCAGGTCCGGGCTCGGCGCGCCCCGGTGCGCGGGCGTGACCACGACGAGCGCGGACACGCGCTCCGGGTGGCGGAGCGCGAGCGCCACCGCGGTCGCGGAGCCCATCGACTGGCCCACGACGACGGCTCGATCGATGTCGCGGTCGTCGAGCACGGCCACGGCGTCGGCCACGAGCGCGTCGTACGTGTAGGCGCCGGGCCCGTCGGCGGGCCCGGACTCGCCGTGGCCGCGGGCGTCGTAGGCGACCACCCGTTGCCCGGCGCGCTCCATCATCCGGGAGCCGTGGACGACGTACCGCCGCGTCGCGGTCAGGCCGTGCAGCAGCAGCACGGGCGAGCCCTCGCCGCCCTCCTCGCCCTGGAGTTCCACGCCGTCGCGCACGACGGTGAAGGGCACCGGCCCGGCGGAGGTCATGCCGTGGCTAGGCGGCGATCCCGAGCGGCGCCGCGCAACCCGGGCAGTAGGGCTCGCCGCCGGCCTCGTCGGGAGCGCCGTCGGCGTCCAGCCAGATCTCGGCGCCCTCGGGGACGGGGTGGCCGCAGTCGTGGCACGGGATGGTGGGCATGCGCGGCAGGATGACGGGGACCTCGGACGGCCCCCGGTGTGCTGAGATGGACGGATGGATGCCGTTCCGCCCGGGGATCGCGGCTTGGCCGAGGCGGCGCTGGGCCATCCGGTGCCGGTCGCGCTGGGCGGAGGGCCGGGCGGCGCGGTGGTCGCCGCGTCGGTGGCCGGTGACCCGCCCCGCGCCCGGGTCGCGTGGGTCTCGCCCGGCGGCGCGGTGCTGGCCCGGGTCGCGACGCCGCCGGCGCGACCGAGCCGGTGGCGGCCGGTCGTGGCGGCGACGGTCGCCGTGGAGATGGCCCCGGAGCTGGAGGACCGGGTCCTGGTGGCGCGCGCCGCGCCGGAGGCGGCGGCCGTGCAGCCGGTGCTGGCGACCGACGAGCCGGTGCCCCCGGTGCCGGTGGGGGAGGATGGCCTCGCGATGGCCCGGATCCCCGCCGAGGTCGCGGTGGTGGCGGTGGACGCCCTGGACGCGCGCGGCGAGCCGATCGGCCGCCTGGGGCGGCCTGGGATCTCGGAGCTGACGTTCGACGGCGCGTCGATCGGCGGGCGCATGGGGGCCACCCACGGGATGGGCGCCGGCATCGGCGCGGGCCGCTGGACGCCCGGTCTGGCCGACGCGGCCTTCGAGGTGGGGTACGACCCGTGGATGCCCCGCTGGATGCCGGACGGCCTGGAGCGCGGCCGCCCCCGCGTGGAGCCGGACATCGCCTACCCGGCGGCGCCGCCCGCGATCGTCATCGCCTGGACGGGTGTCGGCGGCGCCCGCGTGCTCCTGCGCCAGGCCCCGGCGCCGCTGGCGAGCCCGGACGGGGGCGGCTTCCACGCCCGCGAGGTCGCGATCGGCGACGCGGTGGGGATGCTGCGCAGCCGCGGGCTGGTCACCCTGGTGTGGGAGACCCCCGACCGCGCCTTCGGCCTCCAGGTCCGGGGGATCCCGGACGGCGACGAGGTCGCCCTCCGCGTGGCCCGCTCGGTCGCGCCGTGAACCCCGTCGCGACCCCCGAGCGCAACCGGTACTCCGCCGGGCTGAGTCGCTTCCCGCCGCTCGTCGCGGAGCTCGCCGAGCTGCTCCGGGAGCGGGCCGCGGGCTCCTAGGGGACGGCGGCGCGGATGACGCGCTCGCATCCGTGCACGTGGTCGCTCACGTCCGCCAGGGCCACGTCGCGGCCCGCGCCGCACTGCACCCGGTCGGGCGCGCCGTCGCGCGCGTCGATCACGTCGCGGCCGGGGCCGCCCTTCAGGACGTCGCGGCCCGGCCCGCCGCGGATCCGGTCGGCGCCGGGGCCGCCGATGAGCCGGTCGCTCCCGCGGCCGCCGACCAGGACGTCGTCCCCGCGGAGCCCGCGGACCACGTCGTCGCCGCCCCTGCCGCGGATGACGTCGTCGCCGGCGGTGCCGTACAGCACGTCGTCGTCGTCGCTCGCGACGAGCGGGGCCAGGGCGACGCCGCGCGTCTGCCCGCCGGAGGGCACCGACGGGGTGCTCTTCGGGGTCAGCTTGCCGCCCGCGCCGATGGTGAACTGGAGCACCGCGTCGTCGCTGGTGACGTAGACGGACGCGGAGTCCGCGCTCACCGCGATGCTGGTCGGGTGCCCGGCCGCCGGCACGGTGGAGGGCCGCTTGAGGGCGAGCGACCCGTCGGCGTTGACGGTGTACTGGGTGACGGCCCCGCTGCCGGGGGCCCCCGGGTCCCCGAGGTCGGCCACGTACGCCGACGCGCCGTCGGGCGTGAGGGCGATGTCCGCGGGCTGGTCGGCGTTGGTGCCGACCGCGCTCACGCTCTTCGGCGTCAACCGCCCGCCCGCGCCGACGTCGTACTGGGAGATCGTGTCGCTCCCGGCGTTCGCCACGTACACGGACCGGCCGTCGGCGCTGACGACGACGGCGCCGGCGGGGCCGGTGCCGGCGGCCACGATCGCCGGGCTCTTGGGGGTCAGCGCGCCGCCCGCCCCGACGTCGAACTGGGCGATGCTCGCCGGGGTGTTCGCGGAGTTGGTCACGAACGACGCGTAGACGGACCGCCCGTCGGGGGAGATCGCCACGCCGCCCGCCTTCGTCCCCGCCGGCAGGGGCACGGACGGCCTCGCCTTGGGCACGAGCGTCGACCCCGCCACCGAAACGGAGTACTGGAGCACGGCCGGCGCGTCGTCGGCCGCGGCGTAGACCGACGTGTGGTCGGGCGACACGACGATGGCGACGGCGCCGACCGGGGCGGCCACCGACGGCGGGTTCTTCGGCCCGAGGGTGCCGTCGGTGAGCAGGTCGTACTGGTCGATGGCGGCCTCGCCGGCGACGTAGACCGAGAACCCGTCCGAGCTGACCGCGACGTCCTGCGCGGCACTGCTCGCGGCGACCGACGGCGGCGAGAGCGCCGCGAGCCCGCCGGCCGGGCCGAAGCCGTACTGGAACACCGCGCCGGTCTCGGTCGCGACGTACGCGGTCTGGTCCGACTGGGCCTGCGCGGGCGCCGCCACGGCGGCCGCGATCACGGCCGCGAGGACGGCGGCGCGGCGGAGCGGACGGACGGCGTCCCCGGGCACCGGCGGATTCTCTGTCAGTCCCGTCAAGCAGGTCAACGACCCCCGGTGGCCGCCGCCGAACTGGGTCGGCGCGCTCAGTAGGCTTGGGGGGTGGCGGTCGTGCGCGTTGCCCCGGTCCCGTTGCTCCGCGGCTCCGTCCAGGTGCCGCCGGACAAGTCGCTGACCCACCGCGCGCTCCTGCTCGGGGCGATCGGCGACCGCGAGGTGACCGTCACGCGGCCGCTCGACTCGGAGGACACGGGGGCGACCCTGGCGCTGGTGGAGGCGTGCCGGGTGCCGGTGTCCGGGGAGCTCGGCGACGAGGTCCGCGTGGCCGGGCGGGGGCTCCGCGGGCTTCGCCCCCCGCCGCACCTGGACTGCGCGAACGCGGGGACGCTGATGCGGCTCGCCACCGGGATCCTGACCGGCCAGTCGGCCGACAACGTGATCCTGGACGGCGACGACTCCCTCCGCGGCCGCCCCATGTCGCGGATCGCCCAGCCGCTGCGCGCCATGGGCGCCCAGATCTTCACCGCCCCCGGCGGGACGCCCCCGGTGGTCGTTAGCGGCGGGGTCCCCCTGCGCGGGGTGGAGCACCACCTCGCCGTGGCGTCGGCCCAGGTGAAGAGTTGCCTGCTGCTCGCCGGGCTCTACGCCGAGGGCACGACGTGGGTCCACGAGCCGGCCCCGTCGCGGGATCACACCGAGCGGATGCTCGAGGCCGCGGGCGTGCCGCTGCTGCGCGAGGGCGGCGCCGTCGGCGTCACCGGCCCCGTCGATGGGCTCGCGCTGCCGGACATGGAGGTGCCGGGCGACTTCTCCTCGGCCGCGGGGCTGCTCGTCGCGGGGGTGCTGCTCGGCGACCCCGAGGTGCGGCTTCCCGGCGTCAACCTCAACCCCGGCCGCACCGGGCTGATCGCGGTGATGCGGAGGATGGGCGCCGACGTCCGCGAGGAGCGCGGCGCCGACGTGGCGGGGGAACCCTGCGGCACCCTCGTCGCCGCGCGCGCCGACACCCTCCGCGCCACGGAGGTGGCGCCGGAGGAGGTCCCGGCGATGATCGACGAGCTCCCCCTGGTCGGCCTGCTGGGGGCGTTCGCCGAGGGCACCACCGTCGTCCGGGGCGCCGCGGAGCTGCGCGTGAAGGAGACCGACCGCATCGCGTCGGTCGTCGCCGCGCTCCGCGCGATGGGCGCCGACGCCGAGGAGCGGGAGGACGGCTTCGCCGTGACCGGCGCCCCGTCGCTGCGCGGCGGCGACGTGGCGACGCTCGGGGACCACCGCCTCAGCATCCTCGGGGCGGTCGCCGGCCTGGCCAGCGCCGAGGGCGTCGCCATCGCCGGGTTCGAGGCGGTCGCCGTGTCCTACCCCGGCTTCGCCCGCGACCTCGTCGCCCTGGGTGCGCTGGCGGCGTGATCGTGGCGATCGACGGCCCCGCCGGGGCCGGCAAGAGCACGGTCGCCCGCGCCGTCGCGCGGCGCCTCGGCGCCGCCTACCTCGACACCGGGGCGATGTACCGCGCCCTGACCTGGCTCGCGGCGCAGCGGGGCATCGGGCCCGGCGACGCCGACGCCCTCGCCGCCCTCGCCCGTGACGAGCCCATCGGGATCGAGCCCACCGACGACGGCGACCGGGTGAGCATCGCCGGCATGGACGTGACCGTCGCCATCCGCGACCCCGAGGTCGCCGCCCGCGTGTCGGAGGTCGCCGCCCACCCCGGCGTGCGCGAGCAGATGGTCGCCGGGCAGCGCGCCGTGATGTCGTCCGGCTCGTGGGTGTCCGACGGCCGCGACGTCGGCAGCGCCGTCGTCCCCGACGCCGAGCTCAAGGTGTTCCTGACGGCGTCGCTGGAGGAGCGGGCCCGCCGCCGCCACGCCGACCTGGTGCACCGCGGCACGGCGATGGACCTGGACCAGGTGCTCGAGGACGTCCGCCGCCGCGACCACATCGACTCCACCCGCGCCGCCAGCCCCCTGCGGGTCGCCGACGGCGCGATCGTGATCGACTCGTCGGAGCTCGACGCGGACGAGGTGGCCGACCTGATCGTCCGGCTCGTCGAGGACCTGCGCGCGTCGGGCGGGGTCCCGGGATGAGGTTCGCGACCGACCTCGATCGCGCCCCGGTCGTCACGCGCTTCTGGTGGGTCCTCGGCCACCTGACGCTCATGCCGGCCGCGTACGGGCTCTTCCGGCTGTCGGTGGCGGGACGGCGGAACATCCCCGACGCGGGGCCGGTGCTGATCGTCTGCAACCACATCTCGCAGGCCGACCCGGTGGTGCTCGGGGTGGCGGCGACCCCGCGCAAGAGCTACTACTTCGCGAAGGCCGAACTCTTCCGGGTGCCGTTCCTGCGTGGCTACATAAACCGCATGGGCGCCTTCCCGGTCGAGCGGGGCGGGGCGGACCGGCGGGCGCTGCGGCTGTCCCGCGAAGTGCTCGCGAGGGGCGACATGCTGCTGATGTTCCCGGAGGGGAGCCGCTTCACCGACGGACGACTGCGCCCCGGGCTGTCCGGCGCGGGCTCGCTCGCGCTCATCCCGGGGGTCACGGTGATCCCGGCCGCGATCTGGGGGACCCACCGGCTGGGGCACAAGACCCGCGTGACCTTCGGGGCGCCGATCGACATGTCCGACATCGACGGGGGCTCGCGGGCCGCCCGCTCGCGGCAGGCGGTCGACCGGATGATGGCCGCGATCGCCGGGCTCATCCCCGCGTCCGGCGGGCCCGAGACCGAGCCGCCGGGGCACATCGATGGCTGAGCGCGCCGCCGCCCGCGCGCGCTGGTCCCCCCGCCGCGCGCGCAGCACCCTCGACACCGGCCAGCCGACGGTCGCGATCGTCGGCTATCCGAACGTGGGCAAGTCGACGCTGTTCAACCGCCTCGCCGGGCGCCGCGACGCGGTGGTCGACGCGGTCCCCGGGGTGACGCGCGACCGGCGCCAGGCGGGGGCCGAGTGGAACGGCCGCGCCTTCCAGCTCATCGACACCGGGGGTATCGACGAGGCCGACCCGTCGGAGGTCGGAAAGCAGATCGCCGCGCAGGCGGTTCGCGGGATCGAGGAGGCCGACCTGGTGCTCTTCGTGGTCGACGTGCAGACGGCGCCGACGGCCGGCGACCTGGAGGTGCTGGACCGGCTGCGCCGCATCGGCAGGCCCATGATGCTCGTGGCCAACAAGAGCGACAGCGCCGGCCCAGAGGCCGCCGCCCAGAACCTGCGGTCCCTCGGGATCGGCGAGGTGCATGCGGTGTCCGCCCAGCACGGCCGCGGCATCGGCGACCTCCTCGACGCCCTGGTCGCCGCGCTCCCCGACGCCCCGGTCGCGGACGCCGAGCGCGAGCAGGTGCCGGCCATCTGCATCCTGGGGCGGCCCAACGTCGGCAAGAGCTCGATCCTGAACGCGCTGCTCGGCGAGGACCGCGTCGTGGTCCACGACGCCCCCGGCACCACGCGGGACCCCATCGACACGTTCATCGAGGTCGACGGGCGGCCCGTCGTCCTGATCGACACGGCCGGCCTGCGCAAACGCGGCCGCATGAGGGACGACGTCGAGCACTACAGCCAGATCCGGGCGCTCCAGGCGGCGGAGCGCAGCGACGTCGCGCTGGTGGTGGCCGACGCGACGGAGGGCCTCACCGACGCCGACCTCGGCGCGGTCGACCGGGCCGCCCGCGCCCACTGCGCGACGCTGCTCGTGATGAACAAATGGGACCTCGCCCAGCCCGACCTCGAGCACATCCGCGGCCGGCTGCGCGCCAAGTCCCGCCAGCGCCCGGCCATCGAGGTGTGCTCCGCGGCGACGGGGGAGGGCCTGCACCGCCTGCTGCCCGCCGCGCTGCGCCTGGAGGGGCGCCGCCGCGCGCGCATCCCCACGCGCGAGCTCAACCAGGCCATCCGCGAGCTCGCCGCCGAGCGCCCCGGTCCGCGGAAGGGCAACCGGCGGCTGTCGCTGCGCTACCTGGTGCAGACGGGCGAGGCGCCGCCGGTCTTCCGCCTGGACGTCAACGACCGGTCGCTCATGACCCGCGACTACGGGTTCTGGCTCGAGAACCGCCTCCGCCAGCGGTTCGACCTGGACGGGGTGCCCCTCGTCATCGAGGTCCGTACGCGAGCCTGAGGGCCCGCGCAAGCTGGTCGGGGGTCTTGGCCGAGCCTTTACGGACGGCCGTTAGCGGCCGATGAGGGCGTTGCTACTGTCGGAAAACCGTCGCCCCTTCCCGATCCCGGAGGTCCCCCCGCATGGCCGTTCAGTTGATGGAGACGCTGCGGCGTCGACGGGCCGTGGTGCTGGCCACCGGTGCGCTCGCCGGCGCGACGCTGGCGGTCGCGGGCTGCGGCGGCTCCTCCGAGACCGGCTCGACGGCGGGGGACGTCGCGTCCTTCGTCCCGGCGGACAGTCCGTTCTACCTCGAGGTCACCACCGACCTCGACGGGCCCCAGTGGACGCAGATCGACGAGCTGGCCACGCTCTTCCCGGCGTACCCCGAGTTCCGGAAGGAGCTCGAGCAGGAGCTGCAGGGCGAGGACGTCAACTTCGACCGCGACGTCAAGCCGCTGCTGGGCGACCGCGCCGCCGTCGCGGTGATCGACATCCCGGACACCAGCGCGATCCAGGGCTCCATCACCTCCAGTGACCCGGAGGCGGCGGCCGGCGCGGCCGCGGGGGCGGCCGACGACACCCAGGTCGTGGGCGTCGTGGACATCGCGGAGGGCAAGGAGGACGCCGTCACGGCCCTCCTGGTCCGGGGCGGCGCCACCAAGGCCGGCGAGCACGACGGCGTCGCGTACTACCAGCAGCCCGACGACGACACGGTCACCGCCGTCGCCGACGGCGCGCTCGTCGTCGCCAACAGCACGGGCCAGCTGTACAAGGCCCTCGACGCGCACGCGGCGGGCGGCGACCAGACCCTCGCCGGGCAGTCCAAGTTCACCGACGCGCTCGCGAAGCTCCCGGCCGACGTCTTCGGCCAGGCGTACATCGACGTCGGCTCGCTCGTCCGGCAGGCCGGCACCGCCACGCCCCAGCTCGAGCAGCTCGGCCTCGGCGACTACCAGAACGCGGTCGTGGCGGCGTCGATCGCCGCCGAGCCCGACGGCGCCCGGGTGAAGGGCGTCGTGATGGGCGCGCCGGACACCGGCGCCTCCTCGTTCAGCCCCACCCTCGACGACCGCGCCCCCGCCGACGCGATCGCCTACCTCGGCTTCGACAACCTCGCCGGCAGCGTCTCCACGCTCCTGGCGCAGGTCCGCGCCTCCCAGGGCGAGGACGTCCAGAAGCAGATCGACGCGTTCGCCGGCCAGCTCCCGCAGCTGCTCGGCGTCACCACCGACGACCTGTCGGCGCTCACCTCCGGCGAGCACGCCATCGTCGTGACCGGCGGTCCCAAGCCGGGCGCCGCGCTCGCGCTGCAGGTGGACGACGGCGCCCGGGCGCAGGCGACGCTCGACAAGCTCCGCGTCGGCGTCCCCGCCCTGCTGCGGACCTTCAGCCCCGACACGACGCTGCCGGCGTGGCAGCAGGTCCCGCTCGCCGCCGGCGTGCAGGGCTGGCGACTGCCGCTGTCGCCGGAGGCCGGCGTGGTCTACGGCGTGGACGGCGACCTGGCGATCGTCGGCACCAACGTCCCGGCGGTCACCGCGGTCCAGCGCCCGGCGTCGCCGCTGTCGGCGTCCGCCGCCTACCAGGCCGGCGTCAGCGGCATGCCCGACGAGGTGACCTCGGTCCTGTGGCTCAACGCGCAGGAGCTGATCAGCACCGCCGACACGTTCGATGCGTTCGACCGGGCCGACGCGAAGACGCTGGCCAACCTGAAGCCCGTGAAGAGCCTCGCGGCATGGACGACGGGCGGCGACACCCCGACCTTCGAGGTGTTCGTCCGGCTGGCGCCGTAGCCGCCGGGCGTTCGCCCGGATCCCGCTCCACGACGGGGGTCTCGCGCATGGCGCGGGGCCCCCGTCGCCGTGTCAGGGGCGCGCAGGACCCCTGTTATGCTCGCCGTCTTCCCGATTTTCCGACAGGAGACGCACGCCACATGGGTCAGTACCTGTTCACCTCGGAGTCCGTCACCGAGGGGCACCCCGACAAGATCGCCGACCAGATCTCGGATGGGGTCCTGGACGCCGTCCTGCGCGACGATCCGATGGGCCGGGTCGCCTGCGAGACGCTCATCACGACGGGCCAGGTGATGGTGGCCGGCGAGATCTCCACGTCGACCTACGTCGACATCCCGTCGATCGTGCGCTCCACGATCCGGAGGATCGGGTACACGCGGGCCAAGTACGGATTCGACGCCGAGACCTGCGGCGTGTCGGTCGCGCTCGACGAGCAGAGCCCCGACATCGCCCAGGGCGTGAACACCGCGCTCGAGGCGCGCGGCGGCGCGAAGACCGACCCGTACGACCTGCAGGGCGCGGGCGACCAGGGGCTCATGTTCGGCTACGCCAGCGACGAGACGCCCGAGCTGATGCCCCTGCCGATCACGCTCGCCCACCGGCTGGGCGAGCGCCTGGCCGCCATGCGCCGCGAGGACATGAAGTACCTGCGGCCCGACGGGAAGTCGCAGGTCACGGTGCGCTACGTGGACGGGGTCCCGACCGAGGTCACGTCCGTCGTCATCTCCACCCAGCACGCGCCCGAGGTGTCCCAGGACCTGCTCCGCGACGAGGTCATCCAGAACGTCGTCAAGCCGGTCCTCTCGGACTTCGGGATGTGGCGGGAGAAGGGCATCGACTTCTACATCAACCCCACCGGCCTCTTCGTGGTGGGCGGCCCGCTCGGCGACGCCGGTCTGACCGGCCGCAAGATCATCGTCGACACCTACGGCGGCATGGCCCGCCACGGCGGCGGCGCGTTCAGCGGCAAGGACCCCTCGAAGGTCGACCGCTCGGCGGCGTATGCGGCGCGCTGGGTGGCGAAGAACGTCGTGGCCGCCGGCTTCGCCCGGCGATGCGAGGTGCAGGTGGCCTACGCCATCGGCGTCGCCCACCCGGTGTCCGTCTCGGTCGAGACCTTCGGCACCGAGACCCGCTCGCCGGAGCTCATCGCCCAGTGGATCGACGAGCGGTTCGACCTGCGTCCCGCCGCCATCGTCGAGCGGCTCGACCTGCGCCGGCCGATCTACCAGAAGACCGCGGCGTACGGCCACTTCGGCCGCACCGACCCGGACTTCACCTGGGAGAACACCGACATCGGCCGCGAGGCCGCGGGGCGCATCGCCGCCAGCGGCTGAGCCGGAGGCGGCCGCGGCCCGGCTGCCCGGCCTGGGGGCGGCGGCGGCGCCGCGCGCCGCGCAGGTCCTGCCGCTCGTCGCCGCGCGCGGCCTCGACCGGGTGCTCGACTACGCGGTCCCGGAGGAGCTCTCCGGGGCCGCCGTGGCCGGCGCGCTCGTCGCGTGCCCCCTGGGACCGCGCCGGATCCTCGGGGTGGTCGTCGGCCGCGACGCCCCGACCCACGAGGGGCGCCTCCAGCCCATCGCGGGCGTGGTGGAGGCGCCGCCGGTGGCGCCCGACCTGCTGGAGCTGGCGGCATGGATGGCGCGGTACTACGTGGCGCCGGCGGCGACCTGCCTGCGGCTGGTGCTGCCGCCCGGGGGCGGGGGCGCGCTCCGGCGGGCGCCGGACGGGTCGTGGCGGCTCGCCCCTCCGCCCTCGGGTCCCCGCGAGGTCCTGACCGCGCGGCCGCTCGCCGAGCCGCGGGATGCCGGGTCGGCCCGCCGCCGCGAGGTGGCCGAGGCGCTCCACGCGGCGGGCGGCACGCTAGCGGCGGCCGAGCTGGTGCGCCGCGCCGGCACCACGATGCCCACGGTGCGGGCCATGGCGCGGGCGGGCGTGCTCGCGCTGGAGGCGGCTCGCGGGGCGGAGGCCGGCGCGGCGGGGCCCCGCTCCCGGCCGCCGACCCTGACGCCCGACCAGGCCCGCGCGGTGGCGGCGCTCGTCGCGGCGATCGACGATGGCGGCGGCCCCCACCTGCTGCACGGGGTGACCGGGTCGGGCAAGACCGAGGTGTACCTCCACGCGATCGAGGCCGCCCGGGCGCGGGGGAGGGGGGCCATCGTGCTCGTCCCCGAGATCGCGCTCACCCCGCAGCTGCTGGGCCGTCTGCGCGCCCGCCTGGGGCCGGGCGTGGCGGTGTGGCACTCCGCGCTGACGCCCGCCCAGCGGGCCGCGGAGCACCGCCGGGTGCGGGAGGGGGAGGCCGACGTGGTGCTCGGCGCCCGGAGCGCCGTGTTCGCCCCCGTGCCGCGCCTCGGCCTGATCGTGGTGGACGAGGAGCACGACGGCTCCTACAAGCAGGACTCCTCGCCGCGGTACGACGCCCGCCAGGTCGCCGCCCTCCGGGGCAGCCGGGCGGGCGCGGCGGTGGTCTACGGCAGCGCGACGCCACGGCCGGAGACGTGGAGGGCGCTGCCGCGGCTCTCGCTGCCGGCCCGCGCCGACGGCTCGCCGCTGCCGACCGCGGAGATCGTCGACATGCGCCGCCAGGGCGCCGGGCCGGTCTCGCGGCCGCTCGCGTCGGCGCTCCACGACGCCATGCTCCGGGGTGAGAAGGCCATCGTGCTCGCCACCCGGCGCGGCTTCGCGCTCATGGCCCTCTGCCGCGAGTGCGGGTGGATCGCGCGCTGCCCCGACTGCGACGTCGCCCTCGTCCACCACGACCGACCGGCCCGGCTCGTCTGCCACCACTGCGGGCGCGAGGAGCACGTGCCCGGGGTGTGCCCGAGCTGCCACGCCGCCGCGATCGTCCGGCAGGGCACGGGCGCGCAGGGGGTGGAGCGGGCGCTCGCGCGGCTGGTGCCGATGGCCCGGCTGGTGCGGATGGACGCGTCCAGCGCGTCGGGCCGCGGCGCGGTGGCGCGCCTGCTGGAGGAGTTCGCGCGGCCCGGTCCCGCGATCCTCCTCGGCACCCAGATGGTCGCGAAGGGGCACGACCTGCCCGACGTGACGGTGGCGGCGGTGGTCGACGCCGACGCACCGCTCCAGTTCGCCGGGTTCCGCTCGGAGGAGCGGGCGTTCGCGCTGATCGTGCAGATCGCGGGCCGCGCCGGGCGCCGCGGCGAGCCGGCCCGGGTGTTCGTGCAGGCGCACGAGCCCGCCGCCCGCGTCGTGCACCTCGGCGCCCGCCACGCCGTCGAGGAGTTCCTGGACGGCGAGCTCGCGCGCCGGAGGGCCCACGACCTGCCGCCGTACAGCCACCTCGTGCGCATCGTGGTCGAGGGCGAGGCCGCCGACGCCGTCGCGCGCTGCGCGTCGGGCATCGCCGACGAGCTGCGGGGGGCGGCCCCCGCCGTGCGGGTCCGGGGGCCCGCGCCCCTGCACCGGCTGCGCGGGCGCACGCGCGCGGCCATCCTGCTGGCGGCCGAGAGGGCGACCTTGGTGACGCCCCACATCCGCAGTACCCTCGCGGCGTGGGAGGGGGAGCTGCGCCGCGCCGGGGTGCGCGCGGGGGTTGATGTGGACCCCCAGGAGACCTGACGTGCGCCCTCGCGCACCCTCGCTGGGCGACCTCGCGGGATCGGCCCGCCATGCCGATGGGGACGGCGTGGAGTCGAGCGCCTCACCGATCGCCGACGTCTCCCAGGAGGGGTGGATGGCGGCCGAGCGCGCCAGCCTGCGGCGCGTCGCCGCGGCCGTGGTGACGGGAGACGACCCCACCGCGGCGCTGAACCTGGCCGCGCGCGAGGCGGCGGCCCTGATGCGGGCCGAGCAGGGCTTCGTGTTCCGGTTCACGGGCGACGAGGTCGCGATCGTCGGCACCCACGGCATCGAGGCGGCCCCCGTCGGGGCCGTCCACGGGATGCTGCCGCGCGGCGTCATCCCCGCCGTGTTCACGACCAGGGCGCCCGCGCGGGTGGAGGGGGTTCCGCGCCCGCTCGGCCGGGAGAACTCCAGCAGGTACTGGATCAGCCCGGTCTACCGCGGCGGGATCGGGGCGCCGGTGTTCGTGGGCGAGGAGCTGTGGGGTGCGCTCGTCGCCGCGACCACCGGGGACGCGCCGTTCCCGGAGGGCGCCGAGGAGCACCTGGCCTACTTCGCCGAGATCGCCGGCGTCGCGATCGGCAACGCCGAGGCCAACGCCCGGCTCGCCCACCTCGCCATGAGCGACCCGCTCACCGGCCTCGCGAACCACCGCACCTTCCACTCGGCGCTGGGGTCCGAGGCCGAGCGCGCCCGCCGCCACGGCCGCCGCCTGGCGCTCGCCGTGATCGACGTCGACCACTTCAAGGCGGTGAACGACCTGCACGGACACATGGCCGGGGACCGGGTGCTTGTGGAGGTCGCCGACCGGCTGCGCGGGGCGTCGCGGTCCGGTGACGTCCTGGCCCGGGTGGGCGGCGAGGAGTTCGCCTGGATCATCCCGGACGCCGGCCTCGGCGGCGCCCGCGCCGTCGCCGAGCGGGCCCGCTGCGCCGTGGGCGGCGCGCCCATCGCGGGGGTGGGCACGGTCACCGTCTCGATCGGGGTCGCCGAGCTCGCCCGCGGCGGCGGCGTGATCGACCTGTACCGGCGGGCCGACGAGGCGCTCTACCAGGCCAAGCGGGCCGGCCGGAACCGCACGCGCGTGCACGACGAGTCGGGGCCCGGGCCGCCGGCGGGCGAGGGCGTCGCGCCAACGGCCGTCGTGATCCGCGCGCTGGTGCGCGCCATGGGGGTGCGCGACCCGCTCGCGCGTGCCCACGGCGAGCGCGTCGCGGCCGTCGCCGACGGCATCGCCCTGGCGATGGGCTGGAACGAGCACCGCCGCGGGCGCCTCGTCGACGCCGCCCTCGTCCACGAGGTCGGCGGCGCCGGGCCGGGTCCCGGCCCGGCGGTCCTCTCCGCGGACATCGCCGCCGACGCCCTGTCGCCCGAGCAGGCGGAGTGGATCCGCGGTCACCGTGAGCGCTGGGACGGCGGGGGCGGGCCGGACGGCAGGGCGGGGACGGCCATCCCCGACGGCGCGAGGATCCTCGCCGTCGCCGACCGGTGGGACACCCTCACCGCGCCGCCCACCGCCGGCGGGGGATGGTCGCCGGAGGCGGCGCTGGCGGCGGTGCGCGATGACGCGGGTGCCTGCTTCTGCCCCGGTGTGGCGGCGGCGCTGGCCGCGTCGCGGGCCGTCCCCGCGGCCAGGGGGGCGTGACGGCCGGAGCACCCACGGCGGTCGTGTGGACCGACGGCCGGCGGCCCACCGCGGACGACGTGGCCGCGATCGCCCTGGACGGCGCCCCGGTCCGGCTCGGCGACGACGTGCTCGACGCGATCGAGGCGGGGCACCGCCGGACGCTGCGGGCGCTCGGGTCGGCCGGCAGCGTGTACGGCGTCACCACCGGCCAGGGGCACTTCGCCGGCCACGCGCTCGGCGACGACGACGCCGCGGCGCATCAGCGCAACCTGCTGCTGGGGCGCGCCGTCGGCTCCCCGCCGTGGCTGGACGAGGGGGAGGCCCGCGCCGTCGTGGCGGTGCGGCTCGCCAGGTTCTGCCTCGGCCGGGCGGGGGTGAGCGCGGACCTCTGCCGGCTGCTGGCCGACCGGCTCAACGACGGGTTCACGCCCGCCGTCCCGCGGACCGGCGTCGGCTGCGCGGGCGAGGTGATCCCGCTCGCGCACGCGTTCCAGACGCTGGTCGGCGTGGGCCGGGTCCTCACCGGCGACGGCGACGACGCCACCCAGGACGCCGCGGCGGCGCTCGACGCCCGCGGCGCCGCGCCGTACGCGCCCCGCCCGAAGGAGGGCATCGCCCTGCTGGCGGGATCGCCGGGCACGCTGGCGCTCGCGATCGTGCGGGCCCGCGAGTGCCGCGCGCTGGCCGACCGGATGCTCGAGGCGGCGGCCTGCTCGCTCGACGCCTCGGGCGTGCCCCTCGACGCCGTCTCGCCGGCGGTCGCGGCGCTCGGCGCCGACCCCCTCCTCGACGTGGTGATCGCGCGCCTCGGCGCCCTGCTGGACGGCGCCGCCCGCGACCGGTCCCCGAGTCAGGGGCCCACGTCGTTCCGCGTCGTCCCGCAGGTGCACGCGCATCTCGCCCGGACCCTCGGGCGGCTGGACGACGACTCCGCGCGGGCGCTCGGCGCGTCCGACGACTCGCCCGCGCTGGCCGACGGGCGCTTCGTGAGCACCGGCGCGTTCCACGAGATCGGCCTCGCCGCGGGCATGGACGGGGCCGCCGCCGCGCTGGCGCGCACCGCCGAGACCGCCGCGCAGCGCGTCCACCGCATGCTCGACGGCCGCGTCACCGGCCTCCCGGACCAGCTCACCCCGGTCCCCGGCCCGAGGGCCGGCCTGGTCGTCCTGCACAAGCGGGCCGTCGCGGCGGTGGCGGAGCTGCGGCGGCGGGCGACCCCCGTGTCGGTCGGCGTGGCCGACACCTCCCTGGGGCAGGAGGACGTGCAGTCCGCCGGCTTCGCCGCCGCCGAGAACCTGCGCGCCGCCGCCGCCCTCGCCCGCGAGGTGACGGCGATCGAGCTCATCGCCGCCCGGCAGGCCTGGTGGCTGCGCGGCACGGAGCCGGCGCCGGGCCTGCGGGTGGCGGTGGGGCCGGTGCTGGACGCGGTCCCGCCGGTGGACGACGATCGCCCCCTCGGCGACGACGTGTCCCGCGTGGTGGACCTGCTCCACCTGCGGTAGGGAGCGCGTCGAGGCCGTCCGCTACGCTGCCCGACGGCCCGTACCACGTAAAGGAGCACCAGGAGATGCCGGTTCCCCGACTGTTCGAGGCGTCAAGCGACCCCCGCGAGCAGTGGGTCCACGTACTGGCGACACTCCTGGCCCTCGGGGGCCCCGAGACCCGCACGGCCCTCGTCGAGGAGATCTCCGGCGAGGCCCTCCCGGACGCCGACGCCCTCGTCGTGTTCGAGCGCCGCCCGCTCAACGACGACGTCACCGCCGACATCGTCGCCCGCGGCGCCGGCTGGACGTTCGCGGTGCAGGCCAGCCTCGCGTTCGACGGGGATGACGAGGCCCGCGTGGCGGCCACGTTCGACGCCCTCAGCGAGGTGTACGACAAGTGCATCGTCATCGCGATCACGCCGGACCGGCGCCCGCCCGAGGGGATCGCCGCCCTCGCCGCCAGCGGCCGCGACGTGCGTCACCGCAGCTGGCTGCGCGTGCGCGACTGGGTCCAGGAGCGCCCGGAGCGCGGCCGCGCGGAGGGCACCGACCTGCTCCTGCTCCGCGAGGCGGAGTACTTCCTCACCCCGCGCGTCGCGGAGCTGTACCGGCTCGAGGGGCTGATGCCGCTCATCGACCCGCCGCTGCGGGCGAGCCTGGCGGGGATGTTCTTCGACCTCAACGAGCTGGCGCCGGCGCCGCTCATCCAGAACGAGGCCGGCGCGGCGCGGGTCGCGTTCCCCCGAACCGGCGATCCCCAGGTGGAGATCTCGGTCGGCGGGAGCGGCCTGACCCTCACCGTGGCGGGCGACGACGCCGGCCCGGGCTACGAGGCGGTCGATGGCGGCCGCCAGCGGCTGACGGTGGCCGACGCGTCCGACTACCAGGCGGGCCGCGCGTGGACGCAGTCGCGGGCGCGCACCCTGCTCCCGGCGCGCCGATAGCGTGACCACGCTCGCACCCCTGCGGCTCGCCGGCCCGTGGGAGCTCGGCGAGCGCCTGGGGGGCGGCGGGCAGGCGACGGTCCACCGCGCCCGCCACGCCGAGCGCGGCACCGTCGCCGCGGTGAAGGTGGTCCACGCGTCCCTGTGGTCGGACCCCGGCTTCCGGGTCCGGTTCCGCCGCGAGTGCGAGGCCCTCGGCGCGGTGCGCCACCCGGCCGTGGTGCCGATCCTCGACCAGGGCGAGAGCGAGGGGCGCGGCTACCTGGCCATGGCGCTCGCGCGCGACGGCACGCTCGCCGACCGCATCGCCGCCGGCCCGATCCCGCCCGACGAGGGCCTGCAGCTCGTCGCCGCGATCGCGGCGGGACTCGACGCCGCGCACGCCGCCGGCCTCGTCCACCGAGACGTCACGCCCGCGAACATCCTGCTCGACCCCGACGGGCCGTGGCTCGCCGACTTCGGGATCGCCCGCCGCGACGACACGACCTTCATCACGGAGGACGGCCTCCTGATCGGGACGGCCGGCTACCTCGCCCCCGAGGTCATCGCCGGTGGGCGCGCCGGCGCCGAAGCCGACCGCTACGCCCTGGCCGCGGTGGCGTTCGCCGTGCTCACCGGCAGGCCGCCCTTCGAGGCCGACCGCACGGAGGCGCTCCTCTACGCCCACGTCCACCGCCCCGTCCCGCGAGCGAGCGCCCTCCGCGACGGGCTGCCGCGCGACGTCGACGCGATCCTGGCCCGCGGGCTGGCGAAGCGGCCGGGCGACCGTCCCCGCAGCGGGGCGGCGTTCGCCGGCGCCCTGGTGCGCGCGTTCGGTCCCCCCGGCGACCGCACCGTGCCGCTCGCCCGTCCGCGGCGCCGCCGGCGCCGGATGAGCCGCCGCGCGGTGCCCGCGGCCCTCGTCGCGCTGACCGTCGCGGTCGGCGCCGGCGGCCTCGCCCTCGCCGTGTTCGGTCCCGACGGCTCGACCTCCGCGCCGCCGCCGGCCCCCGCGCCCGCCCCGGCACCCAGGCCGACCGTGCCCGGTCCCGCCGGCGAGGTCCCCGCGCGCGCCGCCCGGGCCGCCGACCTCCCCGGACTCGGCGCCCTCCCCGGCGCCGCCGTCGCCCGCGTCGACGGCGCGACCCTCGCGGCCGCGCCGGGTGGCTGGGGCGACCTCGCCGAGGTCCGTGCCGCGCTCGAGCAGGGGCTGTACCGCGGCGCGACCCTGCTCGACGGCGACCGGCCCATCGGCGTGGTGATGCTGTACCCCACCGACATCATCGGACTCGGCGAGCGGTGGGTGCTGATGGCCGTGACCACCCCCGGCCGGGAGCCCCGCCTCCTGGTCATCCGCGGCGACGGGACCGCCGCCACCGACCTGGCGGCGGCCATCGCGCGGGGCGCCCCGGTGGTCGTGCCGCCGCCCTCCTCGGGCGGGTAGCGCGCCGGGCCCCGACGGGGGGCGATGCTAGAGTCGGAGCGTGTCCTCACGCGCCCTCGACGACCCCGTCCTGGAGCGCCGGCGACTCGCCGCGCTCGAGCAGATCCGCCAGTTCGGCGACCCCGTCCTGCGCGCCCCGGCTCTCACGGTCACGGAGTTCGACGACGCGCTGCGCGACGACGTCGAGCGGATGATCGCGATCATGCGCGACGCCCGGGGCGTCGGGCTCGCGGCGCCCCAGGTGGGGTCGCTCCGCCGTCTCGCCGTCGTGATGGGCGGCGAGGACGACCCGCCGATCGCCCTCGTGAACCCCGAGATCACCTGGCGCTCCGACGAGGAGGAGGCCGACTTCGAGGGATGCCTCTCCATCGGCGAGATCAGCGTCGAGGTGCCGCGGGCGGTCGCGATCCGGGTGCGGGCACAGAACGTGGACGGCGAGACCGTCGAGTTCGCCCCGGAGGGTTTCTTCGCCCGCGTGATCCAACACGAGCTGGACCACCTGGACGGGGTCCTGATCCTCGACCGCACGGCGCCCGAGCAGCGCCGGGAGGCGCTCAAGGCCCTGCGCGACGGCGCCTGACCGGGGGCGGGTCGTGAAGGTCGCATACGCGGGGAGCCCCGATGCGGCGGTCCCCCCGCTGCGGGCGCTGGCCGCGTCGTCGCACGAGGTGGTGCGCGTCGTGACCCAGCCGGACAAGCCGCGCGGGCGCTCCGGGCGGGCCAGCGGGACGCCCGTGGCCCGGGCGGCCGGCGAGCTGGGCATCCCCGTCGTGCGCCCCGCGACCATCAACGATCCGGACGTGGTCGGCGACATCGCCGGCGCCGGGGCCGAGGCGCTCGTGGTGGTCGCGTTCGGGCAGATCCTGCGCGACGTGGTCCTGTCGCGATGGCCCTGCGTGAACGTGCACTTCTCGCTGCTGCCCGCCTACCGCGGCGCGGCGCCGGTCGAGCGCGCCGTGATGGACGGCGTCCCCGAGACCGGCGTCACCACGATGTTCATGGAGGCGGGCCTCGACACCGGCCCGATCCTGATGGTGGAGCGCACGCCGGTCGGCGACGACGAGGAGGGCGGCGCGCTGCTCGCGCGCCTGGCCGACCTGGGCGCCCCGCTGCTGGTGCGCACCGTCGACGCGCTCGCGGCCGGGACGCTGGAGCCGCGGGAGCAGCCCGAGGAGGGCGTCTCCATGGCCCCGAAGATCGGCCCGGAGGACCGCGCGCTCGACCTGCGTCACCCCGCCGACGCCCTCGCCCGGCGTGTGCGGGCGCTGGCCCCGCACATCGGCGCGACCGCCGTCATCGACGGCCGGCCCTTCAAGGTCTGGGGTGCGCGGACCGTCTCCGAGCCCGTGCCGCCCGGGCTCTCCGTGGAGCAGGGGCGCCTGCTCGCCGGGACCGGCCGGGGGACCCTCGAGATCACCCGCGTCCAGCCCCCGGGGAAGGGCCGGATGGACGCCGGCGACTTCCTGCGCGGCTACCGCGGTCCGCTCGAGTGGACGGTCGCGTGAGCACCGCGGAGCGCACGGCCGGGGGGATCACGCCGGAGCGCACCGTCGCGCTGCGCGTGCTCCGCCGCGTGGACGACGGCGCGTACGCCGACCGGGCGCTGGCCGCCGAGGCGCGCCGCGCCGAGCTCGACCCGCGCGCCCGCGCCGCCGCCACCCGCCTGGCGTACGGCGCGGTGCAGCGCAGCCGCACGCTCGACTGGCTCATCGACGGCGCCCTCGACCGGCCCGACGCCCTGGAGCCCGCGGTCCGCGACATCCTGCGGCTCGGCGCGTACGAGCTCGCCTTCTCCGACGCCATCCCCGACCACGCGGCGGTCGACCAGGCGGTGCGCCAGGTGCGCTCCCTGCGCGGCGCCAAGGCCCGCTCCTCGGCGCGGGCCGGGCTGGTGAACGCCGTGATGCGCCGCATCGCCGCCGACGCGCCGGCGCGCCTGGCCGAGCTGGACGCGGGCGGCGCCGCCACCGCGGGGCTGCGCCACTCCATGCCCGACTGGATCGTCGCGCGCCTGGTCGAGTCGCTCGGCGAGGAGGACGCCGTCGGCGTGATGGCGGCGGCCAACGCGCCCGCCGAGTCGGCGCTGCGCTGGAACCCGCTCCGCGGGCCGCGGGAGGACCTGGAGGCCGAGCTGCCCGCGGGCTGGTCGCGCGACCCCGCGATCCCCGAGGCCTACGTCCTGGACGGGGCCTTCGCGCTGGAGGACTCCCGGGCCTGGGAGCGGGGCCTCGCGATCGGGCAGAGCCGGGCGTCGCAGCTCGTGGCGCACGCCGTGGCCCCGCGGCCGGGGGAGCGGATCCTGGACCTGTGCGCCGCCCCCGGCGCCAAGACCACCCACATGGCGGCCCTCGCGGACGGCGCCGCGCGCATCACCGCCGTGGAGCTGCACCCGGCCCGCGCGGCGACGCTGCGGTCGCTTGCGGCGCGGATGGGCGCCGACGTGGAGGTGGTGGAGGGCGACGCGCGCGACGTCCCGCTCGCCGATGGGTTCGACGCCGTCCTGGTCGACCCGCCCTGCACGGGCCTGGGCGTGCTGTCGTCGCGCCCCGACGCGCGCTGGAAGCGGCGCGAGTCGTCGCTCGGCCCGCTGGCGGAGCTGCAGCGGGCGCTCCTGGACCGGGCCCTCGCCCTCGTCCGGCCCGGCGGCCGGGTCGTCTACTCCACGTGCACCCTCATCGCGCCCGAGAACGAGGACGTGGTGCGCGCGGCGGGCGCCCCGCTCGACGACCTGGCGGCCGGGCGCCCGGACCTCGCGCACCCGCGCCTGGCGGGCGCGCTGCTGACCCTGCCGCACCGCCACGGCACGGACGGGTTCTTCATCGCCCGGCTGCGGCGGCCGGAGACGTCGTGAGCGGCCTGCCCCCGCACCCCCTGGTGCTGCCGTCGCTCATGTCCGCCGACATGCTGCGCCTGGGGGAGCAGCTCGACGCGCTGATCGCCGCGGGCACGCGGGCGGTGCACGTGGACGTGATGGACCTGCACTTCGTCCCGAACCTGACCGTCGGCCCCGACTTCACGCGCGCCGTCGCCGGCCCGGTGCACGAGGCGGGCGGGACCGTGGACGTCCACCTGATGGTGGCCCGCCCCGCCGAGGCGATCGGCCTCTTCGCCCCGTACGCCGACGCGATCACGGTCCACGTGGAGGCCGATCCGCACCCGCACCGCCTGCTCGGGATGATCCGCGAGGCGGGCTGCGCCGCCGGCCTGGCGGTCAACCCCGGGACGCCCGTGGAGCACGTCGCCGAGCTCGCGGCGGAGCTGGACTACGTGAACGTGCTGGCGGTGAACCCCGGCTTCGCCGGCCAGTCGTTCATCCGGACCACGCCCGGGCGGGTGCAGCGCCTGCGGGGCCTGCTGCCGTCGTCGGTGCGGATCGAGGTGGACGGCGGCATCGGCCGGGCGACGCTGCCCGACGTGCGGGCGGCCGGCGCCACCATGTTCGTGTCGGCCTCGTCGATCTTCGGGGCCGACGACCCGATCGCCGCCTACCGCGAGCTGGCCGGGATGGCGGAGGGCTGACGATGGCGGTGGCCGCGCCCACCGCCGCGGAGCGGGCCGCCCTGGCGCGGGCGCGCGAGCTCGCGACGAACGGCCGGGGCCGCGTGAGCCCCAACCCGGCCGTCGGCGCGGTGGTGTTGCGCGACGGACGGGTGGTGGCCGAGGGCTGGCACGAGGGCCCCGGGCTGCCACACGCCGAGGCCATGGCCCTGGCCGCGGCGGGCGACGCCGCGCGCGGGTCGACCGTCGTGTGCACGCTCGAGCCCTGCTCGCACCACGGCCGCACGCCACCCTGCGCCGATGCCCTCGTGGCCGCCGGGGTCGCGCGCGTGGTGGTGGGCCTGCGCGACCCGCTGGAGCGTGACCGCGCGGGGGGCGTCGAGGTGCTGCGGGCCGCCGGGATCGAGGTGGCCGTGGCGGGCGGCGACGACGCCGCCGCGTGCGCCGAGGTGATCGCCCCGTTCCTGGTGTACGCCCTGACCGGGCTCCCCGAGGTGACGCTGAAGCTGGCGACCAGCCTCGACGGGAGGATCGCGACGGCGACGGGCGAGAGCCGCTGGATCTCCGGCCCGGCGTCGCGCGCCCTGGTGCACCGCTGGCGGGCCGACGCCGACGCCGTCGGGGTCGGGATCGGCACCGCGCTCGCCGACGACCCGCGGCTCACCGCCCGCGACGTGGAGGGCCCCGTGCGCCAGCCGTCCCGCGTGGTGTTCGACTCGCAGGCGAACCTGCCGCTCCACTCCGCGCTGGCGCACACCGCCCGCGAGCTGCCGGTGATCGTGCTGGCGGCCGCCGACCCGCCCGTCACCCGCGTGGCGGCGCTCGAGGCCGTTGGCGTCGAGGTGGTGCGCATCCCGGGGTCCCCCGAGGAGCGGATCGTCCCGGCGCTCCGGGCCCTGGGCGAGCGCGGCGTCCAGTCGCTGTTCGTGGAGGGCGGTGCGGGCCTCGCCGGCGCGCTGCTCCAGGCCGGGGCGGTCGATCGCGTCGCGTGGTTCCTCGCGCCCATCCTCATCGGCGGTCGCGAGGCGCCGTCGGCGATCGGCGGCGGCGGGGTCCGCGCGCTGGCCGACGCGCCCCGCCTGCTGGGGCCGCGCCACGAGGCGGTGGGCGACGACCTGCTCGTGACGGGCCGGCTGCGGCCCCTGCCCGTCTGATGTTCACGGGCCTCGTGGAGGAGGGCGGCGTCGTCGCGTCGGTCGCGCCCGGCGAGGAGGGCGCGCGCCTGGTCATCGCCGCGTCCGCCGTGCTCGACGGCCTGGCGATCGGCGACTCGGTCGCGGTCAACGGCGCATGCCTCACCGCCGTGGAGGTCACGGGGGACGGCTTCGCGGTCGACGCGGTCGCCGAGACGTTGCGCCGCACCAACCTGGGGGGACTCGGGCCCGGCGACCGGGTGAACCTGGAGCGCCCGATGCGCCTGGGGGACCGGCTCGACGGCCACCTGGTGCAGGGGCACGTGGACGGGGTTGGCCGGGTCGCGGGCGCCCGGCCGGAGGGGGAGAGCACGGTGCTCGAGATCACGGCCCCGCCGGACCTGCTCCGCTACGTTGTCGAGAAGGGGAGCGTCGCGGTGGACGGCGTGAGCCTGACGGTCGCGGCGCGGCTCCCGGGCGGCTTCACGATCGCCCTGATCCCGCACACGATGGCCGTCACCACCCTCGGCCCGCAGGCCGTGGGGCGCCCGGTGAACCTGGAGGTTGACGTGGTGGCAAAATACGTCGAGTCGCTGGCGAGGCCCTACGCCCCGCCCCGGGAGGACGCATGACCACCAGCAAGGCCGTCGAGTTCGCCACCGTCGCCGAGGCGATCGAGGACATCCGCGCCGGCCGGATGGTCGTGATCCTCGACTCGGAGGACCGCGAGAACGAGGGCGACCTGGTGATGGCGGCGCAGTTCGCCACGCCCGAGGCCATCAACTTCATGGCCACCCACGGACGCGGGCTCATCTGCCTGGCCCTCACGCCCGCCCGCTGCGAGCAGCTGGGACTGAAGCCGGTGGTCAAGCGCAACGAGGCGCCCCACGCGACGGCCTTCACCGAGCCCATCGAGGCCCGCCACGGCATCACCACCGGCATCTCGGCGCCGGACCGCTCCCGCACGATCATGGTGGCCATCGACCCGGACGCGGGCCCCGAGGACATCGTCAAGCCCGGCCACGTGTTCCCGCTCCGCGCCCGGCCGGGCGGCGTGCTGGAGCGCGCGGGCCACACCGAGGCGGCGGTCGACCTGGCGCGTCTCGCCGGGCTGATCCCCGCCGGCGTGATCTGCGAGATCTCCAACGAGGACGGCACGATGGCCCGGGTCCCCGACCTGGTGCCGTACGCCGCCGAGCACGGGCTCAGGATCATCACGATCGCCCAGCTCATCGAGCACCGCCGCCGCACGGAGCGGCTCATCGAGCGCGGCACGGCCGCCCGGCTGCCCACCGACATGGGGGAGTGGAGCGCCGTCGGCTACCGCTCGATCCTGGACGGCAAGCACCATCTCGCGATGGTGAAGGGCGACGTCGCGGGCGAGCAGGACGTGCTGGTGCGCGTCCACTCCGAGTGCCTCACCGGCGACGTCTTCGGCTCGCAGCGCTGCGACTGCGGTGAGCAGCTGCGCGCGGCGATGCGCACCATCGCCGAGGAGGGCCGCGGCGTGCTGCTCTACATCGCGCAGGAGGGTCGCGGCATCGGGCTGCTCAACAAGCTGCGCGCCTACGAGCTGCAGGACAAGGGGCTCGACACCGTGCAGGCCAACATCGAGCTGGGCTTCCCGCCCGACCTGCGCGACTACGGCATCGGCGCCCAGATTCTTGTGGACCTGGGCCTGTCGTCCATCCGGCTGCTGACCAACAACCCGAAGAAGATCGTCGGGCTGGAGGGCTACGGGTTGTCGGTGGTGGACCGGGTCCCGATCGAGATGACCCCGGTCGACGGCAACGTCGGGTACCTGCGCACCAAGCGCGACAAGATGGGGCACATCCTCCACCACCAGGACCTGCGGTTCGGGGCCGAGGGCGACGAGCGGGTGGACGACGAGCCGCCGGCCGGCGGCCAGGACTAGTGGCCCGCACGGGGGAGGCGCCCCCCGCGATCCGGCTGGAGCACCCGGGGGTCCGGATGGCCGCGGTGGTCGCCGGCTTCCACCGGGAGGTGGCCGACCGCCTGCTGGCGGGCGCGCGGGAGCGGCTGGTCGAGTCCGGGCTCACCGCCGACCACTTCGAGGACTTCTGGGTCCCGGGGGCCTTCGAGCTGCCGCTCGCCGCGCGGACGATGGCGCTGAAGCGCCGCTACGCCGCCGTGATCGCCCTGGGCTGCGTGATCCGCGGCGAGACCGCCCACTTCGACCACATCTGCCAGTCGGCCGCCACCGGCCTCACCGCCGTCGCGATCCAGACGGGCGTGCCGTGCGCGTTCGGCGTCCTCACCTGCGAGACGATGGATCAGGCCATCGCCCGCTCCGGCGGCGACAAGGGCAACGCGGGGGCCGACGCCGCCGACGCCGCCGTCGCGATGGCCAATCTGGTGGCCGAGGGACGCTGACCGTCCGGGTGGTTCCCTCGCCGGGGGCGATGGACTAGCCTGCCCCCGGCCGTGCCCGGCGGCCGCAGGAGACCCGTTCCGTCCGCGCCCTCCTGGAGGATGGCCCCCGTGACACCCGACGTCCAGCGTCTCGCCGGGCTGCGCGCCGTGCTCTTCGACCTCGACGGCGTCCTGACGCCGACCGCCGAGGTCCACATGCGGGCGTGGGGCCGCATGTTCTCCGAGTTCCTGGCGTCGCGGCCGGTGGCGGCCTACGCCGATGGGGACTACTTCGCCCACATCGACGGCAGGCCGCGGCTCGACGGGGTGCGGGCGATGCTCGCGTCCCGCGGCATCGTGCTGCCCGAGGGCGAGCCGGACGACGACCCCTCCCTGGAGACCGTCGCCGGCCTCGGGAACCGCAAGAACGCCGTGTTCACGGCCGAGCTCGAGGAGCGCGGGGTGGCGCCCTACCCGGGGTCGGTCCGGTTCCTGGACGCGGCGGTCGCGGCCGGATGGGACGTGGCGGTGGTGTCCAGCTCGCGCAACGCCGAGCCCGTGCTCCGGGCCGCCGGCCTGCGCGAACGGTTCGGCGTGGTGGTCGACGGCGCCGTCGCCGCCGCCGCGGGCCTGGCGGGGAAGCCCGCCCCCGACACGTACCTGCACGCGGCCCGCCTGCTGGGCCGCACGGCCGCGGCATGCGCGGTGGTGGAGGACGCCCACTCGGGCGTCCAGGCCGGCCGCGCGGGCGGGTTCGGCCTCGTGGTGGGCGTCGACCGGGGTGCCGGAACGCTGGAGTTGCTCGCCTCCGGAGCCGATCTGGTCGTCGGGGACCTCGCCGAGCTGATCCCCGGCCTCCCCGTCGTCCCCGAGGAACGCGCGTGAATCGGATCGCATCCGACCCGCTCGACCGCAGCCACTTCCCCGTGGACGAGTGGGCGCTGCGCGAGGTGGGCTTCGACCGTGCGATCCAGGGCCGCACCGAGACGCTGTTCACCGTCGGGAACGGCTATCTCGGGATGCGCGGGAACATGGAGGAGGGCCGCGACGGGCACCTGAACGGCACGTTCGTCAACGGGTTCCACGAGACGTGGCCGATCCGTCACGCCGAGGAGGCCTACGGCTTCGCGCGCGTCGGGCAGACGATCGTGAACGTCCCCGACACCAAGGTCGTGCGCCTCTACGTCGACGACGAGCCGCTCGTGGTGAGCGAGGCCGAGCTGCTCCACTACTCCCGGGTCCTCGACTTCCGCGACGGCGTGCTGGTGCGCGAACTGGAGTGGCGCACGCCGGCCGGCAAGCGTGTCCGCGTGGTGTCGCGGCGGATGGTGTCGTTCACCGACCGTCACCTGGGGGTCATCGAGTACGAGGCGACGCTCCTCGACGGCGACGCCACCATCCTGATCTCCAGCCAGATCCTGAACCGGCAGGACGGGGTCGACGAGTACACGTCGGCGTCGAACGGCGCCGTCGCGTTCGACCCGCGCAAGGCCGGGACGTTCAGCGAGCGGGTGCTCCAGCCGGCGCTCCGCCGCGAGGACGGCGACCGCCACATCCTCGGCTACCGGACCACCAACTCGGGGATGACGATCGCGTGCGGCGCGGAGCACACGCTGCTGACCGAATGCCCCTGGGACCTCAGCACCTCGATCGAGGACGACCTGGCGAAGCACGTCTACCGCGTGCGGGCCCGCCAGGGCGAGCCGGTGCGCCTCACGAAGGTGATGGCGTACCACACCGCCGTCGGCGTCCCCGTCCGCGAGCTCGCCGACCGCACCGCCCGCAGCCTCGAGCACGCCCGCGAGATCACCCCGGTGCGGATGTTCGTCGACCAGCAGGAGTGGCTCGTCGACTGGTGGACGCGCAGCGACGTGGTCGTCGACGGCCACCCCGAGGTGCAGCAGGCCGTGCGCTGGAACCTGTTCCAGGTGGCGCAGGCGGCGGCGCGCACCGACGGCGGCGGCATCGCCGCGAAGGGCGTCTCCGGGTCGGGGTACGGCGGGCACTACTTCTGGGACACCGAGATCTACGTCCTGCCATTCCTGACCTACACGTCGCCCAACGTGACCCGCAACGCCCTGCGGTTCCGCCAGGGGATGCTCGACGCCGCACGCGACCGCGCCGCCGAGCTCAACCAGCGGGGCGCGCTGTTCCCGTGGCGCACGATCAACGGCCTCGAGTCGTCCGCCTACTACGCGGCCGGCACGGCCCAGTACCACATCGACGCCGACATCGCGCACGCCCTCGTCCAGTACGTGGAGGCCACGGGCGACCACGAGTACCTCACCCGCGGCGCCGTCGACATCCTGGTCGAGACCGCCCGGATGTGGGAGGACCTCGGCTTCTGGCGTGAGAACGGCGACTCGACCTTCCACATCCACGGCGTCACCGGGCCCGACGAGTACACCACGGTCGTGAACGACAACCTGTTCACCAACGTCATGGCCCGCGCCAACCTGCGCGCCGCCGCGCGGATCTGCCGCGAGCTCCGCGAGGACGATCCCGAGGCGTTCGAGCGCATGCGTCGCAGGGTGGGCCTCGAGGACTTCGAGCTGGAGGACTGGTCGACGGCCGCCGAGGCGATGCACGTGCCGTACGACTCCCGGCTCGGCATCCACCCCCAGGACGCCCAGTTCCTGGAGAAGGAGCTCTGGGACCTGGAGCTGACGCCGGCCTCGCAGCGGCCGCTGCTGCTGCACTACCACCCCCTGGTGATCTACCGCTTCCAGGTGCTCAAGCAGGCCGACGTGGTCCTGGCGCTGCTGCTCCAGGGCGACGAGTTCACGCCCGAGCAGAAGCTGCGGGACTTCGAGTACTACGACCCGCTCACCACGGGCGACTCGACCCTCTCGGCGGTGGTGCAGTCGATCATCGCCGCCGAGGTCGGGTACGCGGAGCTCGCGCGGGACTACTTCCTGTCGGCCCTCTTCGTCGACCTGGCGGACCTGCACCGCAACACGCCGGACGGCGTCCACGTGGCGTCCACCGGCGGCATCTGGAGCGCCCTGGTCTACGGGTTCGGCGGGTTCCGCGACTTCCGCGGGCGCTACTCCTTCGACCCCCGGCTGCCCGCGGAGTGGGAGCGCCTGGAGTTCCGCATCACCATCCGCGGGTCCCGGATCCGGGTGGAGGTGGAGCGCGACGCGATGACGTTCGCCCTCGAGACGGGGGAGGGGACCGAGGTGGAGGTCCGCGGCGCGGTGGTCCGCGTGCGCCCCGGGGCGCCGGTCACGGTGCCGCTCGACGGGCACGGCCCGCACCTCACCGGCGTTCCGAGCACCAGCGACCTGGAGGGCGCGCGCCGCGAGGACGGCTCCATCATCTTCGCCTCGGTGCCGACCCCCGCCCCGGTGCCGCTGGAGGAGGGCGAGGAGGCTCCGCAGCTGGGACCCGCGTGAGCGGGCCCGGACCGGCTAGGAGGCCTTGAGGACCTTCCCGGCCTTGAGGCAGCGGGTGCAGACGTAGGCGCGGACCGGGGTCGAGCCCTTCATGATCCGGACCTTCTGCACGTTCGGGTTGAAGCGGCGCGAGGTGGCGCGCATCGAGTGGCTGCGGTTGTTCCCGAAGGCCGGGGCCTTCCCGCAGACGCTGCAGACCTTTGCCATCTCGCCGTCCCTCGCCTCGTGTCGTGACATGTCCCGGACGCAGGGGCGTCCGAGCGACCCCGGATTATGCTCGTCCCATGGCCGTGCGCGCAACCGCGGCGGATGCGCCGCGCCCCACGATCCCACCGCTCGGCGGAGGACGGCACAGCCCGTGGCCCGGCGCACCCCCGGCGCGGGCGCCCGGTCCCGCCCGCTGGGACGCGCCGCTCACGGACCTCCCGGGCGTGGGTCCCACGGTCGCGCGGACCGCCGGCGGCCTCGGCATCCGCACCGTCGGCGACCTGCTGGAGCACCTCCCGGCCCGCTACGAGGCGTTCGACGAGGGCGTGCGGCCCCTCTCCAGCCTCCGGCCGGGGGAGGAGGTGACCGTCCGGGTGATCCTGGACGACATCGCCGTGCGGCCCACCCGCCGGCGCAGCCTCCGCCTGGTGCGGGCCCGGATCCACGACGGCAGCGGCCGCTTCGCCGCCACCTGGTTCAACCAGGACCACCTCGCCCGGGTGCTCCACCCCGGCGACGAGCTGCTCATCCGGGGGAGGGTGGGCGGCGACACCCGGCGCGAGATCGCGGTGAAGACGCACGAGGTGATCGGCGGGGCCGGGTCGGAGGGGCTCCACACGCAGGGGCTCGTGCCCGTCTACCCGGCCACCGAGAAGCTGCCGTTCGGGCACCGCGGGGCCAACCACCCCGTGCGGCGCGT
>DAISWG010000014.1:0-2744 GCA_036826475.1 Miltoncostaeaceae bacterium | reverse complement strand
CCACCGAGAAGCTGCCCGCCCGCCGCATCCGCGAGCTGGTGGACCGCGCGCGCCCCTGGGCGCGGGCGGCGCCGGAGCGCATGCCGGCATGGATCCGCGACCGCCTGGCGCTCCCCGGGGCCGCCGACGCCCTGGTCGCCGTCCACTTCCCGCGCAGCCGGGCGGAGGCCCGCCTGGGACGGCGGCGCCTGGTGTCCGAGGAGCTGCTGGTGCTGCAGCTCGGCCTCGCCGCCGTGCGCCGGGCCGAGGCCGACGTGCGCGCCGCGCCCGTCCTGGAGGCCACCGGCGCCCGCACCGGGCCGCTGCTCGCCGCCCTGCCCTTCGCGCTCACCCCGCCGCAGCGCCGCGCCGCCCGCGAGATCGCCCGCGACCTCACGTCGGGGCACCCGATGCGCCGCCTGCTCCAGGGGGAGGTCGGATCCGGGAAGACGCTCGTCGCGGTCCTCGCCATGTGCCAGGCCGTGGAGGCCGGGTCCCAGGCGGCCCTGCTCGTCCCCACCGAGACGCTCGCCGAGCAGCACCTGCGCACGCTCGACGCCCTGCTCGCCCCGGCCGGCCTCCAGCCCGTGCTGCTCACCGGCAAGGTGCCGAAGGCCGAGCGCGAGCGGCGCGAGCTGGCGCTCCGCACCGGCACCGCGCCCGTCGTGGTGGGGACGCAGGCCCTGCTGTCGGAGGGGACGTCCTTCGACCGCCTGGGCCTGGTGGTGGTCGACGAGCAGCACCGCTTCGGGGTGGAGCAGCGCCAGGCGCTCGCCGAGCGGGCCACGGGCGGCGGCGGGTCGGCCCACATCCTCTACATGACGGCGACGCCGATCCCCCGGACGCTCGCCCTGACCGCCTACGGCGACCTGACCGTCTCGACCATCCGCACCCGTCCTCCCGGCCGCTCGCCGGTCGAGACCCGGTGGATCCGCGCCGACGACCGGGAGGCCGCCTACGAGGAGGTGCGCGCCGAGCTGCGCGCCGGCCGCCAGGCCTACGTCATCTGCCCGCTGGTGGAGGAGGGGGCCGCGGCCGAGGCCCGCGCGGCCACCACCGAGGCCGAGCGCCTCCGCGAGGGCCCGTTCGCGGCGTTCGCCGTGGGCCTCGTCCACGGGGCGCAGGGGGCGGACGAGAAGCGCGCCGCCATGCTCGCGTTCGCGGAGGGCCGCACGGACCTGCTCGTGGCGACGACCGTCGTGGAGGTGGGCATCGACGTCCCCAACGCCACCGTGATCGTCATCGAGGACGCCGACCGCTTCGGCCTCGCGCAGCTGCACCAGCTGCGCGGGCGGGTGGGCCGCGGCGAGATCCCCGGCCTGTGCCTGCTGTTCGGCGATCCGGTGACCGAGGACGGCGCCCGGCGGCTGGAGGCGCTCACGCAGACCACCGACGGCTTCCGCCTGGCCGAGCTGGACCTGGAGATCCGCGGCACCGGCAGCATCCTGGGCCTCCGCCAGGCGGGCCCGACCGACCTGCGCTTCGCGCGCCTGTCCCGCGATCGCCGCGAGCTGGCCGAGGCGCGCTACCTCGCGCGCAGGATGCTGGAGGACGACGCCCACCTGACCCGGCCCGAGCACCGGCTGCTGCGCGAGGCGGTCCGCAGCCGCTTCGCCGAGCTGCCGCGGCTGCTGGACGCATGAGGATCGTCGCCGGCACCCACCGCGGCCGCCGCCTGCGCGCCCCCGCCGGCACGGCGACTCGTCCGACCGCCGACCGGGTACGTGAGGCCGTGTTCTCGATCATCGGGCCCATCGACGACCTCGACGTGCTGGACGTCTTCGCCGGCTCCGGCGCCCTCGGGCTGGAGGCGCTGTCGCGGGGCGCGGCCACCGCCGTGCTGATCGACGACTCGCCGCGGGCCGCCGCCGTGGCCCGGGCCAACGCCGAGCAGCTGGGGCTGGCAGAGCGGGTCCGGATCGTGCGCCGCGACTGGCGTCCGGCCCTCGCGGCGGAGCGGGCCGCGGGCGGGTCCTTCGGGTTGTGCCTCCTGGACCCCCCCTATAGCCTCACCGACCGGGTCGTCGCCGGTCTCGGTACGCTGCTCGGGCCCCTCATGACGGCCTCCGGGACCGTGGTGATCGAGCATTCCGCCGCGCTCTCGCCACCCGATCCGAAGGGACTGGAGATCACCTCGCGCACCGATCGCACCTACGGCGACACCGCCGTGAGCGTCCTCAGGCTGGGCCCGACCCGGTGAGCTCCGACGGCCACCGCATCGCCGTGTGCCCCGGGACGTACGACCCGGTCACGTACGGGCACATCGACATCATCGCCCGCGCCGCGACCCTGTTCGACGAGGTCGTCGTCGCCGTGACCACCGGATCGGTCAAGAAGCAGCCGATGTTCGACGCCGAGGCGCGCATCGGGTTCGTGCGGTCCTCCGTCGAGCACCTCGAGAACGTGCGGGTGGAGGGGTTCAACAGCCTGGTGACCGAGTTCGCCCAGTCGTTGGGCGCGTCGGCCATGGTAAAAGGTCTGAGGGCCATCTCGGACTTCGACTACGAGTTCCAGATGGCGCAGCTCAACAGGCATCTGGCTGCCGACGTGGAAACGGTGTATCTGCCGGCGTCGCCGAAGTACAGCTTCGTGAGCTCGAGTGGGGTGCGCGAGGTGGCGGCCTGGGGGGGTTCGGTCGACGACTGGGTCCCCGCATACGTGGCCGAGGCTCTGCGGGCCCGGCGCCTCTCGGGCGCCGGCTCGGTCTCCTAGGAGGGTTCGTTGGACGTACTGGAACTGATCGACAAGCTCGACGACCTGATCCA
>DAISWG010000013.1:0-72278 GCA_036826475.1 Miltoncostaeaceae bacterium | reverse complement strand
GTCCACTGCACCAGGGTGCTCATGCCGCGCGCCGGGTCCAGGTCGCCCAGGTTGAGCCCCGTGAGGCCGGTCGCGGCGGTGCAGACCAGCGCCTCCTCCAGCTCGGTGAGGGGCACCGGCTCGTACGGGCTCTCGTACGCCAGCACGTCCGACCCGACGGTCATCCCCAGCCCGACGCGGCGGCTCTTGCGGTCGGCGACGGTCCGGAAGAACGGGTAGGCGAGCGCGTCCTCCAGCCCCGGCGGCGCGAGTGCGGCGTCGAGGTGCGGATGGGCGGGAGCCACGGGGCCTCCTCTGCGGGAACGGCGGGACCCCACCGTCCCGCCCCCTCCGGCGCCCGGCAACCGGGCGCGGCCACAGGGAGCCTGCGGGAAGCCCGCGCCGGGGGGCGGCGGGCGGGCGGTCCGGCCTACGCTGACGCGGGACCCGCGAGAAGGGAGGCGGCCATGGCCGCAGGGACGGGGGCCGGCGCGGCGCGTGCCGGGCAGGTGCGGGTGGGGCCGTTCACGGTCAACCGCCTCGGCTTCGGGGCGATGCGCCTCACGGGGCCGGGGATCCGGGGCGAGCCGGAGCGGCCCGACGAGGCGCGCGCGGTGCTGCGCCGGGCGCTCGAGCTGGGGGTGAACCTCATCGACACGGCCCACTCCTACGGGCCGGAGGTCAGCGAGCGCCTGATCGGGGAGACGCTGCGCCCCTACCCGCGCGACCTGGTGATCGCCACCAAGAGCGGCCTGGCCCGCTCCGCCCGCGGCGGCTGGTACCCGGACTGCCGGCCGGAGGTGCTGACGCGCGAGTGCGAGCGCAGCCTGGAGCTCCTGGGACTCGACGCGATCCCCCTGTTCCAGCTCCACACGGTCGACCCGGACGTGCCCTACGAGGAGTCGGTGGGGGCCCTGGTCGACCTGCAGCGGGCGGGCAAGATCGTGGCGATCGGCGTCTCGAACGTGAACGCGTCGCAGCTGGAGCGGGCGATGGCCGTCGCCGACGTCGCGTCGGTGCAGAACCGGCTGCCCGCCGGGGAGGACCGCCAGGACGAGGTCCTGGCCATCTGCGAGCGCCACGGCATCCCGTTCCTGCCGTGGTTCCCGCTCGGCTCAGGCCGCCTCGCGCGCGACGGGCGCGAGGGGCTCGACGGGCCGGGCACGCCGGCCCAGCGCGCCCTGGCCTGGCTGCTGCGCCGCTCGCCGCTGATGCTGCCGATCCCCGGGACGTCGTCCCTGGCGCACCTGGAGGAGAACATCGGGGCCGCCGCCCTGGTGGACGACGGGCGATGAGCCGCCGGCCGACCACGCCCGTCGCCCCGGCCGGGAACGCCTCGTCGGCCACCGCCGCGGGCGACGCCCGACCGGCATGATGCGCCGGTGGACGACGACCGCGCACTCGCCCGCTTCCGCCGCGACGCGACGGCGCGCGCCGGCGCCCGCGACCTCGCCGAGCTGGCGGCGTCGCCGGCGGCCCTGCGCCTGGAGCCCGACCTGCTGGCGGTGCTGCGCCTGCGCCTGGGCCTCGACCGCAGCCCCGCCCGCCCCCGCACCCGGGTGGAGGTGGCGGAGGCGCTCGGCCTGGGCGGAGCCCGCCTGGAGGAGATGGTCGCCGCCCTCGAGGACGACGTGATCGCCGAGCTCGGGGGCCCCGCCGGGCCCTGACGCCTAGGCTCTGGACATGCGGATCCTGATCTCCGGCGGGGGCATGGCCGGGCTTGTGCTGGCGCGGGGCATCCAGCACCGCGGCGGCGACGTGGCCATCATCGAGCGGGCCGCGCCCGACCGGCGCATCCCGGGACCCATCATGCTGCCGTTCCAGGCCTACGACGCCCTGGAGGAGATCGGGGTGCTCACCCCGATCCGCGGCGCGGGGATCGACGTGCCGCCCTTGCGCGACGGCTGGCCCGTCTCGATCTCGGTGCCGCGGCAGACCGTGGTGGAGGTGCTGCGCGAGGGGCTCGAGATCCTGTGGGAGCACGAGCTGGTGGATCTCCTCCGCGACGGGGAGCGGGTGGTCGGGGCCCGGCTCCGGACCCCCGACGGCGAGCGCGACCACCCCGCCGACCTGGTGGTGGGCGCCGACGGCACCGGGTCGCGGGTGCGCGAGCTGGCCGGCATCAGCGCCGACCTGCGCCTGGCCGACACGGCGTTCGTGTCGTTCCGCAGCCCCGTCCACGCGCCCGAGCCGTTCTCGATCGCGTTCCTCAGCGACGGGCGGCAGGTGACGCTGCTCGACTGGGCCGAGGGGAGCGCCGGCGGGTGGCAGATCGACCGCGTCCCCGGCGGCGCGGAGGAGGCCCTGGCTCCCGGCATGGACGCGTTCCGCGAGGCGTACCTGCGCCTGCTGCCGCAGGGCGCGGAGGTGCTCGCCCCCCTCACCGACGACGACCTCGCCTACCGCGAGGTCACCGAGGTGCGCTGCGAGGAGTGGTGGCGCCCCGGGGTCGCGCTCATCGGCGAGGCCCTCCACGCCATGAACCCGGAGGTGGGCATCGGCTCCGGGCTCGGGATGGGCGATGCCCAGGCCCTCGCGATCGCCGTCGCCCAGAACCCGGACGACCCCGACGCGGCGTGCCGCTCCTACGAGCATTGGCGCCGGCCCGCGATCGCGCCGTACCTGGCGGTGGGCGGCACGGCGTCGAAGGTCTACGCCACCGGCCGGCCGCCCGAGCACGAGCGGTGGCCGCCGGCGTGATCCGCTCGCGCCGGGGCTAGCGGGGCGGCACCGCGGGGACCTCGCCGGGAGCCCGGCCGAAGACGATCTCGGTGACCAGGGCGGCGAGGAAGCCGAACAGCGAGAGGGCGGTGGACGGGCGCATCGGGTGCCTCCGTGGGGGCGACTGGGGACGCCCGCGACGCTATGGCCCGCCACTCACGGGATCGTCACGCGGGAGGATGCACCGGCCTGGTCCCCGGGGGTGATCCTCGGCGCGGAGGCGTCATCCCCGCGGAGGAGGCGGCGTCATCCCGCGGCGCCGTCACGGGCCGGCACGAGGATGGCGGTGACCATGTGCTGCACCTCCTCGTCGCGCTGGTTGAGGGTGCGGATGCGCAGCCGCACCACGCCGCGGGGGGCGCCGCTGCGCGACGGCCGCACCTCCAGCACCTCCCCCTCCAGCCGCAGCCGGTCGCCCGGCACCAGCGGCCCCCATCGCATGTCGTCGACCCCCAGGCCGACCGTCCCGCCCGCGACGGCGGGGCCGTGGTCGACCCACAGGCGCATCGTGATCGCCGCCGTGTGCCAGCCGCTGCCGACGTGCCGCCCGAACACCGACGCGGGGCCGGCGTCAGGGTCGGTGTGGAACGGCTGCGGATCCCATTCCCGGGCGAACGCGACGATCTCGGCCTCGCCGACCTCCCGCTCGGGGGTGACGAACCGGTCGCCCGGGCTGAAGTCCTCCAGGTGCACGGCCCGATGGTGTCACGAAACGCCGGCCGCCCCGGGGTTACGGACGCCGGGGGTATGGATCAGGGGCGTGACCGTGCCGCCACGGAAGGCGGCGGAGACGCTCACCGCCCACGCATCGGCACGGGCGGCCCCGGTCCGTAAGCTCCGGGCGTGGGTCGCGAGCCGACGCAGGCGTGGCTGATGGACATGGACGGCGTCCTGGTGCACGAGGAGCGCGCCATCCCGGGCGCCGACGCCTTCATCGGGCGGCTCCGCGAGCTGGGCCGGCCGTTCCTGGTCCTGACCAACAACTCGATCTACACGCCGCGCGACCTGGCGGCGCGGCTGCGCGCCAGCGGCCTGGACGTGCCGGAGGAGTCGATCTGGACCTCGGCGCTCGCGACCGCGTCGTTCCTGGCCGACCAGCGGCCCGGCGGCTCGGCCTTCGTGATCGGCGAGTCGGGCCTCACCACCGCCCTGCACGAGGCGGGCTACACGATGAGCGAGCGGTCGCCCGACTACGTGGTGCTCGGCGAGACCCGCTCGTACAGCCTGGAGCGCATCACCCTGGCGATCCGCCTGATCGCGTCGGGGGCGCGCTTCATCGCCACCAACCCGGACCCGATCGGCCCGACCCCCGCCGGCCCGGTGCCCGCCACCGGCGCGGTGGCCGCGCTGATCAGCCGCGCGACCAACGCGGAGCCGTACTACGTGGGCAAGCCGAACCCGCTGATGATGCGGTCGGCGCTCAACGCCATCGACGCGCACTCGGACTGCACCGCGATGATCGGCGACCGCATGGACACCGACATCGTCGCCGGCCTCGAGGCGGGGCTCGAGACCATCCTGGTGCTCAGCGGCGTGACGATCGAGCACGAGATCGACCGCTTCTCGTACCGGCCGTCGCGCGTCGTCGCGTCCGTCGCCGACCTGGTCGACGAGCTCGCGTGAGCCCGGGGCACGGACCGGCGCTCGAGACGGCGCGCCTCATCCTGCGCCCACCGCTCCTGGAGGACCTGGACGGCTGGGCCGCCTTCCAGGCCGACGAGGAGAGCACCCGCTGGATCGGCGGGGTCACGTCCCGGTCGGAGTCGTGGCGGGGCCTGATGCAGGTGGCCGGGTCGTGGTCGCTGCTCGGGTTCGGGATGTTCTCCGTGCTGGAGCGCGACACGGGCCGCTGGGTGGGACGGGTGGGGCCGCTGCACCCCGACGGCTGGCCGGGCGACGAGGTGGGGTGGGGGATCGCCCGCGACGCCTGGGGCCGCGGCTACGCCACCGAGGCGGCGGCCGCCGCCATGGAGTGGGCGTTCGACGTGCTCGGCTGGGGGGAGATCATCCACTGCATCGACGAGGGCGACACCGCGTCGGAGCGGGTGGCGGAGCACCTCGGGTCGCGGCGCCTGCGGACCGCCCGGCTGCCACCGCCCGTCGAGGTGGACGTCGTGGTCTGGGGCCAGACGCGCGACGAGTGGCGCGCCCGGGCCGCCTGACGCGGCCCCGGCGCTACTCGGTGGACGGGGGCTTCGGCTCGCCCCGCTGGGCCAGCTGGAGCTCGCGGTCGGCGCCGGGGATCCCCTCGGCGAGCTGCCGCGTGCGCTCGCGCTCCGCGTTGAGCTCCACGCCCAACAGCAGCGCGAGGTTGGTGATCCAGAGCCACACCAGCAGCACCACCACGCCGCCGAGCGTCCCGTAGGTGCGGTCATAGGAGCCGAAGTTGGCGACGTAGAACGCGAACGCCGCCGACGCCACCGCCCACACCGCCAGGCCCACGATCACGCCGGGCAGCACACCCCGCACGCCGCGCTGGCGCACGTTCGGCGTGGCCCAGAACAGCAGCAGCAGCAGGCCCACCACCAGGACCGCCAGCACCGGCCACTTGGCGATGTCCCAGACGAGCAGGGCGGTGTCGCCCAGGCCGACCTCGTCGCCGACGGCCGACACCACCGGCCCGGTCAGCACGATCGCGAGGGCCACCACGGTGATCATCACGACCATCACGAGCGTGACCAGCAGCTGCTGGGGACGCAGCCTCCAGAACGGCCGGCCCTCCCGCGTCTCGTAGACCACGTTCGCGGCGCGGCCGAACGCGCCGACGTATCCGGACGCCCCCCACAGGGCACCCGCGACGCCCAGGATCAGCGCGACCCCGGCGGCCCCCTGGTTGGAGGTGATCGAGTCGATGGGGCCCGACAGCGTGTCGGCCGCCGACTCGGGCGCGAAGTTGAGGATCACGTCGGTGATCGTCTGGGGATCGGCGAACAGCCCGATGACCGACGACACCGCGATGAGGGCGGGGAACAGCGACAGCAGGCCGTAGTAGGTCAGCGCCGCCGCCCAGTCGGTCAGGTCGTCCTCGCGGAACTCCGACCAGGTCCGCTTCAGCGTCCCCGTCCACCCGGGGTCGCGCGGCACCCCCGTCGGCCGGAGCTCGCGCCGCGGCGGGTTCCGGGTGACGGCGCCCCCCGGCGCCCCTGCCGGCTCCCCGCCCTCGCTCATGTCACGCCCCGCCGCTGCTCGCCTGGCGGCGGTTCCGCCGGATCCGCCGCAGGACCGCCGGCGCCACGATCGGCGCCAGGCGCCACGCCCATTTCCACATCACGTTCGTCCCTCCCGGGTCTGGTCACATCGGGGTTCCCCGCCGTGGGCGGGCCAAACCGGCAGGTGCGCACGCGGGACCGGCGAAGTCGGACGGACGACCATGCGCCCCCGCCTCCCCACGGCCGTCGTGGCCGCCGCCCTCGCGGCCGCCGCCGCGGGCGCCGCCACGGCGCCCGCCGGGTCCGCCGCGCAGCGCCCGCCCCCGTTCGCCGAGTCCGGGGTCCTGACCGTCGGCGCGCACGGCCCGGCGGTCCGGGCCCTCCAGCGCGAGCTCCGCTCGCGGGGCATCCGCGTCGCCGTCGACGGCCGGTTCGGACCCGGCACGCGCCGCGCCGTGGCGCGCCTCCAGAAGCGCATGGGGCTGCGCATCAACGGCCTGGTCGACCGGCCCCTGCTCTGGTGGCTGGGGATCTCGGTGTGCGATCTCCCCGGGCCCACCACCGCCCGCGGCGCCGCCGCGGGCCGCCTCCGCCTCGGCGCCTACGGACCGCAGGTGTGCGTCCTGCAGCGCACCCTCACACGCGCCGGCTTCGCCGTGGGCGTCGACGGCGGGTTCGGCCCCCAGACCCGGGCGGCGGTCCGCACCGCCCAGCGCCGCGTCGGGATGCGCCCCACCGGCGTCTCCGGCCCCACCCTGCTGGCGCGCCTGCGACGGGGCGGCCCGGCGACCGGGCAGGTGAAGGGCGCCACGCTGACGGTCGGGGCGCGCGGCGCGCGCGTCGAGAAGCTCCAGGTGGCGTTGATCCGCAAGGGGTTCGACGTCGACGTCGATGGCGACTTCGGGCCGGCCACCCGCCGCGCCCTTGTCCGCTGGCAGCGCCGCGCGGGCGTCACGGCCGACGGCCGCGCCACGCCCGACGTGCTCCACCGCATCGGCGCCGGCAGGCCGAGCCGCCTGGTCGCGTTCCCGGTGCGTGGCCCGCACGGCTTCTCCGACGACTTCGGCGCCCCCCGCCACCAGGGCAGGCACGAGGGCAACGACATCCTCGCCCCCATGCGCACCCCGGTCGTCGCCGTCGCGGACGGCGTCATCGCGCAGATGACCCGGAGGGAGCGCGGCCTCGGAGGCATCTGGATCTGGCTCCGGGCCGACGACGCCACCGGCTTCTACTACGCCCACCTCAGCCGCATCACCCCCGGCCTGGCGATCGGCTCGCGCGTCCGGGCCGGCCAGGTGATCGGCAACGTCGGCATGACCGGCGACGCCCGCGGCACCGTCCCGCACCTGCACTTCGAGATCCATCCCCTCGGCCGCGGCGCCGTGAACCCGTACCCCGAGCTCCGCGCCGCCGACGCCGCCGCCCGCCCGGCCTAGGGTCCCCCGCCGGGGACGCACCCCAGGATCCACCCCTCCTCGGCCACGGCATCCGCCGCGGCCTGCGGGTCGAGCGCGGGCGCGAACCACGCCCCCAGGGTCCCGGCGACGTCCTCCGCCGCCATCCGGTCGCACATCAGCCGCACCTGCGCCCGGTCCCGGATGGGCGCCGTCGCCGGGACGGGGATGATCCCGGGCCAGATCTCGGCGTGGAGGACGGCGGGGCCCGCCGCACGGACCGGCCCCCGGGGGGAGCCGGGCTCCAAGGGGCCCACCCGGCCCCCACCGGCCCCGGCGGGGGCGTCGCGGAGGCTCCGCACGCGCGGGATCCCCACCAGGGCCTGGCTCCCGACGCTCCCGTTCCCCAGCAGCTTCCACGTCTCCTGGACGCCGCTCATCGCCGCCTCGGTCGCCCGCAGCCGGCCGATCCCGGCGACCGGGAACGCGAACACGCCGTTCAGCGTGCGCGTCAGGTCCGGTCCCTCGGCGCTCGCCGGGCAGCCCCAGAAGGGGCCGGGGCCCGCGACCCGTGCGTTCAGCATCGCCGCGACGGCGAACCGGTTGTTCCGGTTCGCGGCGTCGTCCTCCACGGCGGCCCCGAGGGCGTCCCAGACCGCGCGCCACGACCCGCCGGCGCCGCCGATCGCCGCCGCGAACCCCCGCGGATAGCCGTACGGGAAGTCGAATCCCACGAGCACGCGCGCGCCCGCGTCCACATGCTCCACCAGCCGCGCGCGGACGTGCCGCGTCGCGGCCTCCCGCGTGCGGAGGTAGGTCTCGCCGGTGCGGGAGCGGGACCGCTCGCCCACCCAGATCGCGTCCTTGGACGGCGCGCGGCGGCTGGGCGCGTTCCGGCCGCTCCAGTCGACCATCAGGTACGCGTCGAACAGCACCGGGGTCAGCGTAGGGGCTTGATCCGGTGGCGGAGCGGGTAGGGCCTGCCCACCTCATCGGAGGCGACGTGGAAGCAGCACCCGGACCCGAAGGCCGCGGCCCCGCCGTCATGGCGAGCCGCGTGATCGTCGCGCTGCGCTGGCTCGTGGTGGCCGCGTGGATCGCCGCTGCCGTCGTCGCGTCGATGATGCTGCCCGGGCTCGGCGACACCGGCGACCTGGCGCTGCCGCTGCCGGACGACGCGGCGCCGCTCACGGCCGAGGCCCGCTCCGCCGAGATCTTCGGGTCTCCGCTCCTCACCCGGACCCAGGTGGTGGTGAGCCGCGACGGCGGCCTGTCGGCGCCGGAGCAGGCCGCCCTCGGCCGGTTCGCGCTCGACGTGAGCCAGAGGAAGGTGCCGGGCCTCGAGGACGTCGCGGCGGCGGTGCCGCTCACGAGCGCGGGCGGGATCGCGCCGGGGGCGGAGCCGGGCCCGGCGACGGTGATCACCTACCTCGCGTTCGGCCCGGCGACCTCGATCGCCCGCCAGACGCGCGTTGCGCGCGACTACATCGCCGCCGCCCCCGTCCCGCAGGGCGCGCGCGCCGACCTGACCGGCACGTACCCCGCCCAGCAGGAGCAGATGGAGACGATCGACGACCGGCTGCCGCTCGTCGTGGGGATCACGCTCGCGCTGATCGTGCTGGTGGTGGCGCTCGTGTTCCGCTCGGTGGTGGCGCCGCTGGTGGTGCTCGGGACCGTCGGCGTGGCCTACGCCATCGACCTCCGCGCGATCGGCTGGGTGGGCGAGGCGACGGGGATCACGGCGAGCCGCGACATCGAGCCGGTGATCTCGGCGCTGCTCATCGGGATCGTGACCGACTACGCCATCTTCTACCTGTTCGGCGTGAGGAACCGGCTCCGCGACGGCGACGCCCGCCGCGCCGCGATCGGCGCGGGGGCCCAGATGACGGCCATCGTGATCACGGCCGGGCTGACCACCGCGCTCGGCACGGCGACCCTGCTGGTGGGCGACGTCGACTTCTTCCGCGCGTTCGCGCCGGCGCTGGCGCTGACCGCCGTGGTGGGCGTGCTCGTGTCCATCACGCTGCTGCCGGCGCTCCTCGCCATCCTGGGCCGGGGGGCGTTCTGGCCCGGCGGCGTGCCCCGGGAGACCCGCGACCCGCGGCGCCCCGCCAGGCCTCCGCTCGCGACGCGGCTGCTCACCACCCGCGCCGTCGCCGCCGTCGCCGTGCTGCTGCTGGTGGGCGGCCTGGCGATGGCCGCCACCCCGCTCCGCAACCTCGAGCTGGGCCTGGGCCTCTCGAGCCGGCTGGCGCCGGAGGCCCGCGCCGCCACGGGCTTCGCGCCCGGCGTGACCGCGCCGACGGAGGTGCTGGTGGAGGGGACGGGCGCGACCGACCCGGGGTTCACCGGCCGCCTGGCCGACGCGATGCGCGGCAGCCCGGGGGTTGCCGACGTGCTCGGCCCCGCCGACCCGGTGCCCCAGCTGGCCGCGTCGGTGTTCGTGTCGCAGCAGGCGAGCGCCTCCCGCTACGTGGTGGTGTTCGACGCGCCGCCCACGGAGCACGACGCGATCCAGGACCTGCGCAGGCTGGAGGACTCCCTGCCGGGGATGGTCCGCGACGCCGGCGCGCCCGGGGCGCAGGTCGGCATCGCGGGCGACACCGCCATCGCGAGCGCATCCGTCGACGCGATGCAGACCGAGCTGGTCCGGGTCGGCGCGGCCGCGCTGGTGGTGAACTTCCTGCTGCTCGCCATCTTCCTGCGGGCGCTCGTCGCGCCCCTCTACCTGCTGGTGGCGAACGCCCTCACGGTGGCGGCGACGCTCGGCATCACCACCTGGTTCTTCCAGGACCACCTGGGCCAGGGCCAGCTCGTCTACTACGTCCCGTTCGCGACGGCGGTGCTGCTGCTGGCGCTCGGCTCCGACTACAACATCTACCTGGTCGGCGGTATCTGGCGGGCGGGCCGGCGGCTGGGGATCGTGGAGGGCATCCGCACCGCCATGCCGGCCGCGTCGCTCGGCATCTCCGTCGCCGGGCTGATCCTGGCCGGCAGCTTCGGCCTGGTGGCGCTGGTACCCGTGGACGCGCTGCGACAGTTCGCCTTCGTGATGGCCCTCGGCGTGGCGCTCGACTCGTTCGTGGTGCGGCCGTTCCTGGTGCCGTCGCTCATCACCCTGTTCGGGCGCACCGGCTTCTGGCCTGGCACCGCCCCCGACCCGGAGGCCGGGGGACCGCCTACCCCCGCTCCGACCCCCAGCGCGCCAGGGTCCGCTCCCGCCGAGCCTCGATGATCTCCAGCACCAGCACCTGGAGCGAACCGGCGATCGGGATGGCGATCAGGGCGCCGAGGATGCCGGCGATGCTGCCCGCGATCAGGATCGAGATGAGCACCATCAGCGGGGAGAGCTGGACGGTGCGCCCGTAGATCACGGGCTGCAGCACGTGGTTCTCCACCTGCTGGTACACGATGAGCGCGACGACCACGATGATCGCCGCGACCACGCCCTGCGACAGCGCGCCGGCGCCGGCGGCCACGGTCGCGATGGTGGCGCCGACGAGCGGGATCAGGTCGAGGATCGCCACCAGCACCGCCAGCGGCAGCGCGAACTCCACCCCCACCGCGATGAGGGTCACGTACGCGACGACGCCGGCGATCACGCTGATGAGCAGGTTGCCGGTCACGTAGCCGCGGATCGTGCGCGTGACGCCCGCGCACACGCGCTCCCAGCGCGGCCGCGAGGCGGGCGGCACCAGGTCGAGCGTCCACGCCACCCAGCGGCGCCCCTCGCGGAGCATGAAGAACGTGATGAAGAAGATCGTGACCGTCGCGACCACGCCGGTCACGATGCCCTTCAGGATCCCGATGGCCGGCGCGCTGTAGCCCAGGATGCCGCTGCCCGACTGGGCGTCGAGCTGCTCGCGCACCTGGTCGGCCAGCCCGTAGTCGGTCTGGAGGAAGCCGAGGGGGCCCCGGCCCTTGGTGATGTCGTCGATCGCCCCGGGGACCGCCCGGATCAGCTCGGTCGTCTGCCCGACCAGCGTCGGGACGACGGCCCAGGCGATGAGCCCCACCACCGCGAGCACGCCGAAGCACACGACGCTCACGGCGACCGTGTTCGGCAGGCCGCGGCGCTCCAGGAAGTCGACGCCGGGCATCATGGCGATGGCGAACAGCAGGGCGATGAACACCCAGCTGATGACCTGCCATGCCTCGAGGAACACCCAGACCGTCAGGGCCACGCCGAGTGCGGTCGCGGCGACGACGAGCAGGGTGCGGGGCCGCACGAGGATCTCGCGCGACGGTGCGCGCTCGACCATCTCGGCCATGGTCCGGGGAGGGGCGGCGGGCGGTCCCTCTAGGGTGGGCGGCTCAGACATGACCGCTGCGTACCCGCCCCGACGATCCGCGAGTCCGGCCATCCTCGCCGCATCGGCGATTCTGGCGTTCACGACCGCGGGCGGCTTGGCGCCGGCGGACGCCGCCGGCGCCGACGCGGCGGTGGCCCGCGCCTCCCGCACCCTCTACCCGGCCGCCGAGCGCGCCGCCGCCCGGGCCTCCACGCCCGAGGGGTGGCAGGCCGCGTACGACGCCGCCCGCGACCTCCAGGAGGCGCTGCGCCGGGCCGCGCCCGTCTCGCGCGGGTGCGCGCCGCTGCGCGTCGCCCTCGACCGCTACGCCGCCGGCCGGGTGCTGGAGATAGAGGGCGTCGACCGCCCCAGCCCCGGCGACCGCGCGGCGGGCCGGCGGTCGGCGGAGCGCGCGCGGCCCCTGGTCGCGGCGCGCCGGGCCCGCTGCGACGGCGGCGGCTCGGCCCCCGCCCCGCCCCCGCTGTCGATGAGCCCGGCGCCGGGTGAGGCGTTCGCCGGCCCCGTCGTGGCCCGCGCGCCCGAGGATGCGACGTCGGCGACCCTCACCGTCGACGGCGGCTTCGCCGGGACCGCCGCGGTCCGGGGCGGACGCGTGCGCTTCGGGGTGAACGTCGCGCCGGGCCCCCACGATCTGCGCATCGCGTTCACGGCGGGCGCCGGCGTCACCCGCGTCCTGGTCTCGCGCGGCGCAGTGCTGCTGCCCGGCAGCGGCCTGCGGCCGGCGGCCGCTCCCCGCGCCGACGCCGCGCTGGGCCGCCGCCTCGTCGCCGCGCTCGACGGCGGGCCCCGCTTCCGGGCGGCGTGGGTGCACGACCTGACCGACGGGCGCTCCGCCGGCGCCGGATCCGACCTGCGCTTCCCGGCGGCGTCCACCGTGAAGCTGGGGCTCATGGCGGCGGTGCTCGCCCGCCTGGGGGGCGCGCCGGAGCGCTCGGCGTACGCGTACGACCTCCGGGCGATGGCGTCGTGGTCGAGCAACCTGGCGACGAACCGCCTGCTGCGCCGGTTCGGCGGGCAGGCGACCGCCGAGGAGGGGCTGCGCCGCCTCGGCGCCCGCGCCAGCACGTTCCCAGGCGAGTACATCGTGGGCACCCAGGTGGCGCCGCCCCTGGTGTCGCGCCGGGTCACCACCGCCCGCGACCTGGGCCGCATGCTCCTGTCGCTGCACTCGGCCGCGGCGGGGGACCGCGCCGCGGGGGCGTCGACCGGCCTCACCGTCCACCAGGCGCGCATGGCCATCGGGTGGCTCGCGGCGTCGCAGCAGCGCGGCGACAACGCGAGCCTCGTCGCGGGCGGCGTCGCCCCCGGCACCGTGGTGGCCCAGAAGAACGGGTGGATCCGCGCCGCCCGCCTGGCGGCCGCCATCGTCTACCGGCCCGGGGGCCCGGCGATCGTGACGCTGGCGACCTACGACGAGGGCGGCGTGACGCTGGCGGCGGCGCAGGCCCGGGGCGCGGCGGTGGCGGCGCTCCTACGATGAGCGGGATGCGTCTCGGCGTACTCGACCAGTCACCGGTGTCGGAGGGCTCGAGCGGCGCGGCCGCGCTGCGCGAGACCGTGGCGCTGGCCCGCCTGACCGAGCGGCTCGGGTATGGCCGCTACTGGGTGGCCGAGCACCACGGCGGCCCGCTGCTGGCCGGGGCCAGCCCGGAGTCGCTCATCCCGGCGATCGCGTCGGCCACCACGCGGATGCGCGTGGGGTCGGGCGGCGTGATGCTGCCCCACTACAGCCCGCTGAAGGTGGCCGAGACGTTCAGCATCCTGGCCGGGCTGTTCCCCGGGCGCATCGACCTGGGCATCGGACGGGCCGCGGGCACCGACCCCACCACGACGTTCGCGCTCCAGCGCGACCGCAGCCAGGCGATGCCGGACGACTTCCCGCAGCAGCTCGCCGAGCTGGTCGCCTACCTGCGCGACGAGATGCCGGCCGAGCACCCCTTCGCCCGGCACGCCGCGCTGCCCGGCCTGCCCGAGCTGCCCGAGCTCTGGATGCTGGGGTCGTCGATGCAGAGCGCCCTGTGGGCCGCCGAGCTGGGGCTGCCGTACGCGTTCGCCGACTTCATCAGCGCCACGGGCGCGCCCGCCGCCGCCGAGTACCGCGGCCGCTTCGAGCGGTCGGCCGACCGGGCCGAGCCGTACGTGCTGGTGGCCGTCTCGGCGATCTGCGCCGACACCGACGAGGAGGCCGAGCACCTCGCCTCGTCGGTGACGATGGCGATGCGGATGCTCCGCCGCGGCCGCCCCATCGCGCTCCCCGACCCGGACACCGCGGCGGCATGGCTCGCCGAGGAGCGCGCCCGGCCCCGGCCGCCCCGGCCGCTGGACCGCCCGCGGACGCGCCGCATGATCACGGGCGCGCCCGGGAGGGTGCGCGCGGGTCTCGAGGAGGTGGCCGAGGAGTACGGCGCCGACGAGGTCCTCGTCGTCACCATCACCCACTCCCCGGAGGCCCGGCGACGCTCCTACGAGCTCATCGCGGAGGCGTCCGGGCTCGCGCCCGCGGACGGCTCGCCCACGGCGGCCGCGACGCCCTGACCGCTGCCCGGCGTCGCCGGGGGCCCCAGCCAGCGCACCAGCACCACCGACCCACCGGTGGCCAGCACGATGTGCCAGCCCATCCGCAGCCAGAACGCCCGCGCCGCCATGCAGCGCTCCGGGGTGGTGTTGCGGTGCAGCACCGAGTTCGACCCGATCGCGGCGCGGTAGCCGGCGGCGCGCAGGTCGTCCTCGAGCCGGGCGACCATCCGGCGGCCCAGGCCGATCCGGCGCAGGCGCCCCGCGATGAGCATGTTCTGCATCTCCACGATGTCGGGCGCGAAGGGGCGGCCGTAGAAGAACGCCACCAGCTCGTCCCCGTCGACCGCCACCACGCTCGGCGCCGAGGCGAGGCTGGCCGCGATCGCCGCCTCGTCGGCGGGCCGCCGGTTCTCGCGCCGGATCAGCGCCGCCACGGCGGGGGCGTCGGCGGGCGTGCCGGCGCGCAGGATGGGCGTGCCCGTCTGGGGCTCCGGCGTCGTCGCCACGGTCGTCTCCCGCTCGCGGGTCGTCGCTCCGAGGCTATCGTCGACCCGTGCCGCACGGCATCGGAAGGCCGATCGGGGTGTTCGACTCCGGCGTCGGCGGGCTCACCGTCCTGCGGGAGTGCATCGCGGCGATGCCCGCCGAGGACGTCGTCTACTTCGGCGACACCGCGTGGTTCCCATACGGCGAGCGCGACCCCGCCGAGGTGCGGGCCCGGGCCCTCGCCATCGGGGCGTGGCTGGCCGCCCAGGGCGTGAAGCTCGTGGCGGTGGCGTGCAACACCGCCACGGCCGTCGCGCTGCCCGGCCTGCAGCGCGCCCTGTCGCAGCCGGTGATCGGGCCGATCCGTCCCGACGTGCACGCCGCCGTGCGCGCCACGCGCAACCGGCGCATCGGCGTGCTCGCCACCGCAGCCACCATCGCCTCCGGCGCGTATCCGCGGATGGCCCAGGCCTACGACGCGGGGGTGCGGGTGACCGGGGTCGCGTGCCCCGGGCTGGCCGCGGCGGTCCAGAACGGCGGGCCGCTCGACGCGGCGGTGGCCGACCTGGTCGCGCGGTGCGCCGCGCCCCTGCGCGAGGCCGGGGTGGACACGGCCATCCTGGGGTGCACCCACTTCCCGGCGGTGGCGCCGCTGGTGCCGGACGCCCTGCCGGGCGTGACCCTCGTCGAGGGCGGCGCCGAGATGGCCGGGGAGGTGGCCGACGCCCTGGCGCGGGCGGCCCCCCGGGGGGGGGGGGGGGTGCGGGGGCCGGGGGGGGGGGGCGCGGCCCCCCGCCGCTTCGCGTGCAGCGGCGATCCGGAGGTGTTCCGGACCCTGGGCGCGCGGGTGCTCGGCGAGCCGATCGGCGCCGTGGAGGTGGTCGACCCCGGCCTGCACCAACCTTGACACGACCGTGGTAAGGTGCCGCGCGTGGCGACGGATGCTTTGACGATCAACGAGGCGGCCGCCACGACCGGGTGGTCGTCGCGGATGCTGCGCTACATCGAGCGCATCGGCCTGGTGGTGCCCACCCGCTCCCCGGGCGGCTACCGCCTGTACGGCGCCGCGGAGCTCCAGCGGCTGCGCACCCTGCGCGAGCTGCTGCGCGACCACGACGTCGCCCTGGGCGAGGTCGGCTTCGCGCGGCGCCTGCGCATGGACGACGACCTCTCCGGCGCGGTGGACGCATGGCTCGACGCCACCCCCACCCGCCCGCCCGACACCACCCCGGACGACTGGCTGCGCCACGAGCAGCAGAAGCACATGCGCCTGCTCGGCCTGCCCCAGCCCTCACCGACGACCTGACGGAGACCGCATGACGACCGCCCCGCCCCTCCACGCCGACTTCAAGGTGGCCGACCTCTCGCTCGCGGAGTTCGGGCGCAAGGAGATCACCCTCGCCGAGCACGAGATGCCGGGGCTCATGGCGATCCGCGCCGAGTACGCCGACCGGCAGCCCCTGAAGGGCGCCCGCGTCACCGGCTCCCTGCACATGACGGTGCAGACCGCGGTCCTCATCGAGACCCTCACGGCGCTCGGCGCCACCGTCCGGTGGGCCTCCTGCAACATCTTCTCCACCCAGGACCACGCCGCCGCCGCGATCGCGGTGGGCCCCACCGGCACCCCCGACGAGCCCGCCGGCGTCCCCGTCTACGCCTGGAAGGGCGAGACGCTCGAGGAGTACTGGTGGTGCACGGAGCAGGTGCTGCGCTGGCCCGACGGCGGCGGCCCCAACATGATCCTGGACGACGGCGGCGACGCGACGCTGCTGGTCCACCTCGGCACCGAGTACGAGCACAAGGGCGCGGTGCCGGACGACGCGATGGCGGGCTCCGAGGAGGAGAAGGTCATCCTCGGCCTGCTGCGCCGCTCGCTGCGCGAGGACCCGCAGCGCTGGACCACGATCGGGGCCGGCATCAAGGGCGTGACCGAGGAGACCACCACCGGCGTCCACCGGCTCTACCAGCTGGCCGAGAAGGGCGAGCTGCTCTTCCCCGCCATCAACGTGAACGACTCGGTGACCAAGTCGAAGTTCGACAACCTCTACGGCTGCCGGCACTCGCTCATCGACGGCATCAACCGCGCCACCGACGTGATGATCGGCGGCAAGGTCGCCGTCGTCTGCGGCTTCGGCGACGTCGGCAAGGGCTGCTCCGAGTCGCTCCGCGCGCAGGGCGCCCGCGTCATCGTGACCGAGATCGACCCGATCTGCGCCCTCCAGGCCGCGATGCAGGGCTACCAGGTGGCGCCGCTCGACGACGTCGTGGAGCAGGCGGACATCTTCATCACCGCCACCGGCAACAAGAACATCATCACGGCCGAGCACATGGCCCGGATGAAGCACCAGGCCATCGTCGGCAACATCGGCCACTTCGACAACGAGATCGACATGGCCGGCCTGGCCGCGCTGCCCGGCGTGAAGAAGGTCAACATCAAGCCGCAGGTCGACGAGTGGGTCTTCCCCGACGGCCGCACGATCATCGTGCTCTCGGAGGGCCGCCTGCTGAACCTGGGCAACGCCACCGGCCACCCGTCGTTCGTGATGTCGAACTCCTTCTCGAACCAGACGATCGCCCAGATCGAGCTGTTCACGAAGAACGACGACTACGAGAAGAAGGTCTACGTGCTCCCCAAGCACCTCGACGAGAAGGTCGCCCGCCTCCACCTCGACGCGCTCGGCGTGAAGCTCACTACCCTCTCCGAGGAGCAGGCCGACTACATCGGCGTCCCCGTCGAGGGCCCGTACAAGGCGGACCACTACCGCTATTAGGGGCGGACAATCCCGCCGGCCATGCAGCACCTCTCTACGCGGGCGCTGCGACCGCGCTTCGCGCGGTAGGGCCGGCGGGAATCATCCCCGCCGGAGGCCGGGCGCGCAGGAGCGCGGGCCCGGCCGCCGAACGCTGGCGGGATGCGCCCGTCCCGCCGCCTCGTCCTCGGCGCCACCTCCGCCGTACTCGCCGCGGGGGGCGTCCTCATGGTCGCGGCATGCGGGCAGTCCACGGCCGGCGATCCCGCCGCCGCGCGCACCGACCCGCCTTCGACGACTGCCCCCGCCCGCACCCCCCGGGCGCCGGGGCACCGCTCCGACCGGGGCCGGCTGTCGCTGAGGACGACATTCGGCGGCGACATCTCCCCCAAGTCGGTCGCCGCCTCCGGCACCGGCCTCGTCTTCGCCCAGAACATGATGTACCGGCACTCGGTGACGGTGTACGACGCCCGCCGCCTGCGGCTGCGGAAGACGATTCCCGACACGGTGAGGCTCTCGCGCCTGGGATACCCGGAATACCGCGGCGAGCAGCGCGGCGCCCCCGTCGAGGCGGCCTTCTCGCCCGACGGCAGCCACGCGTACGTCTCGAACTACTCCATGTACGGCCCCGGGTTCGGGCCGGAGGGGCACGACGAGTGCTCGCCGTCCTCCGGCTACGACCGCAGCTTCGTGTACCGCATCCGCCTCGACCGGCTCACGATCGACCGGGCCTACCGGGTGGGCCCGGTGCCGAAGGTGGTCGCCGTCTCGCGAGACGGCGCATACGTACTCGTCAGCAACTGGTGCGGCTACGACGTGAGCGTCGTCTCCACGAGGCGCGGCCGCCAGGTGCGCAGCATCCCGATCGGCCCGTACCCCCGCGGCATCGCGGTCTCGCCGACCAGGGACGTGGCGTACGTCGCGCAGATGGGCGGCACCGAGATCGTGCGCGTCGACCTGACCACCTGGCGCACGCGGCGCCTGCCCATCGGCCTGGGCCCCCGCGCCGTGGTGGTGGGCCCCGCCGGCAAGGTCCTCTTCGCCACGCTGAACGCCGAGGGGCGGGTGGCCCGCCTGGACCTGCGCACCGGCGCCGTGACCAAGGTCAGCACCGGGAGCGCCCCGCGCAGCCTCGCGATCGCCGCCGACGGCCGCGCCCTGTACGTCGTGAACTACGAGAGCGGCACCGTGAGCAAGCTGCGCGCATCCGACCTGCACGTGATGCAGACGATCCCCGCGTGTCCCAACCCGATCGGGATCACCTACGAGCCGGTCACCCATCGGGTGTGGGTGGCCTGCTACGGCGGGCAGATCCGGGTGTACGACGACCGCTGATCGCGCGGCGGCCGGCCCCGGGGCCGGCCGTCACGCCGCCAGCGCCGCGGGCGCCTCCTCCGGCGCCCGGCGCCCACCGCCCCGCACCACCCGGACCGCCGCCGCCAGCAGCAGGCCCAGCATCGGCAGCAGCGCCACCCCGATCGGGACGTCCGCCACGTGCAGCACCGCCGCCGCCGCGAGCTGGGTGGCGACCGCCGCCGAGAAGCCGCCGGTGTTCGCCAGCCCCGTCGCCGCGCCCGCGTGCTCCGACGGGTTGCCCGCCCGTGCGACGTCGAAGCTCAGCATCGCGCACGCACCCGCCAGGCCCGTCAGGACCAGCGCCGTCACGACCACCGCCGCCGGCGCGTGCCCGCCCGGCCACAGCAGCGCCGCCGACCATCCCGCCGCCAGCGCGACCGCGCCCCACCGCAGCAGCGCGTCCCGCACCGCCGGCCCGCGCGCCGCCAGCGCCCCGAAGGCCGGGGCGGACGCGCCGAACGCCACCACGCACAGCATCAGCCACGCCCGCGCCGTCGCGGGCGCCACGTCCTGCGCCCGGACCAGCCACGGGTAGCCCCACAGCGCCGTGATCGCGACGAACGGCCCCATCAGCGCGAAGTGCGACCAGAACGCCCGCCGCGTCGCCGGCTGCGTCCACGCCGCCCGCAGCGTCGCCCCCACCGGCATGCGCCGCGCGTCCGGCGCGCCCCCCGGCGCCGGCGCGCCCGCCGGACGGTCGCGGACGAAGCGCATGCACAGCACCGCGAGCGCCGCCGTCAGCGCGCCGCTGCCGGCGAACGTCGCCGTCCACCCGATCCCCTCCAGGGCGGCGCCCAGCGGCACCGTCGTCCCGATCTGCCCGATCGCCCCGGCCAGGCCCGTCAGGCTCGCCAGCAGCGCGTAGCGTCGCGCCGGGAACCAGTTCTGCGCGATCCGTAGGACCGACAGGAACATGAACGCGTCCCCGACGCCCACCAGCGCCCGGCCGCCCAGCGCCAGCGGCGCCGCCGCCGCGAGGCCGAACGCCGTCTCGCCGACCGCCATGAGCACCAGGCCGATGGTGAGCGCCCGCCGCGGACCGATCCGGTCGGCGGCCAGCCCCGCAGGGATCGTCCAGGCCAGGTACAGCCCCAGCTGCAGCGCCGACAGCGTCGCGATCGTCCCTGCCGACAGCCCGAAGCGCTCCTGCGCATCCAGGGACGCGACCCCCAGGCTCATCCGGTGGAACAGCGCCACCAGGTAGAACGACGCGGCCAGCCCCCAGGCCACCCACGCGCGGCCCAATCCGATGCGTCTTAGATGCATGACGAATGCATATCACATCGGATTGCCGTGCGACTCGCGGCGCGGTAGAGATTCCACATGTCCGCCGCCGACCGCCCACCCGCCGCGAAGGATCGCGTCTACGCGTTCGTGAAGGAGCGGATCCTGGACGGCGCCTACCCCGGCGGCGAGCTGCTGTCGGAGGGCGAGGTGGCGGAGGCGCTGGAGGTGTCGCGGACGCCGGTGCGCGAGGCGTTCCTGCTGCTGGAGGCGGAGGGGCTGATGCGCCTCTATCCCAAGCGGGGCGCGCTGGTGGTGCCGGTCTCGCCGGGCGAGGTGCGCGACCTGATGGACACCCGGCTCCTGGTGGAGCGCGACGCGGCCCGGCGGGTCGCGCGCGACGAAGGCCGGCGCGGGCGGGTGGCCACGGAGCTCCAGGATCTGCTCGACCGCCAGCAGGCGGCGCTCGACGGCGGCGACGTGCCCGCGTTCGTGCGGACCGACCGCGACTTCCACCACGCGATCGTGGCGGCGGCGGGGAACGCGATCCTCGCGCGGCTGTCGGATTCGCTGCGCGACCGCCAGCGGCGGATGGTCGCCACCACGGTGGCCCGCGACCCCGCGCTGATGCGCCGGTTCCTCGACGAGCACCGCGCCATCTGCGACGCCATCGGCGCGGGCGACGCCCGCGCCGCGGGGCGGCTGGTGGAGGCCCACCTGGAGGGGGCCCGCGCCGGGCTGGAGGGCGCGACCTAGCCGCGCCCGCCGTCGCCGGGGGCTCGACACGGGCGGCGCGGGAGGCGACGATCGCGGGGTACGACGGAAGGGAACGACCGTGTCCTCGGACGCACCCCCCACCCCACCACCACCCGAGCCCCCGCCCGCGCCGCCCCCCGGGCCGCAGCCGGCCGCGCCCGTCCGCGGCACGGGGCGCCTGGTCGGCGGCGTGATCCTGGTGGTGATCGCCGTGCTGGCGCTCGCGATCGGCGGCACCCTGCTGGGGCTGTACCTGGGGACGCGCGACGGCGACGGCTTCTTCGAGATCGACGAGAACCGCCTGGCCACGCCGACGCGGGCGCTGGTGTCCGACAGCGTCGAGGTGGACCTGGGGGACGCGTGGTTCGTGGACAACGGCGACCTGGGGGACCTGCGGCTGGCGGCGGAGTCGAGGGGCGGCGGGCCGGTGTTCGTCGGCATCGGGCCCACCGCCGACGTGCGCCGCTACCTGGCCGGCGTGGCGCAGCAGCAGGCCGACTTCGACGACGGCGACCGCGGCGACTCGACGCTCGGCGCCCGCGCGCCCGCGCGCCCCGGGTCGCAGGCGTTCTGGGCGGCGTCGGCGGAGGGCCCCGGCAGGCAGGCGGCGGTGTGGCCGATCTCGGACGGCGAGTGGAGCGGCGTGGTGATGAACGCCGACGGCTCGCCGGGCGTGGACGTCACCGCGCAGCTGGGGTTCAAGACCGACCTGGGGCTCTGGGTCGGCGTCATCGCCCTGGTGGTCGGCCTGATCATGCTGTCGATCGGCGTGGTGATGCTGGTCTCGCGGGCGCGCGCCCGGGCCCGCAGCCGGCAGGCGACCGGCCCGCCCCCGGCCCCGCCGGCCGCGCCGCCCCCGGCCCCGGACGTCTAGGAGCGCAGGTACAGCAGGACGGCCAGCACCCGCCGGGAGTCGCTGCCGGTGGAGGGCAGGTCGAGCTTGGTGAAGATGCTCGAGACGTACTTCTCGGCGGCGCGGAGGGTGACGACCAGGTGGTCGGCGATGCCCTGGTTGGAGCGGCCCTCGGCCATCAGCGCCATCACCTCCCGCTCGCGCGGGGTGAGGGCAGCCACGGGATCGTCCTGGCGGCGGCGGCCGAGGAGCGTGGAGACGATGGTGGGGTCGATCGCCGACCCGCCCGCGGCGACGCGGCGCACCGCCCCGACGAACTCGTCGACGTCGCTCACCCGGTCCTTCAGCAGGTAGCCGGCGCCCTCGGCGGAGTCGGCGAGGAGCGTCATGGCCAGCCCGAGCTCGACGTACTGGGAGAGGACCAGGACGCCGACGTCCGGATACGCCTCGCGGATGGCGATGGCGGCGCGCAGCCCCTCGTCGGTGTGGGTCGGGGGCATCCGGATGTCGACGATCGCGATGTCCGGCGCGTAGCTGCGCACCTTGAGCATCAGGTCGTCCGCGTCCGCGCTCTGACCCACCACGTCGATGCCGGCGTCGCCCAGGATGCGGGCGATCCCCTCGCGCAGCAGGACGCTGTCGTCGGCGATCACGGCACGCACGGGATCTCCGCGCTCACCCGCGTGCCGCCGCCGGCCGGGCTCCACACCCGGAGCCGGCCGCCGAGGGCCTCGACCCGGTCGGCCAGCCCGCGCAGGCCCGACCCCTTCTCCGTGTCGGCCCCGCCGACGCCGTCATCGGCCACCTCGATGAGCACCGCGTCGCCCTGCCGCAGCACCTCCACGCGCACCGACGATGCATGCGCGTGCTTGCCGATGTTGGCAAGGCTCTCGCTCACCAGGTAGTAGGCGGCCACCTCCAGCGCCTCCGGCAGCCGCCGCCCGACGCGGACGCTCAGCGTCACCGGGACCGGCGCGGTGGCGGCGAGCTGCTCCAGGGCGATCTCCAGGCCGTGGGAGCTGACCACCGCCGGGTGCAGGCCGCGGGCGACCTGCCGCAGCTCGTGCAGGGAGCTGGCGATCTCGCCGCGGGCGCGCGCGAGGTCGGCCCGCTCCGGGGCGTCCTGCGGGAGGCGGCTCTCCATCCGGCCGAGCTCCATCGAGAGCGCCACGAGCCGTTGCTGCGCCCCGTCGTGCAGGTTGCGCTCCAGCCGCTTGCGTTCGTCCTGCGCCACCTCGACGATCCGCATGCGCGAGCCCCGCAGCTCCTCCAGCCGCGCGCGCAGCTCGACCTGGAGACGGGTGTTCTCCAACGCGATCGCGGCCGCGGCCGTCGCCCCCGCCATCAACTCCCGCTCCTCGGAGAGGGCCGGGTGGTGGAGCAGGGCGGCGATGCGCACGCCGTCGTGCTGGATCGGCGTCATCGCGCGCGCGTCGCCGGGCTCGGGCAGCGCCACCTCATGCCCGTCGGCGTCGGCGTAGCTGCCGAACTCGGGCAGCCAGTAGACGAGCTGCAGCGTCGGGTCGCGGAGCGCGCGCGCCAGCGCGCCCTGGACCTCGGCGGCGTCCGGGTTGCCGCGCAGCCGGACCACCAGGTCGCTCACCCCGCTGCGCGCCAGGCGGGCGTCCAGCACACCGGCCAGGAAGAGCACCGGGGTGAAGCCGATGATGACCAGGGCGGTCCGCTGGACCTCCACGAAGTACGGCCACCCGGCCGCGGCGAACACGTACAGCAGCGCCAGCCCCACCAGGCCGACCACGAAGACCTGGGTCAGCAGCGACGGCCAGAGGCGCCGGGGGCGCCCCGTCGCCACCCACCGGCCGAGCAGCATGGCGGCGGCGGCCAGGCAGATGACGGACGTGCTGTAGAGCTGGACGCGCTCGATCGTCCGTGAGATGTCGACGTCGTCGGTCACCGCGAAGCCGTTCTGCGGCACCGAGCCCAGGAACATCAGCTTCGCGATCTGGAGGCCGAAGGCGACGGCGTAGCCGCTCCCCACCACCACCCGCTCGCGCGTCGAGCGCAGCCGGCCCGACGGGAACGCCAGCGTCACGTGGACGAACGCGGCGGCGGCGAAGATGTCGAGCGAGGAGCCGATCGACCACAGGACCTCGTTCTGCACGAACTGGAGGCAGAGCAGCCCGGTGCTGAAGCCGACCGCCACCATCAGGACGCCGAGGCGGCTCTCCGGGCGCCGCCACCAGGCGATCAGCCCGGCCGCGATGTAGGGCACGCTGATCCACTGGAGCAGCGCCACCTGGATGTCGGCGACGCCCTCGTTGGTGGCGACGCGGATCGAGAAGGCGCAGAGCGCGGCCCCCGCGAGCGCCAGCGCGGCGAGCAGCAGCGGATGGGGCGCACGGGCGCTCACGGCGCGACCCTATTCCGGCTCCCCCCGGACCGGATACACCAGAAAACCGGCCAATCGCGCGCGGGTCGGCCCCATGTCCGCCGCCCTCCCGCCGCACCACCCTGTCGGGTGACAGCGGTCCACACGACGGAGGTGATGGAGATGAAGACACGAGTGGTCCAGGACGGGCGGGACGATGGCGGCGCCGCGGCCCTCGCACCGCCGCCGCCCGCCGCCGAGCGGCCGCCCCACGGGTCCACGGGGCGGGTGGTGGGCGGCGCGGTCGCCGCCACGATCGGCCTGGCCGCCCTCGCCGGCGGCGGGGCCCTGGTGGGCGTCCACGCCACCCAGCGCGACGCCGACGGCTACTACACGGCCGACCCGGTGGAGCTGACCACGCCCACCCGGGCGCTGGTCGCGGACGCCGTGGACGTCGACCTGGGCGGGGTCACCCGGCTCCTGGACGACGGTCGGCTGGGCGACCTGCGCGTCTCGGCCACGGGCGCACGCGACGGACCCGTGTTCGTCGGCATCGGACCCCGGGACGACGTCGCGGCCTACCTGGACGGCGTGCCGCAGGCGTCCGCCGACTTCGGCGACGGGGGCGTCCCGCTCCAGCCGACGGCGGGCGCGCGGGCGCCGGCCCCGCCGGCGGCCCAGACCTTCTGGTCGCGATCGGCGTCCGGCACCGGCCGCCAGACGATCGTGTGGCCGGTCGACGCGGGTGACTGGAGCGCGGTGGTCATGAACGCCGACGGCTCCGCCGGGATCGCGGTGGAGTCTGAGCTCGGCGTGCGCACCGACGGCGTCCTGTGGCTCGCCATCGCCGCGCTCGCGGTGGGCGGCGGCCTCGCCGCGCTCGGGACCGCCCTCATCGTCACCGGCCGGCGCCGCCCGCGCCACGCGACCCGCGAGGACCCGTAGGCCGCACCCCGCAGACCCCCGCGCACCACCCGGAGCCCCGCCGTACGGCGGGGCTCCGTTCGTGCCGGGCGGGGGCGGCCCGCCCGGCGGCCCACCAGAAACCCGCCCCCACGGTCCACCGGCGCGCCCCGGTGTCCCGCCGCCCCCTCCGCACCAGGTTGGGCGCAGGCGACGGACCCCGATCCCCGCGGTCCGCGCACCGGAAACAGGAGGCACCGATGTCCCCGCTGAAGCACTCGACGAACATCGCGGCCCGCATGGGTCGTTGGAGCGCCGCGCACCGCAGGACGGCCATCATCGGGTGGCTGGTCTTCGTGCTGGTGGCGTTCGCGATCGGGATCGTCTCGCCGATGACCACCATCTCCGACACCGACCGCGACGTCGGCGAGTCCGGCCGGGCCGACAGGATCATCGACCGCGCCTTCGACCTCGAGAAGGACGGCCTCGGCGAGGTCGTCGTCGTCCAGTCCGACACCCTGACCGCCACCTCCCCCGAGTTCCGCCGCACCGTCGACGAGGTCGTCACGACCGTCGGGTCGTTCGACGAGGTCTCGGACGTCCAGTCGCCGTACGACGCGCGATTCTCGGGCCAGATCTCCCCGGACGGCCACGCCGCGATGGTCACCTTCGCCCCCCGCGGCTCCTACGAGGAGGCCACGGCGTACATCGACGACATCGTCGCCGCCGTGGACGAGGTCCAGGGCGCGCATCCCGACCTGGTCGTCGCCGAGGGCGGCGTCTCCACCGACAAGGAGCTCGACGGGATCATCAACTCCCAGCTCGCGCGCGCCGGCCTCATCGCCATCCCGCTCACGATCGGGATCCTGCTGCTCGTGATGGGCACGGGCCTCGGCGCCCTGGTCCCCGTGTTCGTCGGCCTGACCTCGGTCCTGGCGACGATGGGCCTCGTTTCACTGCCGAGCGCGATCGTCCCGATGGACGAGCAGATCGCCGAGGTCATCCTCCTCGTCGGTCTCGCCGTCGGGGTGGACTACTCCATCTTCTACATGCGGCGCGAGCGCGACGAGCGCCGGGCCGGCCGCTCCGAGCGCGCCGCCCTGGAGGCCGCCGCGGCCACGTCCGGTCGCGCCGTGCTCGTCTCCGGCGTGACGGTGATGGGCGCCATGGCCGGATTGTTCCTCTCCGGCAACGGCATGTTCATGTCCTTCGCGATCGGCTCGATGATGGTGGTGGGCGTCGCGATGATCGGCTCCCTCACCGTGCTGCCGGCGATGCTGTCGGCGCTCGGCGACCGGGTGCACCGCACCCGCATCCCGTTCCTCAGGGGACGGGCCCGCCGCGAGGCCGCCCGCGCCGCCGACGGCCAGGAGGGCTCCCGCGTCTGGGGCGCCATCCTGAGGCCCGTCCTGCGTCACCCGGTGATCTCCACCGTCGCCGCCACCGCGGTGCTGGTGGTCATGGCGATCCCGGCGCTGTCCATCCATCCGGCCGAGAGCGGCCTGGACGCGATGCCCCGGTCCGAGCCCGCCCTCGAGGCCTTCCACGTCATCGACGACGCCTTCCCCGGCGGCGCGAGCCAGGCCGTGGTGGCGGTGCGCTCCGGCGACGCGCGGGCCACCGAGGCCCAGATCGACGAGCTCACGGGCCGGGCGCTGGCCACCGGCGAGATCCACGAGCCCGTCGACGTCGAGCGCTCGCCCGACGGCTCCACGTACCAGGTCTCCATGGCGCTCTCCGGGGCGGGCACCGACGCGGCGTCCGACCACGCCCTGGCGACCCTCCGGGACGAGATCATCCCGGCGACCATCGGGACGCTCCCGGACGCCGAGTACGGCGTCACCGGCGGCACCGCCGCCTCGCGCGACTTCACCGACCAGATGACGGACCGGGCGCCGCTCGTGTTCGCCGCGGTGATGCTCTTCGCCTTCGGGATCCTGCTGATGGCCTTCCGGTCGATCGTCGTGGCCCTCAAGGCGATCGTCCTGAACCTGCTGTCGGTGGCCGCCGCCTACGGCGTGATGGTCGGCGTGTTCCAGTGGGGCTGGGGCGAGGGCCTGCTCGACTTCAACTCCACCGGGGGCATCGCGTCGTGGCTCCCGATGTTCATGTTCGTGATCCTGTTCGGGCTCTCGATGGACTACCACGTGTTCATCCTGAGCAAGGTCCGCGAGCTGTACGACCGCGGCATGGACACCCGTGACGCGGTCGAGCACGGCATCCGCAGCACGGCCGGCGTGGTCACCGGCGCGGCCGCCGTGATGGTGGCCGTGTTCAGCGTCTTCGCCCTGCTCCCCATCATCGACATGAAGGAGATGGGGATCGGCCTGGCGACGGCCATCCTGATCGACGCCACCATCGTGCGCGCGGTGCTCCTGCCCGCCTCGATGACCCTCCTCGGCGACCGCAACTGGTACCTGCCGAGCTGGCTCCGCTGGCTGCCCCGCCTCGAGCACGAGCGCGAGCCCGCGCCCGAGCCGGCGCCGCTGCCGGAGGGCGCGACGGCCTGACGCGCGGGGTCGCGGTGGCGGCGGCTCCGGCGACGGGGCCGCCGCCACCCGCGCACCCGGGGCCGCGGGGACGGTTCCGCGGCGCGGCCGGGGGGAATCATCCCTCCGGAGCTCGCACGAGGAGGCGGCCATGCCGACGCGCAAGGAGGACCTCCCGGGGACCATCACGCGGTCGCCGAAGAAGGTCCGCGACACGTACGCCAAGACCCTGGACGCGGCGCACGAGCAGTACCCCGATGACGAGGAGCGCGCCCACCGCGCCGCGTGGGCATCCGTGAAGCACGTCGCCGAGAAGGTCGGCGACCACTGGGAGGAGAAGGACGAATACGGCCCGTCCGACCCCCAGAGCGAGCAGCACGGCGCCGAGGCCCGGGACCACCCGAAGGCCACCTACGGCGGCGTCGACGTGAACGGCAACACCAAGGCCGAGCTCTACGAACGCGCGAGGGAACTCGGCATCGCGGGCCGCTCCGGCATGTCCAAGCACGAGCTGGCCGCGGCGATCGGCCGCCGTCGGTAGCGCAGCTCACACGGGCGCGCCGGATCCCTGGCGCGTCCGGAGAAGCGCCCAATAGGCTCCGCTGATGGCGCTCGACACGGCCGTGGCGGCCGAGAACCACGCCGGTGAGCGCCCCGCGATCGTGCTGCGCGGGGTCACCAAGCGCTTCCCCGGCACCGACCACCCCGCGGTCACCGACCTGAGCCTCGAGATCCCGCGCGGGTCGATCGTCGCGCTGATCGGCCCCTCCGGGTGCGGCAAGACCACCACGCTGCGGATGATCAACCGGCTCATCGAGCCGACGTCCGGCACCATCGAGGTGGAGGGCCGCGACGTGACCGGCGCGGACGTGACCGAGCTGCGCCGCGGCATCGGCTACGTCATCCAGCAGGTCGGGCTGTTCCCGCACCGCACCATCGCCCAGAACATCGCGACGGTGCCGAAGACGCTCGGCTGGGAGAAGGCGCGCATCGCCGCCCGGATCGACGAGCTGGTGGGCCTCGTCGGCCTCGACCCGGCGATGCTGACGCGCTACCCCGACGAGCTCTCCGGCGGCCAGCAGCAGCGCGTCGGCGTGGCCCGCGCCCTCGCCGCCGACCCGCCGGTGCTGCTCATGGACGAGCCGTTCGGCGCCGTCGACCCGATCGTGCGCGGCCGCCTCCAGGACGAGCTGCTCGGCCTGCAGCAGCGGGTGCGCAAGACCATCGTGATCGTGACCCACGACATCGACGAGGCGATCAAGCTGGCCGACATGGTCGCCCTGCTCAACGTGGGCGGCATCGTGGAGCAGTACGCGCCGCCGGACGAGATCCTGGCCGCGCCCGCGTCGGAGTTCGTGGAGCAGTTCGTGGGCGACGACCGCAGCTCCAAGCGGCTGACCCTCGCCCGCGTGTCCGACCTGCCGTTCGCGCAGGGGCCGGTCGTCGACCTGGACGCCTCCGCCGAGGACGTGCGCGCCGCGACGGCCGCCCACCGCACCGACTGGGTGGGGGTCACCCGGGACGGCCGCTTCCTGGGCTGGGTCGACACGCGCGAGATGTCGAACGGCGACCGCCTGGCCGACCGGCCGCGCGAGCAGCCCGCCGCCCAGGTGAGCGCGGAGAGCAGCCTGCACCACGCGATGGAGATCATCATGACCTCCCACACCTCCGTCGCCGTGATCGACGACGACGGCCGGTTCGGGGGCGTCGTCACGCTGGAGGGCATCCGGGCCGCGCTGGCCGAGCGGGTGCCGGAGCGGGTCACGTGACGCTGCTCCGGCCGCTCCAGTCGAGCGAGCCGCTCATCCGCTGGAACTACATCAGCGACCAGTGGGACGACATCCAGGCGAAGCTCATCGACCACGTCGAGCTGGTGCTCATCTCGATGGCCCTCGGCATCGTCTTCTCGGCGATCCTGGCGGGGCTGGCGCTGCGCTACCGCTGGACGGCTGGGCCGGTCACCACCATCTCGGCGCTCATCTACACCATCCCGAGCGTCGCGCTGTTCGGGATCCTGGTGCCGTACACGGGCCTGTCGAAGCTGCCCGCCGTCATCGCGCTCACCATCTACACGTTCCTGACGCTGGTGACGGCGTTCATCGCCGGGTTCCGGTCGGTGCCGCGCTCGGTGATCGACGCGGCCGACGGGATGGGCCTCTCCCCCCGCCGGCGGGTGCTCTCCGTGGAGCTGCCGCTGGCGCTGCCGTACATCATGACCGGCATCCGGGTGGCCACGGTCACGACGGTTGGGCTGGTGACGGTGGCGGCGATCATCGGGCAGGGCGGCCTGGGCGACCTGATCCTGGACGGCCTGCGCCGCACCTACTGGACGCCGATGGTGGTGGGCGCGGTGCTGTCGGTGGCGCTCGCGCTGGTGCTGGACCTGGCGCTGTGGCTGCTGGAGCGTGCGCTGACGCCGTGGGCCCGCCGGGCGAGGGCCCGGTGAGCCCGCTCGCGCCGCTCCAGGCGGCCGTGCCCCGGGACATCGGCCTGTGGGACTGGATCTCGGACGGGAACACCTGGACCGGCGACGGCGGGATCCTGAGCTCGCTGTGGGACACGGTCACGCTGTGCGCCGCGGTCATGGCGGTGGCGATCCTGATCGCCGTGCCGCTCGCGGCCATCATGGCCCACTACCGGCGCGGCGGTCTGGCGACCACCTGGACGCTGAACGTGGGCCGGGCGATCCCGCCGTTCGCCATCGCGGGCCTGCTGGTGCCCATCTTCCTGACCCGCGGGTACGGCTTCGAGCCGTGGCCGATCTCCATCGCGCTGCTGCTTCTGGCGCTGCCGCCGATCTTCCTGACCACCTACACCGCGATGGTGCAGGTCGACCCGGGGGCGATCGACGCGGCGCGGGCGATGGGCTTCAGCGAGATGGACGTGATGGTGCGCGTGGAGCTGGCGCTGTCGCTGGCGGTCATCATGGGCGGCATCCGCGTCGCCGCCGTGGCCGTGGTGGCCACCGAGCCGATCCGGGCGTTCCTGGGCGGCGACGGGCTGGGGCGATACGTGCGCGACGGGCTCGGTCAGAACAACGACACGCTGAAGATCGGGGGGGCCATCCTGGTGGCCGGCCTCGCGGCGTTGACAGGCGTTGCGCTCGGCGCGGTCGAGCGTTACGGACTGCCGGAGGGGACACGTCGCCTCCGGCAGGTTCAGAACAGACGAACGGGAGACACCCGATGAAGAAGAGGACCCTGCTGGCGCTCGTCGCCCTCATGGCGGCGATCGCGATGCTCGCGGCGGCCTGCGGTGGTGACGACGACAGCGGCGCGGCCGACACGGGCAGCTCAGCGCCCGAGGGCCCCACGATCACGATCCGCGGTCAGGACTTCAGCGAGTCGGCGACGATCGCCGAGGTCTACGGCCAGTACCTGAAGGCGAAGGGCTACGACGTCAACATCCTGGAGCCCGCCGGGTTCCGCACCGAGGCCCTCGACGGCCTGAAGAACGGTGACTTCAACCTGATCGTCGACTACATCGGCGGCGACCAGACGGCGCTCGCGCCGGACGAGAAGACGACGGCCGACCCGGCCGCCACCGCCGACATCATCCGTCCCCTCCTCGCCGAGCAGGGCTCCACGCTGCTCGACTTCTCGCCAGCCACGGACGGCGACGCCCTGGTGGTGCGCGGCGACTTCGACGGCACCACCATCTCCGACCTGAAGGGCGCGAACGCCAAGTTCGGCGCGTCCTCGCAGTGCTTCGAGCGGCCGCAGTGCTACATCGGCCTGACCGACCCGGACGTCTACGGCATCACGTTCGCCAGCAAGAAGACGATCGAGTTCGGCCCGCTGCTCGGCGAGGCCCTGAAGGCCAAGGAGGTCGACGCGGTCGTCTGGAACACGACCGCCCCGCAGATCACCGCGGACGGCTTCAAGGTCCTCGAGGACGACAAGGGCCTGTTCCCGGCGCAGAACATCGCGCCGATCATCAACACCGAGACGCTCGACGCCTACGGCGACCAGCTGAAGACCGACCTCAACGACCTGAGCGCACAGATCACCACCGACGACCTGCTGGCGTGGAACACCGCCACGGACATCGACAAGCAGGAGTCCGACCAGGTCGCCAGCGACTGGCTCAGCCAGAAGGGGCTGAACTAGGAATCGCGCCCCTTGCGGGACCGCCTCTGCAGGAGGCGGTCCCCCAGGGCGCCGAGCGCCGCGGAGACCAGGATCACGTAGATCAGCCGCGAGTTGCGCTCGAAGAGCACCCAGTCCACCGAGACGCGGTGCGAGTTCATGAACGCGAACAGGATCACGTAGACGGCGACGACCGCCGCCAGGATGTAGCGCCCCAGCCCGCGCTGGTCGCGCCTGTCGGGCGGCTGGTCGGACACGGTGCCTCCGTCGGTAGGTTGACCCGGTGAGGCTGATCGTATGGACCCCGGCGCCGGGGGGGACGGCCTGACCCCCGTGCTGGCGGGGCTCGGCGCCGCGCTGGCGTGGACGTGCTCCACCCTCTGCAACTCCGCCTCGAGCCGTCGGATCGGCGCGCCCGCGACGCTCGCGTGGGTGATGCTCTTCGGCCTGGTGGTCGCGGTGCCGCTGGCAGCAGCGGCGGGGGCGCCGGAGGATCTGGACGGCGCGACCATCGCCCGGCTCGCCGTGTCGGGGGTCGGCAACGTCGTGGGCCTGGCCCTGGTGTACGTCGGCGTCCGCTACGGGCGGGTGGCGGTGGTCACCAGCCTCGGCTCCACCCAGGGCGCGATCGCCGCGCTCCTGGCGATCGCGGCGGGGGAGCGTCCGTCCGGCCTCACCGTCGGCGGGTTCGTGCTCGTCGCCGCCGGCGTGCTGCTGGTGGTGCTGCACTCGGAGGAGGAGGACGAGACGGCGGCGCGCCCCCACGGGCGCCGGTCGATCCTGCTCGGCGCCGCCGCGGGGCTGGTGTTCGGCATCTCGATCTACGCCACCGGCACAGCCGCCGACGCCGTCCCCGCCACGTGGATCGCGCTGCCCGCCCGCATCGTCGGCGTCGCCGTGCTGCTCGTCGCCCTCGCCGCCGGACTGCGGCCGCTGGCGCGGCCGGTGGCGGCCCGCCTGGCGATGGCGGGCGGGGTGTTCGAGGTGCTCGGGTTCGTGAGCTACGCCGTGGGGGCGCGCGAGGGCGTGGCGGTCACGTCGGTGGTCGCCTCGCAGTTCGCGGCGCTGACGGTGGTGGGGGCGTGGATCGTGTTCCGCGAGCGCCTCGTGCGCCGTCAGGTCGCGGGGGTCGGGGTGCTGGCGGTTGGGGTCGCGCTCGTCGCCCTCGGCGCGTAGCGTGCCCCGGATGCTGCGACGGATCGCCACCCTCCCCTCCACCCGGTGGGGCAAGTGGGCCGTCCTCGCCGTCTGGATCATCGTGGTGCTGGCGGTGGGCCAGGCGGCCGGCAAGTTCGAGGACGCGCAGAAGAACGAGTCGTCCAGCTTCCTGCCCGGCGACGCCGAGTCGACCCGGGTGCTCGACGCGCTCGACCAGTTCGGCTCGGCCGACGTCGCCGAGGCCGTCGTCGTCTTCTCGCGCGAGGCGGGCCTCACCGCCCGCGACCGGGCCGCGATCGGGGCGTTCCGGGCGAGCCTGGCGACCGACCCGCCGGAGGCGACCGGCAGCCCCAGCCGGCCGATCTTCTCCGAGGACGGGAAGGCGGCGATCGTCCTCGCGCCGGTGGACGTGCCGGACGGCGAGTCGGCGGTCCTGACCGGGGCGGTCGACGACCTGCGCGACCGGCTGGCGGACGCCCCGGAGGGACTGGAGACGGCGGTCACCGGCCCGGCGGGCTTCTCGGCGGACGCGATCAAGGTGTTCGAGGGCATCAACTCGACGCTGCTCTTCGCCACCGCCGGCCTGGTGTTCGTGCTGCTGGTGTTGATCTACCGCAGCCCGATCTTCTGGTTCCTGCCGCTGGTGGCGGTGGCGTTCGCGGAGGTGACGGTCCGCGCGATCGGCTACGGCCTGGCCAGCGCCGGGGTGGTGGTCAACGGCCAGACCGCCGGCATCCTGCTGGTGCTGGTCTTCGGCGCCGGGACCGACTACGCCCTGCTGCTGACCGCGCGGTACCGCGAGGAGCTTCGACGCCACGAGGACAAGCACGAGGCGATGGGCCTGGCCCTGCGGCGGGCGGGGCCGGCGATCCTGGCGTCCGGCGTGACCAACATCTGCGCGCTGCTGGTGCTGGCGCTGGCCGAGGTGAACGGCACGGCGGGCCTGGGGCCGGTGGGCGCGATGGGCGTGGGCGTGGCGATGGTCGCGATGCTCACCGTCCTGCCGGCGCTGCTCACCATCGGCGGGCGGAAGGCGTTCTGGCCGTTCGTGCCGCGGTACCAGGAGGGCGAGGTGGCGGTGCCGGAGGAGCGCGGGCGGTGGCGCCGCCTGGGCGACCGGATCGCGGCGTCGCCGCGGCCCATCTGGATCGGGACGCTGGCGGCGCTGCTGGTGCTGGCCCTCGGCACGCTGGCGTTCGACAAGGGCATCACCCAGCAGGAGGACTTCCGCAACGACGTCGAGTCGGTGACGGGCCAGGAGCTGCTGTCGGCGTCGTTCCCCGCCGGGTCGGCGGCGCCGACCGACGTGATCGTGCCCGACCGGGCCAAGGCGGCGGCGGTGACGCGCGCGCTGGAGGCCGTGCCGGAGGTGTCGTCGGTGCGGCCGCTGGAGGAGGGGCCGCCGGGCGTCCGCCTGGCCGTGACCCTGGATCCCGACCCCTACTCGCCAGAGGCGATCGACCTGGTGCCGCACCTGCGCGAGGTGGCCAAGGCGTCCGGCGGCGAGGACACGCTGGTGGGCGGGCCCAGCGCGATCACCTACGACCTGAACCAGGCGGCGCAGCGCGACCTGCTGGTGCTGCCGCCGATCGTGCTGCTGGTGATCCTGGTGATCATCGGGATCCTGCTGCGCGCGATCGTGGCACCGCTGCTGATCGTGGGGACGGTGATCGTGTCGTTCCTGGCGTCCCTCGGCGCGAGCGTCCTGATCTTCGACTACGTCTTCGGCTTCCCCGGCGAGGACCCGTCGCTGCCGCTGTTCGGGTTCATCTTCCTGGTGGCGCTGGGCGTCGACTACAACATCTTCCTGATGGCGCGCGTGCGCGAGGAATCGATCCGGCACGGCACCCGCGAGGGGATGATCCGCGGCCTGGCGGTCACCGGCGCGGTCATCACCTCGGCGGGCATCGTGCTGGCCGGCACCTTCAGCGTGCTGGCGGTGCTGCCACTGGTGTCGCTCACCGAGATCGGCTTCCTGGTGGCCTTCGGCGTCCTGCTCGACACGTTCATCGTGCGCTCGGTGCTGCTCCCGGCGACGGTGATCGAGCTGGACCGCCGCATCTGGTGGCCGTCCCGGCTGGCGGCGCGCGACGGGGACTCCCAGGGCTCGGGTTAGTACCAGCGGCCGATCCGGGGGTCCCCCGAGGTCCGCCCCCACCCCCGCGCATAGCGTGTCGCCGAGGCCGGCTCTCCCCGGAACGGAGCGGACATGGCGGACGACGCGAAGCCCACGGGCCCCGAGGACCTGAAGCAGCGGCTGCTGCGCGACGAGATCCGGCTGGCGCACGACGAGGAGCGCATCGAGCAGGACGAGCGCTGGATCCAGCGCAACTGGCGCCTGGCCCTCGCGCTGGGCGGGGTGCTGGCGCTCACCGTCCTGGCGCTGGTGCTGAGCGTCATCGCCCTGAACCGGGACATCGACACGGTGGCCTCCGCCGCCCCCCGCGACGGGAGCGTGGGGACCGCGGCGCTCCAGGACGCCGCCGTCACCGCGGGCAAGCTCGCCGAGGGCGCGGTGACCCCCGCCGCGCTCGCCGGCGGCGCGGTCACCAGGCCGGCGATCGCCGACGGCGCCGTCACGTCGAAGGCCGTCGCGGCGAACGGGCTGACCGGGGCCGACATCGACGAGGCCACCCTCGGGCGGGTGCCGTCGGCGACGACGGCCGCGACGGCCACGACGTCGTCCGACGCCGACGCGCTCGGCGGGCTGGCCGCCGGCAGGTACCTCAACCGGCCGACGGTGGTGACCACCCGCAGCTCCACCAGCACGCTCGCGGCGAAGGGGCCCCTCAGCGCGACGTGCCCGTCCGGCACCCGGGTGGTCTCGGGGGGCGCGTCGATCGACGGCGCCGCCCGCGTGGCGATCACCACCAGCGCGCCCGACGGCCAGGACGAGTGGATCGCGTCGGCCGCCGCCATCGGCACCCCCTCCGGGCCGTGGACGCTCGAGGTGATCGCGGTGTGCGCGCACGGCGGCTGAGCCGGCCTGGGGGCGCTTGACAGCCCCGGGGACCGGGCGGAGGCTGGACGTCCCATCCGACCCGGCCGGGAGGTGAGCGGTGCGAACCGATGTCGAGTTCGACGCGGAGGGCACGACGCTGCGGGGATGGCTGTACCTGCCCGACGGAGCGGGCGGGCCGGTGCCGACGATCGTGATGGCGCACGGCTTCTCGGCGGTGAAGGAGATGTACCTCGACCGCTTCGCCGAGGTGTTCGCGGCCGCCGGACTGGGCGCGCTGGTGTACGACAACCGCAACTTCGGCGCCAGCGACGGGGAGCCCCGCCAGGAGATCGACCCGTGGGAGCAGGTGCGCGACTACCGCCACGCCATCACCTACGCCACCACCCGGCCGGAGGTGGACGCCGGGCGCATCGGCGTCTGGGGCTCGAGCTACTCGGGGGGCCACGTGCTGGTGGTGGGGGCCATCGACCGGCGCGTGAAGTGCGTGTCGTGCCAGGTGCCCCTCATCAGCGGCCACCGCAACGCCCGGCGCATCGTGCGGTCCGACTTCATCGCCGCCGTCGGCGGCATGTTCGACGACGACCGGGCGAGCCGCTACGCCGGTAACCCGCCCGCGATGATCCCGGTGGTCGACGCCGATCCCATGGCGCCCTCGTCCCTGCCGACGGCCGACTCGTACACCTGGTTCACCGAGACCGGCGCGCGCCGGGCGCCGTCATGGCGCAACGAGGTGACCCTGCGCAGCGTCGAGATGTTCTGGGAGTACGAGCCGGGGGCCTACATCCAGTGGGTGTCGCCCACGCCGCTGCAGATCGTGGTGGCGGCCGGCGACCACCTGACGGTGTCCGACCTGGCGATCGAGGCGTACGAGCGGGCGCTCGAGCCGAAGCGCCTGGTGGTGCTGAAGGGCGGCCACTTCGACGCCTACGTCGCCGACTTCGAGGTCGCCTCCGGCGCGGCGGCCGAATGGTTCACCCAGCACCTCCTGGAGGCCTGAGCGTCACTCGTCGATCGTGATGTGCCCCGGCTGGGCGGCCACCCGGTCGATCCACGCCCGCACCGCGGGGTAGGGCTCCAGCGGGACCCCGCCCTCCGGCGCGACGTGGGTGTACGCGTAGAGGGCGATGTCGGCGATGGTGAAGCGCTCGCCCACCAGGAACGTGCGGTCGGCGAGGTGGGTCTCCATCGCCAGGATCGCCCGCGCAGCGCCCTCCTGCTTCGCCTCGAGCGACTGCCCCTGGGGGGCACCGCCCAGCACGTGGAGCCAGAAGCGCGCGACCGCCAGGTTGGGCTCGTGGTCGTACTGCTCGAAGAACATCCACTGGAGCACCTGGGCGCGCTCGTAGCGGTCGCCGGGCACCAGCTCGGTGCCCTCCCCGAAGTACCAGAGGATCGCGTTCGACTCGGCCAGGTGGCGGCCGTCGTCGAGCTGCAGCGTGGGGACGCGCAGCGCCGGGTTGGCGGCGCGGCCGATCGCCTCCTCGCGGTCGGAGCGGTCGACCACGCTCAGCTCGATCCGCTCGAACGGGATGCCGAGGCGGCTCAGGATGAGGCGGACCTTGTAGCAGTTGCCCGACACCGCGTTGTCGTGGAGACGCAGCACCGGCGGCGAGTCGGAGCGCGAGCCGCTCAGAAGAGCCGGATCCGGGTCTTGGACAGCGTGAACCCGTGGTTGCCGGCGTTGCGGCACGTGAGGCCGGTGCGCTTGGAGGTGCACTTCAGGCCGTGGCCGAGCCGGATGGTGTGCCCGTACTTGAGCACCGGCGGCCGCTCGCCCGGCGCCGGCAGCGCCGTGTCGCCCACGCAGAGGCCGTGGCCCCTGCCGGTGCGGTTCACCTCGTAGGCGGTCCCCCAGTCGAGGCGGCAGTTGGCCGGCTTCTTCGGGGGCGTGGCCGACGTGGAGCGGATGTCGCAGCGCACGCCGGAGCCGTCGCCGAAGCACCCGATGTTGCGGGTGGGCGTGATGAACCGCTTCAGCTCGTCCGCGCCCTGGCCCTGCGCGAACGCCGGCGCGGGGACCGCCGCCGCCGTGGCGGCGAGGAGGGTCAGCGCGAGGAGCCGGGTGGTGCGCACGGCGGGGATGATGTCACGTCGGCCTGGCCTGCGGCACGGTCGACGTGGGCCCACATCAGGAGGGCGGCGGCGGTGATCATGGTGATCATCCCCTCCGACCCCATGATGAGCGCCGCCTTGGTCTGGTCGGCCGTCGGGGTGAGGCCGAGGAGCCGGTCGGGCTGGTCGATGTAGACGTCGTACAGCGGCCCGGACAGGAACAGCCACTGCGACACCACCATGCCGGCGGCCATGAGCGCGAACGCGAAGCCCGCCCGGCCCGCGGCGCTCGCCCGGCGCGGCGCGATGCCCACGATGTGCGCCCACGCCATCAGTCCGCCGAACAGCACCGACGCCTGCATGAGCACGTGCAGCCACGGCGTCGACAACGCCCGCTCGAACAGGGCCGGCACGTACCAGCCGGCGGTGACCGCGGTCCACACCACGAACGCCAGCCAGCGCGGGCCCGCGAGGCGCAGCAGCCACCCCGGCACGATCGCGGTGAGCGGCCCCGACACCCCCAGCACCAGCAGCAGCGGCGCGATGTCGCCCACCATCACGTGCTGGACCATGTGGGCGGAGAACAGGTAGTCGGACGCCACGTGGTGCAGCGGCGAGGCGAGGGCCAGCACCAGCACGTTGACGCCCGCCACGAAGGCGAGCAGGCGCAGCGGCTCCGGGCGCCCGCTGCGGACGAAGCGCCACCAGCCCGCCAGGTAGACGGCGAGCCGCACCCCCAGGATCCGGGGGACCAGCAGCGGCTGCTCGGGCCACATCGCCCAGTGGCCGCTCCCCGGCGTCACGGCGAGGCGCCCGCCGACTGCGACACGTAGGCCGCGACCGCCTCGATCTGGTCGGGGGTGAGCTGGTCCTTGAACGCCGGCATCGCGTTGAGGCCGTTGGTGACGCGCTCGACCACCAGGTCCTCGCTCGGCTTCGCCTGGTCGAGGTTGGGCCCCACGGCGCCCGACGCGTTGGCCGCCGACAGCACGTGGCAGCCGCCGCAGCCGCTGTCGACGAACACCTGCTGCCCCGCCGCCAGCTCACCGCCGCCCGACGGCTCGGCGGGTGCGGGGATGAAGGCCGCCTCCGCCTCGTTGGTGCGGTTGTTGCCGATCGCCCACCCGGCGGCGGTCAGGCCGGCGAGCGCCATCAGCGTGACCACGATGACGAAGCCCTGGAGCGCCGGGCTGGTGAGCTTGGGCCGGGCGACGCCGAGCGCCAGGCGCTGGGTGCCGGCACTGGTGCGGCCGCGCAGCGTCTGGACGATGTTCCAGATGAAGAGCAGCTGGGCCAGGGCCAGGATCGCCACGAGGGGGATGGAGGCGTCGGTCCAGGCGTCGTACTCGCCGGGCAGCTGGGCGAAGCGGCGGGGGGCGCCGTCGAGGCCCTGGATAATCCACACGACGCTGTTGAGGGTGCCGGCGGTGAACGTGAGCCACACGTGCCACATGCCGAGGCGGTCGCTGTAGAGCTCCCGGCCGAGCATCGCTGGCAGGAACGCGTACACCGCCCCGAAGATGACGATGCCGATGTTCATCAGCGCCATGTGGTGGAAGTGGCCGACCACCCAGAGCGTGTTGTGGACGAAGGCGTCCCAGGCGATCGTCGCGTTGACCACGCCCGACAGGCCCGCCAGCAGCCAGCTGACCATGCCGAGGAACAGGGCGGTGCTCGCCGCGTTCCACGTCCAGCGCGACCGGAAGATGGTCATGTAGAGGCTGTAGAGGCTCAGCGCCGACACCAGCGTGAGCGCGAACGTGAGCGGCTCCATCCCGGTGTTGATGGCCGCCTGGATCCCCGTGGGGTAGTCCATGTAGAGGTGGTGCGCCCACACCGTGACGTTGGCGATCACGGCGATCGTCCACCCCAGGACGATGATGTTGCCCGACACGAGCGGCCGCTTCGCGTAGCGCGGGACCAGCAGGTAGTAGATCGCGACGGCGGGGAAGAGCAGCAGGTAGACGACCGGGTGGCCGAACCACCACAGCACGTTCTTCGCCAGGAGCGGATCCACCGAGATCGAGGTGAACGACTCGATGATCATCTCCACCAGCAGAACCGCCAGCGGGGTGGTGGCGATGATCATGTCGATGGCGATCACGGTGAGGGGGATCACCGGGTAGGGCACGGGCCGCGCGGTCGTGAACCTGCGCGGCCACACGATGCCCAGGCCGATGGCGGCGCCCACGCGGTTCCACACGCCGCGGTCGGAGCCGAGTCCCGGCCCGGTGACCACCACCAGGATCGCGACGCACCAGAGGATGATCGACACCCCCGCCAGCAGCACGGACGCGGAGAAGAGGGCGGTGACCCAGTCGCCCCACTGCCCGGCGGAGTGGAACGGCAGCGGGTAGAGGAACACCCAGGAGCCGGCGAAGCTGAAGACGAGGGTCGTGACCACCACGCCGGCGACGCCGAGCACCATGCACCACCACGCCGCCCGGGCGAGACGGGCACCGAGGACGGGGATGGGGAAGCCGACCTCGGCCAGCACCCAGAACGAGAACCCCATGACGGCGAAGGCCGCCCAGCCGACGAAGGCGCCGAGCCCGTGGGCGGTCATGACGGCGTAGAAGGCGTTGTCGCCCAGCTGGACGATGTTGGCCTGGCTCTGGCGGAGCACCACGCCGAGCAGGCCCGCCACGGCGAAGATCGCGGTGGAGGCGAGGACGTACCAGAGGGTGAGGGACCGGGCGACCGCGCGCTCCGCGCCCTCGATGGGCGTGTAGTCCTGCCCTCCCGTCGTCCCGGGCTCCAGGGTGGTCGCCATCACTCCTCCACCCGGAACGTGCCGAGCATCTTGTCGTGGTTCAGGCCGCAGAACTCGAGGCACACCACCTGGTACCGGCCGGGCACCTTGAACGTGTAGACGATGTGGCTGGTGAAGTCGGGGACCGCCTGGATCTGGAACAGCAGGACGTTCCTGTCGTCGTAGACGGCGAACCCGTGGTTCACGTCCTTGCTGGTGACGGCGAAGCGGACGGGGACGCCCGCCTTGATGGTGCTGGGCGTGACCGTCCACGCGAACTGCTGCGAGACGACCGCCACCTGCTGCTGGTCCTGCGCCTTGGCGTTGTCGCCGTAGGGGATGAACGCGAGCGTGGAGAGCAGCAACACCGCCAGCGCGATCACCGCGAAGATGAACCAGCCCTTCTCGCCCTCGGCCAGGCGGTGGGTGTCGGTGGTGTCCTTGCGGTTGGGGTCGAACGAGTGGGTCGAGTGCCAGACGATGAGGATCGCGACCACCGCGACCAGCACGACGGCGCTGTACGCGATGGTGATGACGAGCGCGGTGGGATTCACGCTCCGGGTTCTCCCATTGGAGCCCCCTCATCGCCTCGGGGTTTTCCCGCAAGGCCACGGCGGACGGACACGGGTCTGTGGCAGGCTGGCGGGGTGACGGACCGACCCCTGGCGCGCCTGTGGGAGTACACCGCGCGCCACCGGGCACGCGTGGTGTGGGCCACGGTGCTCACGGTCCTGAACAAGGTCTTCGACGTCTTCCCGGAGATCCTGATCGGCGTCGCGATCGACGTCGTTGTGAACGGCAACGACTCGTTCGTCGCCGACCTGACGGGCATCGACAGCGTGTGGGGCCAGCTGGTCGCCCTCGCCGTGGTGAACGCCGTCGTGTGGATCTGCGAGTCGGCGAGCGAGTGGGGCTACATGCTCCTGTGGCGCAACCTGGCCCAGACGGTGGAGCACGAGGCGCGGATGGAGACGTACGCCCACGTCCAGCAGCTGGAGCTCGGGTACTTCGAGGATCAGAGCACCGGCGGCCTCATGAGCGTCCTGAACGACGACGTGAACCAGCTGGAGCGGTTCCTCGACACGGGCGCGTCAGCGATCATCCTGACGGTCGTCAACGTCATCGTGGTCGGGATCGTCTTCCTGTTCGCGAGCCCGCTGCTGACGCTGGTGGCGTTCCTGCCGATCCCGGTGATCGTCTACGGCAGCTTCCTCTACCAGCGCCGGCTGGAGCCGAAGTACCGGGCCGTCCGCAACCAGGTGGGCGTGCTGAACGGCACCCTGGCGAACAACCTGGGTGGCATCGCGACGATCAAGGCGTTCACCGCCGAGGACCGCGAGATCGCCCGCGTCGCCGGCGAGAGCGACGCCTACCGGGTGCTGAACGGCAAGGCGATCCAGCTGAGCTCAGCGTTCGTCCCGCTCATCCGTATCGCGATCCTGTGCGGCTTCACGATGACCCTCCTCGTCGGCGGCAACATGGTCATCAACGGGAGCCTGAACATCGGCTACTTCTCGGTCCTGGTGTTCATGACGCAGCGCCTGCTGTGGCCGCTCACCCGGCTCGGCGAGACCTTCGACCTGTACCAGCGGGCGATGGCGTCTACCCGCCGGATCCTGGACCTCCTCGCGATCACGCCGACGATCCAGGAGGGCCCGGGGGCATTCACGACGCCGGTCCGCGGCGCCGTCCGCTTCGAGGACGTCCACTTCGCCTACGCGGAGGGCCCGGACGTCCTCCGCGGCCTCGACATCGACGTCCCCGCCGGCGAGACCCACGCCGTCGTCGGCCTCACGGGGGCCGGCAAGAGCACGATCGTGAAGCTCCTCCTGCGGCTGTACGAACCGAAGGGCGGACGGGTCACGATCGACGGCGTGGACGTCCGGGACGTGACGTTCAGGGAGCTCCGCGGCCACATCGGCCTGGTGAGCCAGGACGTCTTCCTCTTCGACGGGTCGGTGCGGGAGAACATCGCCTACGGCGATCCCGACGCCCCGGACGAGGCGATCGAGGAGGCCGCCAGGCTGGCGGAGGCCCACGACTTCATCTCGGCGTTGCCGCACGGCTACGACACGGTGGTGGGGGAGCGAGGGCAGAAGCTGAGCGGTGGACAGCGGCAGCGGTTGTCGATCGCGAGGGCAATCGTTCGGAACCCGGCGATCCTGGTGTTGGATGAGGCGACCAGCTCGGTGGACAACGAGACCGAGGCCGCGATCCAGCGGTCCCTCGAGACCGTCTCCCGGAACCGGACCACCCTCGTCATCGCCCACCGCCTCAGCACCATCCGTCACGCCGACCGGATCCATGTGCTGGAGCGGGGGGAAGTTCGCGAGGCCGGAACGCATGAGGAGTTGATCGGGGCGGGTGGGCTCTACTCAGCGCTGTGGCGGGTTCAGACGGGCGAGAACGCCGGGGTCGCATAGAGGCTCAGTCTGTTTGCCGAACGGCGCCCGACCTGGTGAGCTCCCACCGTGGAGCACCCGGAGCTTGCCTTTCGTGAGCGAATCATGGACGGCCTGCGCGAGCATCTCGCCATGAGCGGAGGCACGATCTCGCGTACGGAGCTCACCCCCTTCCTCGTCGACGCAGACCTCCGAATCCGACTCATCGACGCGTCGAAGGGCATCTGGAATCCGAGCGAGCTCGAAGCGACTCTCTCCATCGTGAGCAGTCCGAGCGGTCCCTACTCCGACCGGGAGGAGGGCGGGCTCCTGCGGTACGCCTACCGGGCAGGCTCGATCGACGGCGACAACCGGAAGCTGCGACGGGCGATGGCGCTCGGGCTGCCGCTTATCCTTCTCCGCAAGATCGACACCGGCCTCTTCATGCCGGTCTTCCCGGTGTTCGTCGTCGCCGACGATCAGCAGCAACGCGAGTTCGTCGTCGCCCTCGACGACAGCCTCCGTTTCTTGGCGGATCCCGAGCAGCCTGCGCCGGCGGAACGGCGCTACGCCGAGCGTGTGGCATGGCAGCGGCTGCACCAACCGGAGTTCCGAGTCAAGGTGCTCCGCGCCTACGAGGGGCGGTGCACCATCTGCCGGCTGCGCCACACGGAACTCCTCGACGCTGCCCACATCATCAGCGACCGACATCGGTACGGAGATCCGGTCGTCCCGAACGGGCTCAGTCTCTGCAAGATCCATCACGCGGCGTACGACCGAGACCTCCTCGGCATCACCGGCGACGGGGAGGTCCGCGTTAACCAGCGTCTGCTCGACGAGATCGACGGGCCAATGTTGCGGCACGGGCTCCAAGAGATGCACCGCAGCGTGATCGCGCCACCCGCGAAAACGAAGGACCGGCCAGACCGGGATCGGCTCGACCGCCGCTTCCAGCGCTTTCTGGCCGCATAACGCCCGCGCTGCCCGCCCCCCTTGTCCCGCGACCGACCGGCGGATGTCGGGTGTGGAGGCCTCAGCCCCCCGGGGCCACCGTCACATCAACCTTGGTCCGGGGGGCGACTTGGGTCCCGGCGGCGGGGTTCTGCGCGGTGATCTGACCGGGGGCCACGCCATCCGCTGAGGAGGCCTCGGTCACCTTCCCCGGCTGGAGGCCCGCGGCGATGAGACGGGTCGAGGCCTCCTCGGAGGTCAACCCCGTCACGTTGGGGACCGCCACTGTCGACGGGGGCGCCGTCACCGTCGCAGTCGAGGTCGTCGCCGGCGGGATCGCCACGGTGATCGCGACGGTGGAGCCCTTCGGGACCTGGAGGCCGCCCGCCGGCTGCTGGGAGATCACGGTTCCGGCGGAGGCGGCGCTCTCCTGCTCCACCACCCGTGACTCGAGGCCGGCCTGCTGGAGGACGGCGGTCGCCTCGTCCTGGGTCGTGCCGATCACCGTGGGGACGGAGACGTTGCCGCTACCCTGGCTCACCGTGATCGTCACGGTGGAGCCGGTGTCGGCCTGGGTGCCGCCGGCCGGGTCGGTGCTGATGACCAGTCCCTCGGCGACGGAGTCGCTCGCGCCCTGCTTCGGCTGCGGGGTGAAGCCCGCGCCCTGCACCGCGGTCACCGCCGCGGCCTGGGTGAAGCCCACCACGTCAGGGACGGTCGCCTGCTGGGTGCCGCCGTCGTCGCCCCGGGTCGCCAGGAAGATCCCCAAGCCGATCGCCACCGCCAGCACCACGGCGATCGCGGCGATGATCCACGGCCAGCGGTTCTTGTGCGGCGGGATCGGCGGCGGAGGCGGCGTGACCACGGTGGGCGCCTCCGACGCCGGGGACACCTCGGTGAGCAGGCGACCGCGCAGCTCCTCCGGCGTGCCGATGCGCCCCGCGAGCGCGTCGTCGATCGTCGCGGAGAGGCTCGCCGGGGGGCGCGAGCCGCTCAGCAGGTCGCGCAACGTCTGCCCCGTCCCCACCACCGCGCCGTCGGCCGCGCCCACCTCCGCCGGGGGGCGCGAGAAGCGCGTCACGCGGATGCGGCCGTCCGTGCCCACCAGGGCCGACCCCACCACCGCCCGCTCCGTCCCCGGCACGTATCGGCGGAGGGTGATGACCGCGTCGAGCAGCTCCACGCCGTAGCCCGCCGCCTCCGCCACCGGGAGGGGCGCGCGGCGCCGGGCGACCTCCTCCAGCGACGTGCCCGGCACCAGCTCCGACGCCACGTACCCGCCGCCGCCGGCGGTGGGGATGATGTCGAGCACCGCGATGGCCGCCGGGGTGTGGGCGTGGGCGTCGCCCATCCAGCGCGCCTCCTCCAGGAGGACGCCCGGGTCGGCCGCCGGCACCATCCGCAGGGCCACCTCGCGGCCACCCAGGTGGCGGTCGCGCGCCACCCACACGCTGCCCAGCTCGCCGCCGCCGATCTCGCGCACGAGCTCGAAGCGGTCGGCCATGAGGGTGTCGGGGCCGTAGCTCACGGAGGCGACCCTACCCCGACGGCCGGTCGGAACCGCAACCCTCACGCCACGCGCTCGCGCATTTGTGCGCCATGCGTGAGGCGGCCATCCCCCGCATCTCACGCATCGTGGCGGTGTCGCGGCCGCGCCGGGGAGACGACACAGGAGGCGAGTCCCGTCCTCGTGTGCCCACAGGAGACGCCAGATGCACCGTCCCATGCCCCGCGGGCGCCGCCTCGGTGGGCGCCGCCTCGCCGTGTCCGCCGCCGGCGCCCTCGCCGTGCTCGCCGCCACCGCGCCCAGCGCGCTCTCGGCCGACCAGGCCACCCTGCGCCTGCTCGGCTCGTCGCCGATCTACGCCAACACGGTCGCCGTCCACAAGGCCGCCGGCGGCGACGTGAACGTGAAGCCCGCCCGCTACCACTACCGGATCACCACCGCCTCCGGGATCACCGAGGCGTCGGGCAACTGCGTGGACCTGTCGCACTACATCGTCACCGGCCGCGACTACGCGGTCGAGCTGCAGTCCGCCGCCGACGACCCCGCCCTGGGCTCCCCCGAGTTCAAGGCCGCCGGCTGGCTGCTGTCCCAGTCGGACGACCTGATCGCCGCCGCCGCCGACCCCGGGCTCGAGGCCGGCGCCATCCAGGTGGCGATCTGGCAGCTCTCCGGCCAGGCCCGCGGCCTGGACGCCCCCACCAGCGACCTGGCGCTCAACGCGCGGGTCAACACCCTGCGCACCCTCGCGACGGGCAAGGAGGTGCCGACGCAGCTCGCCGTGTCCATCGCCGGCAACGACACCTGCGTCGACACCGCCGCCCCCGTCTCCGTCACCGGGACCCCCGGTGCCGAGGTCGACCTGCAGGCCACCGGCGGGGGCACCGTCCAGCCGGACCACGTGACGCTCGACGCGTTCGGCACCGGCAGCGCGATGGTGCGCGCCAACGGGGCCGCCGCGAACGTCACCGTCCACGCCGAGACCTCGGCGCCCACCGTGCTGCGCGCCACCAAGCTCCCCGGCCAGAGCGCCCCCCAGGACCAGCTGTTCCTGCGGCCCGGCGTGCTGACCGCGGACGACGCGCAGCCGTTCGTGGACTGCGACCTCAACACGTTCGACGCACCGGACGTCCCCGGCCTGACCACGCCGATCGACGCACCCGCGCCGCCTGCGCCCGCGCCGCCCCCCGTCCAGGGCCTGGACCTCGACCTGCAGACGCCGCACCTCGCGGCCCCCGGCGGGATCGCGGTCTACAAGCTGACCGTCGCCAACACGGGCACCCGCACGGCACGCAACGTCGCCGTCGCGCAGCGGCTGGACCGCGGCGTCTCCGCCATCAGCAGCCGCGCCCCCAAGGGCACGCGCTCCGCCATCGGCCGCAGCGCGGCCCGCTGGACCCTGGCCGCGCTGAAGCCCGGCGCCAGCGCCACCCTGACGCTGAAGGTGCGCGTCGGCCGCCGCACCGCCGGGGCGATCGCCCACACCAGCGCGACCGTCCGGTCGGCGAAGGCCCACGCCAGCGCCAAGGGCGCGACGGCGATCGTCCGCCGCGTCGGCAAGACCGAGCAGGGCTTCTAGGCCCGCTCCGCCCCCACGCGGACGTCGTCGAGGGTCAGGGCCGCGCTGCCCGTGGCCCAGGCGACGTCCGCGGCGTCGCGGCCCGTCGCGATGCGCACCACCGACGCGACGGGCGCCAGCCCCGTCGCGTCCATCAGACGCCACGCCTCGCCGTCGTGGGCCTCCACCAGGGCGTGGAAGTCCGGCGGGTCGAGCAGCGGGGCGTAGCACGCGACCACCCGCGCCGGCACCTCCAGGGCCCGCAGCAGCGCCACCGCCAGGTGGGCCATGTCGCGGCACACCCCCTGGCGGCGCAGCAGCGTCTCGTCGGCGGCGGTCAGCGCGTCGCTCGCGCCCGGGATGTACGCGATCCGCTCACGCACCCACCCCGCCACCGCCGGCAGCAGCGCCCGGGTGCGCGGGGCGTCGCCCCACACCGCCTCGGCGGTGGGCGCCAGCACGTCGGACGGGGCGTACCGGCTCGGCAGCGTCCAGCCCAGCAGGTCGAACGGCAGTGCCCCCGAATCGGGGAGCATCCGACCGTCGTCCACCGCCTCACGGCCCCGCGGGTCGACCTCCACCGCCGCCCGGTACCGCAGGCGCACCGGGCCCTCCGCCGCGGCGTGGATGCGCACCGGCCGGGCGCCGTCGCCCCGCACCGGTCCCTCCTCCACCGCGGCGCCCTCCGCCAGCAGCTCCTCGTCGAGCAGCGTCGCCTCATCGGCCACCGCCGCGCGCACCAGCAGCATCGCGCTCGCGGGGCCCGTCGCCGTCCAGTTGACCTCGGCGGTACCTTCGATGGTGAGGGGCATCATCCGACCCTACGGCCACCCTGAGGTGCAGATGCCCGACGGACGTCCAGGCTTTTCGGCGATGGATTAGCCGACCGGCCAAGGGCGCGACGACGAACAACCTGCCAACCTCAACCCGCGGGCGTTTCGTGCCGATGCGCCTCGCACCACGACCACGAGGGGAGCTCAGATGACCGCGAACGCCACGCTCGATCCGGCCGCAGAGCTGGAGCGCGCCACGAGCGACTACCTGGCCGTGTCCCGCAACTCCCACATGTACGCCACCACCGCCGACTACGAGACGGCGGAGCGGCGCGCGTGGGAGCGCATGGCCGAGGCGGCCGCGGCCGTCAAGGAGGGCTCCGCCTCCAACTAGGGCTTCCGCATCGCCCGGCCGCGCCACCTGTCATCCTGCTCGCATGGATGAGCTCCATTGGGATGAGCGGCCGGGCGATCTGCGCAGCCCGGTGATGGTCGCCGCGTTCGGCGGCTGGAACGACGCCGCGGCCGCGGCCTCCAATGCGGTCGTGTTCGTTGGCGAGCGCCTCGGGGCGCGCCGGGTCGCGTCGATCGACCCGGAGGAGTTCTACGACTTCCAGGCCACCCGCCCCCTGGTGGACCTCACCTCCGAGGAGCACAGCAGCACCATCGTGTGGCCCGAGGTGGAGATCCTGGTGGCCCGGGTGCCGGAGGGCCGCCACGACGTGGTGCTGGTGGCGGGCGCCGAGCCGTCGATGCGGTGGCGCACCTTCTGCACGCTGCTGCTCGGCGTCGCCCGCGACCTGGGGGTCACGCGGGTCGTCACGCTCGGGTCGCTCCTGGCCGACGTGGTCCACAGCCACCCCGTCCGCATCACCGGCATGGCGTCGGACGAGCGGTTCATCGCCGACCTGGGCTTCCGCACCCCCAGCTACGCCGGCCCCACCGGCATCGTCGGGGTGCTGCACACCGCCGCGTCGGACGCCGGCTTCGAGACCGTCTCGATGTGGGCGCCCGTCTCGCACTACGCCGCCGGACTCACCAACGCCAAGGGCAGCCTGGCGCTGGTGCGCGCGCTCGACACCGTCGCCGGCATCCGGCTGGACGTGAGCGAGCTGGAGCAGGCGGCCACCACCTTCGAGACCCAGGTGGCCCGCGCCGTCGAGGCCGAGCCGCGCCTGCGGGCCCTGGTGGAGCAGCTGGAGGACGCCGCCGCCAAGGTCGACGAGGACGTCGCGCCCGACCGCATCCCCACCGGCGACGAGCTGGCCGCCGAGCTCGAGCGCTTCCTGCGGGAGATGGACGAGCCGACCTAGCGCCGCAGGCCCGTGTGGCGGGCGCTCGGCTTGATGCCGGCGGCGCTGAGCGCGACACCCTCCCCCTCGTCCTCCTCCCCCGGGGCTGCCATCTCGGGGTAGCGCTCCCGGCTGCGGCGCCGCTTGTCGTCGTCGTAGAGGTGCCGCGCCCACACGCTGTTGGGCTCGGCCAGCCGGATCGCGCCCACCAGGCCCACGGGCCACAGCAGGAAGCCGACGACGCCGGTGGTGAGCTTCCCCTTCAGCAGGCAGACCACCGCGGCCACGAAGCTCACCGCGTGATAGCCCACGATCAGGGCGCCACCCGCCGGGTCGGCGCCGGAGATGACCCGCCCCCAGAACGGGGCGCCCAGGGCGACCATGCCGCCCAGGGCGGCGGCCACGATGACGGCGTCGATGGAGCGGCGGCCCTCCTCCGCCCAGTAGACGTCGCGCAGGTTGAGCCACAGGGCGTACTCGTCGAGCACCAGCGCCGCGCCGCACCCGAACGCCGTGGGCAGCAGCCACCACAGGAACCAGGGCATGTCGGGGTCGAGGGCCACCGACACGAACCCGGCGCCCAGCAGCAGGAAGATCCCCGGCACCAGATGATGGATGCGCGTGGAGCCGAGGGTCAGGTTCCCCGGCCCGACGCCGTGCCGCGTCGCGTGCGCGTAGCCGCGGACGCAGCCGAACGTGACCAGGAACGCCAGCAGCACCATCTGCCCCGGGCGGAACCCCGCCCGGATCACCTCGTCGTCGAACGCCTGGACGACCGGGAAGGCGTCGGTGAAGCGGCTCACAGGCTATTCGCCGGCCGGCGGCGCCTTGTAGGACCAGCTCACCGTGGTGTCGCTGCGCACCTTGGCGCCCTGGAACACCGTGCGGTGGATGTACACCGTGAACGCCGTCCCCTCCACGGGGGTGTCGCCGGTGGTCTCGGTGGTCACGCGGCGCCCGAGCTTGGAGGAGTACATCGTCACCGTCAGGGATGTGTCGGTCGCGGTCACCTTCATGAGTATCGCCGCGTCCCAGTCGTTTCGGAAAATCAGCTCCGGCCCGCCCCACGAGATGGTGGCCTCGCGGCCCGCCGGGTAGCGGGTGATCCAGAACTCGTGGGGCGTGTGGGTCACGATCTCGAGGCCCGCGAAGAACGCCGCGTTGTAGACGGTGGTGCCCATCTGGCTGACGCCGCCGCCCACGGCGTCCTCCAGCTCGCCGTCGGAGATCTGCGGCGCCGGGACGAAGCCGCGGGCGCGGGTGCGCTCACCCAGGGCCTCGTTGAGCGAGAAGCGGGCGCCCGCCGGGATGATGGTGCCGTCCAGGATCCGCGCCGCTCGCTGGATGTTGGTGACGCGCGGCTGGCAGCAGGCGTACGGGGTGGTGAACGTGCTCACCTGCTCGCGGATCCGCATCGCCCGGGCCGCGGCCGTGGTGAGCTCCGGCTCGCGCACGGTGACCGGCAGGCGCACCCGCCCGGACCCGTCGGCGGCGACCACCCGGCGCGCCAGCAGATCGGCGTTCACGGCCCGCCCGGTGCGTGACGGCACCACGCTCACCCGGGTCCCCGACACCGCGAAGGACGCCGGCCGCGGCTGCTGGAGCACCGGGGCGAAGGCGGGGGTGATCGCCCGGGCGAGGGTGGCGCCGTCGAGCGCGACGCCGACCGTGCCGGCGCCCGGCGTGAACCGCAGCGCCGACAGCAGGGTGGCCCGGTCGATCGTCCCGCGCCGTCCCGCGCCGCGCACGACCACCGGCACCCGCACGATGCGGGCGGCCGTGAGGCGCGCGGCCTGGGCGGCGGGGGTGTCGACGGCGGGCGCGACCTCGGTGACCGGCACCTCCGCACGGAGGGGCAGGGCGGTGAGGCGGCGGGTCAGCTCGGCCTGGTCGACGGCGCGGCCCACCCGTGCGGCGCCCACCACGATGCGCCCGCCGCCCACCCCGACGGTCGCCTCCTTCGCCGGCTGGTCCACGGCGGCGGCCACCGCCGCGGCCTCGGCGCGCGCCCGGGCCGGCGTGGCGCGGAACGCCAGGGGGATGTCGCGCGAGCGCCCCAGCCCCACCTGCGCCAGCACCCGGCGCCACAGCGACGACGGCTCGATGGCCTCGTCCACCGCCGCCCGCGCGCGCGGGCGGGGGGCCAGCTCCTGCACCGGCAGCACCTGGGGGAAGGCCGGCTCGCCGTCGAGCGCCACCTCCACCCGGCCCCCCGGCGGCGCCGCCGACGCCCGCACCGCCCGCACCGCCTCGTCGGCGGTGAGGCCCGCCACGTCGATGCCGGCGATGGTGGTGCCGGCGGGGACGCGGTCGGCGTCGGCCGTGGCCACCCGGACGGCGACGAGGGCGGCGCCGCCGACCAGCACGACGAGGCCGGCGATCAGGGCGACGAGCGTCTCGGGACGGCGTGGGCGCGGGACCGGCACGACCCCCGAGTCTTGCAGTGTCCGCGCGCGCCAGGCTGGCGCGACGTCACGGACCGCCCGCCCGCGCGCCTACCTGCGGGCGGGGACCGCCTGGGCGATCAGCTCGCGGGCGTGCTCCAGGCGGCGGGCGACGAACGCGTAGCCCGCCAGGCGCACCTCGTGCTTGCGCACCATCCACTCGAGCTCCCGCGGGGTGGTGGCCGCGGCGACCCGGTCGCGGGCGGTGCCGTAGCGCTCCAGCGCCCGCTCGGCGCGGCGGTCGCGCCCCGGCTCGGCCAGGGCGGCGCAGGCGGCGGCGGCCAGCTCGTCGAGCATCCCCTCGGCGCGGGCGCGTGCCCGGCGCAGCGCGCGGCGGCGGCTCGACTCGCGCATGAGCGCGACCGCGACGACCAGCCCGGTGATCACCAGCACCTCGACCATCAGGGCGCAGCGTAGCGCCGACCTGCTTGAGTGCGCGACGTGGGCGACGAGCAGCCGATGGAGGTCGCGATCTGGAGCGACGTCGTCTGCCCGTTCTGCAACGTCGCCCGGGAGCGGGCCGAGTGGCTCCGCGAGCGGGGCCTGACGGTGGTGTTCCTCCCCTACGACCTCCACCCGGAGTACCCCGACGAGGGCATCCCGCGCGAGGAGCTGATGCGCCGCTACCCCGAGGCGATGCACGACGCGGTGCGGCGGCTCAACGAGGAGGCCGGCCTCGCCTACAACCCCAACCCCGACCGGGTGCCGCGCACGCGCCGGGCGCTGGAGCTCATCGAGTGGGCGCGGGGCCACGGCCTGCCCGCCCACGACGCCCTGCACAGCCGGATCATGGACGCCTATTGGACCGAGGGGCGCGACATCATGGACTGGGACGTGCTGCTGGCGTGCGTCGCCGACGTGGGCCTCGACCCCGACGCGGCGCGGGCCGAGGTGGAGTCGGGGGTGTTCGCCGCCGAGGTGGACGCCTCGACGTCGACGGCGCAGCGGCACGGCATCCGGGCCGTCCCCGCGTTCGTGTTCGACGGCCGCCTGCTGGTGAGCGGCGCCCAGCCGCACGAGGTGCTGGAGGCGGCGATCGCCAAGGTCGGCGAGATGCGCGCCGAGGAGGCCGCCGCCCGGGACTGACCGGGCACGTCCGCGGCACACGGCGGTCACGGATCGGTGGTGTGTGGTGTCCGGTGGCGGGGTCATCATCGGTCGCGTACCGATCACGGAGCTGGAGGTGCCGGATGCCGGCCGACCTGAATCGCGTGACCCTGGTGGGGCGCCTGACCCGCGACCCGGAGCTGCGCCACACCGGCGGCGGTGACCCGATCTGCTCGATCCGGCTGGCCGTCTCCTCCCGCGCACGCGACGAGTCCGGCAACTGGGGGGACCGCAGCAACTACTTCGACGTGACCGTCTTCGGCCGCCAGGCCCAGACCGCCGCCGACTACCTCGCCAAGGGCCGGCGGATCGGGGTGGACGGTCGGCTGTCGTGGCGTGAGTGGCAGGCCCAGGACGGCAGCAAGCGCCAGTCGGTGGAGGTCATCGCCAACGACCTGTTCTTCCTCGACTCGCGCGGCGAGGGCGGCGGCGGCGACCAGCAGCAGGCCGGCGGCTGGAGCCGGCCGGCCGACGACCTCGCGCCCGTGGGCGCCACGGCGGGGAACGGGTCGGGCGGCGGGAGCACGCCGGCCGACGACGCGGAGATCCCCTTCTAGGAGGTCACTGGGAACAAAGGTCGTGCGGGCCGCCGAGCGAAAACCAAGCGATTCGGTGGCTCGCGGCCCATGCCGATGCTGGTTGCATCGGCATTGACGCGGACGCCGAAGCGCGCCGGTTTGCAGCCGGCGGACGCGCGACCGACTTCCTCAGGGGCCTCCCAGGGACTCCGCGGCCCGCTCCGACGACGCCCCCGGGGCCTGGGGAGGCCTCCGGGGGCGTCTCGGCGTGCGGGACCCCGAACCCTGCTTTTCAAGTCGGGTTTCCGCATGCCGAAGCGGATTGGGTGCGTATCGTCGCCGTCTCCCGGCTGCGGCCGGGCATGCGGCTCGGCCGCCCCGTCTACTCCTGCTCCGCCGGCATCCGCGTGCCGCTGCTCCAGCCGCAGGCGGTGGTCACCGACCGCGTCCGCGTGGGGCTCGAGCGCGCCGGCGTGTTCGCCGTGTACATCGACGACGAGCTGTCGGAGGGCATCGAGCCCACCGAGGTGATCGCGCCCGAGGTGCGGGAGAAGGCGATCCTGGAGCTCCACGACACGTTCAGCACGGTCACCACCAAGGGGCCGGCGACCAGGATCCCCGGTGAGCAGATCGAGCGCCTGGAGGGGGTGGTCGCCGGGATCCTGCGCGAGCTGCGCAGCCACGGCCACATGGTGTCGACGCTGATGGACCTCCACACGTTCGACTCCCACACGCTCGCCCACTCGCTCAACGTCTGCGTGATCGGGCTGATGATCGGCGACGAGCACCTGCGCCGGCACGGGTGGCAGGACGGCCGCGGCCGGCCACGCCGCGACGACCACGACATGCGCCTGCAGAAGCTCGGGACGGGGCTGCTGCTCCACGACGTCGGCAAGCTCCTCATCCCCGCCGACATCCTCCGCAAGCCGGGGAAGCTCACCGACGACGAGATGGCGATCGTGCGGGAGCACCCCAAGACGGGGCTCGACCTGGTGGAGAGCGGGGCGCTCGCGTCGCTCACCAAGGTCTGCATCATCGGGCACCACGAACGGCTCGACGGCCGCGGGTACCCCAACGGGCGGGGCGCCGACCTGCACGAGAACGCCCAGATCGCCGGGGTGGCCGACGTGTACGACGCCGTGTCGTCGATGCGCGTGTACCAGGCCCGCCGCCCCACCCACGAGGCGTGGGAGCTGGTGCTGTCGCTCGCCGGCACCGCCTTCCCGCTGGAGATGGTGAAGATCTTCAAGGAGACGGTCGCGCCGTACCCCGAGGGCGTGGCGGTGCAGCTCTCCGACGGCCCCCGCGGCATCGTGTCGAAGGTGCACCGCGAGTACATCACCCGCCCCACCGTGCGGATCACCGGCGAGGACGGCCACGACGTGGCGCCCTACGAGGTCGACCTGTTCGCCGGGCTGGACATCGCGATCCTCGACACCCTCGAGGACCTCGACGCGCCGGCCGGGGTGGCGGAGCACCCGGAGCCGGGGCTGGTGCCCGACGAGCTCCAGGAGCAGCGCCTCTCCAACGTCGTCGGCTAGCGGCGGCCGCTCAGCGCCGGCCGTTCAGCGCCAGCGGCGGGCGATCAGCTCCGCCCGCCCCGTCCCCGGGTTCCAGCGGGTGGCGTACGCCGTCCGCTGCGCGAGGGCGGTCGTCCACAGGAAGCGGCTGGGGCCGCGGAGGGTCGCGAGCGTGCGGACGCGGCCGCCGGCGAGGCGGCGGATGTGGAGGTACGAGTAGGAGCCGGCCTGCTCCACCCACAGGATCCGTCCCGACGCGACGGACGGGTTGACCTGAAGGCCGGTGACCGAGCTGGCCAGCACCCGGTAGCCGCGGCGGGCGACCCGGGCGATCCGGATCTCGGAGTGGCGGCCCGCGGCCACGTGCCAGGCGATCACGCCGTTGCGGAGCGCCGGGCGGCCCAGGTCGGTGGCGCCCAGGGTGCGGGCGTAGGGGCGGGTGCGGCCGTTCGCGGCGTTGAACAGCTCCAGCCGCTGGCTGCGCGGGAACACGCGCACGTAGGCGACGAGCGGCCAGTCGAGCGCCGGCTTGGTGAGGGTGCCGTCCGGGGCGGGCAGGCGCAGCAGCTCCTGACCGGTGCGCCAATTGACCACGCGGATGCCGGCGGCGTCGGCGTAGGCCAGCAGGTCGCCGTCGAGGGCCGGGGAGTGGCCGCCCTCGAAGCGCACCGGCGGCAGCTGCCTCGGCCGCACCACCACGGCGGGCGGCGCCCCCGGGGCGGAGACCGTGACCGCGACGACGCCGTCCCAGGCCGCCGGGTCGTAGCGGCCGCTCGCGCCGCTCTGCGCCAGCGCCGGGGTGGCGGCCAGGGCGCCCGCCAGCAGCGCGAGGACGACCGCGTTCGCGGGGCGGAGCACCCGGCGCCGGCGCGCCATGCCCTCGACCGCGGCGGCGGGGTCGCGGCGGCCGCGGGCGGGCAGCGCCACCATCAGCGCCCGCCCCAGCCCGAACGGGGCCAGCACCAGCGCCGAGACGAGCGGGTCGCCCAGGGCCAGGGCTCCGGCGGCGACGACCCAGAACGTCGCGACCACCTGGTGGGTCAGCACGCCGAGCCCAAGGCCCGCCCCGTACGCGAGGCTCCACGCCGGCAGCGGCCATTCGCGGCGCCAGCGCTCCGGCACCTGGCGCGACACCTGCGGCAGCGGCAGCCGCAGCCAGCCCGCCTCGCGCAGCGCGCCGAGCAGGGCCAGCACGCCCACCACCGCCAGCGCCACCCGCTGATCGAGCAGGCTGCCGGCCGCCCCCAGCACCGCGCCCAGCGCGGCGGCGGCGGCGATCGCGCCCACGGCGAAGAGGGCGACGGCGACCTGCTTGCGGTGACGGCCCCCGCACACGTCGGGGGTGATGGTCTCGACCATGGAGAAGCCTCAGGGGCTCCACGCGCCGGAGACGCCCGCCACGAGCGCCGCCGCCGCGATGCCGATCTCGGCTAGCACGGCACCCCCGTATCGACGTAGAGGACGCAGAACACGCGCCGCCCCGGCCGGCAGTAGCCCACCAGCGACGCGTCGCCGTTGATGCGCACCCGGCTGGTGGAGCAGCAGTCGGTGAGCTTGCGGATCTGGTGGTCGCAGCACCGGTACCACGCGCCCTGGGTCACGGTCGGCACGCCGTGGATCCGCGGCACCCACTCCTCGCACAGCCGGGTGCGCGGCGCGGGGGGCAGGGGGCTGCCGTCGGGCGCCAGCAGCGGCTGCCCGTCGGCGCCGACGGGACGGCCGAGCGCGTCGATGGGGCGCCCCAGGTTGTCGATCGGCGCCCCGTCGCCGGGCCGCAGCGGGAACCCCGCCGCGTCGATGCGCGGCAGGGTGTACGGGCTGGGGCAGGACCCGGTGGTCCACGTATGCCCGCAGAAGCCGTACCACCCCTCGCGGGTGCGGTTGGTGCCGCGCAGCGGCTGGCGCTGCGACGGGCGGCGGCGCACCTGGCCGGCCGCGGGCGCGGCGCCCACCAGCGCCAGGGCGGCGCCGGCGACGGTGGCCAGGAAGCCGCGCCGGGTACCGGACGTCGCGAGGCGGTGCGACAGGGCGCGGGCGCCGCGGTCGACCAGGTCGTCAGGCGGTGGCAGCGACCCGCTCCTCGCCGGTGGCGATCAGCTCCTCGATCTGCTCCAGCGTGTTCACCAGCCCCTTGCCCGCCACGACCCCGTCGACGGCGTAGACGACGAACGGGGTGCCGGGGACGCGGTAGGCCGCGAAGGCGTCGGGGTCCTCGTCCTCGATGAGGGTGTGGACGGGCAGGCCGTCGCGGCGCAGGGCGGCCAGCGCCGGCTCCAGCTCGGCGCACAGGCGGCAGCCGCGCGACGAGAACGCCAGCAGCTCGCCGCCGCGGCGGGCGAGCGGCGCGGCGGGGGGCGCGGGGCGACCGAGGGGCGGGCCCTCGTCCTCCAGCTCCAGGGCGGCGCGCGGGCCCAGGCGCGCCTCCAAAACCCCCACCTGGCGGAACAGCGCCAGCACCAGGACCGTCAGCACCGTCACGGCGACGGCCAAGGCCGCCACGCCGGCGGTGAGCAGGGCGACGGCGTCGGCGTCGCGGTCGAGCCACCCGCCCGCGATCACCACGCCCGCCGCGGCGAGCAGCAGCGCACGGGCCGCGAGCCACGCGACGGGCCGCTCGCGCGTGCCGCCGAAGCACCCGCAGGGGGCGCGGCGCCGGCCGCGCAGGCGCATGAGCCCGAGCGACGCCGCGAACGCCACGCCGAGCACGGCGATGCCGACCCCCGCGACGCGTGCGGTCGCGGGGATCAGGACCAGGACGCCGAGGGCCAGCTCGGCGGCCACGAGGGTGGTCGCCGCAGCGGGCCGCAGGGCGGGCGGGACGCCGTGGTCGCCGACCGCCGTGACCAGCGCCCGGCGGTCGCGCAGCTTGGCCGCGGCGGCGCCGAACAGCACCAGTGCGACGACGATGCGGAGGGCCGGGTCCACCGCTGGGCGACGCTAGCAGGGCGGGCGGCGGCCCCCTAGGAGGGCGGCGGATCGTGGACGAACGCCACCACGAACGCGCCCGGGCCGGCGTGGGTGCCGACGGTGGGGCCGACCTCGCCGGCGAACGCCTCCACCGCCTGCGGGCGCACCCTGCCGACCAGGGCGCGCAGGTCGGCGAGGGCCTCCGGCCGGCGGGTGTGGCCGTACGCGACGGGGGGCGGGCGGGCGGCCTCCGAGTGCCCCGCCACGAACTCCTCGACCGCCGGCAGCACCTTGTGCGCCCCGCGCACCCGCGACCAGGGGGTGACCTCGCCGTCCAGGATCTGCAGCACGGGGCGCACCCGCAGCAGCGACCCGGCCACGGCCTGGGCGCGGCCGATGCGCCCGCCGCGCTGGAGGTATTCCAGCGTCTCGAGGGTGAACACGGCGCGGTGGTCGGCGCTGAGGTGCGCCGCCGCCTGCGCAAGGTCGCCGGCGGTGGTGCCGGCCTCCAGGCGCGCCTGGAGGCGGAACGCGATGAGCCCGAGAGCGACGGTGACCGAGCCGCTCTCCAACACCATCACGCGGTCCTCGCCCAGGTCGCGGGCGGCGGCGCGGGCGGTCTCCACGGTGCCCGACATGTGGCCCGACAGGGGCAGCACCACCGCCGTGTCGTACGCGTCGAGGGCGCCGCCGATGACCTCCGTCATCGACGCGAGCGACGGCTGGGCGGTGGTCGGCATCCGCTCGGCGTGGGCCAGGCGGTCGTAGAACCCGGCCGCGTCGATGTCGACGCCGTCCAGGAACGTGCGGTCGCCGAAGCTCACGGGGATCGGCACCACGCGCCAATTGGCGGGGCGCGCCTCGGGCGGCACGTCGGCGGCCGAGTCGATGACCAGTGCGGTGGTGGCCGCGTCGAGGCGGCGGCCGGGGTCCACTACTCCACGCCCACCGCGAGGGCGGGGGCCGCCTGGCCGCCGAAGTGCGCCTCGACCTCCACGCCCGGCGGCACCAGCCCCCGCACCCAGGCCTCCACCTCGTCCGGCGACACGCCGGCGCCCTCGCCGATGAGCACGGTCACCAGGCCCCCGCCCTCCAGGGCGGGGGCGAGCGCGGCGGCCAGCGCGTCCCGGTCGGCCACGGCCACCTCGATGGCGGTCACCTCGCCGGCCGCGGTGCGCATGCCCGCGGCGGCGGCGTCGGGGTCGTCGCCGGGGTCCCAGGCCAGGGCGGCGGCGAGCATCGCCGGGAGCGAGGGGACGGCGACCACCCGGGCGCCGGGCGCGTCGGGACCCGGCGCCAGGGCCAGGACGACCCCCGCCTCGCCGAGCGGCTCGCCGGGGGCGACGGCGGCGGCGCCGAGCCCGGCCAGCAGGTCGCGCACCCCGGCGCCCTCCGCCACGGCCACCAGCCCGCCCGGCTCGACGACGGCGGCGAGGCGGGCGGTCCGCTCGGCCTCCTGGCGGCGCATGTCGTCGGCCTTCAGCCCCTCCACCAACCCCCACCGCGCGGCGACCTCGGCGGCGCGCTCGGGGACGTCGGTGTGGACGTGCACCTTCGCGCGGCGGGAGTCGCCCATCACCAACAGGCTGTCGCCGACGGCCTCCAGCGCGTCCTCCAGCCGGGCCAGGTCCACGTGCGCGCCCTCCACCAGGAAGGTGGTGCAGAAGCGGTAGCGCGACGGCGGGTGCGCCGCCGTCGCGGGACGCGAGGGGGCCACGGCGGGCGCGGCGCGGGGTGCGCGGCCGGCGAGCGCGTCGGCCAGGCCCTCCACCAGGATCAGCACGCCGAGCGCGCCGGAGTCGACGACGCCCGCCTCGGCCAGCACGGCCATCTGGCCCGTGGTCGCGGCGACCGCCTCGGCGCCGGCGGCGACGGCGGCGGCCAGCACCGCGTCGCGGTCGGGCGACGCCGCGGCCTCGGCGGCGCCGGCCATCGCGCGGGCGACGCTCAGCATCGTCCCCTCCACCGGGTGGCGCACGGCGGCGTCGGCGGCGTCGCTTGCGCCGCGCAGGGCCCGGGCGACGGCGGGCCCGTCGATGTCGCCGTGGGCGAGGGCCTCGGCGGCGCCCCGGACCAGCTGCGACAGGATCATCCCGCTGTTGCCCTGGGCGCCCATCAGGGCGGCGCGGGCCAGGGCGTCGCACCGGGCGGCGCGCGGGAGCCCGGTGGTGGAGCGGGCCGCCTCGTCCACGGCGGTGGCGGTGCGCAGCATGTTGACGCCGGTGTCGCCGTCGGCGACCGGGAACACGTTGAGCAGGTCCACCTCGTCGGCGCGCGCCGCCAGCGCCGCCCGCGCGCGGCCGACCGCCTCGGCGAGGCGCTCCTCGGACACCGCCGGGCCGGCAGGGCGCGTCATGCCGCCGAACCTACCCGCTCACCTCGAACAGGGTGAGCTGCCGCTCCGCGCTGAGCCCGGACACCCCGACGCCCATGAGCCGCAGCGCGCCGGCGCGCTCGCCGAGGGCGCGGAGCAGCAGGGCGCGGGCGGTGGTCCAGATGACGGCCTCGTCGTCGGTGGCGCCGTGGACGGTCTGGGCGCGGGTGATCGTCTGGAAGTCGGCGTAGCGGAGCTTGATCGTGACGGTGCGGGCGGCGCGGCCGCGGCGGCGCAGCGCGCCGGCCACCTCGGCGGCCTGGCCGCGGCCGATGCGCTCCAGCTCGGCGACGTCCCGGACGTCCACCGCGAACGTCGTCTCCGAGGAGATGGAGATCCGCTCGGTGGGCACCGGCTCGACCCGCCGCGGGTCGACGCCGCGGGCGCGGCTGCGCAGCTCGCCGCCGTGCTTGCCGGGCGCCAGCTCGCGGAGCCGGTCGTCGGACAGGGCGGCGAGGTCGCCGACGGTCGCCAGGCCGGCCGCGGTGAGCCGCTCCTCGGTGCGCGGCCCCACCCCCGGGAGGGCGCGGAGCGGCAGCGGGGCCAGGAAGGCGGCCTCCTCGCCGGGCGGGACGACGGTGACGCCGCCGGGCTTGTCGCGGTCGGAGGCGACCTTCGCGACGACCTTGCAGGTGGCCACGCCGAGGGAGCACGACAGCCGGATCCGCTCCGCCACCGCGCGCCGGATGGCGTCGGCGGCCGCCCCCGCGTCCTCGTCGGGCAGCTGCAGGTAGCCCTCGTCCATCCCGAGCACCTCCACGGCGGCGGCCAGCTCGCGTACGAGCGCCCACACCCGGTCCGACCACTCGCGGTAGTGGGCGATGTCGGGCGGCACGAACACCACCTGCGGGCACCGCCGCCGCGCCTCGGCGCAGCTCATGGCCGACCGGATGCCGAACGCCCGGGCGGCGTAGCTGGCGGTCGCGACCACCCCGCGGCCGCCGGGGTCGCCGCCCACCACCATCGGCCGCCCGCGCAGCTCCGGCCGCCGGTGCATCTCCACGGCCGCGAAGAACGCGTCGATATCGAGGTGGGCGATCACCTGTTCGCCCGGACCCTAGCGTCGTCCCCGGGCGCCGATACCCTCCGGGGGGTGGCCACGAAGCCGTCGACGCCGACCCGGCTCACCACCTTCCTGGCCTGCCGCCGCGCGGCCGAGCTCGACGAGCAGCGCGCCGCCGGGCTGCGCGAGCCGCCACCGTGGCGCGAGGACGAGCGGGCCCGGATCCTTCGCGAGCACGGGATGCGCCACGAGGAGGCGTACGTCGACTCACTCGGGCAGGCGGTGGTCCGGATCCCGTTCGGCGGCGCGCCCGGCGACGCCGAGGCCGCGACGCACGCCGCGATGCGGCAGGGCGCCCCGCTCATCTACCAGGCCGCCTTCGAGGCGCTGGGGTGGCGGGCGCGGGCGGACGTGCTCGTGTCGGTGCCGCGGCCGACCGAGCTGGGGCTCTGGGGCTACGAGGCCGTCGACGCCAAGCTCGCGCGCGAGCCCCATCCGGGCTACCTGCTGCAGCTGCTCGTCTACTCGGAGCTGATCGCCCACGTGCAGGGCGAGCCGCCCGAGGACATGCACGTCCACCTCGGCGACGGCCGCACGGAGACGTTCCGGACGGGGGAGTTCGACGCCTACTACCGGCGGCTGCGCCGGCGCTTCGACGCCGCCCGGGCATCGGGGCACGAGACCGAGCCGTACCCGTGCGACCACTGCGCGATCTGCGACTGGGCCGGGCTTTGCAACGCATGGTGGGACGAGGTCGACCACCTCTGCCGTGTCGCCGAGATCCGGCGCGGCCACGTGCGCCTGCTGGCGCCGGCCGGCGTGGAGACCCTGCAGGCCCTGGGCGAGCACGACCCCGCCCGCGGCGTCGCGGGCATCTCCACCGCGATGCTCCAGCGGCTCCACGACCAGGCGCGCCTGCAGCTCGGCGCACGCCGGACCGGGGTTCACACCTACGAACTCCTCCCGCCCGAGCCGGATCGCGGCTTCGCTCGTATGCCCCTACCCGCGGAGGGCGACCTGTTCCTGGACATCGAGGGCGACGAGCTGTGGGGGGTGCCCCGCGGCCTCGAGTTCCTGTTCGGGATCGCCTGGGCGGAGGGCGGCGAGGAGCGCTACCAGGCGTTCTGGGCGCACGATCGCGAGCAGGAGCGCGCGGCGTTCGAGGCCGTAATGGACCTGATCGCCGAGCGCCGGGCGGCCGACCCTGGGCTGCACGTCTACCACTACGCCCCGTACGAGCCGTCCACGTTCAAGCGCCTGATGGGCGAGTACGGGACCCGCGAGGACGCGATGGACGACCTGCTGCGACAGGAGGTCTTCGTCGACCTCTACGGCGTGGTTCGCCAGTCGATGCGCATTTCCCATCCGGGCTACTCGCTGAAGGACGTGGAGCAGTTCTTCTTCGTCCGCGAGAACCCGCTCGGTGGCATGGGGGCGACGCTGGGCTACGAGGGCTGGCGCGAGACACGAGACCAGGCGACCCTCGACGCGATCGAGGCGTACAACCGCGATGACTGCATCGCCACGCTGCGCCTGCGCGACTGGCTCCTGGAGCGGCGAGCCGAGGCCGTAGACGAGCACGGCGAGATCGCCTGGCACGAGGTGCCGCCCCGGGAGCCGCCGACGCCCGAGGAGCACGAGGCGGCCCTGGAGCGCGCACGGCTGCGCGAGGAGCTGGAGGCCCGGACCGACGAGCACGTCCGGCTGCTCGGTGCGTTGCTCGACCACCACCGGCGGGAGGCCAAGCCGTCGTGGTGGGCCTACTTCGCGCGCCGACTCATGACCCCGGAGGAGCTCGAGCGCGACGCCGAGTCGATCGGCGGCCTGATCGCGGACGGGGAACCGGCGCCCGAGAAGCAATCGTTCCTCTACCCGATGCGCTTCCCCCCGCAGGAGCTGCGCCTCGGCGCCCGGGACCAGCCCCACGACCCTGCGACCGGGAAGGGCGCGGGGACGATCGTGGAGATCGACCCGGAGCTGGGCACGCTGGTGCTGAAGCGCGGGAAGAAGCGCTCCGGCGATCCGCTCCCCGCGGCATTGATGCCCAGCGGGCCCTACGACACCCGCTGTCAGCGGGACGCGCTCACGCGGCTCGGGCGCATCGTCCGGGACGGCGAGGGCGACGCTCGCGCCCCCCACCTGATGCGGCTGCTGGCGCGGCGGCCTCCGCTGGACGGCGCGCCCGTCCAACGCGAGGGGGTCGACGCGATCCGGGCGCTCGTGCCGCGCATCGACCCCGGTTACCTCGTCGTCCAGGGCCCGCCCGGCAGCGGCAAGACCTACACCGGCGCGCGGCTTGTCACCCAACTCATCCGGGACGGCAAGCGGGTCGGCGTGGCCGCCCCGAGCCATCGCGCCATCCACAACCTGCTGGAGGAGATCGAGGCCGTCGCGGCGGATGAGGGCCTCGCGTTCGTGGGGCGCAAGAAGGGCAGCGAGGACAACCCCGAGTCGCAGTTCGAGGGTGAGCGGATCACCACGACGTTCGCGAATCCCGACATGCTCGACCCGGAGCTCGACCTGCTGGCCGGCACCGCGTGGCTGTTCGCCCGCGAGGACATGCAGGAGCACGTCGATGTCCTGGTCATCGACGAGGCCGGGCAGGTGTCGTTGGCGGACGCCCTCGCGATGGGCATGAGTTCGCGCCGGCTGATCCTGCTCGGCGATCCCGCCCAGCTGCCGCAGGTCACGCAGGGGGTCCATCCGCCGGGCGCCGGCGTATCGGTGCTCGAGCACGTCCTCGGCGGCGAGGAGACCATCCCGGAGGACATGGGCGTGTTCCTCACCCACACACGGCGGATGCACCCCGACGTCTGCGGATTCATCTCGCGCGCCTTCTACGCCGGCCGGCTCTCCCCGGTGGGGGACGCGCTCACCCGGCACAGCGCGGCCGGCACCGGGCTCCGGTTCCAGGAGATCGACCATGTCGGCGACACGACGTCGTCCGCCGAGGAGGCGGCGTGGATCACGGGGGAGTACGAGCGCCTCCGGGGCCTCGGAGTCCCCGCCGATCAGATGCTCATCGTGGCCCCGTTCAACGCCCAGGTGGCGCGGCTCCGCCGGACCCTGCCGGATGGCGCACGGGTCGGGACCGTGGACAAGTTCCAGGGCCAGGAGGCGGACGTGGTGTTCTTCTCGATGACGAGCTCGTCCGCCGAGGACGTGCCGCGGGGGCTCGACTTCCTGCTGTCGCGGAACCGGCTCAACGTAGCGGTTTCGCGCGCCAAATGCGCCGCCTACGTGGTGGCCTCTCCCGGCCTGCTGGAGATTGATGCGCGGACCATCGACCAGATGCGCCTGGCCGACGCGCTGTGCCGGTTCGCCGAGGAGGCGGAGGCGCAGCTCCCGGGCGAGGGGGCGGGCTAGCGGGAGGGGGCGTCGATGGCGCCGACCACGATCTCCCGCTGCACGGGGGTCAGCGACCGCATGCGGCGGCGCACCATCTCCAGCGTCGCCTGCAGGCCGGCGCCGGACGCGAGCGCGCCGCGGACCGACTCGCGCAGCAGGACCGCCTCGGACTCGGCGACCCGCTGCTCCCACCCATCGATGTCGAGGACCGTGTGCATGCGACCACGGTACGGCCCCACGCGGACCCCGGACCCCCCCGCCGGGAGGGTGTGGCGCCCCCCGCGCGGAGGGGCACCGGGGCGCTTGCTCGGTTAGGCGACGGTGCGGGAGAGCTCGTTGAGCGTCGTCTCGCCGGCGAGGACCTTCATCACGCCGTCCTCGCGCATCGTCCGCATGCCCTCGCGGCGCGCCTGGCGGCGGATCTCCGACGATGGGGCCGACGCGGCGGTGAGGCGCTCGATCTCCTCACTCATCGTCAGCACCTCGTAGATGCCGAGGCGGCCCTTGTAGCCCGTCTGGCGGCAGGCGGCGCATCCGACCGACTGGTAGATCTTGGGCGACTCCCCGATCCCCTTGGGCAGGGTCGCCGTGCCGGCGAACTCGCGGAGCGTGTCGGCGGGGACCGTCACCTGGCGGCGGCACTCCAGGCACAGGCGCCGCGCCAGGCGCTGGGCCAGCACGCCGAGGACGCCGGACGCCGTGAGGAACGGCTCCACGCCCATCTCGGTGAGGCGCGTCAGCGTGCTCGCCGCGTCGTTGGTGTGGATGGTCGCCAGCACCATGTGCCCGGTCAGCGCCGCCTGCATCATGATCTGGGCGGTCTCGCCGTCGCGGACCTCGCCGATCATGATCACGTCGGGGTCGCTGCGCAGCATCGCCCGCAGGCCGGTGGCGAACGTCAGGCCCGCCTTGCCGTTGACCTGCACCTGGTTGATGCCGCCCAGCCGGTACTCCACCGGGTCCTCGACCGTGATGATCTTGCGGTCGCCCGTGTTCAGGTTGTGGAGGGCGCCGTACAGGGTGGTCGACTTGCCGGAGCCGGTCGGGCCGCTCACCAGCACGGCGCCGTACGGGCGGCGGTAGCAGTTCTGGAAGCGCTCCAGCGAGTCGGGCGCGAAGCCCAGCTCCGAGAGCTTGCGCATCGCGTTGGACGTGTCGAGGATGCGGATCACGACGCCCTCGCCGTGCACCGTCGGCACGGTCACCACGCGCAGGTCCAGGCGGTGGCCGGCGGCGGTCAGCGACACGCGGCCGTCCTGGGGGACGCGCCGCTCGGCGATGTCCATCTCGGCCATCACCTTGATGCGGCTCACCACCTCGCGCGACAGGGTCGACGGGATCGCCGCCACCGTGCGGAGCACGCCGTCGATGCGGTACCGGACCAGCATCTCCTCCGGCTGGCTCTCCAGGTGGATGTCGGACGCCCCCTCCTCCACCGCCCGCTCCACCACCGAGCCCACCATCCGGACCACCGGGGCGGAGCCGCCGGAGATGACGGAGAGGTCGGCGCCGCCGTCGTCCAGGCCGCCGTGGGGGCCGGCCATGCCGGGACCCGCCTCGCGCACCAGCCCGGAGAGGAAGTTGGTGTCGCTCACCGATCCGGCGTTCAGGAACCCCTCGATCTCCGACTCGAGGGCCAGGGCGGGGCGGATGTCGCGGCTGATGAGCATCCGCAGGTCGTCGATGGTGAGGACGTCCGTCGGGTCGGCCATCGCCAAGACCAGCGCGCCGCTGGCCTCCACCGCGAGGGGGATGACCTTGTAGCGGCGGCGGCTACGGTCGTCGAGCAGGTTCAGGATCGCCGGGTCGATCTGCGCGCCGAGGCGGGCGCGGGGCACGTTGAGGCGGCGGGCGAGGCCGTCGCCGAGCACCTCCGGCGTGACGCTGCCCATCGCCACGAGGACCTCGCCGAGGCGGCCGCCGCCCTGCTTCTGACGCTGGAGGGCCGCCTCGAGCACCGGGCGGGTGATGGCGCCCATCTCGATGAGCACCTCGCCGATGCCGCGCGGCGGCGCTGCGACGGTGGTCGACCCCGGATTCGCCATCGATCCCCTCTCCCTCTCGGACGTGCCTCGGGATCCCATCGGCCGGTGGGGGCGCCGTTCTGAGCCCCGCGCACCCGCCCGGGTGCGGTTTCCGCGCCCACCTCAGTTGGCCGCCCGGGGGGTCGATGAAGGCACGATGTCCGGGACCTTCCGCGGAGCGGTGGAGATCGTCCGACTCGCCGCCGCGGGCACCCGCGCCGCGTGCCGGCACACGGTTTCCCGGGCCGGCGCCGCCACGCTCGCCGACGACGCCGCCCGCCGCGAGGTCGACCGCGCCTTCGCCGAGCTGGGCGCCACCCTCGCCACCCCCGCGCAGACCCCCGCGCCCGCGCCGGGCGTCCCCGGCGAGCGCCTGGGCGACGCCCTGGTGCGGCGCGGGCTCATCTCGCCCGACGACCTGGAGCGGGCGCTCGCCGCCCACCGCGTCAGCGGCGAGCGGCTGGGCCGGGTGCTGCTGTCGATGGGCCTGGTGCGGCGGCAGGACCTGCACCGGGTGCTCGGCGAGCTGTGGGGCATCGGCTTCTGCGACCTCATGCGGGTCGACCTGGACGAGCACCTCGTCCGCCGGCTGCCCCCGTCGCGGATGGCGGCCGAGGGGTGGGTGCCCGTCGACCGCCGCGGCGACGTGGTGTGGGTGGCCACCGCCGAGCCGCCCGACCCGCGGGTGGCCGATGCGCTCTCGCGCGAGCTGGGGGCCGACATCGAGGTCGCGTTCCTGGCGACGACCGAGTGGGACGTCAACGCGGTGCTACGCGCGGTCTTCTCCGACCGCCTGGCCGACGAGGCCGCGAACGCCCTCTACGAGGCCAACCCGCTCGCCTCCGCCCGGCACGGCCTGACGCGCGGCCAGCGCGTGACGCTGATCGCCACGGCGATGGTGGCCGCCGCCACGTTCACGTGGAACCCGGTGATGGCCGGGATCGTCTTCTGCTCCGTCGCCAACGTGGCGTTCCTGGTCGCGGTGGCCTTCAAGCTCGTGACCGCCCTGGCCGGGTGGCGGTCGGTGCGCCGCGGCGCGGTGGCGGCGGGCGCGCGCATCCCCGACGACGAGCTGCCCGTCTACACCGTGCTGGTGCCGGTCTTCCGCGAGGCCAACATCATCGGCGGCCTCGTCACGCACCTGCGCGAGCTCGACTACCCGCAGGAGAAGCTCGAGATCCTGCTCCTGATGGAGGAGGAGGACACCGAGACCCTGGAGGCGGCGCGCGCCGCCCACCCGCCGGACATGGTCAAGTTCGTCGTGGTCCCGAAGGGCCGCCCCCAGACGAAGCCGCGCGCCTGCAACATGGGCCTGGTCTTCAGCCACGGCGAGTTCCTGGTGATCTACGACGCCGAGGACCGCCCCGAGCCGGGCCAGCTGCGCGAGGCGGTCGCGGCGTTCCGGGCCGGGGGCGACGAGCTGGTGTGCGTCCAGGCGCGCCTCAACTACTTCAACGCCCGCGAGAACCTGCTGACGCGGATGTTCACGCTCGAGTACTCGTGGTGGTTCGACTACATGCTCCCCGGCCTCGACACGCTCCGGCTGCCGATCCCCCTGGGCGGGACGTCCAATCACTTCCGCACCTCGGTGCTGCGCCAGCTCGGCGGGTGGGACGCCTGGAACGTCACCGAGGACGCCGACCTGGGGCTCCGCGCCGCCGCCGAGGGCTACACGGTCGGCGTGATCCCCTCGACCACCTACGAGGAGGCCTGCGGCCGCTACTGGCCGTGGATCCGCCAGCGCACCCGGTGGATCAAGGGCTACATGCAGACCGCCCTCGTCCACACGCGGCGGCCCGTCCAGACGGCGAGGGCCGCGGGCGTGCGCGGCGTGGTCGGCCTGCTGCTGCTGGTGCTGGGGACGCCGGTGATCTTCCTGCTGGCGCCGGTCATGTGGCTCATCACCCTGGTGTGGATGACCCACTTCGTGGGCGCCCCGGAGATCCCCGACCTGCTCCCCGGGCCGATGGAGGTGGTGGGGGCGGTCAACCTGATCGTGGGCAACGCGATGATGGTGGCGCTCAACGCCCTGGCGGTGGGGCGCCGGCGGATCCACCACCTGCTGCCGTACGCCCTGCTGAACCCGCTCTACTGGTGCCTGCACTACGTCGCCGCGTGGCGGGCCCTGTACCAGCTCATCCGCAACCCGTTCCACTGGGAGAAGACCCCCCACGGCCTCACGAGCCAGCAGGCGGTCCTGGCGGTGGGCGGCTCGGCGGAGCACACCGCGCTCCGGGGCGCCGCGGGCCCCTAGCCGGCCGCCGCCCGGCCGGGCGATATCGGTGCCGACACGGACGCGCCGCGGGTGGGGGCCGTGGGACCGTGGCCGCACATCGCCGGAGACGCCGGCGCCCCTCGTGGAAGGAGCAGGCGGTGACGCGGACGACGACCTCCCGGGCGGTGCTCGCCTGCATCGCCCTCGGCGCCGTGCCCCTGGTCGCGGCGGAGCATCCGGCCCCGCGGCCCGCGGCGGCGGGCCTCCCGGTCCTCGACCTGACCCTGCGCGACGACGCCGTCGCCGGCCTGCCCGGCGTGGTCGCGGCGGCGCCCACCGCCGTGCGGGTGACCAACGCCGCCTCGGGCCCGCGCACGCTGTCCATGGTGCGGCTGGACGGCGCCCGCGCCCGTGTCGTGGCACGCACCGGCACCATCGCCCCGGGCGACGGGCGGGTGGTGCGGCTGCGCCTCAGGCCCGGCCGGTGGCTCGCCGCCGAGGGCGGCGTCAGCCGTGCGCCGGTGGCCGCGACCCTGGTGCCGGCGCCGGCGACCGGCGCCCCCAGATGACCACGCCGCCCCCGAAGCTGAGGCGCCGCACCCGCACATCCTCCAGCCCGGCCGCCCGGTACGCGCCGAGCAGGGCGGGCATGGGATAGCGGCGGTAGAGGTCCGGGATGCTCTCGTGCAGGAAGCGGCCGGCCCGCCACCACGGCCGGCCGCCCACCACGAGCCCCGCGGCGGGGAGCACCGCCCCGGTGTAGGCCTGCCACGCCACCCGCGCCGGGGCCCACGGGGGGACGCCGAAGTCCATGGACGCGAGCGTCCCGCCCGGCCTGACCACGCGCGCCAGCTCCCGCAGCACGGCGGGGGGGTCGTCGACGTAGCGGAGCAGGTACGTCACCGACAGCGCGTCGAACGCCGCGTCGGGGAACGGCAGGCGCTCGGCCTCGCCCTGCACCAGCGTCACCCGCTGGAGCACCCCCGCGTCGGCCAGGCGCCCGCGCGCGGCGGCGAGCATCGCGGTGCTCTGGTCGAGCCCGGTGACCCGGCAGCGGTGGGTGAGCACGATCCGCTCGGCGACCGCGCCGGTGCCGGTGCAGACGTCCAGCACGTGGTCGTCGGGCCCCACCGGCAGACGGGAGACGAGGGAGCGGTGCCACCGCGGTTCCTGCCCCAGCGACAGCAGCCGCGCCCGGCGCGAGTAGGCGTCGCCGGCGAGGCCGGCGAAGAGGTCCTGGGTCTCCGGCTTGGCCGGGGGCCGGAAGCCCACCGCGGCGCGGGGCCTAATAGAGGGCTTGGGCCAGGCGGCGGCGGAAGCGGACCGACAGCGGGTGGTGCTCGCCGATCTGGGCGAACACGCCGAGCATCGCCGAGCGCAGGTCGTCCCGCAGCTCCGGGCCGGCCACGCGGACGGCGTCCAGCAGGTGGGTGAGGGCCTGCTCGACGTCGCCCCGGTCGAGGGCGGCCAGGCCGGCGACCACGTCGGGCTGATCGACCGACGCCAGCTTCGCCCGCGACAGCAGCGCCGCGGCGCCCTGGTCGAACGCCACCGGGTCGAGCAGCGGCACGATCTCGTCGCCGCGGCCGTCGGACAGGAGCACCCGGGCCAGCGCGATCCGCGCGCCCACGTGGCCTGGCTCGCGCTCGACGGCCTCGCGCAGCGAGGCCTCGTCGCCGGCCTCGATGAGCCGCTCCGTCTCGGAGGGCACCAGCGCGTCCAGGAACGACTCGATGGCCGGGGGCGGCTGCAGCCCCACGAACTCCGCGACGGCGTCGCCGTCGCGGAAGCCCTTGACCAGCGGGATGCTCATCACCCGATAGGTCTGGGCGAGCTGCGGGTTGGAGTCGATGTCGACCTTCGCCAGCACCACGGCGCCGGCGCGCCGCTCGACCGCCGACTCCAGCACGGGCGCGAGCTGGCGGCACGGGCCGCACCACGCGGCCCAGAAGTCCACGACCACCGGGACCTCGCGCGAGCGCTCGATCACGTCGGCCTGGAATGTCGCCTCGGTCACGTCCACGATCCGCTCCTCATCGCCTCGGTCGTCCCCGACCGAGGGTACCGGAGGGCGTGGGTGTTACGCCGCGCTGGGCAGCGCGGCCCCCTGCGACGGCAGCTCGGCCTCCGTCGGGGGCAGGCACAGCGAGCAGGGCGTCCAGTGCGCCGCCAGGTAGCGCCACGGACCGTGGATCACGTCCCGCACGCCGATGTCGCCGCGGTGGGGTGCCTCGGTGCACTCCATCCGGTGGTACGTCCCCCAGCCGCCGGCGCTCAGATGCGCCACGCAGCCGGTCTCGGCGGCGTCGTGCCGCCCGTTCGGGTCCTGAAGCATGTGTCCCCACCTCCGGGGATTCCGCGGCCCCTGCCGCGATTCCGTCACTCGTCGTCGCATTCGACTGTAGCGCGTCCACACTTGAGCGTCCGGGACACGGAATGACGGTTTCACCATCGCCTCGGCCCTTCCTGCGCCCGTTACCCTGGGCGCATGGCCGACGAATACATCTTCACCATGTACCGCCTCCGGAAGTTCCATTCCGGGGACAAGGTGATCCTGGACGGGGTCTCCCTCTCGTTCCTCCCGGGCGCCAAGATCGGCGTCCTCGGGGCGAACGGGGCGGGGAAGTCGACGCTGCTCCGGATCATGGCCGGGCTCGACCCCGACTTCTCCGGCGACGCGATCCTGGCGCCGGGCGCCACGGTGGGGCTGCTGTCCCAGGAGCCCGAGCTGGATGCGACGAAGGACGTGCGCGGCAACATCGAGGAGGGCGTCGCGGACCAGATGGCGCTGCTGCGCCGCTTCGAGGACATCGGCGCGCGCCTGGGCGGGATGGAGCCCGACGAGATGGAGACGGCCCTCGTCGAGTACGGCGAGCTCCAGGAGGAGATCGACCGCCTGGACCTGTGGGACATCGAGCGCAAGCTGGACGTCGCGATGGACGCGCTGCGCGTGCCGCCCGGCGACCAGGACGTGACGACGCTGTCCGGCGGCGAGCGCCGCCGCGTGGCGCTGTGCCGGCTGCTGCTCTCCGCGCCCGACCTGCTGCTGCTGGACGAGCCCACCAACCACCTCGACGCCGAGTCGGTGGGGTGGCTGGAGCGCCACCTGGAGGAGTACCCGGGCACCGTCGTGGCCGTCACCCACGACCGCTACTTCCTCGACAACGTGGCCGGCTGGATCCTGGAGCTCGACCGCGGCAAGGGCATCCCCTGGAAGGGCAACTACTCGTCCTGGCTCGACCAGAAGCGGATGCGCCTGGAGCAGGAGGAGAAGCAGGAGTCGGCCCGCCAGAAGACGCTCGCCCGCGAGCTCGAGTGGGTGCGCAGCTCGCCGCGCGCGCGCCAGGCCAAGAGCAAGGCGCGGATCGCCAACTACGAGCGGCTCGTGGCCGAGGAGCGCGACCGCGGGCACCGCGCCGTCGAGATCCGGATCCCCGCCCCGCCGAAGCTCGGCGACCTGGTGATGGAGGTCTCGGGGCTGACGAAGGCCTTCGGCGACAAGCTCCTGATGGAGGACCTCTCCTTCACGGTGCCGCCGGGGGCCATCGTCGGCGTGATCGGCGCGAACGGCGCCGGCAAGACCACCCTGTTCCGCATGATCACCGGCGACGAGGAGCCCGACGGCGGCACCATCACGCTGGCCGCCGCCGTGCAGCTCGCCTATGTCGACCAGTCCCGCGACGCTTTGCAGGGCGATCAGACGGTGTGGCAGGAGATCTCCGGCGGCCAGGACATCATCCGGCTCGGCGGCACCGACGAGATGAACTCCCGGGCCTACGTCGCGTCGTTCAACTTCAAGGGCGGCGACCAGCAGAAGCCGGTCGGCCAGCTCTCGGGCGGCGAGCGCAACCGGGTGCACCTGGCGAAGCTGCTGGCCGGCGGCGGCAACCTGCTCTTGCTGGACGAGCCGACCAACGACCTGGACGTCGACACCCTCCGGGCGCTCGAGGAGGCGCTGGTGGAATGGTCGGGCTGCGCGATGGTCACGTCGCACGACCGGTGGTTCCTCGACCGCATCGCCACCCACATCCTGGCGTTCGAGGGCGACAGCCAGGTGCGGTGGTTCGAGGGCAACTTCCAGGAGTACGAGGACCACCGCCGGCGCACCCTCGGCGAGGAGGCGGCCCG
>DAISWG010000012.1:0-73042 GCA_036826475.1 Miltoncostaeaceae bacterium | reverse complement strand
CAGGAAGCTCCACAGCTTCTCGGCCAGGATGCGCGGGTTGTCGCCGCTCTGGATGGAGAGCACGCCCTCGATCATCAGCAGCCGCTCGCCCGCCTCGATCGCGGTCATCTTCTTCAGGGCGTTCGCGATCGGCAGGAACACGACGTTCGCGGCGGCCACGCCGTAGAACGTCGCGAGGAACGCCGCCGAGATGGCGGGGCCGAGGGTGTCCGGCTTGTCCAGGTGCTGGAGCACCGACACCAGCGAGAGCACGGTGGCGAGGATGCCGACCGTCGGCGCGAAGGCGCCGCCCTGCTTGAACATGTCCTGGTTCTTGTGGTGCCGCTCCTCCATCGCGTCGAGCTCGGTCTCGAGGATGTCCTTCACGAGCTCGGGGTCGGTGCCGTCCACCACCAGGCGGACGCCCTTGCCCAGGAACGGGTCGTCGACCTGCTTGCTGTCCTCCTCGAGCACCAGCAGCCCCTCGCGCCGGGCCTTCTCGGAGAAGCCGACGAGGGTCTTGATGATCTCCGGCCGGTTGTCCGCCCGCTCCTTCAGGGAGAGGGTGGTCAGCTTGATCATCGAGATCCACTCCTTCATGCCGAAGGAGGCGATCAGGATGCAGGCCGTGCCGCCGCCCACCATGAAGAGGGCGGGGATCGAGATGATCCCGGCGATCGTGCCGCCCTTCAGGATCATCCCGATGATGATGAAGACCCAGGCGCCGACCAGGCCGATGAGCGGGGACATGCGGGGAGGCTCCCGGCGCTAGGCGGTGAGGGCGGCGGTCAGGTGCGCGCCGGCGTGGACGAGCCGGCGGTAGTCGACGACCGCGGTCACGACCTCCTCGACGCTCTCGAGCACCAAGAACTGGCGCCGGTCGACCGTCTGGATGTGCGTGTCCGGGGTGGCCTCGACGGTGAGGATGAGCTCCGCGTTGAGCGTCATCTCGTCGCCGTTGAGGCGGTGAAGGCTGATCACGTTCGATCCTCCGTGACGTGCGGGCCGCAACCGGGGGGCTGCCGTGCGCCCCCCGGTTATCGGTCGTCGGGCCCGCGATCTGAGCGTCAGGCCGGGTCGGCTAGCGCTTGAGGTTCACCAGCTCCTGGAGCATGTCGTCGGAGGTGGTGATCGCACGGCTGTTCGCCTGGAAGCCGCGCTGGGCGATGATCATGTTCGTGAACTCGAGGGCGAGGTCCACGTTGGACATCTCGAGGGCGCCGGGCACGATGTTGCCGTGGCCGGCGACGCCGCCGGGGGCGCCGTTGACGGCGGGGCCCGAGTTGTTCGACACCCGCCACATGTTGTCGCCGGCCCGCTCGAGGCCCGGGGCGTTCGCGAACTTCGCGAGGCTCAGGTTGCCGATCGGGGTGGAGACGCCCGCGGTGCTGACGGCGGTGATGCCGCCGGCCGCGTCGACGTTGATGGCGGCGGTGGTGGCCGGGTCGACCTGGAGGCGGCCGATGTTGCCGGTGCCGGCGACGGTGCCGAGCACGTACTGGCCCTTCGTCGTGACCAGGTAGCCCTGGCTGTCGAACGAGAAGTTCCCGGCGCGGGTGTAGAGCTCGCCGCCCGCCGTCTGGTCGTTGCCGCCGACGCCGCCGAAGGTGGCACCGGCCGCGGCGACGCGGAAGAAGCCGTCGCCCTGGATCATCATGTCCGTGACGACGCCCGTGCTCTGGGCGTTGCCCTGCGTCATGAGGGTGTCGATCGAGTTGAGCGACATGCCCAGGCCGACCTGGCGCGGGTTGGTGCCGCCCGTGCTGGGGGGCACGGGGGCGCCGGCGCCGGAGAGGTTCTGGTACAGCGAGTCCTTGAAGGTCGCGCGCTGGCTCTTGTAGCCGAACGTGTTGACGTTCGAGATGTTCGAGGACAGCACGTCCATCATGGTCTGGTGGTTCCGCAGGCCTGAGACGGCCGCGAACATGGAGCGCATCATCGGTGTGGGTCTCCCTTCCCTGGTGTGGCGGCGGAACCCCCTCCGATGAGGTCCAGCCCCGGCCGCCCGTATCCGTACGTGTGTGGCGCCTAGGTGATGGCGGCGCTGTCGATGTTCGTGAAGACCTGGTCCTTCATGCCGCCCTGATCGACGGCGGTGATCACGGTGCGGTTGGTCACCGAGACCACGACGGCGAGCGAGTCCATCATCACGATGGCCTCGCGGCCGCCCTTCGCGGCCAGCTTGTCGACGGCGCCCTCGAGCCGCTGCTGCATCTCGGGGGTGACGGCGAGCTGGCGCTGGCCCAGCCGCTGCACGGCGTGGGCGCTCCAGCGGACCGGTGCGGGCCCGTCGGCGAGCTTGCTGCCGAGGAGCGCGTCGAAGCCGGGCGCCGCGGCGCCGCGACCCGCCCGCGCGGCCTGCGCGGGCGCGGCGGCCGGGGCGACCCGGCCGACGTGGGTGCCGGGGTCGCTCACGCGCCCACCTGGGTGACGAGCTTCGCGTCGACGGACACGCCGTTGACGGTGAGGGCCATCGAGCGGCCGTCAGCGCCCATCGTGACCGCGGAGACGGTGCCGGTGATCGGCGTCGTCTCCCCCTTGGGCAGGTAGCTCACGGTCTTGCCGACCAGCGAGGCGCCCTGCGCCAGGCGGCTGCTCAGGTTCATCGCCGCGGTGTCCTTGGCGAGATTGGTGATCTGCTCGAGCTGCGAGAACTGCGCCATCTGGGCGACGAACTCGGTGTCCTTCATCGGCTCGAGCGGGTTCTGGCCCTTGATCTGGCTGGCCAGCAGCTTCAGGAACCCGTCCGACGAGAACATGTCGGTCTGCTCGGCCTTCTTGGCGGCCGACGGGTCGGCCGGGTTGTACGCGCCCGTGACGGGCGGGATGGTGGTGTCCGCCATCGTGCCCTCCTAGGCGAGCAGGTCGAGGCCGGAGGTGTCCCCCGTGCCGGTGGTCGTGACGGCGGCCGCGCCGGCCACCTCGGCGGAGTCGCCGGCGTCGGCGGTCCCGCCGCGGGCGGCGGAGCCCTGGGAGCCCTGCGACGACGCCTGCGCGTCGCGGCCGCCCTGGTAGGCGACGTCCAGGTCGCCCATCGCGTAGCCGAGGTCGCCGAGGGCCGAGCCGAGGTTGCCCAGCGTCTGCTGGAGCAGCTTCGCGGCCTCCGGCCGGTCGGCGGTGATCTGCGCCTGCAGCACGCCCTCGGTCATGGTCACGCGGATGGTGAGGTGGCCGAGGTCCGGCGGCCGGAGGTTGACGAGCAGCTCCTTGCCGCCCTCGCGGATCGCCATGTGCACCCGCTGGCCGAGCTCTTTCGCGAGCTCGTGCGGGGTGGTGGCGCCGCCGTGCGTGACCGTGCCCGACAGCGCGTCGAGGCGGGTCTGCTGGGCGGGCGGCGTGGCGATCGCGACGCCGGTGGGCAGGTCGGTCCGCGCGGGGGCGGGCGCCTGCTCGGTGGCCGCGGCGGCGGGGGCCGGCGCGTCCTTCGCGGCGTGCTGTGAGGTGGCGGCGGCCGGGCCGGCCGCCTGCGGGGTGCCGGCGGCGGGGTCGTCCGCCACCGGGGTGAGCGTCAGGGAGACCGTGGCGGCAGGCGCCGCCGCGGTCGTCCCGGACGTCGCGGACGGAGTGGCGGCCGGGGCCGCCGCGGCGCCGTCCGTGGCGCCCTCCGTCGCGGTCGCGGCCGGCGGCGTCGCCGCGGCCGTGATCTGGTTGGCCGTCCCGGGCGCCGGTGCGGGGACCGCCTCGGCGACGGGCGGGACGGGCGCCGCGACCGGCATCGCCGGACCGGCGGTCCCGGGCTTCGCCGGGACCGGGACGGCCTCCGGCTGCGGCGGCACGGGCGCGGGGACCGGGCCCGTGGCGCCCGCGGCCGTCCCGGCGACGACGGCGACGACCGGGGCTGCCGCCGCCTGGGCCGAGACGGCCTGGGCCGCGACGGCCTGCGGCACCGCGGCGACGATCGCGCTCGCGATCGCCACGGCCACGCCGTCGGCGGGCGGGGTCTCCCCCTGCGAGGCGCCGGCGTCGGCGGCGTCCTCTCCCTGCAGCTCCCCTGTCCGGGGTCCGGCTGCGTCGTTGTTCTGCGTCCCTCCGCCGGCGTCGTCCGAGGCCCGGTGGGTTGAGCGGCGCCCGAGTGCGGCGCTGAAGCTCTCCTCCGGGTGGGTGGACTCGACCTGGCCCGCGGCATCCTCGCCTCCGGCCGGGGTGGTCCCCCTCCCTCGGCTCGCTGCCACCGGCGGCGGCGCGAGCTGTGCGTCGATCATCCTGTCCTCAACACCGTCCTTCCGTGTCGGTGGTCCTGCGTGTTCCGCTCCCTTCATCGGCAGGTGACCCCGCCGAGTGGAGCGTCAGGGACGCGACGGCCCGGCTATGCGGCGGCGCCGCCGCGTGCGCGGGCGGCGCGACGGAGCGCAAGCTCGTCCATGGCGATCGTGTGCTGGCGCAGCTCCTCGGCGCGGTGGCGCTCGAGCGCCCGCGCCTTCAGCTGGCCGATCGCCTCCGTGTCCTGGCTGGCGCGCACCAGGTCGGCGCGGCGCTCGTCGGCGACCTCGCCCAGACGGTCGACCGTCGCGTCCTCGTAGGCGGCCCGGGCGCGGAGCACGGCCAGGTCGGCGTGGGCGGCCCGCAGCGCGGAGAGCTCGGTGGGGGTCCCCATGAGCGCGCGCAGGTGGGCGAGCCCGGCGGCGAGCTGCGCCTGCGCGACCACCGCCTTCTCCTGCTGGGCGGCGACCGCGGCCATCGCCCGGGCCAGCTCCTGGCGGACCATGTCCTCGCGCTGGGCGCGGTGGTCGAGCACCTGCTCGAGACGGAAGGTGAAGCGGCCGCTCACGTCCGACGCATCGGCACGCGGGGCGCCGGCCTTGACGCCGGCGGGTGCGATGACCACGCGGCGTCCGTGGTTTCCCGTGCCCGCGCCCAGTGGATCCACGGTTCACCGCGACCCCCGGCGGTGCGTGAATCGGGGTGCCCGGCACCTCGTGCCGCGGGTGCGGCACCCGGAGGCGGTGAGCATGGGCCCGGCGGCGGCGATGCGAACGTCACACCCGTCCCGCGGGGGCGTGGGACTGGCGCTCCTCGTCGCCGCGCTGGCGGTCGCGACGGTTCTGTGGGTCATCCGGCCCCTGCCTGGCGGCAGCGGCTACAACCTGGCCGTCGAGACGTGCACGGTGCTGCTGGTGGTGTGGGCGGCGATGGCGGCGCGCCCGGCCCTGCTGCGGCGGCCGGCGGCGCTGGTGGCCGTGGCCGTGGCGGGGTTCGCCGCGGCGGCGGTCCGCGGGATCGGCATCGACCCGCACGCCGAGGTGGTGCGGACCTACGGGTCGCTCTTCACCGCCATCGCCGACGGGCGTAACCCGTACACCTGCGACTGCATCGTCCACCTCACCCCCGCCGGCCCCCGGCTCGGCGACTTCAACTACCCGCCGGCCGAGATCTGGCCGTACCAGGCCGTGCACGAGCTCTTCGGCGGCTGGGGCATGGGGTTCCTCGCGGTGACGGTCGTGGCGCTGAACCTGGTCGCGGCGGCCGCGCTGCTGCTCGCGCTGCCGCGGGCGTGGAGGATTCCGGCCCTGGCGTTCCTGCCGCTGCTGGTGCTGTGGGAGGTGGGCGCGACGATCGGGATGACGATGCTCGTGACCGCCGGCATCGTGGCGACGGTGCTCGACGGGATGCGGGCCGAGCGCCGCTGGCACCGGCCCGCCCTCTGGGTCCTCTTCGGCGTCGGGTTCCTCACCAAGTTCGCGATCCTGCCGCTGTTCGCGGCGTGGTGGCTGGCCGGCGCGTCGCGCGGCGGGCTCGCACCCGGGCGGCGGCTCCGCACCGCCGCCGACGCGGTGGTGCCCGCGGCGATCGCCGTCGCGCTGTGCCTGCCGTTCGGGCCGGCGAGCGTCGTCCGGAGCACCGTCCTGTTCAACGCGGACCTCGGCGGTCGCGCGGAGCTCACGACCTTCTACCCCAACGTCATCTCCGGCCTCGCGAGCTGGACGGGGGCCGAGCGCCTCTACCCCGTCGTCGCGCTGGCCGGCCTTGCCGTTGCCCTCGCCGTCGGTCGCCGGATGCGGCCGGTCGCGGCGATGCTGCTCGCGGTGACCGCGTTCCTGCTCGTGTCGCCCACCCCGGAGCCCCAGTACGTGCCGATGGTGGTGCTGCTCTTCCTCGGCGCCCTGGTCGAGCGGGAGGGGGCCGCCGGACGCACGCGCGGGGCTGGGGCGGGCGGGGCGGGGCCCACGCCGGCGCCCGCGTGAGGCTCAGCCCGCGGCGCCTCCGGCGGCGGCCGCCGCCTCGGCCACCGGCGCCAGGCCGCCCACCCGGACCACGTCCCGCATCGACAGGATTCCCGTCAGCTCCGAGCCGTCGAAGACCAGCACGTGGCGCACGCCGTGCTTCACCATCAGCGCGGCGGCGTCGGCGATCGGCCAGTCGGGAGCCGCCGTGACCACCTCGCCGGTCATGTGGTCCTCCACGAACGCCGCGCTCGGGTCGAGCCCGCCGGCGACGGCCCGCAGCAGGTCGCGCTCCGTGACGACGGCGGGGCCGGGGAGCGTGCCGTCGAGTACCACCGCCGCCCCCGTGGCGTGCTGCACCATCCGCGTCGCCGCCTGCTGGAGGGTGTGCTGGGGGCCGACGATCGCGGAGATCGGGCTCATGGCGTGCTTGACCCGCATTCGCGCCTCTCCTCGTGCCGTTTGTTGCGAAGTCCGTCGAGGTTCGCACGGCTCGCCCGCGTTATCAACCGGCGAACGGCCAGTGGCGCGTGTGCATACCCTCACCCCGACGAGGGATGTTCGGCGTCCCACCGGGCGGGGTAGGCGCGTGCGCGGGCCGATCGGTACCGTCGGTCGCCGATGAGCCCGCCCTCACCGCCCGACGCGCCCGCGCCGCCCCGCGCAGCCGCCGACCGGCGTCTCGTGCTGGTGATGGTGTTCGTGGTCGGGGCGGCCAGCCTCGGCACCGAGATCGCCGCGGCCCGCCTGCTGGCGCCGTGGTTCGGCGCGTCCACCGTCATCTGGGCGAACACCATCGCCACGGTGCTCGTCGCGCTCAGCGCCGGCTACTGGCTGGGAGGGCGGCTGGCGGACCGGGGGCCCAGCCTGCGGGGGCTGTCGGTCCTGACGCTCGCCGCCGGGGTGCTCCTGGCCGTGGTGCCGTTCGTGTCCGGCCCGTTCCTGCGCAGGTCGGTGGAGGCCTTCGACCAGATCAGCGTCGGCGCCTTCCTCGGGTCGCTCGTCGCCGTGTCGGCGCTGGTGGCGGTCCCGGTGGTGCTGCTCGGCACCGTGTCCCCCTACGCGATCCGGCTGTCGGTGACGTCGGTGGAGGAGGCGGGCCGGGTGAGCGGACGGCTCTACGCCGTCTCCACGCTCGGAAGCCTCGTGGGCGTGTTCCTCGCCGCGCTGCTGCTCATCCCGTTCGTCGGCACCCGCCGTACGTTCCTGGTGTTCGCCGTCGCGCTCGGGCTGGTGTCGCTGGTCGGCCTGCCCCGGCGCGCCGCCCTCGTGCCCATCGCCTGCGCGGGCCTGCTGCTGCTGCCCGTCGGCGTCACCAAGGCGACCGGCAACGGGCGGGTGATCTGGGAGAAGGAGACCCAGTACGGCTACGCCCGCGTCCTGGAGCGCGACGACGGCTCCCGCCGGCTCGAGCTGAACGAGGGCCAGGCGACCCACTCCGTCCTCCACCCCGGGACGTACCTGACCGGCAACTACTGGGACGAGTTCCTGGTGCTGCCCCTCGCCGCGGGCCGCGCCCCCAGGTCGATCGCGATCCTCGGCGACGCCGCGGGCACCACCGCGCGCGCCTACGGCCACTTCTATCCCGGCGCCCGCGTCGACGGGGTGGAGATCGACGGGGCGCTCCACGACGTGGGCCGCCGGCTCTTCGACCTCCGCGGCCCCGACCTGCACCTGCACACGGCCGACGCGCGCCCCTTCCTGCGCGCCACCGACCGGCGCTGGGACGCGATCATGGTCGACGCCTACCGCCAGCCGTACATCCCGTTCTACCTGGTCACGAAGGAGTTCTTCCGCGAGGTCCACGACCACCTGGAGCCCGGCGGCACGGTGATGGTCAACGTCGGGCACCCGGAGGGCTCGGACCGCCTGGAGAAGGTGCTGGCGGCGACGATGGGGACCGCGTTCGCCCACGTGATGCGCGACCCGAGCGAGGACATCAACACGATCCTCGTCGCCAGCGACGCCCCCCTGTCGGGCGCGACGCTCGCGGCGACCCCGGCGCCCGCCGGCCTGGGGGACGTGCAGCGCGCGGCCGCCGTGCGCCTGGCCCCGGCACTGGGCGGCGGCGAGGTGTACACCGACGACCGCGCGCCGGTCGAGTGGCTCATCGACGCGTCGATCGTGGAGGTCGCCGCCGACGGCGGCTGACCCGCTAGGCCGGGACCACCTCGACGCCCGGGGGCAGCGGGTCGAACGCGCCGGTCATCCCGCCCGCCGGCACCGAGGGGACCGCCGCCGGGTCGGGGACGACCGGGGCGGGCGATCCGGCCAGCGCGAGCAGCCGGCCGAGCGCCTCGTCGCGCGAGTACGGGTCGTGGGTGCCCTGGGTCAGGAAACCCTCGATGTCGGCGAGCTTGGCGCGCGCCTCGTCCACCCGCGGGTCCGACCCGGGGATGTACGCGCCGATCGCGATGAGGTCCTCGGCGCGCTTGTGCGCGGCGAGCAGGCCGCGCAGGCGGCCGCCGGCGTCGAGGTGCTCCGGCGCCAGCAGCTGGGGCGCGAGGCGCGACACCGACTGGAGCACGTCGATCGCCGGGTAGTGGTGGCGGTGCGCCAGCTCGCGCGAGAGCACGATGTGTCCGTCCAGGATCGAGCGGACGGCGTCGGCGACCGGCTCGTTCATGTCGTCGCCGTCCACCAGCACGGTGTAGAGGGCGGTGATGCTCCCGACGGGGGCGGTGCCGGCGCGCTCCAGGACGCGCGGCAGCATCGCGAACACCGAGGGCGTGTAGCCGCGGGTGGCGGGCGGCTCGCCGATCGCGAGGCCCACCTCGCGCTGGGCGGTGGCGAGGCGCGTGACCGAGTCCATCATCAGCAGGACGTCGGCGCCCCGGTCGCGGAAGAACTCGGCGATGGTCGTCGCCACGAACGCCGCCTTGATGCGCACGAGCGCGGGCTGGTCGGAGGTGGCGACCACCACCACGCTGCGGGCGAGGCCCTCCGGCCCGAGGTCGTGCTCGATGAACTCGCGCACCTCGCGCCCGCGCTCGCCGACCAGGGCGATCACGTTGACGTCGGCGCTGGTCCCGCGCGCCATCATCCCCATCGTCGTGCTCTTCCCCACCCCGGAGCCGGCGAAGATGCCGAGCCGCTGGCCGCGGCCGCACGGCATGAGCGCGTCGATGGCGCGGACCCCGAGCTCCATGGGCTGCCGGATCGTGGGGCGGCGCAGCACGTCGGGCGGCGGCGCGTCGATGGGGCGGCGCGCCTCGCTGGGCGGGGCGGGCAGGCCGTCGATGGGGCGCCCCAGCCCGTCGAGCACCCGGCCGAGCAGGCCGGCGCCGACGTCCACCCGCACCGCGCCGCCGCTGGCGACCACGGTCTGGCCGGGGCCGACGCCCGAGGCGTCGCCCAGCGGCATCAGCAGCGTCTTCCCCTCGCGGAAGCCCACCACCTCGGCCTGGAGCGGCGGCGTCCCGGTGCGCGTGCCGGGCACGTGGATCTCGCAGCGCTCGCCGACGCTCGCCTCGGGGCCGCGGCTCTCGACCACCAGGCCGATGAGCTCCGACACCCGGCCGTTCATGCGGTAGGGGTCGACGGCGCGCAGCCGGGCCCGCGCGGGGCCGAGGTCGACCAGGCTCACGACGACGGGCCCTCGACCAGGGTCTCGTCGGGCGGCGCCGACAGCGCCTCGAGGATGCGGGCGAGCTGGCTCTCGACGGTGGCGTCGACGTCGCCCGCGCTCGTCTCGAGCAGGCACGACCCGGGCGACACGCGCGGGTCGTCGACCACCTCGAGGCGGGAGATGCCGCCCATCTCCTCCATGATCCCGGGGATCGCCTCCCGGCACGCGGCCAGATCCCGGGGGCTCACCCGCGCGACCAGCACGGAGCGGTCGGCGGCGCGCCGGATGGACCCGCGCACCACGTCGGCCACGCGCTCGGGCCGCACGGCCAGCTCGGCGCGCAGCACCCGGGCGGCCACCTCCACGGCCAGGGCCGTCGCCTCGCGCACCGCGTCCTCGCGCAGCTGCTCGGCGGCCTGCTCCAGCCCCCGGCCGGCCTCGACGAACGCGGCGGCCGCCGCGCCGGCCATGGCCACGCCCTCGGCCATGCCGTCGCGGTAGCCCTCCTCGCGGGCGGCGGCCAGCGCCGCCTCCACCTGGGCCTGCGCGCCCGCCAGCAGCGCGTCGGCCTCGGCGCGGGCGGCGTCGAGGATCTCCTGCGGCGATCCCGGGGGCGGCGGGGCCGCCGGCCGGGGCCGCCGCAGCGACAGGGCGACGGGGGCCTCGGCCAGCTCGGCGCCGCGGAACAGGGTGGAGCCGGCCCGGGCCCCGCTAGACAAGCTGGTCCTCGCCACCGCGGACGATGACGATCTGACCGGCGTCCTCGAGGCGGCGGATGACCGCCACGATCTTCTGCTGGGCCTCCTCGACCGTCTTCACCCGGACGGGCCCCATGAACTCGAGGTCCTCCTTGATGATCGCGGCGGCCCGCTCGCTCATGTTCGCGTAGATCTTCTCCTGGACCTCGTCGCCCGTGCCCTTCAGGGCGATCGCCAGCTCCTTGGTGTCGACCTCGCGGAGCACCTGCTGGATGCTGCGGTCGTCGAGCACCACGATGTCCTCGAACAGGAACATCATGCGGCGGACCTCGTCGGCCAGCTCCGGGTTCTGCTCCTCGAGCGTCTCCAGGATCGTGCGCTCGGTGGCGCGGTCGACCTGGTTCAGCAGGTCCACCAGCGAGCGCAGGCCGCCCGCCGAGGTGAAGTCCTGGTTGATGACGCTGGACAGCTTGCGCTCCAGCACCCGCTCGATCTCGCGGATCACCTCGGGCGCGGTGCGGTCCATCAGCGCGATCCGCATGGCCACCTCCGCCTGGAGGTCGTCGGGCAGCGAGCTCACGACCTGGGCCGCCGTCTCGGCCGGCAGGTAGGCCATGACCAGCGCGACGGTCTGGGGGTGCTCGTTGGCGATCACGTTGAGGATCTGGCCGGCGTCGGTGCGCCGCAGGAACTCGAACGGGCTGACCTGGATCGAGCCGGACAGCCGGGTCATCACGTCGTTGGCCCGGTCGGATCCGAGCGCCTTCTCAAGGATCGCGCGGGCGTACTCGAGGCCGCCCTCCGCGATGTAGTCCTGGGCGAGGGCCGTCTCGTAGAACTCCTCGACGACCGCCTGCTTGCGCTCCTGCGGGACGTGGCCGATGCCGGCGATCTCGAGCGTCAGCTCGTCGATCTCGTCCTGGCGCAGGTGCTTGAACACCTCGGCGGAGGCCTCGGCGCCCAGGCTCACCAGCAGGATGGCGGCCTTCTGGCGGCCGTTGATGGTGGCGGAGCCCATGCCGGCGGCCTAGCGGCGCTCGAGGAGCCAGCCGCGCAGCAGCTGGGCCACGTCGTCGGGCTTGCGCAGGGCGAGGTCCTCCATCTGGGCCTCGATCTGCGTCTTGCGCTGCCCCTCCAGCTGGCGCAGCGGGGCGCCCGAGCCGCCCGGCGGCAGTTCGGAGACCGGCACGGGGCCGCGCTTCAGCAGCTCGGGCAGCGCCTTCTCCAGGTCGGACTGGCGGCGGCGCAGCGACTTGCGCGCCAGCAGGATCAGCAGCAGCAGTCCCACGCCGGCCGCGCCGGTCTTGGCGATGCCCATCATGTCGGGCCCGCCGCCGGAGCCGGCGCCGCCGCCGGACTCGGCCGCCTTCTTCGCCGCGGCCGCCGCGGTCACCGCGGTGCCGTCGGCCGCGAAGGGCACGGCCTGGACGCTCACGGTATCGCGGGCCTGCTCGAAGCCGACCGCGGCCTTGATCGTGTCCTCCAGCGAGGCGACCGTCGCGGCGGGCACCTCGTCGCTCACCTGCACCGCGATCGACTGGCTGGTGACGGTCCCCGGCGTCTTCTCCACCTGGGAGCGGACGCGGTTGACGCCGTTGCGGGTGCTCTCGGTGGTCTTGGAGTAGTCGGTGCCGTTGCCGCCGGCGCCGGCCGCGGCGGCGGGGAAGGTGGTGTTGGCGCCCGTCGGGGTGTTGGCCGACGCGCCGGCCACGGCGCCGTTGCCGCCCGCGCCGTTCTTGAGGGTCTCGGCGCTCTTCTGCTGCTCGAGCGGCGTGGACGACGCCTTGTCGAAGGTCTCGCTGTCGGTGGTGACCTTGTCGAGGTCGAGGACGGCGTTGACCTGCGTGACGGCCTTGCCGGGACCGAGGGTGGCGGCGAGCATCGCGTCGAGGCGGGTCTGGAGCGACGTCTCGTACCGCGACTCCAGCGCCATGCGCTGCGACGCGGCCGTCGAGCCCGACGCCTCGATGTCGTCGGCGTTCAGGATGTTGCCCTGCGAGTCGGTGATCGTGATGCCGGCGGCCTTCAGGCCGGGCACCGCGCCCGACACGAGCTTGGTGATGCCCTTCACCTGGCCGGAGTCCAGGGTCATGCCCGGCTTCATCGTGAGCACGACGGCCGCGGTGGTGGGGTCCTGGTCCTCGGTGAAGAGCTGCTCCTGCGGCATCGCGATCTTCACGGTCGCCGAGGAGACGGGGTCGAGGCGGCCGATGGTGCGCGACAGCTCGCCCTCGGTGGCGCGGACCAGGTTCACGCGGTTGGTGAAGTCGGTGGCGCCGAGGTTGCTCTTGTCGAAGATCTCGTTGCCGACGACGCCCCCGCCGTCGAGCACGTTGGAGCCCGCGAGGTCCAGGCGCGCCTTGTCCAGGTCGCCGGAGGGGACCTGGATGGTGGTGCCGCCGTCCGCCAGCTTGTAGCGGATGCCGAGCTCGTCGAGCTGCTTGGTGACGGCTGCGGCGTCGCTCGCGCTGGACGCCGTGGTGAGCGTCGCGTACGACGTCGCGCCGGCGAAGCGCATGAGCACGAACACGCCGACCACGAAGATCAGCACGGCGCCGACGAGCAGGCGCCGGGCGGGACCGGTGAGTCCCTCCCAGAAGCCCGTGACCTTGGTGAGCGCTCCCATCGTTCAGCTAGACCTGCATCCGGCTGATCTCCTGCCAGCCCTCCACCAGCTTGTTGCGGACCTGCACGGCGGTGTTGAACGCCAGGTCGGCCTTCTCCACCGCCACCAGGGCGACCGTGGGGTCGGCGAGCTGGCCGGTCGCGGCCTGCTCGGAGAGGTGCTCGGACCCGACCATCTGGCTGTTGAGGCCCTTGATCGCGCCGGACAGGACGCCGGCGAAGCCGGAGTCGCCCGCCGCGGCGGCCTGGGTCGCGCCGCCGGTGCCGTCGGCGCCGGCGGCCGGCCCGATGGGGCCCGACGGCATGAACGGCATCGACGCGAGGCCCGTGATGGGAGGCAGCGGGCTCAATTGATGATCCTCAGGGCGTCCTTGGCCATGGACTTGGTGGCCTCGAACGCCGTCACGTTGGCCTGGAAGGCGCGGGTCGCGGCGACCATGTCGGTCATCTCGACGACGGCGTCGACGTTCGGCCGCGTGACGTAGCCGTTGGCGTCGGCGTCGGGGTGGCCGGGCTCGTAGACCTTCCGCAGCGGCGTGGGGTCCTCGACGATGCCGGTCACGGACACGCCGTGCAGGTCGGCGGTGGTGTCGCCCCCGGTGCCGTCGCCGGTGGAGCCGAGGCCGGCGGGGCGGGGCAGCGAGAACTGCGCCCCGGATCCGGAGGACTCGGCCATCACGACGGCCTTGCGGTGGTAGGCGTCGCCGACGCCGTTGGTGCTGTCGGCGTTGGCCAGGTTGTTCGCGATCACATCCATGCGGAGGCGCTCTGCGGCGAGGCCGGAGGCGCTGATTCCGAGCGCGGCGTACATGCCCATCGGCGGAGCTCCTGAGGGGTTCGGGGTCAGCGGCCGGTGATGGCCGTGCGGAACTGCTGGAAGCGCTTGTCGAGCAGTGACACGACGGTCGTCGACGCGAGCTGGTTGGCCGACAGGCGCGCCATCTCGTCGTCGGGGTCCACGTTGCTGCCGTCCACCCGCATCGTCGTCGTGTCGGTGGACATGACGTTCGGGGCCACGTCATCGACCCGCCGGGTCACGTCGGACCCGTCGATCGCGGAGATCGCGCTGCCGACGTCCATCCCCAGGCGCTCGCGGTCGGCGCCGACGGCGTCGGCCAGCGCCGACTCGAACGTCACGTCGACCCGCTTGTAGCCGGGGGTGTCGGCGTTGGCGATGTTGTTGGCGATCGCCGTGTTGCGCGCGCTGTAGCCGGCCATCGCCTGCGTCAGGACCGCCGTGGTCAGGTCGTCGGGGAACATCAGACGACCAGCGCGTCGCCGGTCATGAGGGGCGCGACGTCCTCCATGAGGCCCTGGAGGCGGTCGCCGTCCACGCCGAGCACGGCCATGGAGTCCGGGTCGATCGCGTACATCATCCCGTCGACCCCCAGGCCGACGCCGAGCATCATGCAGGCGGCGTCCGCCAGGTGGACGCAGTGCGAGAGGGCGGGCTTCAGGCGCGCCTCGTGCGGCGAGTGGTGGCAGCGGATCGCCTCCTCCAGCTCGGGCGGGAAGCTCCACGCCGCGGCGACCTGGGCGCCCAGCTCCGCGTGGTCGAACCCGAGCAGCTCGGTCTCGACCTCGTGGAACGGCATCCGCCGCTCCTGGGCGATCCGGGTGACCTCGTCGAAGGCGTTCTCCATGTAGCCGGAGAGGATCGTCTTGCCGATGTCGTGGAGCAGGCCGGCGACGAACGCCTCCTCCACGGGCGCGAGCTTGATCTCGACGGCGAGCCGCCGGGCGGTGAACGCCACGGCGATCGAATGCCGCCACAGCTCGCCCTGCTGCAGGCCGTAGCCCGGGAGGGCCCCGTTGAGCAGGCGCGAGGTGTGCGACGAGATCGCGAGGCTCTTGATGGCCGAGAAGCCGAGCAGCACCACCGCCTCGGTCGCGGTCGTCACCCGCCGGGCGTGTCCGTAGAACGCCGAGTTGGCCAGCTTGAGCAGGTTGGCCGTGAGGCTCTGGTCGCGCAGGATCACCTGCGAGAGCTGCCCAACGGTCATGTCCTGGTCGTCGCACGCGGCGATGACCTCCGAGATGCTCGCCGGCATCGGCGGCAGCTCGGCCACGGCCGAGGCGACCTCGGCCGCGCTGAGTCGCGTGATGGTGCTCATGTCCCTCTCGTCCGGTGTGGTGCGGTTGCTAGGCCAGCGCGGGGCTGGTGGCCTGCGACGTCTCGAGGCGGCGCTCGGCGACGAGCGCGGTCCAGGCCTCGCAGAGCACCTGGAGGTCGGAGATGACCTCACCGAGGGTCGTCGCGTCGATGGTGTCCGGCTCGAGCCGCCTGAGCACGTACTCGTAGATGGCGCTGAGGTGGCGGGTGATGGAGCCGGCGGCCGGGTTGAGGCTGCGGTCGAGCTCCTCGACGATGGCGCGGACGCGGCCGACGAGGGAGGCGCCGGTGGCCCGGTCGCCGTCGATCAGCGCCTGCTGCGCCTGGTGGCCGAAGCGGACGGCGCCCTCGAAGAGCATGAGGACCAGGTCCTCGGGCGACGCGTTCTGGACCTGCTCGGGGGACGGAATGCTCTGCATCCTGGACGGACCTCTGCGGTCGGGATGGATGATTCGCCGGGGTTCCGTCCCCTCTGCGCCGGCGACCAACCCGTGCCGGCACCATCCTTCTCGACCCCTGCCGGCCGATCCTTGAGCGCGCGGTCAGTCCTCTCCGTCCTCCCAGGCGATGAGGAAGTCCGGCTCGGTGCCGCCATCGGGCCGCTGCGGCACCACCCTCGCCGCGACGGCCAGGCGGCCGCTCTCCTCGGCGGGCACCACGGCCAGGAAGCGCTGCCCGGCGCCGGTCGCGCCCTCGTGGATCCCGGACACCACGCGGCGGGGCACGATCCCGCCCTGCCCGTCGGGCGGGCCGGCCACGACCTCGACGCAGACGTCGTCGATGGTGAGGGCGCCGAGCGTGGCGACCACCTCCACCGCCAGCTCCGAGCCGACGGCGACGGAGCCGTCGGCGCGCACCTGGCTGCGGACGCTGACGCCGGGCCAGGAGGCCTCCATCCGCTCGCGCCAGCGGGCGAGCTCCTCCGCCGCCTCCCCCCTGCCGGCGGCCAGGCGCACCGCCCTGCGGTGCGCGGGCAGGTACGCGCGCTCGGCGTACTCGCGCACCATCCGCCCGGTGCTGAAGCGCCCCCCGGCGTTGCGGATCGCGGACGTCATCATCGTGGTCCACTCGCGGGGGCGGCCGGAGCTGTCGCGGGAGTAGAAGGCCGGGATCACCTCGCGCTCCAGCAGGGTGTAGAGCGCCTCGGCCTCGACCGCGTCGTTCTCCTCCGGGTCCTCGTACTGCTCGCCGCTCCCGACGGCCCAGCCGGTGTCGGGCGTGTAGCCCTCGGCCCACCACCCGTCGAGCACCGACAGGTTGAGCCCGCCGTTGACCGCCGCCTTCATGCCGCTGGTGCCGGAGGCCTCGAGGGGCCGGCGGGGCAGGTTGAGCCACACGTCGGCGCCCTGCACGAGGTAGCGCGCGACGTGCATGTCGTAGTCCTCGAGGAACACGATCCGGTCGCGCAGCCGCGGCTGCTGCGACTCCTGCACCACGTCGCGGAGCACCTCCTTGCCGGGCACGTCGAGCGGGTGCGCCTTGCCGGCGATGATGATCTGGACCGGGCGGCGCTCGTCGTCGAGCAGGCGCGCCAGCCGGTCGGGGTCGCGGAACAACAGCGAGGCGCGCTTGTACGTGGCGAAGCGGCGGGCGAAGCAGAGCGTGAGCGCGTCGGGGCGCAGCGCGTCGCCGGCGGCGCGGCTCGCGACCCGGCGCGAGCCCTGGCGCACGAGCTGGGCCCGCAGGCGCTCGCGGGCGAACAGCACGAGGTGCTCGCGCCGCAGCTCGTGCACGCGCCACAGCTCGCCGGCGGGGATGCGCTCGGCGCGGTCCCACACGCCCGGGTCCTCGGGGTGCTCGCGCAGCGCGGGGCCGATGTAGCGCTCCAGCAGCTCGTGCATCTCGCGGCTGAGCCAGCTCGGGGCGTGGATGCCGTTGGTGACCGACGTGATCGGGACCTCGTCCAGGGGCAGCTCCGGCCAGAGGCCCTGCCACATGCGCCGCGACGTGTCGCCGTGCAGCGCGGCGACGCCGTTCGCGAACCCGGAGGTCCGCAGCGCGAGCGGCGTCATGCCGAAGTCGACCTCGCCCTCGTCGGGATGCTCGGCGAGGGCGGCGAGCTCGTCCCAGGTCATGCCGATCGCGGTGGCCATCGGCTCCAGGTAGCGGCGGGCGAGCTCCGGCTCGAACGTCTCGTTGCCCGCGGGGACGGGGGTGTGGGTGGTGAACACCGTCGAGGCGATCACCTGCTCGCGGGCCGCGGCGGCGCTGAGCCCGCCGTCGTCGATGAGGCCGCGGATGCGCTCCAGGGCGAGCAGCGCGGAGTGCCCCTCGTTCATGTGGAACACGGTGGGCGTCATCCCCGCCGCGGCGAGGGCCCGCACGCCGCCGACCCCGAGCAGGATCTCCTGGCGGATGCGCCGCTCCCGGTCCCCGCCGTAGAGGGTGCTGGTGATCTCCCGCACCTCGTCGCTGTTGCCCGGGATGTCGGCGTCGAGCAACAGCAGCGGCACCCGGCCCACCTGGATGCGGCGCGCCGCGGCCCGGACCAAGTCGTCGCCGACCTCCACCTCCACGACCACCGGCGTGCCGTCGGCGCGGGTCACGTCGGTGAGCGGGAGGTCCGACCAGTCGGTGGCGGGGTAGCGCTCGCGCTGGCCGCCGTCGGGGCCGAGCTGCTGGCGGAAGTAGCCGCTGCGGTACAGCAGCCCCACCCCCACGAGGGGGACCCCGATGTCGGACGCCGACTTCAGGTGGTCGCCGGCCAGGATGCCGAGGCCGCCCGAGTAGAGCGGGATGCCGGCGTCGAGGCCGAACTCGAGCGAGAAGTACGCGACGAGCATGTCCCGCGCGTCGGGCTCGGTCGCGAGGAGCCAGCCCGGCTCGTTCACGTACGCGTCCAGGCGGCGGGCGACCCGCGCCACCATCGCCACGAAGCTCTCGTCGTCGGCCGCGGCGTCGAGGGTCTCCTGCGGCAGGTTGCGCAGCAGCGAGACCGGGTTGTGGCCGAGGCGCTCCCACCCCTCCGGGTCGAGCCGGGCGAAGAGGTCGCCGGCCTCGGGGCTCCATGCCGACCAGACGTTGCGGGCGATCTCGCCGAGCCATGCGATGCGCTCGGGAAGCGCCGGGTTGACGTCCACCTCGTGGACCTTCATGCGGGTCTCCTCCGGTCGGCGGGCCCGGGACCGGGGGATCATAGCCACGCCCCGCCGGGTTGCCGCACCTGCCGCGGGGCCGGTGGCCCCGGGTGCGTCAGCGGGCGCTGTCGAGGTACAGCGAGCTGCCGGCGGCGGCGGGGCGGTAGCCCGCCAGCGCGCTCCGGCCGGAGCGCAGGGAGCCCAGCTCGGCGCGCAGCGCGTCGCGCGCGGCGCCGGCCCGCTCCACCAGCTCGCGCTGGTCGCGCTCGAGCAGCGCGGCCAGGGCGCGGGCCTCGGCGGCGTCGGCCGGCGACAGCGCCGGGGCGTCGCTCGGCACGATGCGCGCCTGCACCCGCAGCCGCTCGCCGTCCAGCACGGTCAGCCGCTCCAGGTCGGCGGCGGCGAGCGCCTCGGCCTGCTCCAGCTGGATCTCGCGCAGGCGGCGGAGCTCAGCCAGCAAGGTTCACGCCGACCACGGGGCCGCGGCGGTCCGTGGCGGGCCGCTGCGTCCCGGCGATCTGGACCCAGGCGGCGCGCAGGTCGGTCATCACGCGGACGGCCTCGTCGATCTCGGCCATGTCCTTCTGGAGCCGCCCGGCGGTGAGCTTCTCGCCGACGTACTCGTAGAGGCTCGCCAGGTTGGTGGCGATCTCGCCCTGGGTCATGTCCAGGGTGACGCGCAGCTCGGTCACGATGTCCTGCGCCCGGGTGAACCGGTTGCCGGAGCCGCCGACGTCGCCCGCCTCGAAGGCCGCCCGGCCCTGCGCGCAGAACCGGAGGAAGCCGTCGTAGAGCATGACCACGAGCTGGCCGGGGGTGGCGGTCTGCGCGGTGTGGGCGGTGTACTGGCGGAGCTCGGTCAGCGGCACGTCGTGGCCCCTTCGGTCGGTCGGGTTCGGAGGGTCCGGGTCAGCGCCCGGTCGCGCTCGGCCTCATCACAGGGCCGCGAGCTGGGAGGACAGGTTGGCCCCCTGGCTCTGGAACTGCGACACGGCCTTCTCCATGGCGGCGAACTGCGCCTTCAGCGTCTGCTCCTTGAGGTCCATGATCGCCTCGAGCGACGCGATGCGGTCGTCCATCCGCTTGGCGGAGTTGGTGTACCCGGTGAGCCGGGCCGAGATGATGTCCGTCGAGAAGCTGTTCGAGAACGCCTGGATCTGGCGGGCGATGCCGTCGCCGGCGCTCGTCGTGCCGTTGCCGTCGTCCTTGCCGAAGACGTTCTGCACGGCGGCCGGGTCGGCGGTGATCGCCGCGGTGAACTTCGCCTGGTCGAGCGTCAGCGTGCCGTCGCGCGAGCCGGTGATCCCGATCTGGGCGAGCGAGTTGTAGCCGTCGGCCATGCCGCCCACGGCCGAGCCGGCGATGCCGCGCAGCTGCCCCAGGAGCGAGCTCATCGTCTGGTCGCCCTGGAGCGTCCCGGCCGTCTGGGTGGCGGCGTCGTAGGCGGTCGCCCGCTTGATGTTGGAGACGACGGCGTTGTAGGCGTCGACGAACGCCTGCGCCTTCTTCAGGTTCGCGCCGTTGTCGGCGCCGACCGTGACCGTGGTGGCGCCGGTCTTGGTGAGGTTGAGCGACACGCCGTTGATGGCGCCCTCGATGACGTTGCCCGAGCTGGTGACGGCCAGGCCGTTGACCGTGGCGGCCGCGTCGGTGCCGGACTGGGTGGTGGCGAAGCCGAACCCGGCGGCGGCGGTCCCGCCGACGGTGACGGAGCTGGCGCTGCCGCTCTCCTTGGAGATCAGCACGAGGCGGTCGTTGATGACGCTGGCGGAGACGCCGGCGTCGGTGGTGCCGTTGATCCGGTCGGCGAACTTCTGGAGGTCGTCGCCGGCCTGCACCGCCACGTTCACCGTGGTGCCCCCCACCCCGATGCTCAGGCTCTGCCCGGCGGTGAGGGACGGCGCGGCGCCCGACGCCAGGGTGTGCGCCTGGGCGAGGCTGGTGACCACGACATTGTAGGTGCCGGCGGCGGCGGCGTTGGTGGCGGTGGCGCCGAGGATGGACGCGTCGGCGGCGCTCGCGGTCTTCGCCGCGAGGGCGTTCGGCTTGTACATCTCCGCCGCCGCGTCGCGCAGCTTGCCCAGGAGGCCGTTGATCTCCTGGACGACGCCCTTCTTGGTGTTGAGGGTCGTCTTGTCGGCGTTGATCCGGTCGATCGGGGCGCGCTCCAGCTTCATGAGCTGGCTCACGATCGAGGCGGTGTCGATCCCCGAGCCGAGGCCGCTGAAGCTGATCGCGGGGCCCGCCGTGCGGGTTGTGCCGTTGGTGCTCATCGCCCCCGGCCTACGAGGTGGCGTCCACGTTCATGCCGGTGGCCGCGGCCAGGGCCGAGATCTGCTCGAGCACGCGCCGGTCGGGCACCTCGCGGAGGACCTCACCGGTGTTCCTGTCGAGCATCGTCACGGTCACCCTGCTGGTCGGCTGGTGGATCTCGAACCTCGCGGTCACATCGGCGGCGTGGAGGTCCAACTTGAGCGTGCTGGGCGGGGTCCAGCGTTCGCTCGGCCTGGCCAGCCGGTGCGCCTCCTCCGTGGGAGGCTCTGGCTCCGTCCCGGGCGGCGGCCGCAGGAAGCGTGGGGCACGGATCGCGGGTTCGCTCGCGTCGGGGCGAAGGGGGGTGACGTCCATGTCAACTCCGTTCGCGGATTGCGGTGAGCGCCCCGGGACGGGCGCCCTCGTTCCCCCGTGATCGGCAGGTGCGGGCGTTTCCTGTATGCCGGCCCCCGCACGGGGGGCCGGGCGCGGGGTCAGACCCCGGCGCCCGCGAGCAGCGACATCGACTGGCGCAGCTCCCGCAGCACGCTGGAGTGCGGGTACACCATGAGGCCCTCGCGGAGCACCGCGTCGGCGTCGGCGTACCGCCCGGACCCGGCGAGCAGACCCGCCAGGTCGATGTGCCGGGACATGTTCTGCTCGTCGTGCTGGAGGGCGGCCCGCAGGAACGCCTCGGCGTCCTCGTCGAGCTGCTTCGACTGGCAGATGCGGCCGAGGGCGGCCAGGGCGTCGGGGGTGGCGTCCCCCGCCTCGACCGCGGCGATGAGCCGGTCGGCGGCCGGGTCCGGGAAGTCGTTGACGTAGAGGAGATACCCGAGCCGGCCGTCAACGTCGCGCCGCGACTCGGCGATGCCGTAGAGCAGCGGGACCAGGGCGTTGAACGTGGCCAGCTCGCCGAGCCCGAGCAGCGTCGCGGAGAGCTCCATCACCGCGGCCAGCACGGCGTCCCGGTCGGCGCCGGCGGGCAGCTCGGGAAGGTCCCCCGCGGGGTCGGTCGCGGCGGCGAGCGCCAGCGTGTACGCGGTGGCGTAGAGGCCGTCGGCCACGGGCCGCAGGCCGTCGATGCCCGCGCGCGCCTCGTCGGCGTCGTCGGCGATCAGGCCGATGAGCACCCGCTTGGCGTGGGCCAGCTGGTGGCTGGACGTGCCGGGCGCGATGCCGTCGAGCTGCGCGCGGGCGCCGTCCAGGTCGCCGAGCCGGATGAGCGCGTCGGCCATGGTCAGGGCGATCGCCCCGTCCTCGGGCTTCAGCTCGCGGGCCTCGGCGAGCACCGCGAGGGCGTGCTCGGCGTGGTCCTCGTGCAGCAGCACGTCGGCGATGGCGCGCAGCGACTCCTCGCGCCGGGCGGGCGCGATGATCGACGACATGTACTCCCGCACGGCGAGCGGCGGGTCGGTCTGGAGCAGCAGGCGGGTGAGCCGGACGACGGGCGCGGCGTAGTGGCCGCGGGCCTCGCGGATGGCGTTGCGCTGGCAGCGGACCGCCTCGGCGGTGTCGCCCATCATCTCGTGGAGCACCCCGAGGGCGTGCCACGAGTAGAAGGAGCCCATGCCGGCCTGCGCCAGGTAGCGGTCGCCGCCGTGGTCGCCGAGCTCGATGGCGCGGCGGAAGCTCTTCACCGCCGCGCGGTACTCGCGCCGGGAGGTGTGGATCTGCCCCTGGAGGTAGTACAGGTCGGTGAAGTCCGGATACGCCTGGAGCGCGTCGGCCAGCACGTCGAGCGCCTCGTCCCACCGCTCCAGCGCGTGCAGGGTGGCGACGATGTTCCGGAGCAGGAGCGACGCGTAGTAGGCCTTGAGCGAGCTGAGCTCGCGGAAGGAGCGCGTGAAGTAGTCGAGCGCCTCGTCCATCCGGCCGACCCGCTGGAACTCGACGCCGGCGTTGAAGAGCGTGAAGGAGTCGTGCGGCTTGCGCGCGACCTCGTCCATCACGATCGCCATGTTGCGGTCGGTCTTCTCCTTCGCCCGGGTGGTCGGCTCGAGGTAGCCGTAGTGGTGGATCTCGATGCCGACGAACCGGGTGCAGCGGCCGCCCTCCGGGTCGACGGTGCCCATGATCTGCTCGTGCAGGGCGCCGCTGTACCGGTAGGCGGGCCGGTTGCGGAAGATCCGGAACGCCGAGTTGACGACGCTCTCGATCCCGCGCTCCTCGCCGATGAAGTTGACCTCGCGGAGGCAGTAGCCCTCGATCGTCTCGTCGTGGAGCAGGTCGCGCACCCTCGCCCCGTCGACCAGCTCCTCGTCGGCGTCGAGGACCAGGATCCAGTCACCCGTCGCCGCGTCGAGGGCGGTGTTGCGCGGGCCGGCGAAGTCGCCCTTCCACTCCTCGTGCAGGATCCGCGCGCCGAACGACTCGGCGATCTCCACCGAGCGGTCGACGGAGCCGGTGTCCACGATCACGACCTCGTCGACGACGCCCCGGACGCTCTCGAGGCACCGGGCGAGGTGCTCCTCCTCGTCGCGCATGATCATGCAGAGGGAAAGGCGCTGCGGCGTCCGCTCCTTCGGCGTGGAGAGGCTCGCGATCTTGAGTCCCATCCCGGTCCTTCCGGTTCGTCGATCCTGGGTCGTCGGGGCCCCTATCGGCAGGCGCGGGACCGTCTTGAGGGGCCGCGCGGGTCGGCGCGCCCGGGCGCGCCGGGGACGCGCGCACGTGTGACGGGGCGCGCGACGGCGGCGCTCCCGTACGCTCCGGGCGTGCCCGCCCCGGACCGCTGGCCGCCGCTCCCCTACGAGGACTGGCTGCCGACCAAGCAGACCGTCCACCGGTACACCCAGATCGTGGGCAAGATCCGGATGGCGCTGGTGCCCTTCCGCAACCACTGGTGGCACGTGACGCTGTACGTCACCGACCGCGGCCTCTCGACCGGGTCGATGCCCGCCGGCGACATCGAGGCCGAGATCGCCTTCGACCTCGTGGAGCACCGCCTCGTGGTGACGACGAGCGACGGCGGGCGCCGCGCGCTGGACCTGACGCACCGGCCCGCCTGCGCCGACGTGTACGCCGACCTGTTCGCCGCGCTCGACGAGCTGGGGGTGCGGGTGGAGATCCGGGCGCAGCCGTTCGACCTGGGCGACAGCCCGCCGTTCGCGGACGACCGGGAGCACGACAGCTACGACGCCGACGCCGTGCACCGCTGGTGGCGGACGCTCGCGATGACGCAGCGCGTGCTCGACCGCTTCCGCGGAGGGTTCGCCGGGAAGGCGAGCCCCGTCCAGCTGTTCTGGCACTCGTTCGACCTCGCCCACGCGCGCTATTCGGGGCGGCCTGCGCCCGTGCCGGGGGACGCCGATCCCGTGAGCGCCGAGGCGTACTCCCACGAGGTCGTGGCGTTCGGCTTCTGGCCCGGCGACGACCGCCGCACCCCCTACCCCGCCTTCTACAGCTACACCGCGCCCGAGCCCGCCGGCCTGCGCGAGCACCCGCTGCCGGCGGGGGCGGAGTGGGCCGACACCGGCAACGGCTCCCTCGCGGTGCTGCCCCACGACGCCGTCCGCGCGAGCGCCGACCCCGACGACCTGCTGCTCGCGTTCTACGAGGCGGCGTGGCGTGCGGGCACGACCGCCGCCGGGTGGGACCTCTCGGGGGCCTCCCCCCACACCGCGGCCTGAGCGCCCGCCGCCGTCGGCGGCACCACAGCGGGCCGGGGCCGGTCGCGCCATCGGGTCGCGACCCCATCTCGCGGGCCGGGGGCCGGGCTCAGGCGGGGAGCGGGATCCGGTCGAGGGCGGGGTCGAAGCCGCGGGCGGGCAGCACCCCGCGCGGGTCGCCGTGCATCGGCAGGTCCCACTTCGCCGCGTAGCGCATCGCGTTGACCTCCAGCAGCGCGTCGTAGCCGTCGTCCACCAGGTCGAACGTCTTGTGGCCGAAGTGGTGGACGAAGCTGTCGTCGGCGACCCGCAGGCGGAACCCGGCGAGGCGGGCGCGCAGCGCGTAGTCCTCGTCCTCCATGTTCCCCACCTCGAACCGCGCGTCGAAGGCGCCGATGGCGTCGAGCACCGGGCGCGCGATCGCCATGCAGAGGCCGGAGACGCGCGTCACGTCGCGGCCCTCCCCGGCGTGGTCGCGGTGGCGGGCGGCGGCGAACGCGTCGAGCGCCGCGGACGGCGCCTCCGTGTAGGGGACGGCGAGGATCTGGTCGTCCGACACCCAGTTGGAGCGGGGGCCGGCGATGCCGGCGCCACCGGCGAGCGCGCCGAGCAGGCCCGCCAGCCAGCCGGGGGTGGCCAGCGCGTCGTTGTTGAGCAGCACGGCCACGTCGCCGGCGGCGGCGGCCAGCCCCAGGTTGACGCCCCCCGCGAAGCCCAGGTTCACCCGGGAGCGCACCACGCGGGCCCCGTTGGCCCGCGCCCACTCGGCGGTCGCGTCGGTGCAGCCGTTGTCCACCACGATCACCTCGTGCGGCTGCGGCGTGTGACGCGCGACGCTGTCCAGGCAGAGCGCGGTGTAGCGCAGGTTGTCGTGGCAGGGGACCACGATGCTGGCGAGCCGGCTCACGCCGCGAGCGCCCGCAGCCGCCCGGCGGCCACCGCCGCGGTGCGGTCCCAGGTGTGCCCGGACCGGATGTGCGCCGCGGCCGCGTCGCCGATCGCCCGGGCCCCCGCGGGGTCGGCGACCACCGAGCGCATCGCGGCGACCAGGTCGGCGACCTCCACCTCGACCACCTCGGGCCGCCCCGCCACCAGCATGCCGCCGATGGTGGCGCTCTCCACCGGGACCGGGCGCGACGGCACCAGGATCGCCGTCCCCGGCCCGCAGAAGTCCCTGGCGGCGCCGCGGTCCGGCACGATCGCGGGCAGGCCGCATGCCATCGCCTCGGCGATCGGCAGGCCGTAGCCCTCCCCGCGGAACGGCTGCACCAGCGCGTCGCAGGCCGCGTAGAGCCGGGGCATGTCGCCGTCGGGCAGGGGGTCGGTGAGGTGCAGGATCCGCGGCGCCCGCGGGTCGGCCTGGAGGGCGCGCACCTGCGCGTCGGCGTCCTGCGGGACGTACGGGCCGCGGGCGCCGAAGCTCTTGATGACCAGGGTCACGTCGTCGCGGGCGGTGAACGCCCGGGTGTAGGCCGCGAGGAGCAGGTCGATGCCCTTCCGCCAGATCAGGCCGCCGACGAACAGCAGGCGGACCCCGGGGGCGCGGTCGTCCAGGTCGAGGGGCTCGGCGCCCGGCCGGAACCGCTCCGGGTCGACCCCCAGCGGCACCAGCGTCACCCGCTCCGGGTCCATGCCGCCGGCGAGCATCCCGTCGCGGACGTGGCGCGACGCCACCCACACCTCGTCCAGGTGCTCCCGCTGCGCCCGGACCCAGCCCAGCGGCGGGGCCCCGTACTCCCAGTGCAGGAACTGGGCGACGCGGCCCTCGTGCACCGGTCCCAGCGCCGGCGGCCAGGCGTGGCGCAGGGTCACGTCGGCGCGCGGCAGCAGCCCCGACAGCGACGGCTCCAGGGCGGCGTAGGCCGGGTCGGAGGCGTCGAGGCGCGCGCCGTCCACGTCCACCAGCCCCAGCTCCACGTCGTCGCGGCGCAGCAGCGCCCGCGCCAGGTCGCGGTTGACGCCCGCGAGGGAGTGGACGCCGAACACGCTGCCGCGCAGCAGCACCGACGGGCGGTCGCCCGCCACCCGGCGCACCGCGCGCGGCCGGGGCGCGAGCCCGTCGATCCGTTCCAGGACGGCGCGCGCGACGGCGCGGTGGCCGTGGGATGCGGCGGCCTCCCGGGCGGCGGCACCCGCCGATCGGCGCATCGCCGGATCGTCGTGCGCCGCGCGCATCGCGGCCGGGTCGGGCGCCACCGCGGGTCGCCCCATGGCGGCGGCCTCCAGCGCCACGCGGCTTCGCGGGCCGGCGGGCGTGGCCGTGACCACGGCGTCGGCGGCCGCATACAGCGCGGGCATCCGGCCGGCGGGCAGCAGGTCGTCCAGGATCACGACGTCCGCCATGGCGGCCGGGTCGTGGCCCGCGGCGGCCACCGCCGCGGCGGCGCGACCCTCGATGGCGGGGAGGTCGAGCCCGTCGTCCGACCACGTCTTCAGCACCAGGGTCACGTCGTCGTGCCCGCGGAAGGCGGCGCACCAGGCGCGCAGCAGGTCTTCCGTGCCGGCCCCCCACGGGGCCACCGCCAGGAACACGGTGCCGTGGGCGTGGGGCAGCGCCAGCGGCGCGGTGGCGGGGTCGAAGAGGTCCAGCTCGACCGCCTCCGGCACCACGGCCACCCGCTCCGGGTCGACGCCGGCGGCGACGAGGGCCTCGGCCTCCGCGCGGTCGGACACCCACGTCTCGTCGAGTTGGTTCAGGCGCACCACCCAGTCGCGCGGCACGTCCAGCGCGGCCAGGGCGGTCCGCCCGATCCGCAGCGTCCCGTGGGCATACGGGTCGAGCAGGCGGCCGGGCGCGTGCTCGACCGAGGCGCGCACGCGCGCCGGCTCGGGGAGCATCAGGTCGGCCAGGGCCTCGCGCCCGGCGGGCGTGACGGCCTCGCGGTGGTGCCACACCCGGTGGTCGGCGACCACGTCGGCGCCCTCCTCCCGCAGGCCGCGCACCAGCGCGCGCCCCTCCGCCGCCCACCCCGAGGGGTCGGTGAGCGGCCCGCGCCAGACGACGGTCACGCCGGCAGCGCGGCGGCGCGGCCGGCCAGGACGCCCAGGCGCTCCAGCACGACGGCGGCGGTGCGGTCCCACGTGTGCCCGGTGCGGATCGCCTCCGAGGCGCGGGCGCCGGTGGCGGCGGCCGCGGCCCGGTCCTCGTAGACGGCGCGCATCGCGCGGGCCAGGTCGGCGGGGTCGACCTCGTGGACCACCGGGTCGCGGTCCATCTCCCACTGGCCGATGTGCGTCGCCGGCAGCGTCACCGCACGCGACGGCACCAGGACCGCGGTTTCGGCGTCGGTGAAGTCCCGGGCGGCGCCCCGGTCGGGCACCACGACGGGCAGGCCGCACGCCATGGCCTCGGCGATCGTGAGGCCGTACGCCTCGCCGCGGAACGGGTGCACCAGGCAGTCGCACGACGCGTACAGGCCGGGGATCGCGTCCTCCGGCACCGGCCGCGACACGTGCATCACCCGCGGGCCCCGCGGATCGGCGGCCATGCGGCGCACCCGCTCGTCCAGCCGCCCGGGCGGGTACGGGCCGCGCGGGCCGAAGTCCTTGACCACCAGCGTGACGTCGTCGTCGCGGCGGAAGGCGCGCTCGTAGGCGTCGAGCAGCAGGTCCACGCCCTTGCGCGCGTGGAGACCGCCGACGAACAGGAAGCGGAAGCCGGGCGCCTCGTCGCCGAGGTCCACCGGCGCCGCACCGGGGTGGAAGCGGGCGGGGTCCACGCCGAGCGGCAGCACCTGGATGAGCTCCGGATCGACGCCCGAGGCGATCATCCAGTCGCGGACGTACGTGGACGCCACCCACACCTCGTCGGTCGTCGCTGCGATCAGCTCCACCCACCGGGGCGGCAGCGGCCCGAACTCCCAGTGCAGGATCTGCACCAGGCGGCCGCCGGCGGGCCGGGCGAAGCTGGGCGGCTGCACCTGGCGGACCACCACCTCGGGCCCGCCCGGCAGCACCCGCTGGGCGGCGCGCACCACCTCGTCCATCCCGGGGGCGCCGGCGTCCATCGGCATGCCGTCGGTGTCGACCAGCGACAGGTCCACGCCGCCGGCGCGCAGCAGCGCCCGGGCCATCTCGCGGTTGACGCCCGCCAGCGACGAGACGCCCGACAGGCAGCCCTCGATCACCAGGCGGGGCGGGCCGTCGCCGGCCGGCACCGACCGGGACGGCGGGGCCGCCAGCGCCTCGAGCCGCGCGAGCGCCTGTCGGGCCACGGCGCGGTGGTCGTAGCGCTCGGCGCGCCGGGCGGCGGCGGCGCCGCGGGCGCGGGCCTCGGCGGGGCGCTCGTGCACCTCGCGCATCGCGGCCGCCAACGCGCCGGCGTCGGGCTCGGCCCAGCGGTGGCCCGCGAACGCGGGGACCTCGGCGGCGGCCTCCGCGGAGACGGGGACGAGCGTGGAGGGCAGCGCCCAGCCGACGTCGGCGTCCACGAACGCGCCCGGCCCGGACCATCCCGTGGCGATCACGGGCCGGCCCATCGCCATGGCCTCCAGCAGCGGGCGGCCCCAGCCCTCGCCGCGCGTCGGCGCCACCACGGCGTCGGCCGCGGCGTACAGGCGGGCCATGTCGGCGCCGGGGAGCAGGTCCTCCACGATCACCAGGTCGGCGACCGACCCCGGGTCGCGGCCCATCGCGCCGAGCGCGTGGATCACGTCGGCCTGGATCGCGGGCGTCCCGATGCCGCGGGTGGTGGCCCACACCTTCAGCACCAGGGTCACGTCGTCGCCGGCGTCGAACGCGTCGCACCAGCCGCGCAGCAGCACGTCCCAGCCCTTGCGGAGCGTCCAGTCGAACGCAGCCAGGAACACGGTGCCGTGGGCGTCCTCCAGCGGCAGCGGCGCGGCGTCCCGGTCCAGGCGGTCGAGCTCGAACGGCTCGGGCACGACCGCCAGGCGTCCCCGGTCGACCCCGGCGGCGGCGAACGCCTCGACGGCGTGGGCGGTGGGCACCCACACCTCGTCCATCGCGTTGCATCGGGGGACCCAGTCGGCGGGGATGCGATCGGTCTCGAACATGGTGCGGCCCACGCGGGCGCGGCCTGGGGCGTACGGGTCGAACAGGCGGCCAAACGTGTGCTGCACGGAGACGTCGACGTCGGGCAGCTCGCGCTCGGACATCGCCACCAGGCGGCGGCGCTCCGCCGCGTCGATCGCCTCGCGGGCGTTCCACATGTGGGGCTCCAGCCGCACGGCGGCCCCCTCCTCCTCCAGCCCGCGCAGGAACGCGCGACCGCCCGCGGCGTAGCCGGAGGGGTCGGTCACCGGGCCGGGCGACAGGAGGTCCACCGCGCCGCCGCCACGCCGGCGGCGTCGCGCCCGCCCAGCAGCACCCGGGCGCGCGCGTCGAGCGCCCGGGCGGTCGCCGCGATCGAGAAGCGCTCCTCCACCAGCGCGCGGCCGCGCAGGCCCCGGGCGGCGGCGGCCGCCGGGTCGTCGGCGACGGCGCGCATCGCGGCCCGCAGCGACGCCACCGACGGCTCGGCCAGCACCAGGCCGCGGTAGAGCACGTTGTCGGCGAGCATCGCCGCCGGGGCCTCGACCATCCGCTCCACCGCCACCGGGTACGCGGTGCGCGGCGTCATCAGCTCCTCGTGGCCGCCCCAGGCGGTCGCGATCACGGGGACGCCGCAGGCGGCGGCCTCCAGCATCGGCATCCCGGCGCCCTCGCCGCGGGTGGGCAGCACGAACGCGTCGGCCGACGCGTACAGCCCCGGCATCGCCTCGTGCGGGACGGGATCGAGCATCAGCTCGATGTCGGCGACGTCGCCGGGACCGGCGCCGAGGGCGGCGAGCCGGGCGAGGGCCTGCTCCTCCACCGACCCCCCACCCGACGCGCCGGGGCCCCGGTAGGTGACGATGACCAGCCGCACCGGATCCCGGGGGGCGAACTCCTCGGCCCAGGCCCGGAGCAGCACGTCCCAGCCCTTGCGCCACGTCCATTCGAAGACCGAGAGGAAGGTCAGGGGCGCGCCGGGGTCGCGCTCGCGCGCGGCGGGGCGCAGGCGCGCGGTGTCCACCGGATACGGCACCACGTGGATCCGTTCGGGGTCGACGCCGGCGTCGGCGAAGGTGCGGGCGTTGAAGCCGCTCGGAACCCACACCTCGCGAACCCGGTTGCACGGCGCGACCCAGGAGGGCGGCACCAGCTCGGTCTCGAAGCAGGTGGCGCCGACGACGGGCAGGCCCAGGTCGGCGGCGGCCTCGTCCCAGAAGGGGACGCCGCTCGGCATGACCGGGAGCCCGTGGATGACGATCAGGCCGGGGGCGAAGTCCTGGGGCGGCAGGGCCAGCTCGGGCGGCGCGAGGCCGTCGGCGGTCGCGTCGGTCACGAGCGCCAGCACCGGCAGGCCGGCCCGGTGCGCGGCCCGCACCACGCCGCGGGCCGCGGCGGCGTAGCCGCTGCGCCCGAGCAAAGCGCCCAGCCAGCCGATCCCCTCGCGGCCGGCGGGCCGCAGGGCCGCACCGGGGACGGGTCCGCCGCGGAAGGTCTCGGCGCCCGGCACGCCCACCCGGTGGCGGTTGAGCGCCGCCAGGAGCACCTCGTCGCACCAGCCGGCGGCCTCCGCGGCCAGCGGCGTGCCGGCGGGCTCCCGGGCCATGGGGCGGCGCCCCGCCGCGGCGAGGGCGCGGAGGGCGTCGCGGCCCTCGGCCGCCTCGGGGGAGTCGTCCAGCAGGGGGCCCTCCCAGACGCAGTCCGCCCACCCGGCGTCGGCGACGCCGTCCTCGGCCAGCAGGTCGTCGCGGTCGGGGTCCGCGGCATGCCAGCGGCGGCGGAACGCCCTGCCGTCGTCGGCGGACGGGGCCGGCGCGTCGCCGTGGAGCACCGCGACGGCCGCGGCCACGGCGTTCTGACGGCCCGCGTCCCACATCCGCATGCACAGATCGGTCTCGGCGACGCCCGCGCCGAACGCCAGGTCCAGGCCGCCCGCGTCGAGCAGCGCGTCGCGGGAGACGGCGACCAGCTCGCCGCCGAGCACGCGCACGGCGCGGCCCCGCACCACCGGGTGGTCGCCGGGGACCCCCGGGTGGAGGTCGATGATGCGGCCCCTTCCCACCAGCGCCCTGCCGGCGCTGCGGACGCGCCCGTCGGGCGCCAGCAGCACGGCGCCGGCCACGCCGGCCCCGGGGGCGGCGGCCGCGAGGACCAGGGGGTCGAGCCAGCCGGGGCGGACCTCCGCCCGCGGGTCGAGCCACACCACCACCGGCGACCGTGCCGCGCGGGCCCCCTGGTTGCGGGCGGCCACCGGCCCGGCGTCCACCGGGTTGCGCAGGACGGTGGCGCGGTCGGCCCACGCCTCGAGCAGCGCCGGCGTGCGCGCATCCCGCGAGCCGTTGTCGACCAGCACCACCTCGACGTCGTCGAGGCCTGCGGCGGCGAGGGCCCGCAGGGAGCGGCACAGCTCCGCAGGCTGATCGTGGAACGTGATGACGACCGACGCGCGCGGCATGTGCGCGCCACATCGGCCGGGAACGCCCGGACCTGAGGAATGCGACGGGGCCCCGGAGGGCCCCGTCGGTTCCACATCGTGCTCCGGATCGACTAGCGGAGGAGCGAGAGGACGCTCTGCGGGCTCTGGTTGGCCTGCGCGAGCATCGCCATGCCCGACTGCTGGAGGATCTGGTTCTTGGTGAAGGTGATCATCTCCGAGGCCATGTCGGCGTCACGGATCCGGGACTCGGCGGCCTGGAGGTTCTCCGAGGTCATGCCGAGGCGGTTGATCGTGTGCTCCAGACGGTTCTGGATGGCGCCCAGGTTCGCCCGGCTCGTGGTGACAGTGCTGATCGCGGCGTCCAGGGACGCGATGGCGGCGGTCGCCGAAGCGGCCGTCGACACGGCGATGCCCGAGATGCCGAGGTCGGACGCGGACACGGTGCCGATGGTGAACGCGATGCTCTGGCTGGCGTTGGCACCGACCTGGAGCGTCACGGCGGACGCGGCGGTGGCGACGGAGCCGGCGAGGATCTTCAGACCGTTGAACTCGGTGTCCGTACCGGTCTTGCCGATCTCGGTGAGGATCTGCTGGACCTCGGTGTCGAGGTTCGTGCGCTGGGCGTCGGTCAGCGTGCCGTTCGAGGCCTGGACGGCCAGGTCACGGACGCGCTGCAGCATGTCGCCCACGTTCCCCAGGGCGCCGTCGGCGACCTGGACCATCGAGACGCCGTCCTGCGCGTTGCGCGAAGCGACGTTCATGCCGCGGATCTGGGAGCGCATGCCCTCAGAGACGGCGAGGCCGGCGGCGTCGTCGGCGGCGCGGTTGATCCGGAGACCGGAGGACAGCCGCTCCATCGACTTGTTCAGCTGCGCGCCGGTGTTGCTGAGGAGGCGGTGAGCGTTCTGCGCCTCGACGTTGTTGTAGACACTCAGACCCATGATTCCTCCTTGAATCCAGGTCGTCTGGACGGAACACCGCGCCGGGTCCGCGTCCATGCGGAGACTGGTGCGATGTCGCGTGGGACCGTCCTGGTCCTACGCGCTCGGCATCCTCATCGGCGCTCGCGGGGGCGCGCTTGAGCCCCGTGTAGAGATTCGTACCGGTCTAGCGACCGTCGTCGGCGTCGCCCATCATGCCGAGCGCCTGGTCGAGCGCCTCCTTGCTGGACTCCGCCGCCTCGAGGTTCTGCGCCTGGATCTCCAGGAAGACCTCCTTGCGGAACACGGGGACGTCGCGCGGCGCCTGGATCCCCAGGCGGACCTTCTCTCCGAGCACAGAGAGCACCGACACCTCGATGGTGTCGCCGATCATGATGCTCTGGTTGGCCTTGCGGGTGAGCACCAGCATCCAGGAGGCCTCCTTGCGCCATTACGCGGGTCGGGTGAGAGCACATCCGCGTTGGCGCTAGTATGTCCGGTCGCGCTGTTGCTTGCCATGAACCGCCGGGGAGGTCGGATGCTGTACGGACGTCGCTTGGACCAGTCGCTCCAGCACGTGGATGGATCGCGGTACGCGCTGGTCCACGCCGTCGCGAAGCGGGCACGGCAGATCACGCTGTGGCTCACCGCCGACCCGGCGGAGCTGCGTGCCGAGGCCGCGCCGCCGCCCGCGCCGGGTGAGCTCACCTCGCGCGACCCCGTCGCGCTCGCCGAGGCCGAGATCCTGGACGGCGAGGTGAAGGTCCGCTGGGACCCGGAGGGCACCGCCGACGAGACCCAGCTGATCGAGCTGGACGACATGGAGACCGACCCGCTGCTCATCGAGACCCTCGGCGACGACGACGACGTCGTGGGCGACGGCGACGACGACGGCGCCAACCTCACGCCCGCGCTCGCGCAGGTGCTCGAGGGCGAGGCCACCGACGCGGAGGCCGCCGCCCAGGACGACGAGGAGGACGAGAGCGAGCCCGAGGAGGACGTGGCTCCCGCCGCCGCGCTGGCCGACGAGGTCGAGGAGATCTCCCTCGAGGACGTCGAGGAGCCCGACGACGACGATGACGACGAGGACGAGGTCTGAACGCGGGCTGATCCCGGCGTAGGGCGGGCCGCGGCGGCAGGTCGCGATCCGCGTCGGAGCAGGCTACCGTTGGGCCCGCCGAATCGATCGGCGGCGCTCCCGGACGCCCACATCACGCACCACGGAGACGCCGATGACCGACGCCGCCTACGACCCCCTCGACACCGTCCGATGGATGCTGGACGAGGCGCGACGCGAGCTGCTGCTCGACACCCACATCACCGACGGGGGCAGGACGCGCAGGAAGACCAAGTCGATGCGCCACGACGACCGCGTGCGCTTCGACACCCTCTGCACGGTGCTCTGGAACATCAGCGGCCGGCCGGAGCCGCTCGAGGCGCTCGCCGAGCGGACCCTGACGGCCTCGGCCGCCTGACGGCCTACCGGGGGGCGGGCACCGCCCCGCCCCCCACCCGGCCGCGGCACAGCCACGTGGCCATCCCCAGCTGACGCGCGCCGCCCTCCTCGAGCCACTCGAGGAGGCGGTCGGCGTCCGGGCCCGGGACGCGGGGGAACGCATCGCGCACGCCCGGCTCGGTGATCCACGCGGACGCACCGAGCACCGACAGGCCGCCCCAGTCGGCCGGGTCGCCGGCGGGCGAGGCGAGCCAGTCGATGAACGCCCCGTCGCCGCCGGCGGCGAACGGGTTCGGCGGCGGCTCGGCGCCCGCCGTCTCGCAGGCCACGAGGCTGCGCCGGTAGACGGCGCGGGTTCGGGCGTCGAGCGGCATCCCGGACGGAAGCTCGGCGAATCCGTAGCCCGAGCGGCGCAGCGCGGCGTGGCCGCGCTCCTCCAGGCGGGCGGCGTACATGTCGCAGATCGCCTTCAGCGCGGGGTGCTCGTCGAGCCGGATCCGGGGGTTCGGTCCCTGGTACTTGCTCAGCAGGTGGGGTTTGGCCGGGTCGTAGCCGCTGAAATGGAAGAAGACCAGCGGCTCGCCGTCCACGAGCCATCCGCCGTCGCGCTGCTCCAGCGTCCGCACCGGCAGGTTCCAGTACGCGACGTTCACCGCCGGGTCGCGCAGGACGTGGTGGCGGAAGTAGCAGGGCACGAGATCGATCCACTTCTGGTCGACGAACAGGTGCTGGGCGGTGGCGACCAGGCAGCGCCGCGACAGCCGCTCCGCCCACCAGTCCAGGAACGGGACCGCGCCGCCGCCCACGGCGATGAACCCGAGGTTGAAGACGCCGGCCTCCAGGAACGCCACCTCGCCGGGCGGGAAGCCGTCGTCCGGCAGCGGCACCGACGTGTGGGGCGTCAGCACGATGTCGTGGTCCCGGGCGAGCCGCTCGATGCCGTCGAGGGGCCGGAACACCAGGATGTCGGGGTCGAGGTACGTGACGGGCTCCCCGCCCTCCCGCAGCAGGTGCCGCAGCAGGAAGGGCTTCACCGCGGTCGCGAGCTCCACCACGTCGTAGATCGCCGCCATCCGGTGGAACTCGTCGGGGTCGAGGCCGGCGCCCTCGGGCCCCACGACGCGCACGCGCGGGTCGTCCGATCCGATGTGCTCGTCGCCGAGGTCGATCGCGAAGATCGTGAACGCCCCCTCGGGGTTCGCCTCCACGAAGGAGTCCGCCAGGGCGGACGCCTGGGCCAGGTAGTTGCGGGCCACGATCGTGCAGGCGTTCATCATGCGACGGCCTCCATGGCGCCGGCGGGCGCCGCGCGCACCGCCGAGTCGGGGACGGACAGGGCGACCACGGCGGCGCCGGCGCGCGCCGACGCGACGGACGTCAGGACGCACACCTCGCGGCCCGTGCCCCGGAGCACCGTCGGCGCGACGCCGCTCACCCCGGGCCGGGCGAGCGCGGCGGCCAGGGGGTCGAGCCAACCGGGGAGCAGGACGACGTCGCTGGTCATGAGCAGCGCCGCCTGCCCCTCGGCGACGTCGAGGGCCGCGGCGAACGACGCCTGCGGTCCGAGGGGTGCGGCGTTGCGGACCACGCGCACGTCGCTGCGGAGCCCGTCGATGACGTCCGCCGTGGCCGGGCCGGAGGCGTCGTCGATGACGATCGCCTCGACCTCGTCGAGGTGGGCGCACGTCTCCACCGCCGAGCCCAGCGCGCGCATGAGCCCGTCGGCGTCGTCGCGGCAGTGCACGACGACGGACAGGCCGCGGCGGGGGTCGCACGGGAAGGCGTCGCCGTTGCGCAGCAGCGCCGCGGCGGGGGTGAGCGTGAGCCCGGACGCCGCGTGCAGCGCGTCCAGGAACGCGTCCTCGTGGGCGGTGCCGGCGTCGGCGACCGGCGGACGGCCCGGCAGGGGACCGGCGGCGGCCGCGGCGCGGGCGCGGGCGTAGGCGGCCTCCAGGTCGGCGCGCCAGCGGGGGCGGTCGTGGAGCGCGGCGGCGGCGGCCGCGGTGCGGGCGCCCAGGTCGGCACGGGCCGCGGGGTCGGCGGCCAGGCGGCCCAGCGCGTCGAGGTGGGCCCCGGGGGTGCGCGCCACCACGTGGACCCCCGCGAGGGCGGGCTCGTCGATGTCGTACGTCGCCGCCTGCGGGCGGGGCGGGGCGTACGAGACCACCGGGATGCCGAGGGCCGCGGCCTCCAGGGCGGCGGTGAGCGACGAGCAGGGGTAGGCGTCGAGGAACACGTCGGCGGCGGCCAGGACACCGGACGGGTCGTCCAGCCGCCCCAGGGCGCGGAGGCGGCCGCCGGTGCGGGCGCGGGCCTCGGCCCACGCGCCGTCGTCGTCGGGCCCCACCACCAGCACCGTCGCGTCGGGGATCGCGTCGAGGGCGGGCTCCACGAGGTCGGCGAAGCCGATGTCGTCGATCGCGGCGAGCTTGTAGGGCGACGCCATCGCGACCATCGCGACGGCGCCGTCGGCCAGGCCCAGGGCTCGGCGCGCCTCGTCGCGCGACGGCGGGGCGGCCGCCGGCTCGGCGGGCACCGGAAGCAGGGCGGAGCGCTCCGGGTGGACGCCGCGGCGCGCGATACACAGCCGGGCGGCGGCGGGCCGGCTGCTCAGCACCACGTCCGGCACGCGCGGGGCGAGCCAGAAGCAATGGTCGGCGTGGTTCACGAGCAGCACCGGCGGCCGGCCCGTGCGGTCGGCCAGCGCGATCGACGCCGCGACCTCCATGGGGTGGATGTGGAGCACCACCAGGTCGTGGGCGTCCACCAGCCCCCCGAGGGCGCGGGCGCGGTCGATCAGGTCGTGGCCGGGCACGTGGACCGCCTCGCCGCCGCGGGCCGCGAGGGCGCGGGCCAGCGGCGCGGGCACCTCGGCGCGGTGGCGGGTGAGCGCCAGCGTCGGCCGCCGCCCCTCGTCGCGCCCGATCCACCGCCACGCCATGCGCGAGTGGCCGCCGACGGCCGCGCACTCGGTGATGACGTGCAGGACCCGCTCCGGGCCGTCGCCGCGCGGCGCGCGGGGGCCGCGGGGGACCTGGCGCAGCCCGATCGCCTCCAGGGCGTCGTCGATCGCCGGGCTGGCGAGCGCGCCGGGCGGGGTGTTCCAGGCGAAGTCGGAGGCGACCTGCGCCCAGGCGGCCGCCAGCGCGTCGTCGCCGGCGGCGGCGAGGGCGGCGATCCTGCGCTCCATGTCGGCGAGCGCCGCCCCCGCGGCGGCGACCCGCGGCAGGGCCGTCATGCCGCCGCGACCGCCCGGATGCCGATGTTGGCGCACATCTGCGGCGGCAACTCGGGGCTGATCTCCGTGAGCGCGTCGAGCAGCGCCGGCGGCCAGTCGAGCATCATCGCGTTCGGCACCGTCTTGAGGGTGAAGCCGAACCGTGCGTCCACGCGGAAGCCCGCGCCCTCCAGGTCGGCCTGGAGCGTGTCGAGGCCGTACACCCGCAGGTGCCCCACCAGGCGGTCGCGGGGCGAGAGGTCGTCGAGCCGCTCCTGGATCGCCATCCGCACCGCCAGGCGCCGGTGCAGCGACTCGCGGTTGGGCACCACCACGACCACCGCGCCGCCGGGGCGCAGCCAACCGCGGACGTGCGACATCAGGTCGCGGGGGCGGTCGACGTGCTCCATCACGTGGAGCGCCAGCACGGCGTCGTAGACCGGGCCGGGGGCGAACGTCTCGAACATCGCCTCGTGGACGACCAGGCCGGGGTGGCGGCCGCGGGCCTGGGCGGCGAGCAGCGGGGAGCCCTCCACCACCTCGGCGGCGATGCCGCGGCCGAGCAGCTCGCGGGCCATCTCCCCCGTCCCGTAGCCCATGTCGATCACCCGGCGGGCGTCCCGCACCTGGGCCGCCACCGTGGGGGCGCTGAGGCGCTGGGCCCGCTCCTCGATGTCGATGTCGGCGACCTCGTCGCTCAGGTAGTACTCCCGCGCGTAGCGGTCGAGCGCCTCGGGGGTGAGGGTCATCGGGTGGCCTCCTCGGCCCGCAGGCCCTGGATCACCTGCTCGTTGAACGAGTCGGCGCCGAATGCGGCGGCGCCGCCCACCACCTCGGCATCCAGGCGGGCGTCATTGAGCCGCGCGCGCGCGGCCTCGAACGCCGCCTGCGCCCCGGGGCCGGGGTCGGGCATCGCGGGACCGGCCAGGTGGTGGACCACCTCGACGGGGGCGCCCTCGCGGACGAGCCCCGTCGCCACGACGGCGCGCCGCACCGCGTCGGCCACATGCTCCGCGGGCAGGTCGTGGCGCATCTCCAGCGTCAGGGCGCGCCGGCCGGGGGCGGGCGGGTCGCCGGGGCTGATGCGGAACGCGTCGATCTCGGGGTCGGGCACGTGCACCAGCGCGGGGAGCGCGAGCACGTCGCGCTCGTCCACCTCGGCCCACGCAATCGACATCGGCAGGCGGGGCGCGTCGTACCCGGCGCCGACCGCGGCGAACAGCTCGGCGGGGCTCGTGCCCAGGACGGGCCGCCCCACGGTGCGATCGAGACCCTCGAGTCGCAATTGCACCTGGGAGCCGTCGGGGGTGGGCGCCGCCTCCAGCAGCCGGCCGGCCTCGACCACGCGGGCCCGGGGGGCGGCGTGGATGCGGGCCAGCAGGGCGGCGACCAGGGCGCCGACGCCACCGGGCTCCACGGTGTGGAACGGGCGGTGCGGCCGGTAGCCGGTGGGCCGGCCCGCGGCGGCGGCCTCCAGCGTGCTCGGGTGGAAGAGCGGCATCCACACCTTGCGCCGCAGGGCGGCGGGCACGGCCGCGGCGCCGCCGGGGTGGATCTTGCGGCACATGGCGGCGATGAAGCGCTCGTGGAAGGCCGCGCCGTGGTTGCGGCGCGAGGCGTCGTCGAGCGACAACGCGCCCAGGTCGTGCCCCGCGCCCAGCACCCCGGCGTCGCCGTCCAGGCGGCGCGCGTCGGCGGCCTCTGCCGCGGTGCGGTCGGCCTCGGCGGCCGGCAGCGCGGCGCGCAGCCCCTCCAGGTCGACCGTGAAGTAGATGTCGTCGGCCAGGCGGCCGTCGACCACCATCGCCAGTCCGTCCGCCTCGCGCAGGCCGTCGCCCGCCAGCTCGCGCGTCCACTCCGCCAGGGTGCGGACGAACGGGACGTGGCCGGACGGGCCGGCGACGTAGTCGGCCAGCGGCGGCGGCGGCGCGGCGTCCTCGCGGTCGATCTCGAGCAGGCGCACGCCCAGGCCCAGGCGGCGGCCCTCCACCTCGATCGGGGCGAAGCCGCCCGCCACGCCCGTTCGGGGCAGCAGCAGGTCGACCGCGCCGCCCCGGCGCAGGCGGGCGTCGGCGGCGACCAGCGCCGCGATCGAGCCCCCGACCACCGTGAGTTGCCCGCCGGCCCTACCGCGCGAAGCGCGGTCGCAGCGCCCGGGTAGAGAGGTGCTGCTCCGGCCGGCGGGTTGACGCATTTCAACCCCGGGCCAGCACGAGCAGGTTCATCGCGCAGTGGGCGGGCAGGTGCCGTGCGGCCCGCTCGAACCCCTCCAGCACGTCCTCCGGCAGCTCGGCCATCATCCCGTTGGGCAGCGGCTTCAGCATCACGCCCTCCCACGCCACCACGCCCAGGCCGGCCGCGTGGGCCAGCCCGGCGAGGTCGTCGGCCCCCCACAGCCCCAGGGTCCCGAAGCGGTCGCCCCGGGCGGACACCTCGCGGACGTCCTCGATGAGCCCCATCTCGACCGCCACCAGCCGGTGGATGGAGTCGGGGTTCTGGAGGGAGAGGTGCACCAGCCCGTCGGGCGCCAGCAGCGCGGCGGCCCGCCGGAGCAGGTCGACGGGGTCGGGCAGCTCGTGGATGAGGTTGCACAGCAGCACGTGGTCGAAGCCGTCGCCGGCGAGCGCCTCCCACCCGGGTTCCGCAAGGCCCGCCTCGATGAACGTGGCCCGGTCGCCCAACCGCGCGCGGGCGCGGCCGAGGTAGGCGCCGGAGCGGTCGACGCCCGTCACGCGCGCGCCCTGACCGGCCAGGTGGGCGGTCATCAGGCCCGTGGCGCACCCCAGCTCCAGCACCCGGTCGCCGGGGGCCACCCGCTCGGCGATCCGGCGCACCGTGGCCATGGTGTAGCGGGCGTCGAAGTCGGTGTCCGGGTCGTAGATCGCCGAGTAGTCGGCGCCGGCGGCGCTGCTCACGCCGCCCCCCGCACCAGGTCCAGGCGCAGGCTCTCGCGGGCGCCGACGCTGCGCTTGAACTGGATCAGCCCCTGGTCGGGCACCCCATCGATGCTCGACGGCCCGATGTCGAGGCTCCGCACGCCCTCGTCGAGCGCCCGCGCCACCATCGCGTGGGCGAGCACGTTCATCGGGGAGCGGGCCAGGTCGTGACCGGCGTCGCCCCAGTAGACGACCAGCTCGCGGCCGGGGAGCACACGGTAGGTCAGGGCGGCGGCGCAGGGCCGGCCGGCGTGCTCCAGCACCGCCATGCGGATCCGGCCCGGGAACGCGTCGCGGGCGGCGCGGACGTAGCCGGCGTCGAGCGCCAGGCGGCGGCCCTTGGCGGCGCGGTTCGCGGCGAGCAGGTCGTAGCCGGCGTCCCACAGGCCGTCGTCCCCCGGCTCGGCCTCGCGCAGGGCGAACGGCTCGTCCAGTCCGTGACGCAGGGCCCGCCGCGCGGGCGAGCGCAGGCCGGCGACGTACGCGTCGATCCCGTCGAGCGGCTCCAGGTCGATGTGGAAGCTCAGCTCGCACGCCGCGACGCGGAAGCCGTGGTTGAGCAGCGCGAACTGCACGGCCGTCTCGGAGCCGGAGTAGAAGGCGGGGCGCGCCCTGACCCGGATCTCGCCGACGCCGTCGGCCTCCAGTTCCGCGACCGCGTGGCCCACCAGCGCGACGACGTTGGCGGCCGGCTCGGCGTCGCGCACCAGGTCGGGGCCGCCGAACGGGGCGCTGTGGCCGCAGCTCACCACGTCGCCGTCGCGGACCCCCACCAGGGATCCGACCAGGCGCCCCCCGTCGTGGTGGTCGATCCGCACGACCGACTGGCCGGGGCGCAGGTTCAGGTCGTGGAACGCGTCCCGGTTGAACAGCAGCAGGTGGTCCGCGGTCGCGGCCGGGGCGGCGATCTCAGCCATCGGCGCGGAGGAACCCGCGGACGGCCGCGATCACCCGTTCGGCGTCGCCGGTCCGCAGGTGCGTGCCCATCGGCAGGGACAGCGCCTCCCGGGCGAGGCGCTCGGCGATGGGCAGGTCGCCCTCGCCCATCCCCAGGTCGCGGTAGGCCTCCTGCAGGTGCGGCGGGATCGGGTAGTGCACGAGGGTGCCGATCCCCTGGTCCGCCAGATGGGCGGCCAGCGCGTCGCGCCGCGGCGTGTGGACGGCGAAGACGTGCCAGGCGTGGCCGGGGTCGTCGGCCGGCAGGGCCAGCGGCTCGCCGGCCAGCCCGTCCAGGTAGCGGGCGGCGATGGCGCGCCGGCGCGCGTTCCACTCGTCCAGCACCGCGAGCTTCTCGCTGAGCAGGGCGGCCTGGAGCTCGTCCAGGCGGCTGTTGAACCCCCGCTCGCGGTTCACGTACTTCGCGGTGGAGCCGTAGTTGCGCAGCGTGCGCAGCCGCGCCGCGATGGCGGGATCGTCGGTGGTGACCGCGCCGCCGTCGCCGAAGGCCCCCAGGTTCTTGCTCGGGTAGAAGCTCCACGCCGCCGCGTGCCCGAGGCCGCCGACGGGGGCCCCGCGGTGGCGGGCCCCGTGCGCCTGGGCGGCGTCCTCCAGCACCAGCAGGCCGCGGCGCCCGGCGATGTCGCGGATCGCGTCCATCTCGGCGGGACGGCCGTACAGGTGCACGGGCAGGATCGCGCGGGTGCGCGGGCCGATGGCCGCCTCGATCCGCGCCGGGTCGATGTTGGAGGTCCGGGGGTCCGGCTCGACGGGCGCCACGACGGCGCCGGCGCGGGTGATCGCCAGCCAGGTGGCGATGTACGTGTTGGAGGGGACGACGACCTCGTCCCCCTCACCGACGCCCATCGCGACGAGCGCGAGGTGCAGCGCGTCGAGCCCGGAGGCGACGCCCACGCAGTGCGCGGTGCCGGTGTGGGCGGCCCACGCCTCCTCGAACCGCGCGACCTCGGCCCCCAGCACGTACCAGCCCCCACCGAGGACGCGGGAGGCCGCGCCGTCGAGCTCGTCGCGCAGCTCGGTGTAGGTGGCCAGCAGGTCCAGGAACGGCACCCGCGGCGGCGCGCCGACGGTCACGCGGCGCCGCGCACGACGGCCGCCCACTCGTCGTACTCCCGGTAGTAGTCGGCCTCGTCGTAGTGCTCGGAGGCGAGCACCAGGGCGACGGATCCGGACGAGAAGTTGGTGAGCTGCCCCCACACCATCGGCGGCATGTAGAGCCCCGCGTAGGAGCGGTTGAGCTGGTACGTGCGCCGGACGGCGCCATCGTCGACGGTGACGTCGAAGCTGCCGGACGCGGCGATCACCAGCTGCTGGAGCTCGCGGTGGGCGTGCCCGCCGCGGTCCTCGCCGCCGGGGACGTCGTACAGGTAGAAGACCCGCCGGCACTCGAACGGGACGTGCCGCCCCGACTCGATGAAGGTCAGGTTGCCCCGGGGGTCGGCGACCCGGGGCAACGCGATCACCCGTACGGGGCCGTGGGGGCCTGCGCCGACGGTGGCCTCGGACGCGGCCCCGCGGGGACCGCCGCCGATGAGCTGGAGACCCATGCGCCTCCCATCGGCAGCGGCGCCCGGGTCCTTAGCCCGTGCCGGAGAGCAGCCCCTTGGCCGGGTCGCCGGAGGGCACGGGCTGGGCGATCGTGATGGTGCTGGGCCCGTCCGCCAGCTCGGCCGCGTCCCGGCGGAAGCTCGTCACGTGCGGCGACCGGAGGTGCGCGTCGAGCGCCTCCTTCGACGTCCACCGCTCCACGAGCGCGATCACGTCGTGATCGTCGAGCCCCCGGTGGAGGGTGAACGCGATGCACCCGGCCTCCGCGTGGGTCGCGGCCGCCAGCTCGCCGTACATGTCGAGCAGCTCCGCGCCATGCCCCGGCTTCGCCCGGGCGCTCACCAGCACCGTGATCTCCGACATCCCGCCCCCTTCGGCCCGACGCCTGTCGCCGGGGACGCTACCGGCGGGGACGGCCGTCGCCGGGGCGACAGGGCGTCAGGCCGCGGCCTCGTCCTTCGCGGCGGCGTTCAGGACCGACGCGAGGAGGCCGGGGAAGCGCTCCTCCATCTCCGCCTTGCGGAGCCACGTGAACTTGCGGGTGCCCTCCTCGCGCTCGGCCAGGATGCCCGCGCTGCGGAGCGTCTTCAGGTGGTGGCTCGCGGTCGACTTGGACACGTCGAGCTCGATCTGGCCGCAGGTCTTGGCGGCGTCGGCGGTGCAGCCGGCGAGCTGGCGCACGATCTCCAGCCGCACGGGATCCGAGAGCGCCTGGAGCACGGTGACCAGGTCCATGTCGGGCGGCGGGGCGGGACTGGGGGGCGTCACACGTCCTCGCATGATGTTTGACGTAGATCGAACAATGGCGTACGGTGCTCGTCGTTCGGTAGCCATCGAACCTTACCACGGGGAGCGCCCAGACCATGACCACCGCCGCACCACCGGCATCCGCGAGTCTCGACCGGCGCGCCTGGGGCGCGCTGCTCGTGCTCTGCAGCGCCCTGTTCCTCGACGCGCTCGACGTGTCGATGGTCGGCGTCGCGCTGCCGTCCATCTCGTCCGACCTGTCCATGTCCACCGGCAGCCTCCAGTGGGTGGTGAGCGCCTACGTGCTGGGCTACGGCGGCTTCCTGCTGCTCGGCGGCCGCGCCGCCGACCTGCTCGGGCGCCGCCGCGTGTTCCTGATCTCCCTCGGCGTCTTCGCCGTCGCGTCGCTGCTCGGCGGCCTGGTGGACGACGGCACGCTGCTGGTGATCACGCGCTTCATCAAGGGCGTGTCCGCGGCGTTCACGGCGCCGGCCGGCCTGTCCATCATCACCACGAGCTTCGCCGAGGGCCCCGCCCGCAACAAGGCGATCGCCGTATACACCGCCACCGGCGCGACCGGCTTCTCGCTGGGCCTCGTGATCGGCGGGCTGCTCACGGAGATCGGCTGGCGGTGGGTGTTCCTGCTGCCCGTCCCCGTCGCCCTGGCGACCCTCGCGGCGGCGATCCGCCTGGTCCCCGACCCCGGCCGGGCCCCCGCCGGCGCGCGCCGCGGCTTCGACCTGCCGGGCGCGGCGGCGATCACCGCCGGGATGCTCCTGCTGGTCTACACGGTGGTGGAGGCCCCCGACGTGGGCTGGGCATCGGCCCAGACGCTGCTGTCGCTCGCCGGCGTCGTCGCCCTCATGTCGGCCTTCGTCGCGATCGAGCACCGCACCGCCCAGCCGCTCGTGCGCCTCGGCATCCTGCGCTCGTCCGCCCTGGTGCGGGCCAACCTGGGGGCGATGGCGCTGTTCGGCAGCTGGGTGGGCTTCCAGTTCATCGCCACGCTGTACATGCAGCAGGCGCGCGGGTGGTCGCCGCTCGAGACGGGCCTGGCGATCTTCCCCGGCGGCCTGGTGGTGATGCTGCTGGCGCCGCGCCTCGGGCCGCTCATCGGCCGGCTGGGCACCACGCGGCTCATCGCGCTGGGCCTCGGGTCGGCGGCGGCCGGCTACGCCCTGTTCCTGCCGATCGGCATCGACTCGCCGTACTGGATCGCGATGCTGCCGACGATGCTGCTGGCCGGCCTGGGCTTCGCCCTGGCGTACGGCCCGCTGAACATCGCCGCCACCAACGGCATCGCCCCGCACGAGCAGGGGCTGGCCGGCGGGCTCGTGAACACGAGCTTCCAGTTCGGCGGCGCGCTGGCCCTGGCGGTGGTGACGGCGGTGAACTCCGCGTACACCGACCCGTCCGCGGGCGCCGAGGGGCTCCTGGACGGGTTCAAGCCGGCGCTCCTGGTGTCGCTGGTCGTTGCGCTACTCGGCGTCGCGGCGGTGAGCCTGCGCTTCCGGCCGCGCCCGGTGCGCGAGGGCGAGCTGGAGCGAGCCGCTTGAGGCGCCGCCCATCTCTCGCGGAACGCGAATTCCCGCCGGGCCAATGCGAGCGAAGCGAGCCGCACGCCCCGCTCAAGAGGGCGTGCTGCCCGGCGGGATCGGTCCGCGATGGCCGGCGGGGCCTCCGGGCCCCGCCGGCCGCCGGCCGTGGCTACTCGCGCTTCATCATCATGCGCGCCTCGGACTCGAGGTCCACGTACGGCTCGCCGGACACGTCGATGACCACGTTCGCGATCGTGCCGCCCGCGAAGGCGTATGGCGCCGCGCCCGGGTAGTCGTCGGTGACCGGGGATCCCGGGTCCTTCCCGACGTTGAGCCCCTCGCCGACCAGGGAGAAGTAGCCGGGCTGCGTGATGATCGGCCCGCTGCCGACGGCCTCGTCGTCGATGAAGAGGGTCAGGGTGCCGGACGCCGGCATGGCCTCGCCCTCCCGCACGAAGGAGGCGCCGAGCATCACCCTCCCGGCCGGCACGTCGCGGTCGGAGCGGATGACCTGCAACCGGCTGCCGACGAAGTTGTAGACGTAGACGAGGCGGCGGTCCCGCAGGTACAGGGCGTGCCCGCCGAAGGCCGAGCCGTGCGAGAACAGCACGCCCTCGGCATCCGGGGACGCGACGTCCACGTCGACGGCGAGGCTGAAGCTGCGGTTGCGGATGTTCACCGAGGCGCTCTCAGGCACCTCCGCGGTGTCCGGCCAGTAGACGTAGCGGTCGCGCGGGGGCGCCACCTGGGGCCGGGTGGGGTCGGCCAACACCTCCACGGCGGTGCGGTCGTCGAGCGGCAGCCCGTTGTACCTCCCGGCCAGGTGGTACCAGCGGTTCACCATGTCGCGCAGCCGCTCCGGTTGCTCGCCGGCCAGGTCCCGGCACTCCGTGGGGTCCTCGTCGACGTGGTACAGCTCCCAGCGGTCCTCCTCGAAGTGCCCCCAGCCGGCGATCGTGGGGTGCACGCTCACGGCCTTCCACCCGCGGTGCCACACCGCCCGCGAGCCGAGCATGGAGAAGAAGGCCTCCTCCTTGGGCGTCGGGACGTCCGCGCCCGCGAGCGTCGGGCGGAAGCTGACGCCCTCCAGGGGCACCTGCGGGAAGCCCTTCACCACCTCCGGCAGCTGCACGTCGATCAGGTCGTACAGCGTGGGGACCACGTCGGTGGCGTGCATGAACTGCTTCCGCAGCTCACCGCCGGCGGCGATCCCGCGCGGCCAGGAGATGACGAGCGGGTCGGCCACGCCGCCCTCGAAGTTGTACCGCTTCCACAGCTTGAACGGCGTGTTGAACGCCCACGCCCAGCCGGTGGGGTAGTGGTTGTAGGTCGAGGGCGAGCCGAGCTCGTCGATGGAGGCCAGGTTCTCCTCGAGCGTGTCGGGGATGCCGTTGAAGAACTTGTTCTCGTTGACCGACCCGTTGGGGCCGCCCTCCGCGCTGGCGCCGTTGTCGGACACGAGCACGACGATGGTGTTCTCCAGCTGCCCGGACTGCTCCAGGAAGTCGAGCAGGCGCCCGATCTCGTGGTCGGTGTGGGAGAGGAACGCGGCGAAGACCTCGGCCATCCGCGCGAAGAGCCGCCGCTCGTCGTCCGACAGCGTCGCCCATGGCCGCACCACGTCGAGCGCCGGCCACGGCAGCCCCTCGGGGCTCGTCTCGCCCTCGTAGGGGTTGAGCGGCGACAGCTCGGCGTCGGCGGGGAAGATCCCGAGCGCCTTCTGGCGCTCGAACACCAGCTCGCGGTAGGCCTCGTACCCCATGTCGAACCGGCCCCGGTAGCGCTCGATCCACTCGGGCGGCGCGTGGTGCGGGGCGTGGCAGGCGCCGGGCGCGAAGTACATGAAGAACGGCTTGTCGGGCGCGATGACCTTGGCGTCGCGGATGAACTCGATCGCCTTGTCGGTGAGGTCGGTGGTCAGGTGGTAGCCGTCCTCGGGCATCGCCGGCTGCTCCACCGGGTGGTTGTCGTAGACGAGGTCCGGATACCACTGGTTGGTCTCGCCGCCGAGGAACCCGTAGAACCGCTCGAAGCCGCGCCCCACCGGCCAGTTGCGCTTGGTGGACGCCAGGTTCATCTCGTCCGCGGCCACCAGGTGCCACTTGCCGAGCATGTAGGTGTTCCACCCGCGCTCGCCCAGCACCTCGGCCATGGTGGCGCACTCGAACGGGATGTGGCCGTTGCCGTTCGGGAACCCGGTGGTGGCCTCGGCGATGCACGCCATGCCGTTGGTGGTGTGGTTGCGGCCCGTGAGCAGCGACGACCGCGTGGGCGAGCAGAGCGCGGTGGTGTGGAAGTTGGTGTAGGTCAGGCCGCGCTCGGCCAGGCGGTTGATGTTGGGCGTGTCGATGAGCCCGCCCCACGGCTCCATGGACGAGTAGCCCACGTCGTCGAGCACGATGTAGACCACGTTCGGCGCGCCGGGCGGCGCCGCCGGCTGCACGTACGGCTCCCAGTCGGGCACCGACTTCCGCACGTCGATGTCGATGCTGCCCGCGAACTGCCTGGCCATGCCCCGCCCCCCTGACGCCTTCCCGGTCGCGTCGATGGTGGACCGGGTGGGGCCGGGTCGCGAGCCCGCCGGGGACGATTCGCCCGGGTGAACCCCCGGCGGCGGGGCCGGCAGGCGGGACGCGAACGCCGGGTGGGTCGGGACCCGCCCGTCCCGGGACGCGCGGTCCGGGGCGAGCGGGTCCTCGGACGTCAGGATCCGATCAGTTCGTGGTCCCGTCCGCCGCGGTCCCGTCCGCCGCGGTCCCGTCGACCGCGGTGCCGTCGACCCCGGTGGCGTCCACCGCGGTGCCGTCGCCCGCCGCGGCCCCGCTCGCGGCCGCGCCGCCCTGGGTGCCGCCCAGCACGACGATGACGTCGGCCGCCGGCTCCGCGTTGGCCGCCGTGTCCTGCGCGGCCGGGAGCGGCGCGGGCAGGCCGAGGTCGGTGGCCACGAGCCGGGCCTCCGCCTCGGCGCCCTGCCGGTAGAGCACCCGGTCGGCGGTCGCCGGCTCTGGCGAGTTGCCCTCCGTCACGTCCTGGTAGCCGAGGGTGCGCGCCTGCTCGGCGGTCGCGGCCGCCAGGCCCGACTCGCCGGAGCCGTTGAGGACCGCGAGGGCCACGGAGGCGCGCGACGCCGCGTCCGACGCGGTCGCGCCGGCGCCCGTCCCGTCGACCGCGGCGCCCTGGCCGGCCGTGACCGTCTTGGTGGCGGTCACGGTCTCGGTGACGGTGCCGCCGCCGCCGGAGTTGGCCAGGTAGCCCACGAGCAGGCCGCCGGCGAGCGCGAGGCCCACGATCGGCATGCCCACCTTGCGGATCTGCCGCTGCGGCGGCCGGCGGCCGCCGCGCGGCCGGGCGGGCTCCTCATCGTAGTAGTCGTCGCGGTCGTCGTACCGCTCGTCGTAGTCGGTCTCCCAGACCGGCGGCCGGGTGCGGCTGCTCACGGTCTCGCCCCCTCTCGGTGGTTCGTTCCCCCAGGGGGCTTGGACGGAGGGGGCGGAACTCCTGCGCGGCCCGTCGGCGGGTCGCGCGGGCGACGGGGTCCTAGGCGACCTTGTCCCGCCACTTGCGCTCGAACGGCAGGCGCCACGTCCGCGGCGCGATCAGGCCGTGGATCTGCTTCGGGCCCCACGAGCCGGAGAAGTAGGGGATCACGTCGGGCGGCTGGCGCAGCAGGGGCTCGGAGATCTCCCACAACCGCTCGATGCCGGCCGCGTCGGCGAACAGGGTGCGGTCGCCGCTCATCGCGTCGTAGATCAGGCGCTCGTACGCCTCGAGCACGTCGACGTGGTCCGAGTCCTCCGACAGGGAGAACTGGAGGCTCTGCTTGTTGAGCCGCATGCCCGGGCCGGGGCGCTTGCCGTAGAACGACAGCGACAGCCGCGACGCCTCCGCCAGGTCGAAGGTGAGGTGGTCGGGCCCGAAGCGGCCGACGCCGGAGTCCATCGGGAACATGCTCCGCGGCGGCTCCTTGAACGCGATCGAGATGATCCGCGCCCCCTCCGCGAGCCGCTTGCCGGTGCGCAGGAAGAACGGCACCCCCGACCAGCGCCAGTTGTCGATCTCGCAGCGCAGGGCCACGAACGTCTCGGTCTCCGACTCCGGGTCGACGCCCTCCTCGGCCCGGTAGCCCTCGTACTGGCCGCGGACCACGTGCTCGGGGTCGATGGGCTGGAGGGAACGGAAGACCTTGGTCTTCTCCTCGCCGATCGCGCCGGGCGCGAGGGCGGTCGGCGGCTCCATGGCGGTGAACGCGAGCACCTGGAACAGGTGCGTCACGATCATGTCGCGATATGCCCCGGTCGCCTCGTAGAAGCCGGCGCGCGAGCCCACCGACAGCGTCTCGGGGACGTCGATCTGGATGTGGTCGATGTGATGCCGGTTCCAGATCGGCTCGAACAGGCCGTTGGCGAAGCGCAGGGCCAGGATGTTCTGCGCCGCCTCCTTCCCGAGGAAGTGATCGATCCGGTACACCTGCTCCTCGGGGAACACGGCCTGCACGCGGGCGTTGAGCTCCTTGGCGCTGGCCAGGTCGGTGCCGAACGGCTTCTCCATGATCACGCGGGCCCGGGCGGCCAGCCCGGCGTCCTGGATCGTCTGGATGACGGTGGTCGCCGCCGCCGGCGGGACGCTCAGGTAGTGGAGCCTCCGCGGCTGCCCCCCGAGCTCGTTCTCGGCGGTGTGGACCTTCTCGGCCAGCGCGTCGGCGCCGGCGGTCATGTCGATGTAGCTCAGCCGGTTGCTGAACTCCTGCCAGTCCTCGCTGTCCTCCGGGCTGCTGGTACGGCCGAACTCGTCCCACGCCTCGCGGGCGAACGTCTGGAACTCGTCGTCGGACATGGCGCCGAGCGCGGTCCCGACCAGGCGGAACTCCGGCATCAGCCCGGCGTGGGTGAGGTGCAGGAGCCCCGGGATCAGCTTCCTGCGCGACAGGTCGCCCGTCGCGCCGAACAGCACGATGACGTGCGGATCGACCGGCGCGACCTTGGCTGCGGCGACGTCGCCGGGCTCATTCGTGTGGGGCACGGTGAGCAGTTTCGCATCCCGGGGCCATTCCCCTCGTCATCCCGCGGGCCGGATCGGCGTGGCGGATGACGGACCGTCGGTCGCCGCCGCCCCCTCCGGGTCCTCCGCCTTGCCCTTGCGCGGCCGCCCGGCGAGGCACACCAGGCGGTCGCCGGGGCGCAGCCGCTCGGCGCGCGGGTCGTCGAAGCGGATGAGGTCCCCGTCCCGGACCACGGCCACCAGCAGCTCGCCCCGGTCGACCGCGACGGCCGTCCGGTCGACCTCCCCGTGCTCGACGGGCCGCTCGATGATGTCGAGGCCCTCCCCCGCCGACAGCAGGTCCTCCAGGATGTTCACGATCCGCGGGCTGTGGGTCGCGAGACCCAGCAGGCGCCCGGCGGCATCGGACGACGAGATCACCGAGTCGGCGCCGCCCTGGCGGAGCAGGTGCGCGTTCTCGGCCTCACGCGCGGCGGCGGCGATGAACACGCCCGGCGCCAGCTCGCGGGCGGTGAGCGTGACGAGCACGGCGGTGTCGTCGCGGGTGGGCGCGACCACCACGGCCCGGGCGTCCCCGATCCCCGCCTCGCGCAGCGTCGCGGAGTGGGTGGCGTCGCCGAGCACGGCGGCGTAGCCGTCGGCGTTGGCCCGCGCGATCGCGCCCGGGGCGTCGTCGATGACCAGCACCCGGTCGGCGGCGACCCCCTGCCCCCGGATCTGCTCGATCGCGGCGCGGCCCTTCACCCCGTAGCCGCACACGATGACGTGGTCCCGCACGGACGACCTCCACCGTCGGAGGCGGTACGACTCCCGGTAGCGCTCCGCGAGGAGCTCGAGGGTCGTCCCGACCAGGATGATCAGGAACAGGATGCGCGCCGGCGTCACGACCACCGTCGTCACCAGCCGGGCCCCGTCGCTCACCGGGACGATGTCGCCGTACCCGGTCGTGGTGATCGACACCGTCGCGTAGTAGACGGCGTCGAGGAGTCCCACCTGCCCGCCGGCGGAGTCGCGGTACCCGGCGCGCCCGAGGTACGCGACGACGGCCACCAGGAGCAGCAGCCCGAACGCGATGAGCACCCGCACGCCGATGGCGCGCAGCGGGCGCTGGTCGGATGTCGGGAGCCGGACCGGCACGACCGCGACCCTACCCGCCGTCGCGGACCGATCCCGGCGGTCGGGAAGCCCCCGCGAGGGGGCCGGTGCGGCGCGGCGGCCCGGACCCGGCGGTCCGGCGCCGGGACCTTGACTCGAACACATGTTCGGTTATCGTGCCCGGCCCGTGGTTGCGTCGGCCGATGACATCGTCACGTTCTGCAGCGAGTCGGTCGACGCCGCCGACGTCGAGCGCCTGGTCGGGTGGCTCGCGTGGCGCACCGGCCGCAACCAGGCGATGGCCGGCGCGGGCCGGCCCACCGAGCGGCTGCGGCACGCCACCGAGCACTGGCTCGACGACGAACGCCGCGGACAGCTGCTGCGGTGGCTGCGCTACCGCGTCGCCCACGGTCGTTCCCCCGTCCCGGGGTAGCCTGCGCGGAGACCACCGATGCCGGTGAGCCGCACACGCGAATTCCCGGCGGTCCAATGCGAGCGAAGCGAGCCGGAGGCCCCGCTAAAGAGGGCCTCCTGACCGCCGGGATTCGTCCGCAATGCCGTCCTGGGAGGCCCCGAACTACGGGCGTTCCGAAGCGCGGGGTGGTCGCACTTCGGCGTCTTCGAGAGCGCCGGTTGCGACGAATCCCGCCGGGTAGCAAGCCCTCTCGAGCGGGGCTTGCGGCTCGCTTCGCTCGCATCGACCCGGCGGGAATTTGCGCGGCGTGAAGCCGGTGCGCCTCGGGCGCGCGGGGGGCCTCGCAGCGGCTGGGCTCAGTCCCCTCCGTGCATCGGGTGGCGGGTGCTGTACTGGTCGTTCAGCACCACGACCTGCTTCGCGAGCTTCTGCGCGACGTTCACCACCACGGGGGCGCGCAGGTTGATCGTGATCTCGCTCGGGTTACGCGGGACGGTGAGGATCCCGAAGACGCGGGCGTCCTCAAAGTTCGAGAGGCCGAGCTGCTGGGCGTCGGCGTCGGAGATCTCGGGGGCGTACTCGGGGTGGACGCCCCAGGGGTCGGTGACGACGAAGGCGTGGAACGGGCGCTCCACCGCCTGCAGCCAGAAGACCGAGCCGGCCGCCGCGCCACCCTCGCGGGTGTGCTCGATCAGCGCGTACCGGGTGGTGTCGGCGAAGCCGGCGAGCGGCTCCGCCATGGTGATGACCGACTCCGGCCGGACCTCGATCGCCCCCAGCGCCTGCGAGGGCACGGAGATCGGGGACTGGCTGGTGGTGGCGGCCGTCGTCATCGCGTGCTCTCCCTGGGGTTCGGCGCCAACCGTCAGCCCTGCAGGAGCTGCAGGATGCTCTGCGGCGCCTGGTTGGCCTGCGCGAGCATGGCCGTCCCGGACTGCTGCAGGATCTGGTTGCGCGTGTAGTCGATCATCTCCGAGGCCATGTCGGCGTCGCGGATGCGCGACTCGGCGGCCTGGAGGTTCTCGGAGGTCAGCTCGAGCCGGCTGATCGTCTGCTCGAGGCGGTTCTGGATCGCGCCCATGCTCGCCCGCTGGCTGTTGACGCTGCGGATGGCGGCGTCGATCGAGGCGATGGCGGCGGTGGCGGAGGCCGCGGTCGAGACCGCGAGGCCCGAGATCCCGAGGTCCGACGCCGTCATGGTGGCGACGGTGAACGCGATCACCTGCGAGCCGTTGGCGCCCACCTGGAGGGTGATCGCCGAGGCCGCGGTGGCGACCGACCCGGACAGGATCTTCACGCCGTTGAACTCGGTGTCCGAGGCGACGCGCGCCATCTCGGCGACGATCGACTGGACCTCCTGGTCTAGGTTGCCGCGCTGGAGGTCGGTGAGCGTGCCGTTGGCCGCCTGCACCGCCAGGTCGCGGACGCGCTGGAGCATGTCGTTGACGCCGGAGAGGGCGCCGTCGGCGACCTGCACGAGGGAGACGCCGTCGAGGGCGTTGCGCGAGGCGACCTTCATGCCGCGGATCTGCGTCCGCATCTCCTCGCTGACGGCCAGGCCGGCGGCGTCGTCGGCCGCACGGTTGATGCGCAGACCCGAGGACAGCCGCTCCATGGTGCTGCTGAGCTTGTCGTTCGTGGCCTGGAGCTGCCGATGGGCGTTCTGCGCCTCGACGTTGTTGTAGATCCGCAGACCCATTGTCAGAAGTCCTTTCTCGCCTGTCGGTCCGCCGGTCCGGCGGGTTCGGGCCTCTGCCCGGAGGTGACGTGCGACGGGACTTCCGTGTCCTTCGTCATGGGATGGGGGGTGAGGTGGTGCCGTCCGACCGTCCCGGTCGGTGTGACACCGGTGCGCCCCCCTGGGACGGGGAACGCATCAGGCTCATCGGAACGGGGCGGCGGGACTTGAGGAACGCGTCCCGCGTTCCCTGTCAGCGCAGGAAATCGACGAGCGTGGGCTGGATGACCCGGGCGCCGGTGGCGAGGGCGGCCTTGTAGACCGACTCGCGCATCGTGAGGTTGGTGATCGCCTCGGCCATGTCCACGTCCTCGATCTTGGAGCGCTGGTCGCCCATGGCGATGGACTGCGCCTGGAAGCGGCTCTGCGTGAGCTCCAGGCGGTTGATCTTCGCGGCGCCCTCGCCGCGGAGGGCGCTGATGTTGTCCTGGTGGACGTCCAGGCGGTCGAGGGCGGCGGAGATGCCCGCGGTGTCGTTCGTCTGGAGCGCGGTCGAGAGGTCCTGGAGGGTCTGGAAGATGTCGGGCGCGCCGGCCGGCGGCGCCTGGAGCCGGTCGGCGGTGATGTTCACCGAGATCACCGAGCCCGGCGACACCTCGCGGTTCACCTGGCCGGTGTTGATCGGCGCGGCGGCCGCGGCGGTCACCGGGTCGAACGGCTGCGTACCGGTGGCGGTGCCGCCGAAGATGAAGCGGCCGCCGAGGCTGCTGTTGCCCACCTCCACGAACTGGCCCCGCAGCCCGGCGACCTCCGAGGCGATCAGCTGGCGCGAGGCGTCCGACAGTGTGCCGTTGCCGCCCTGCACCGCCAGCTCGCGTGCCCGCTGCACGATCTCGAGGGCCTGGCCGAGGGCGCTGTCGGTGGTGTCGAGCCACGTCATCGAGTCGTCGATGTTGCGGGCCCACGTGTCCGTGGCGCTCATGTCGCGTCGCAGGCCGAGGCCGATCGAGACCCCGACGGGGTCGTCCGACGGCGTGAGGATCCGCTTGCCGGTGGAGACCTGGCGCTGCGAGTCCGCGAGGCTGCGGTAGTTGCCCTGCAGGTCGCTCAGGAAGTTCCTGACGGCCTGCTCCGTGGCCATGCGTCCGATCATCGGGTTCCCGTCCTGACTATCGGCCGACGACGCCCATGCCGGTGATGATCGTCTCGAGCATCTGGTCGAGGGTGGTGATCATCCGCGCGGCGGCGTTGTACGACTTCTGGAAGCGGACCATGTCCGTCATCTCCTCGTCCATGTTCACGCCGCTCACGCCGTCGCGGCGCGCCTGAGCGGCGTCGAGGACGCCGGACTGGACCTGGTGGAGGCGCGACGCCTGGTCGGCGTCGACGCCGATCTTCGCGACGAACTGGCCGTAGAAGCCGTCCAGCGTCGTCGTGGCGGTCCCGATCGTCTGGACCACGTACTGCAGCTGGGCCATCCCGATCGCCGCGTCGGAGCCTCCCGGGAGGCCCCCGGCGGTGGAGCTGGCCGCGATCTTGTCGGTGGAGGCGGCGACCGCGCCGTCCAGCGCGATGGTGGCGGCCGTGGTCCCCTGGAAGAACGCGTTGCCCGTGGTGCCGTCCAGGCCGTACCCGGCGGCGTGGCGCGCGTTGACCGACGCGACGAGCGCGGCGGCCATCGTGTCGAGCTGGGCCGTGTATCCGTTGGGCCCGCCGATGACGGTGTCGCGCAGGTCCACCAGGCCACGGAGCCTGCCGCTGGTGACGGTGGTGGCGTTGCCGCCGACCGTCGCGGCGCCGCCGGCGCCGATCGCCAGGGCGTTGACCGTGTCGGTGGAGGGGTCGACGAGGATCTGGTTGCCGATCGTCACCGTGACCTTGCCATTCGGCCCGGTCGCGGAAACCCCCATGTTCGTGAGGGTCGCCAGCTCGTCGAGGAGCAGGTCGCGCTGGTCGCGCAGGTCGTTCGGCTCCTGGCCGACGGCCACCACCATCCCGATCTGCTGGTTCAGGTTGTTCAGCTGCCCGGCGATCTCGTTGACCCGCTGGACGCCGAGGCCCAGCCGGGTGTCGGCGTCGGTCTGGGCCTGGGTCAGCTGGCGGCTCATGTCGTTGAAGCCGGCGGCCAACGTCTGGCCGGCGCTGCGGACCGCCTCGCGGGCCGCCGCCGAGTCGGGCTGGAGCGACAGCGCGTGCCACGCGCTCCAGTACTTGGACATCAGCGCCGTGATGCCGGTGTCGCCCGGCTCGTCGATGACGGTGTCGAGCGTCTGCATCGCGTCCGCCCGGGCCTCCCACTGCCCGACGTCCGATGACGTGGACCGGTAGTTGAGGTCGACGAACTGGTCGCGGAGCCGCAGGTGGGCGGTGGCGACGACGCCGGTGCCGACCTGCCCCGGGGCCACGGCGTTGTTGAGCGCCGGGTGGGTGTAGGGGATCTGGGCGGCGGTCTCGACGCGCTGGCGGGTGTAGCCGGGCGTCGTGGCGTTGGTCAGGTTGTGCGAGACGGTGTTGAGGGCCCGCTGGTTGGTGACGACGCCCGAGAGGGCGACGTTCAGGCCGAAGAAGGTGGAGCCCATGGTGTCCCCTATGCCGCGGTGTTGAGGAGGACGGGGGCGACGGGCGGGGCGGCGACGCGGCCGCCGGCGGCGGTGTACGCGTTCGGCGCGGTGCGCGGGTCGGGCTGGGCGAGGCTCCTGACCGACAGGTCCACCATCTCGAGCTCGCGGTGGACGAGCTGGGCGTTGATCGCGTTGGCCAGCTCCAGGTCGCGGATGCTCCGCTCGATGCGGTCGATCCGCGGCGCGAGGGCGGCGAGCTCGTCGGGGGCCAGGGCCCCCTGGAGCGACGACCAGCGGGTCGCGGCCAGGCCGCGCTCGTCGGCGAGCGCCTGGGCGGCGGCGGTGCGGGCCTTCTCGATGGCGGCGAGGCGGCGGACCTCGATCTCGATTTCGGCGGCGAGGGCGTCGACCGTCTCGTGGTCGGCGGCGACGATCGCGGGCCGCTGGCGGGTGACGAGCTCGAGGAGCCGGGCCTGCGAGGCGTGCGCCTCGTCGAGGTGACCGGCCAGATCGGCGACGGCGGCGGCGATCATCGCGCCCGGCTCCGCATGCCCAGGCTGCCGTTGGCGGGAGCGGCGGCGGGCGGCCGGGGATCCGTCCCCGTCCCGCCCGCCTGCGCCGCCAGCTGCGCGCGGATGCGCGCCTTGACGTCCTCGTCGTGGTCGATGCCGTCCAGCCGGCCGGCGTCCGGGCCGCCGTACTGGAGGCGCCCCTCCCGGATCCAGCCGACGATGAGCCCCTCCTCCACGCCCGTGTCGGACGCGGTCTGCAGGATGGACGCGCCGTGGTTGTCGGCGAGGTAGTCCTTGACCGCCTGGAAGCGCTGCTCGCGCAGGTCCTGGCAGTCGACGCACAGGCCACGCGGCAGGAAGCCGAACAGGCGGCCGCACTCGCGGCAGGCCTCGACGTTGCTCATCGCACACCTCCGAGCTGCGTCTCGAGGACGTCGGCCAGGCCGATGCCGCCGGAGCGGGCGAGCTCGTCGCCGAGCTTCTCGGTCATGAGGCCGGTGTAGATGGCGTTGGAGCCCTCGGGCTGGGTGCCCTTCATCATCTCGCCGACGAGCATGCTCATGAAGACGCCCTCGAACTGCTCGGCGGCCTCCCTGACCTTCGGGTCCACCGTGGCGGCGGCCGCGGGGGCCGCGCCGGCGAGGGGGGCGGTGCTCAGGCCCTGGATCGGCTGGCTCATCGGCGCAGCCCGTTCGCCATGCCCATCATCTCGTCGCTCGCCGAGACCACCTTGCTGGAGGCCTCGAACGCGCGCTGCGTGACGATGAGGGAGATCATCTCCTGGCCGACGTTCACGTTGGATCCCTCCAGGACGCCCTGGGAGAGCTGGCCGCGGGTGCCGGTGCCGGGGGCGCCGACGTCGGCGGCCCCCGAGTTGGCGCTGGCGGTGAAGACGCTGTCGCCGGCGGCCTGGAGCCCCGAGGGGTTCGCGAAGCTCGCCGTCTGGAGCTGGCCGATCCTGGTGACCGCGCCGTTGATCGTGGCGCTCACCGTGCCGTTGGGGGCGATGGTGACGTCGCTCGCGGCGGCGGGGACCGTGATGCGCGGCTGCAGCAGGTCGCCGCCGGGGGTGCCGAGGCGCCCGCCCGCGTCGACCTGGAGGTTGCCGGCGCGGGTGTAGGCGAGCGAGCCGTCCGGGCGCGTCACCTGGAAGAAACCCTCGCCCTGGATCGCGACGTCCAGCGCGCGCCCCGTGTTCTGGAGGGCGCCCTGCTCGTGCTCCTTGCCCAGGGCGCCGGGCGCCGCGCCGAGACCCACCTGGCCGTCCTTGCCGGTGGGCAGGCGGAAGGGCTGGTAGGCGAGATCGACCATGTCCATCCGGTCGCGCTTGAAGCCCGTGGTCGTGGCGTTCGCCAGGTTGTTGGCGACCACGTCCATGCTCGTCTGCTGGGCCATCATGCCCGTGGCAGCCGAGTAGAGCGCATCCATCATCTGCCCTCGTGCCTCCGTGTCGTCGTGCAGACGGCGGGGCCGGGCGGAGCGTCGTGGGCGAGCGGGTGGTGCGGGGTGGAGGCCGTCGATCCGTCGGGCCTCCGGAGCTTCCGCCACATCGGGGCGGTCCGGCTCTGGGGTTGCTCGCTGTCAGGCGTCTCCGCTACGCGACCGCACCGACCTTCTGGATGGAGGCCTGGAGGGCCTCGTCGTGCGATTGGACGGACTTCTGGTTGGACTCGAACGCGCGCATGACGCGGATCAGGTCCACCATCTCGGAGACCACGTTGACCGTGCTGCTCTCGAGGTGGTTCTGGCGCACCGACGCCGTCGACGTCCCGGTCGCCGTGCCGGTGTAGAGGCTTCCACCCTCCGTGGTGATCGAGGCCGGGTCGAGGTCGGTGAGCAGAACCTTGCCCTTGACCTGCCCGCCCTGCGAGATCGTTCCGTCGGCGGCGATCTTCACCTCGCCGCGGTCCAGCGTGATCGGCCCGGCCACCCCGAGGACGGGGTTCCCCTCCTTGGTCACCAGGCGCCCGTTGTCGTCGAGGCCGAACGACCCGTCCCGGGTGTATCGGCGCCCGTTGGGCGTGTCGATCGTGAAGTGGCCCGCGCCCACGAGGGCGAGGTCCAGGTTGTTGCCGGTGAAGCGCAGGGCCCCCTGGGTGTCGATCCGGTCGATGCCGTCGACCTCCGCGCCCATCTCCATCGTCCCGATGGCTGGTGCGCCGGCCTGGCCCATGTTGTGCAGCAGCATGGAGCTGAACGGGTGCGCCGTGCTCTCGCTGCGCTTGAAGCCGGTGGTCGTCGCGTTCGCCAGGTTGTTGGCGATGACGTCCTGTCGCGCGCTCTCGGCGAGCAGTCCGCTCGCCGCGATGTAGATCCCTCTGAGCAAACCCCGGCCTTCCGTGGTGAATCCGTTCCCTGCGTTCATCGGCAGGCCCGTGACGCCACTTGACCTGCGGGACCGGGCCCGAGGCTCACGTGACGCCTCGCGCGCGACGACAAGGAGGGGGATGTCGAGCAACGTCACCGCCGCCGTGCCCGCGCCCGTCCCCGCCGCCGCGGCCGCGGTCGGGGCGCCGGCCGCCGCGGCGCCCGCGGCTCCGTCGATCGCGGTCGCGCCCTCGCAGGTCCTGGGGGTCACGCAGGGGCAGGTGCTGGCGGCGCGGGTGATCGCGGCGGGCGCCGGGCAGGTGGAGCTGGCCCTCGCAGGCGGCGTGCTGACGGCGGCGAGCGACCTGCCGATGGAGCCGGGCGCCACGGTCCGCCTGCAGGTGGCCCAGACGGGTGCCGACCGGGTGACCCTGCGGGTGATGCCGGAGGGCGCGCCGGGCGCCGCGGGCCTGCCCGGCCCGCCGGTGCCGGCGTCGCCGGCGACCGCGTTGGCGCAGGCCGGGGTGCCCCCGGGTGCCGCCGGCTCGCTCCTGGCGGCCCTGGCCGACGCCGGGGTGGAGGTGCCGCCCGGCGCCCCCGCCGCCGCGCTCGCGGCCCGCGCCGCGGCGGCGGGGGTGTCGACCCCCGCCCAGGCCGCGGCCTTCGCCCGCCTCGAGGCCGCGGGCCTCCCGGCGACCCCGGCGTCCGTCGCCGGCCTCGCCCAGCTCCTGGAGGGCGCCCCCCTCGGCCGGACCCTCACCGCCCTCGCCGACGCCCTCGCCGCCCGGACCGGGACCCCCTCCCAGGGAACCCTCCCGGGCACCGGCCCCGCCACCGGCCAGGCCACCGGCCAGATGAACGTCATGTTCAGCACTGAACGCCCGGCGGCCGCGATCCCGGGCGTCCAGCCCGATCCGGGGATGTCGCTCCTTCGATCGCCGACCCCGCGATCATTCGATCAACCCCCCGGAACCGTCCCCGGCGCGAACGCCCAGGCCGGGTTGACGGCGGCGGAGGCCGATGGCCCCGAGACGTCACTCAGGGCGCTGGCGACGGCGCTGGCGACCCTGACCGGGGACGTGGGGGCCGACGCGACCCAGGGATCCGCGCAGGCGCTCCGGCGGGCGCTCGCGGGCCTCGGGGTGAACCTGGAGCATCGGCTCCGCTCGGGGGAGATCCCGGAGCGGGCGCCGCTGCGGGCGCTGCTGCAGGCGCTGGCCGACCATCCCGGTGTGGATGTCGCCGTCGCGCGCGCCGCGGCCGGGGCGGCCGACGGGATCGCCGCCCAGGCCCTGGCGGGGGCGAGCCTGCCGCTGCCCGCCGCCGCGCAGGGCGCCGCGGCCCAGGCGGCGGACCCGTCGGCGCAGAACGGCGCGTACCTCCAGCTCCCCCTCCCCGGAGGTGGCACCGCCGAGGTCCGCATCCACCCCGACGGCGGAGGCGACGGCCGCGACGGCGGCGACCGGCCCCGGAAGGTCGCGTTCCTGCTCCACCTCTCCGCCCTCGGCCCCGTGATGATCGAGGCGACCGCCGGCCCGGCCGGAGTCGATGCGACGGTCCGCACCACGGGGGAGCCCGCCCGGGCGTTCCTGGGCGAGCGGTCCGGGGAGCTCGCCGAGTCGCTGCGGCGCGCGTCGCGGTCGGCCAGCGTCAGCGTCGAGCGGATGGGCGGGCCGCCACCCGAGCGCCTGCTCGAGCCGCCCCCGTCCTCCGGCCTGGACATCTCCGCGTGAGCGGCGCGGACCTCCCCGCCCCCCGCGAGCGCCCGGAGCGTCGCCCCCGCGCCGTCGCCCTCCGCTACCGGCGCGACGAGGGGGGCGCCCCGCGCGTCACGGCGTCCGGCGCCGGCCCCGTCGCCGAGCGGATCGTCGAGATGGCCCGCGCGCACGACCTGCCGCTGCGCGAGGACCCCGACCTGGTCGAGGCGCTCGCCGTGCTCGACCTGGGCGCGATGATCCCCGCCGAGCTGTACGACGTGATCGCCGAGGTCCTGGCCTGGGCGTACCGCGCCAACTCCGCCTTCGCGACGACCACCCGGGGGCTCCCGGACTAGCCGCGCGGGCCGGGACCGGCGACGATCCCGGCGATGGCGGGCATCGACCTCTTCTGGCTCCCGCTCGGCGCAGGCGGCCGGAGCGTGCGCCTCAACGGCGTCGCCTTCGAGGCGGTCGCCGCCCTGGCGCAGCGCCGCCCCCGCCGCGACCTGTACCACTCGGCGCTCGAGGTGGTCGCACCGGAGGGGCGGTTCGTGGTGGAGCAGGCGCCCGCCTGGGCGGGGCCGCCGGAGCGCGGCGTCGTGGCCGAGGGCGCCGTCGGCCTGCGCGCGCTGGGCCGCCTGCGCCTGTTCCGCTACGAGGTGCGACGGTGGCGCGACGGGGTCATCCCCGACGTCGCCGAGGCCGTCGCGAGCCCGGTGCGCCTGGGGGACGACCCGGCGCAGGCCGGCGCGCTCCTGGCGCTCGCCCCGCAGGTCCCCACCCCCGTGTGGGGCCGCGACTCCCTGGGCGCCGGCGAGATGTGGAACTCCAACTCCACCATCTCCTGGCTGCTCACCCGGGCGGGGGTCGACGCCGCCGCCGTCCCGCTGCCGCCCGGCGGGCGGGCACCCGGCTGGGACGCGGGGATCGCCGTGGCCGCCCGCGCTACCGTTGCCCCATGGCGACCGCCGTGACGAAGAGTGATCTGCTGCGTCATCCCGGTGAGGTCGCCAGGGGCCTGTGGGCCTGGCAGCGGGGGGACGGCGACGACGCCGTCCTGAAGACCCTCGAGGCGTCGTGCGGGACCCTCCACGACAAGGTCCCGGTGTTCTGGATCTGGTCGGGCCGCACGCCCCTCGGCGACCCCGCCTGGCTGCTGCCGCTCACCACCGGTCATGCGCGCGCGTTCGCCCCCCGCCACGCCGCGCGCCTCCTGGTCGCCGCGATCAACACCGCTGTCGACCCCCTCGACGCCGACCCCGGGGCCATCGCCCTGCGCGACTGGCGCGGACACGTCGCACTCGTGCTCCCGTGGCTGGTCGAGGACGTCGCCGCCGACGCCCTGGCGGAGGTGCCCGCCCTGCTCGCCGAGCTCCCCGGCGACGTGCCGGTCGACGGTCCCCCGGTGCCCCTCGCCCCCGGCGACGCCACCGGCGCCACCGGCCTGGCGCGCATGGCCCGCGAGCTGCACCGGCACCCGATCGACGTGGCCCTCGCGCTCGCCGCCCAGGGCCTGCCGTTCGACGAGGACACGCACGAGCCGGATCTTGTACCGCTCCTGCGCGCCCAGGGCCTCGGCACCGCCCCGCCCCCGACGCCCGAGGCCGCGCCGAGCCTGCGGATCGAGGACGACCCCTGCCCGCGCCGCCGGCACGCCCGCGTCGTGCTCCAGCGGATGCTCCGGATGGGGAAGGTCGGTCCCGGCTACCACACCGAGTTCGACCACTTCGCGCGCGGCGCGGCCGCCCACGACCGCCGCCAGGCGCTGGCGGTGGGCGAGGCGCTCATCCGCGCCGGGATGCTCATCGAGAAGCCCAGCGTCGGCCAGCGGCACATCTCGCTGAACGTCCGTGCGCTGCCGCAGATCCACGCCCTGATCGAGCGCGGCGAGACCAGCGACCCGCAGCTGGTCGAGATGTGGACCGCCCCGGCCCCGGGCGCGTCGCGGCGCCCGCGCGCCGGCGCCGACCCTTGAGGTCCGGCGGGGAAGTCGGCCGTATTTCCCCGCCAGCCTTTACGGCGCGGTGGCGGCCGGCGCGGTCGAGGTCGGCGCGGTGACGCTGCCCTCCGGAACGGTGACGGTCACCACCGGCACCGTCCGCGACTCGGTCACGGCCGCCCCCGGCGGGGAGTCGCCCCGGGCGGCGTAGCCGATCACGATCCCGCCCACCAGGGCGATCGCCACCATCACCAGCGCGAGCGCCAGCCGGATCTTGCGCTTGGGGGGCCGGCGCGGATTGCGCGGGCGCGGCGCGCCCGGGTTGCTGGTGCTCACAGCCGCGCGTCCGACGCCTGGCGGGCGTACGTGGCGAACGCGCCGTCGAGGGCCGCCGACGGCTCCCACGCGTCCGGCTCGCGCGGCGCGACCCGCGCCGCCAGGTCGAGATACCACCCCGAGGCGCCGTCGTAGACCTCCACCAGCCGGGCGGTCGTGAACGTGAGCCCCACCCGGCGCCGCAGCTCGTCGTGCACCGCCTCCACGATCCGGCGGCGCGCGCGGGCCACGGCCGCGGGCGCCGGCTCCGCGAGCCGCGCCAGGCCGTCCTCCCACTGGAAGCGGGCGGCGGCGACCGCCGCGTCGCGCGGCCGGGGGCTCACCCGCCCACCCGCGTGACGCAGCACACGTCGGGCCAGCGCAGGTCGGCGCGCGCCGCGATCCAGTCGCCCACCGGGGAGCCGCCCTCGTCCATCGCGAACGCCAGGTGCGCGTGGAGGCACTTCACGTGCGCCGGATCCCCCAGGCCGGCGACCCGGTGGCCGTCGTGCAGCGCCCCGTGGCGGGCGTGCGCCTCGGCGAGGGGGCCCGCCATCTCCGGGTCGTCCTCCAGCATCCGCACGCCGCCCTGCGCCTCCAGGCGGCTGACCGCCTCCACCAGCGCCCGGCACGTCAGCCAGTCCCGGGTCGGGAAGGGCCGTCCACGCAGGTCGCGCGGGGGGTTGCGCACCACGGCCGGGCCGCCGTGCGGGCAGCGCACCGCCACGCGGAAGTCGGTGAACGGGGTGCGTCCGAGCAGCGCCGCGACGGCGGCACGGTCAGAAGAGCCCGGTGAGCCACCCGAGGCCGCCGCCGTCATCCTTCGGCTCCGGGGGCGGCGGGGGGTCGAGGTCGCCGCGCACCACGAACGCCCGCTCGCCCGGCTCGACCAGCCCCAGCTCGCGGGCGCGGGCCTCCAGCACGGCCGGCTGGCCGAGGTCGGCGATCTGGGTGCGCAGCGCGTCGCGGGTCTGCTCCAGCTCGTGCAGCCGCGCCTGCTCCTGCCGCAGCGTCGACCGCTGCTCCAGGTAGCCCCTCACCGGCCCGATGTAGCCGAGCAGGAGCGCCGTCAGCACTCCCGCCACGATGATTCGCCTGACTCGGATCGCAGCGGCCCCGGGAGGTCGGATCGGGCCCACGGGCCCCGGTCACCTCGGGATTGGCCCCCGCCCACCGCGTTCCTGCCACCCGCGTGGTCACTTGCTGAAGGCCGACCGTCCCGGGTAGGTCGAGGCGGGGCCGAGCCCCTCCTCGATCCGGATGAGCTGGTTGTACTTGGCCACCCGCTCGCTCCGCGACGGCGCCCCGGTCTTGATCTGGCCGGCCCCGGTCGCGACGGCCAGGTCGGCGATGAACGTGTCCTCCGTCTCGCCGGAGCGGTGGGAGACCATCGAGGCATAGCCCGAGCGGCTCGCCAGGTCCATCGCCGCGAGCGTCTCGGAGAGCGTGCCGATCTGGTTGACCTTGATCAGGATCGCGTTGCCGGCGCCCAGCTCGATGCCCTTCGCCAGGCGCTGGCTGTTGGTGACGAACAGGTCGTCGCCCACCAGCTGCACCCGGTCGCCCAGCGCCTGCGTGAGGGCCACCCAGCCGTCCCAGTCCTCCTCGGCCATGCCGTCCTCGATGGAGACGATGGGGTAGCGCCCGCACAGATCCTCCCAGTACCCCACCATCTCGGCGGGGGTCAGGGTGCGGCCCTCCCCCTCCAGGTGGTACGCGCCGTCCCGGTACAGCTCGGTGGTGGCGGGGTCGAGGGCCAGCGCGATCTGCTCGCCCGGCGTGTACCCCGCCGCGGTGATCGCCTCCATGATCACGTCGAGCGCGTCCTGGTTGCTCGCCAGATCCGGCGCGAAGCCGCCCTCGTCGCCGACGCCGGTGCCCAGGCCCCGGCCGCGCAGCACCGTCTTGAGCGACGCGTACACCTCGGCGCCCATCCGCAGCGCGTCGGCGAAGGTGCGCGCGCCGACCGGCGCGACCATGAACTCCTGGAGGTCCACCGAGTTGTCGGCGTGCGCGCCCCCGTTGAGGATGTTCATCATCGGCACGGGCAGGCGGTGCGCCCGCGCGCCGCCGAGGTAGCGGTAGAGCGGCAGGCCGGCCTCCGCGGCGGCGGCCTGCGCGACGGCCAGCGAGCAGCCGAGGATGGCGTTCGCGCCCAGGCGCTCCTTGTTGGGGGTGCCGTCGAACTCGATCATCGTCCGGTCGATCACGGCCTGCTGGGACGCGTCGCGCCCCACCAGCACGCCCGCAAGCTCGTCCTCGACGTTGGCGACCGCCTTCATCACGCCCTTGCCGGCGTACACCGACGGGTCGCCGTCGCGCAGCTCCAGCGCCTCGAACGCCCCGGTGCTCGCCCCCGACGGCACCGCGGCCCGCCCCACCGCGCCCGACACGAGGCCCACCTCGACCTCGACGGTCGGCTGCCCCCGCGAGTCGAGGATCTGGCGGGCGTGGACGCGGGCGATCTGGGACATCGGCTCTCCGGCGTTCGGGTTCGGGCTCGACGGCCGAGTCTACCGGCCGTCGGTGATCGCTCGGGGGTCGCGCGGCGTCCCCGGCGCGACGGCGTGAGAGGGTGGGCGCATGCCCCCCGTCGAGGTCGTCTACCGGCGTATCGCATCGCCCGCCGGACCGCTCCTCGCCGCCGCGAGCAGCCGCGGCCTGATGATGCTGGCGTACCGCGACGACGACGAGGAGGCGCCGGAGGACGGGGACCCCGCCGCCCTCGAGCCGGCGCGCCGCCAGCTCGAGGAGTACTTCGCCGGCACCCGCCGCGAGTTCGACATGCCCGTCGACTGGACCCTGGTGCGCGGCTTCGCGCGCTCGGTGCTGGAGGCGACCTCCCGCATCCCCTACGGCGAGACCCGCACGTACGCCCAGATCGCCGCCGAGGCGGGCAGCCCGCGGGCCTTCCGCGCCGTCGGCAACGCCCTCGGCAGCAACCCGATCGCCATCGTCATCCCCTGTCACCGGGTGACCGCCAGCGGCGGCCGCATCGGCGGATACGGCGGCGGGCTGGGCCGCAAGCGGCTGCTGCTGGACCTGGAGCGCGGCGCCCAGATCATGTGACGCGGCCCGCCGGCCGGGGTTGCAGCGGCGTCACACACGTGACCCGAGGGCGCTGACAGGGTAGGTCCCGTCATCGCCCCACTGCCCAGGGAGGCCGGATGAGACGTCAGTCACGCACACGCGCGATGGGACTCGGCGCGGTCGCGGTCGCCGCCGCGGTCGCCGGGGCCGGCGCCGGCGCCGCGGGCGCCGCGCCGAAGGCGCCGGCGAAGACGGTGCCGCTCCAGCTGCTGTCGTTCAACGACTACCACGGCCACCTGCAACCGCCGACGGGCGGCGACGGCAACCTGCTCACGGCCGCCGGCGCCACCATCCAGGCGGGCGGCGTGGAGTACCTCACCACCCACCTGGAGCAGCTCCGCCAGGGGCACCCCGACACCCTCACCGTCGCCGCGGGCGACCTGATCGGCGGCTCGCCGTTCCTCTCCGGGCTGTTCAAGGACGAGCCGAGCGTCGAGACGCTCGACACGCTCGGCCTGGACGTCGCGGGCGTCGGGAACCACGAGTTCGACGAGGGCGTGCCCGAGCTGCTGCGCATGAGGTACGGCGGGTGCCACCCCACGGAGGGCTGCTTCGACGCGGACGGCTACGCCGGCACCGCCTTCCCGTACCTGGCCGCCAACGTGACGTACAGGGACGGCGTCACGCCGCCGGCGCCGGCGGGGGCGCCCCGCTACGGCAGCTGGTTCTCGGCGCCGACGGGCCGCACCGTGCTGCCCCCGACCGCGATCAGGACGGTGAAGGGGATCAAGGTCGGCTTCATCGGGATGACCCTGGAGGGCACCCCGGAGCTGGTGGCCCAGGCCGGCATCCGCGACGTCGACTTCCGCGACGAGGTGCGGACGGCGGACACGGCGGCGCGCTTCCTGGACCGGCGCGGCGTGAAGGCCATCGTGGTGCTGCTGCACGAGGGCGGCCTGCCGCCCACCGGCGCGCCGTACGACGACCGCTGCGCCGACGGCGCCGCCGGCCTGTCGGGCCCGGTCGTGCGGATCGCCCAGGCCCTGTCGCCCAGGATCGACATGGTGGTGACCGGCCACACGCACCAGCCGTACACGTGCGTCGTGCCCGACCCGTCGGGCGCGCCCCGCTGGGTGACCAGCGCGTCGTCGTTCGGCCGGGTCGTCACCGAGACCGAGCTCGACCTGAGCCGGCGCACGAAGGACGTGGTGCGCGCGTCGGTCACCAGCGTGAACCACGCCGTGACGCGCGACGTGGCGCCCGACCCGGCGCAGACGGCGACGATCGCCAAGTGGAACGGCCTGTCGGCCCCGATCGCCAACCGCCCCGTCGGCAGCGTCACGTCGGCGATCACCCGGAGCGTCACCCGCGACACGGAGTCGCCGCTGGGCGACCTCATCGCCGACGCGCAGCTGGCCGCCACCTCGGCGGCGGGGGCGGGCGGCGCCCGGATGGCGTTCATGAACCCGGGCGGCGTCCGCGCCGACCTGACGTTCCCCTCCAGCCCGGCGGGCGAGGGGGACGGCGTGGTGACCTACGGCGAGTCCTTCACGGTCCAGCCGTTCGGGAACCTGCTGGTGTCGATGACGCTGACCGGCGCCCAGATCGAGACGATGCTGGAGCAGCAGTGGACCACCCAGACCGACGGGTCCGTCCGCTTCCTGCACCTCGGCGTCTCGACCGGGTTCGCCTACTCCTGGTCGGCCTCGGCGCCGGTCGGGCAGAAGGTCGACCCGGCGTCCATCACGCTCGACGGCACGCCCGTCGATCCGGCGGCGTCCTACCGGGTGACCGTCAACGCGTTCCTCGCCGACGGCGGCGACGGGTTCACGGTCCTCCGCGACGGCACGGACCGCGTCGGCGGCGGCGTGGACCTGGACGCGTTCAACGCCTACCTGACCGCGAACGCGCCCGTCGCCCCGCCCACCCCCGACCGGGTGACGCGCCTGCCGTAGGACGGGCCGCCCCGGCCGGGTCAGCCGGCCGGGGCGCCCTCCTGCTGGATCACGTCGAACGACCAGAGCTCGCTCTGGCTCGACACCGGACCCTGGGCGTTGTGGGCCCTGTGGCCGCGGGTGAACGCGGAGCTCTCCACCCAGGCGTCGAACGCCTCCCGGCGCTCCCAGCGGGTGTAGACCAGGTAGACGCCCCGGTCGTCGGTGGGGCGCAGCAGCTCGAACGCCTCGAAGCCGGGTGACTTCGACACCTCGCCGGCGCGGGCGGCGAAGCGGGCCTCGAACTCCTCCGCCCGCTCCGGCGGGACGGTGATCGCGTTGATGCGGACCACGCTCACGGGCGTCAGCCCGTCTTCTCGTCGTGCCCGCCGAACTGCTTGCGCATGGCGGACAGGAGCTTGTCGGCGTAGTGCGCCTCGCCGCGGGAGCTGAACCGCTCGTACAGCGCGGCGGTCAGCACGTGGGCGGGGACGCCCTCGTCCACGGCCGCGGCGATCGTCCAGCGGCCCTCGCCCGAGTCGGACACCCGGCCGCTGAACTCCGCGAGCTCCGGGTCGTCCATCAGCGCGATCGCGGTCAGGTCGAGCAGCCACGACGAGATCACCGACCCCCGGCGCCACACCTCGGCGACGGCGGCCGTGTCGATGTCGTACCGGTACATCTCGGGGTGGCGGAGCGGGGTGGTCTCGGCGTCGTGCTCCTGCTCCGACTTGCCGACGTTGGCCCGCTTCAGGATGCCCAGGCCCTCGGCGTACGCGGCCATGATCCCGTACTCGATCCCGTTGTGGACCATCTTCACGAAGTGGCCGGCGCCGGCCGGGCCGCAGTGGAGGTAGCCCATCTCCGGCTGGGCCGGCGCGCCGGTGCGGCCGGGGGTGCGCTCCGCGGCCTCCACGCCGGGGGCGAGGGTGCGGAAGATCGGGTCGAGGCGCCGCACCGCCTCCGCGTCGCCGCCGATCATCATGCAGTAGCCGCGCTCCAGGCCGAACACGCCGCCGCTGGTGCCGACGTCCAGGTAGTGGATGCCGCGCTCCGCGAACGCCGCCGCCCGGGCGATGTCGTCGTGGTAGTAGGAGTTGCCGCCGTCGATGATCGTGTCGCCGGCCTCCAGGTACTGGCCGACGTCCTCGGCGGTCGAGCCCGCGTAGGCGGCGGGCACCATGACCCACACGGCGCGCGGCGCCTGGAGCTTCTGCGCCATCTCCTGGAGGGAGCGCGCGCCCACGGCGCCCTCGCCCTCCAGCTCGGTGATGGCGTCGGCGTTCACGTCGTAGACCACGCACTCGTGCCCGTCGCGCATCAGGCGGCGGACGATGTTGGCCCCCATCCGGCCGAGTCCGATCATGCCGAGTTGCATCAGTTCCTCCCGCGGGCGGTCCGGTAGTGGCGGATCAGGGCGTTGGTCGAGCTGTCGTGCCGGAGGTCCGGCGGGTCGGTCGACGTCAACTCGGGAGCGATGCGCTTCGCGAGCGCCTTGCCGAGCTCGACCCCCCACTGGTCGAAGGAGTTGATCCCCCAGATCGTCCCCTGCGTGAAGACCTTGTGCTCGTAGAGCGCGATCAGCTGGCCCAGCACGGACGGCGTCAGCCGCGGGGCCAGGATCACGTTGGTCGGCCGGTTCCCCGGGAAGGTGCGGTGCGGCACCAGCGGCGGCGCGACCCCTTCGGCGGCGACCTCCTCGGCGGTCTTGCCGAACGCCAGCGCCTCGGCCTGCGCGAGCAGGTTCGCCATGAGCAGGTCGTGGTGGTCGCCCACCTCCTCCGCGGGGGCGCAGACGCCGATCAGGTCGCTCGGCACCAGGCGCGTCCCCTGGTGGATGAGCTGGTAGAAGGCGTGCTGGCCGTTCGTGCCCGGCTCGCCCCACACGATCGGGCCCGTGCCGGCGTCGACGGGGCGCCCCTCCAGGTCGACCGACTTGCCGTTGCTCTCCATGTCCAGCTGCTGGAGGTAGGCGGGGAACCGCGCCAGGCGCTCGCTGTACGGCAGCACCGCATGGGTGTCCGCACCCAGGAAGTCGGCGTTCCACACGCCGAGCAGGCCCATCAGCAGGGGCATGTTCCCGGACGGCGGCGCGTTCAGGAAGTGCTCGTCGATGACGCGGAACCCGGCGAGGAACTCGCGGAAGCCAGCCTCGCCGATCGCGATCGCCAGCGACAGGCCCACCGCCGAATCGACGGAGTAGCGCCCGCCGACCCAGTCCCAGAAGCCGACCATGTTGGCGGTGTCGATGCCGAACCCGGCGACGCCCTCCGCGTTGGTCGAGACGGCCACGAAGTGCCTCGGGACCGCCTGCTCGCCGAGCGCGTCGACGATCCAGCGGCGGGCGTCGTGGGCGTTGGAGAGGGTCTCCAGCGTGGTGAACGTCTTCGACACCACGATGACGAGGGTGGTGGCGGGGTCGGCGCCGGAGAGGGCGTCGCGGATGTCGTCGCCGTCGACGTTCGAGACGAAGTCGAAGGCGATGTCCCTGGTCGCGTGGTCGGCCATGGCGCGCACCGCCATCGCGGGCCCGAGGTCGGAGCCGCCGATGCCGATGTTCACGACGGTGCGGATGCGCTCGCCGGTCGCGCCGGTCCAGGCCCCGGACCGGACGTCCTCGGCGATCTCGCACATGCGGTCGAGCACCGCGTGGACGTCCGGCACCACGTCGTGGCCGTCCACCTCGATCACCGCGTCGCGGGGCGCGCGCAGCGCGGTGTGCAGCACGGCGCGGCCCTCGGTCACGTTGATCCGCTCGCCCGCGAACATCGCCTCGGCCCGGCGGTGCACGCCGGCCCGCTCGGCCAGCGCCACCAGCAGGTCCAGGGTCTCGCGGGTCACCCGGTTCTTGGAGTAGTCGAGGCGCAGGTCGCCCGCCTCGACCACCAGCTCGTCGCCGCGGGCGGGGTCGTCGGCGAACAGGTCGCGCAGGTGGGCCGCGCCCACCCGCTGCGCGTGCTCGCGCAGCGCCGTCCACTCGGTGGTGCGCGCGATCATCCGCGCGCCCTCTCGTACCAGCGCATCTGCACCTCCGGCGCGAGCCGCTCGAAGTCCTCGCCGGCCGCGGCGGCCAGCGCCACGGCCCGCTCCACCCGTCCCCGGAACCGCTGCGCGGACGCCCGCAGGGCCACCTCGGGGTCCGCCCCGACCGCCCGCGCGGCGCCCACCGCGGCGAACAGCACGTCACCCAGCTCGCGGGCGCCCGGGTCGTCCCGCAGCTCGGCCGCCTCCTCGTCCAGCTTCGCCAGCGCGGCCGCGACGTCCGGGAAGTCGAACCCGGCGGCGGCGGCCCGCTTCTGCGTCTTGGTGGCGTAGGCGAGCGCCGGCAGCCCGACCGGCAGGTCGTGGAACAGCCCCTGGTCGGCGCGCTCCTCGCGCTTGCGCCGCTCCCACAGGTCGAGCACCCGGCCGGCCGACTCGGCGACCGCGTCGCCGTACACGTGGGGGTGGCGGGAGACGAGTTTGTCGGCCTGCCCCCGGGCGACGGCCGCGAGGTCGGCCGTCCCGTCCTCCTCCATCAGCTGCGCGAGGAACACCGACTGGAACAGCAGGTCACCCAGCTCGTCGGCCAGGTGCGGGGCGTCGTCGGCTGCGACGGCGTCGGCCACCTCGAACGCCTCCTCGATCGTGTGCGGCACGATGGTCGCCGCGGTCTGCTCACGGTCCCACGGGCAGTCGCGACGCAGCCGCAGCCCCACCTCGGCGAGGGCGGCCACCTCGGCGCCGATCGCCCGGGCGCGCAGCGCCTCGCGCGTCGGCAGCGTCGACGCCTCCGGCAGGGCCAGCGCGATCCGGTGGGCCTCGGCATCGGGCGCGACGATCGTGGCGCCGTCGGGGACCGCGTCCAGCGCGCCGAGCGGGGCCGGCTCGGCGCCGAGCGCGGCGGCCAGGGCCGCATCGAGCGGGGGCGCCAGCAGCGGCGACGCGCCGGCGACGGCGTTGATCGCGGACGCCGGCACCGCCTCGGGTGCGCCCGGCCCGAGCGCGACGACCCTGATCATGTGCCGAACACTAGCCGCAGCCGCGGCCGCGTCGCGGACGCTACGGCGCGGGGGCGGGGGCGGGGGCGGCGGTGCTGGCCGCGGCGGTGGTCGTCGCGGGCTCGAGGTCGCTCGAGGCGTAGACGGTGCGGTCCGCCCAGTCCTTCAGGACCTTCTCGCTCCAGGCGGTGAACTCGGTCTGGCGCTTCTGGGCGAGCTGGCCGGTCATGATCTGCTGCTTGGCCTCGGCGAACGACGTCGTCTTCGCCGGCGTGATGTCCACCATGATGATGTGCCAGCCGAACTGGGTCTTCACCGGCTGGGAGATCTCGCCGTCCTTCAGCGAGAACGCGACCTTCTCGAACTCGGGGACGAGCTGGCCCTTCTGGATGGGGCCGAGGCTGCCGCCCTGCTGGGCCGACCCGGTGTCGGTGGAGTTCTCCTTCGCCAGCTGCGCGAAGTTCTGCGGGGTGACCTCGGCGCGGATGCGGTCCGCCTCGGCCTTGGTCGGCACCAGGATGTGGCTGGCCGTGCGGCCGGCGGGCACCTTGAACTGCGACGCGTTCTCGTCGTAGTACGTCTTCGCGTCGGCCTCGGTGAAGCGGACGCCGCGCGTGACGTGGTCGAACAGGGCCTGCTGCTGGAGCTGGCTCCTCACGATCTGCTTGGCGTCGGCGTTCGTGATCTTGCGCTCCTTGAGGAAGTCGTCGAACTTCTTCTGGGAGTTCTCGAAGTTGCTCTGCTTGATCCGGTTCAGCTCCGCCGTGATGTCGGCGTCGGTGACCTGGCAGGGCTCGCCGCAGTCCTTCGCCTCGAAGTCGACGACCTTCTGCTGCACCAGCGACTGGAGCGCCTGGCGGCGGATGTCGTCGTAGCCCTCCTGCCCCTCCTTGGGGAGGCTCTGACCGGAGGCGGTCGCCTCGGCCCGGCTCTGCTCGATCGTCTTGTCGAGCTGCACCTCGGTGATGTTCGCGTCGCCCACGCGCGCGACCACCCCGGCGGGGAGGTTCTCACCGCTGTCGCCGCATCCGGCGGCGACGAGGAGGGCCGACGCGCCCAGGACGGCGATCCCGACGAGGACCGCCGCGCGAAGCGGCGACTTGCGGCTGGTCTTCGTCACGACGCGGGGAATGTAGCACCTGGGTTTCCGCCCCCCGTTAAGGCCGGGCGAAGGCACGATGGCCGGACGGTGAGGGCGGTCACGCCGCCACCGCCGCGGCCCCCGCGAGGGCGTCGAGGGCCGCCTCGGCGGCCTGGAGGCGCTCGGAGGGGAGGCTGGGCGCCGGCAGCGACACCAGCCGCTCGCTGCCCGAGTAGCTGGCGCGCGGCTCCTGCTCCCGCAGGGCGCGCAGGCCGGCGCTGGTCAGGCTCACGGGCCCGACGACGACCCGCCCGGAGCGGACCGCGATCTGGGTGGCGCCCGCGGCGCGCAGCTTGATGCGCACCCGCTGGACCGACAGCAGCGACTCCACCGGCGGCGGGACCGGACCGAAGCGGTCCTCGATCTCGTCGCGCAGCGCGCCGACGTCCTCCAGCGAGGCGGCCATGGCGATGCGCCGGTGGAGGTCGATCTTGGCCGCCTCGAGCGGGACGTACTCGCTCGGGATGTACGCGGACACGGCGATGTCGACGCGGGTCTCCTGCTCGGGCGGCTCCACCCCCTGCCCCTGCATCACCGCGTCGTTGAGCATCTCCAGGTACAGCTCGAACCCGATGGCGGCGACGTGGCCGCTCTGCTCGTCGCCGAG
>DAISWG010000011.1:26329-74628 GCA_036826475.1 Miltoncostaeaceae bacterium | reverse complement strand
CGCATCGCCGGCCCGGCGCTGCACCGCAACTGGGTCGCGATCCCGCACGTCACCCAGCACGACGACGCCGACATCACCGCGCTGGAGGAGTTCCGCAGGAGCACCAACGCCGAGCACGCCGACGAGGGCGTGAAGCTCACGATGGTGTCGCTGCTGCTGAAGGCGTCGGCGGTGACGCTCCGCGCGTTCCCGGAGTTCAACAGCTCGCTCCAGGGCGACGAGCTGGTGCTGAAGCGCTACTTCCACATCGGCTTCGCGGTCGACACCCCGGACGGCCTGCTGGTGCCGGTGATCCGCGACGTCGACCGCAAGGGCCTGCTCAACATCGCGCGCGAGCTGACGCAGCTGTCCCAGCAGGCCCGGGACGGCTCGCTCACCCGCGAGGCGATGCAGGGCGGCACGTTCACCATCTCCAGCCTCGGCGGCATCGGCGGGACGTACTTCACGCCGATCATCAACGCGCCCGAGGTGGCGATCCTGGGCGTGTCGCGGTCGGAGACGAAGCCCGTGTGGGACGGCCGCGCCTTCACCCCGCGCCTGATGCTGCCCCTCTCGCTGTCGTACGACCACCGGGTGGTCGACGGCGCGGCCGCGGCGCGGTTCACCACCCACCTGGCGCACGTCCTGGCCGACCCGCTGCGCATGCTCCTGTGAGCGGCGAGCGCGCCGACGTCGTCGTCCTGGGCGGCGGCCCCGGCGGCTACACGGCGGCCTTCCGTGCCGCCGACCTGGGGCTCTCGACGGTGCTGGTGGAGCGGTACGACGTGCTCGGCGGCGTGTGCCTCAACGTGGGCTGCATCCCGTCGAAGGCGCTGCTCCACGCCGCCGCCGTCATCACCGGGGCCGCCGAGGCGGCGGAGCGCGGTATCGGCTTCGGCGCCCCCGAGATCGACCTGGAACGGCTGCGGGCCTCGACCGGCGACGTCGTCGCCACCCTCACCAAGGGTCTCGACGGGCTGGCGAAGCGCCGCAAGGTGCGCGTGGTGCACGGCACCGCGGCGTTCACCTCGCCGCACGAGATGGCGGTGGAGACCGCGGACGGCACCGAGACGATCGCCTTCGCCCACGCGATCATCGCCGCCGGCTCCCGGTCGGCCACGATCCCGGGCCTGCCCGACGATCCGCGGGTCATGGACTCCACTGACGCCCTGCGGCTCGACGAGGTGCCGGAGCGGCTGCTGGTCATCGGCGGCGGGATCATCGGGTTGGAGATGGCGACGGTCTACGACGCGCTCGGCTCCCGGATCACCGTGGTCGAGATGCTCGACCGGCTCATCCCGGGGTGCGACCCCGACCTGGTGGCGCCGCTCCAGAAGCGCATCGCGGGCCGCTACGAGGCGATCCACCTGAGCACGAAGGTGGCGGAGGTGAAGGCCCGCAAGGACGGCCTGCACGTGACGTTCGAGGGTGGGGACGCGCCGCCGGGGCGGATCGTCGACCGCGTGCTGGTGGCGGTGGGCCGGCGCGCGAACGGCGACCGGATCGGGGCCGAGGCCGCGGGCGTGCGGGTGGACGAGCGGGGCGTGATCGCCGTCGACGGCCGGATGCGGACGAACGTCGACCACATCCACGCGATCGGCGACGTCACCGGCGACCCGATGCTCGCCCACAAGGCCACCCACCAGGGGGCGCTGGCGGCCGAGGTGATCGCCGGCCAGGACGTGGTGTGGGACCGCCGCACGATCCCGTCGGTCGCCTACACCGACCCCGAGGTGGCGTGGATGGGGCTCACCGAGACGGAGGCCGCGGAGCGGGGCGTGGAGGTGGAGGTGGCCGCCATCCCCTGGGCGGCGTCGGGCCGGGCCCTCGGCATCGGCCGCCCCGAGGGGCGCACCAAGCTCATCACCGAACCGGGGTCGGGGCGGATCCTGGGCGCCGGGATCGTGGGCGTGAACGCCGGCGAGCTCGTCTCCGAGGCCGTCCACGCCCTGGAGATGGGATCGGTGGCGGAGGACGTGGCCCTGACCGTCCACCCCCACCCGACGCTGTCGGAGACGTTCGCCTTCTCGGCCGAGTGGGCGGCGGGGACGATCACCGACCTGTACCGCCGCCCCGCCAAGACCGAGGAGCCTCGCCGGACCAACCGGTGAACGGGATCCGTCCGGACGGACCGCCGGATCGTGGCGGGCGGGCGCCCTCGTCGGACCCTCGTGGACCCTGATGTTCATTCGATCGCCCCCGACGTTCATTCCCGTGGACCACGCCGGACGCCGTCCCGATTGGACCCCGGAGTCTCGATTGCACGCCATGGGCGGACCGACGCGGCGACCCCGTTCCCACGATGACGTAACCCATCCTTTTCTGGAATCGATCCAGAGAGCGTGTAGGGTCGGGCCCGTGCCCGAGCCCCTCCGCGATGTCGTCGAGTTGCTCCGGTCCCACGGGCTGCGTGCCACGGCCCCCCGGATCGCGGTGCTCGACGCCATCGTGGGGATGGGGCACCCGGACGCGGATGCGGTGCGGGCGGAGGTGACGCGCCGCATCGGGAGCGTCTCGACGCAGGCGGTGTACGACACGCTGCACGCGCTCACCGACGCCGGCCTGCTGCGGCGGATCGAGCCGGCGGGGCACCCCGCCCGCTACGAGACCCGCGTGGGCGACAACCACCACCACCTGATCTGCCGCGCGTGCGGCACGACGCGCGACGTGGATTGCGCCGCGGGGCACGCGCCCTGCCTGGAGCCGTCCGCGCACGGGGGCTTCGTCGTCGACGAGGCCGAGGTCATCTACTGGGGCCTCTGCGCCGACTGCGCCGCGGTCGCCTCCCGGACCACCACATCGACCGAAGGGACCACATGAGCGACGCCCCGCGTCACCTCACCACCCGCCAGGGCCACCCCGTCTCCGACAACCAGCGCCAGCGCACCGTCGGCGACCGCGGCCCCGCGACGCTCGAGAACTACCAGTTCCTGGAGAAGATCTCGCACTTCGACCGGGAGCGGGTCCCCGAGCGTGTGGTGCACGCGCGCGGCTTCGTGGCGCACGGGTTCTTCGAGGCGTACGGGACGATCGGCGACGAGCCGGCCTCCGTGTACACGCGGGCGAAACTCTTCCAGGAGGCGGGGAAGCGCACGCCGGTGTCGGTGCGGTTCTCGACGGTCATCGGCGGGCGGGACTCGTCGGAGGTGGCCCGCGACCCGCGCGGCTTCGCCGTGAAGTTCCGCACCGAGGACGGCAACTGGGACCTGGTGGGCAACAACCTGCCGGTGTTCTTCATCCGCGACGCGATCAAGTTCCCCGACGTGATCCACGCGCTGAAGCCCGACCCGGTCACGTTCCGGCAGGAGCCGAACCGGATCTTCGACTTCATGAGCATGACCCCCGAGTCCATGCACATGCTCACCTGGCTGTTCAGCCCGCGCGGCATCCCGGCGAACTACCGCCAGCAGCAGGGCTTCGGCGTGAACACCTACAAGATGGTGAACGCCGAGGGCGACGCCGTGCTCGTGAAGTACCACTGGGAGCCGAGGGACGGCATCGCCAGCCTCACCCAGGAGCAGGCCGACGCGATCCAGGCCACCGAGCTGGGGTCGGCGTCGAAGGACTGCTTCGAGGCGATCGCCCGCGGCGACCTGCCGGAGTGGGAGCTGCGGGTGCAGGTCATGAGCGACGACGCCCACCCGGAGCTCGACTTCGACCCGCTCGACGACACCAAGGTCTGGCCGGAGGATCGGTTCCCGCTGCTGCCGGTGGGGCGGATGGTGCTGGACCGCAACGTCGAGAACCACTTCGCCGAGAACGAGCAGATCGCGTTCGGCACCGGCGTCCTGGTGGACGGCCTCGACTTCAGCGACGACAAGATGCTGGTGGGGCGCACGTTCTCGTACTCCGACACCCAGCGGTACCGCGTGGGCCCGAACTACCTCCAGCTGCCGGTCAACCGCCCGGAGGTGCCGGCCAACACGAACCAGCGCGACGGCGCGATGGCGTACCACGTGGACGGGACGGGCGAGAACCCGCACGTCAACTACGAGCCGTCCAGCACCGGCGGCCTGCCCGAGGCGGAGCCGGCGGGGCCGGAGCACCGCCCGTACGTGGAGGGCCCGGTGGGCCGCCAGACGCTGGAGCGCACGAACGACTACGCCCAGGCCGGGGAGCGCTACCGCACGATGCCCGACTGGGAGCGCGAGGACCTGGTCCTGAACCTCACCACGCTGCTGTCGGAGTGCGACCACCACATCCGCGTGCGGATGGTGTGGCACTTCACGCAGTGCGACGAGGAGTTCGGCCGCCGGATCGCCGAGGGCATCGGCGTCCCGGTGCAGGAGACGGCCGCCGCCGGCTGAGCCCAGCGGCCGGCGGCGGCGCTGCGGGCCGGTCCCGCCGGGACCGACCCGCAGCCCCGACCCGGCCGGCCGGGTACCAGACCGTCATGGCTTCCGAACCCGAGCGGCGCCTGCGCGTCGTCGACGAGGTCACCCGCCGAGGTGACCGCTCGGCGGTCGCGTGTGGACGGGCCGTTCGGCAGCCCCGATCCACCCCTTCCGGCGCTCGGCGCTACTGTCACCCGGACAACAGCGAATCTGATGCGATACCGGTGTGGGCTTCGGCTCGGCTGATTCGAGGACTTTTCGCCGAACCGAATGGAGATGTCATGTCCGAAGGCACCGTGAAGTGGTTCTCGTCCGAGAAGGGGTTCGGGTTCATCACCCCCGACGACGGCTCGAAGGACTGCTTCGTCCACCACTCCGAGATCCAGCGCGACGGGTACCGGAGCCTCGATGAGGGCCAGCGGGTCAGCTTCGAGACCGAGACCGGGCCCAAGGGTCCGCAGGCCGTGCGGGTGACCCCCGTCTGAGCTGCGACGGGGGCGGCCGCCGGCGACGGCGGCCGCCCCCGATGCGCCCTACTTCACGGCGATGACGTCCACCGGCCGGATGTCGGGCGGCGCCGCGAGCAGGTCGTCGGCCACCTGGCCGAGGGCCGCGGGGATCTGGCCGTTCAGGTGCGCCTGGCGGCCGTCTTCGGCCTCGAAGGTGTCGAAGATGCCGTAGGTGGTGTCGCTCACCTTGAAGGCGTACCAGGTGACCGTCCCGCCCTCGGCCGCCGCGAGGTCGCGGCCGGCCTTCAGGAAGGCCCCGAGGTCGTCGCCCTTTCCGGGCTTCGCCTCGAGCAGCGCGAGGATTCCGAGCGTGACCGCCATGTGGTGCTCCTTCTAAGGGTGTCGTTGCGGTCCGGTGCATCCACCGTACTCGCTCTCCCCGGTCCGGTGGCCGGCACCCGGCCCGCTAGCGCGTCCGCCGCTTCGGCGGGAGGGTCCGGACGAAGGCCAGGGCCTCGTCCACCCAGGCCTGGAGGGCGTCGTCGTCGGCCGTCCCCGCCGGGGCGACGAGCACGATCGATCTCATCGGCGTGCCGGTCATGTCCATCCGGCGCACGTGGGGGCGGTCCAGGGCGGCGGTCGCGCCCTCCTTCCCGAGCCGGACCATGAGCGCGTCGCGGGCGATGCCCACGGCCATGTGGTCGCCGGCCATGAACGCCAGGCCGCCGAACATCTTGCGCTCGATCAGGTCGGGCACGTCGGCCATCGCCAGCCGGACGCGCTCCGCGAGGTCCTCGTCATAGGCCATCGCCCGTAGTGTCGCCCACCGGCGCCGGTTACGGTCCGCCCGTGGGGTCCCTCTGGCGTCGCCACCGCTGGTGGCTCATCGGGCAGGCCGTCCTGTGGGTCGCCGTCGTCGCGGTGCTCCGCGCCGCGGTGGTGCCCGCCGAGCGCTGCCCGCCCGCCGCGCCGGGGCGGGTCACCGCCGGCATCGACGCGGCCGCCGCCTGGCTCGTGGACGGCCAGCGACCCGACGGCCGCTACACCTACGGCTTCCACCGCGACACCCGGATGCCGGCCCTGGGCTACAACACCACCCGCCACGCCGGCGTGATGGACGCCCTCTACCGGACGGGCCACACGGGGAGCGCCGACGCCGGCCTGGCGTGGGCGCGGCGCAACCTGGTGACCCACGACGGCTGGGCGGCCCTCGCGCCCCCCGGGGAGTCGGCCAACGTGGGCGCCGACGCGCTGCTGGTGGTGGCGCTGCTGCACCGCCGCCAGGCGACCGGCGACACCCGCTGGGACGGCCTGGCCCACCGGCTGTCGCGGTTCATCGCGTCCCAGACGCAGCCGGACGGCAGCGTCCTGCAGTACTGGGACGCCCCCACCGGCGCCCCCGTCCCCGACACGTACGGGATGTTCTCGACGGGCGAGGCGTTCTTCGCGCTGGCGTTCATGGCGCGGACGTTCCCCGGCGAGGGCTGGGAGGCGCCCGCCCACCGGATCGCCGACTACATCGCCACCCGGCGGGACCGCGCCGAGGGCAGCGCCTACCGGCAGGCCGACCACTGGGCGGCGTACGGCCTGGAGGCCCTCCAGGCCGCCGACGGCCTGACCCCCGTCGAGCAGGACTACGCCCGCTGGCTCGCCGGCTACTTCGGGTGGGTGGTGCGCTACGAGTCGCAGCACGTGGGGCGCACACTCTCCTTCTCGGAGTCCGGCGCGTCGCTCGGCACCGTGGGGGAGGGCGCCGCCGCGCTGCGCCGCCTGGCCGTGGCCGACCCGGCGCTGGCCGACCTGCGCGGCCGGCTGGGCGAGCGGGGCGTGTGCCTGGGCGGCATCCTCCTAGCCCGGCAGGTGACGGGCACGGCCGACCCCCGGGTGAACGGCGCCTGGTTCGACGGGGGCTACACCCAGATGGACGACCAGCAGCACGCGATCGCCGCGCTCATCGGCGCCCGGGAGGCCCTGCGGTGACCTTCGCGCTGATGCTGGCCGGGTTCCTCGGCACCACCAACGCCGGCCGCGTGGCCCTGGGCCTGGGGGAGGGGCGGGCCCCGCGGCGCACCCTCGCCGTCGTGCTGGCCGCGGGCGCGGCGCTGATCCTGGCCGGGGTGCTCCTGGCCGACCCGCTGCTGGACGCCCTCGACGTCAGCCCCGAGTCGTTCCGCATCGGCGCCGGCATCGTGCTGGCCGCCCTCGGCGCCGCGACGCTGGTGCGCCCCCGCCCCGGCGGGCCGGCGGGGGCGCTGCTGGTCACGCCGGACCTGGCGTGCATGGCCATCGCCTCCTCCGCCGACGAGGGCGTGGGCCCCGCGCTCGGCGCCGCCGCGATCGCCCTCGCCCTGGTGGCCGCGCTGGCGCTCCTGCCGCGTCTCGGGCCCGCCGGCCGCGCCGCGCCGTTCCTGGCCGCGCTCCAGGTGGTGGTGGGCGTCGCCCTGGTGGTCTCGGGCGTCCGCGACGTCTAGGCCCGGTGGCTCACCCGCGCTCCTGCAGGAACGGGCCGTCCTGGCCGAAGCCCTGCACCCGGTCGATCTCGATGACCACCGCCACCCCCTTGCGGTCGGGGTCCTGGTCGCGCTCGCCCTGCGGCGCGTCGGCGTAGACCCGCTCGTCGAGCGACGGGTCGGCGTGGGCGCGGCCGCGCAGCGCCAGGTAGGCCGGGCCGGGGCCGCCGGGGCCGTAGTAGACGAGGCCCACCTCGGGCCGCTCGGCGATCGCGGCGACCAGCCCCTCGTCGCGCTTGCGCGCCCAGATCGCCAGCCGGTCGGAGCCGATCACCTGGGCGGTGCCGCGGAACGACACGGACGGGTATCCATCGTCATCGATGTACGCGACGGCCACCTGGCGCCCGCGCTCGGCGGCGGTCGCGATCGCTTCGGGGATGCCGGAGTCGGTCAGGGCGAGGGGTTCGGCCATGGGGTCCTCCAGGGAGGGATGGGCGCAGAACATTGAGCCTACAAAGGTTGCGTTCTCACAGGACCGGGCGGTTCATCGCCCGACCGATGAGTTCCGCCGGCCGCGTGCGTTGTACGGGGCGACAGGTTCGTTCCGAGTGGAGGGAGGCGCGATGGAGTACCGACTGGAGCTGGTGGTGGTCCCGGTGTCCGACGTGGACCGGGCGAAGGCGTTCTACGAGCGGTGCGGGTTCCACCTGGACAGCGAGCACGGCACCGGCGCGGGCTTCCGGGTGGTGCAGCTGTCGCCGCCGGGGTCGGCGTGCGCGATCGCGATCGGCAGCGGCATGCCGCAGGCGGAGCCCGGCACCACGAAGGGGCTCCACCTGGTGGTCGACGACATCGAGGCCGCCCACGCCGACCTGACGGACAGGGGGATCCCGGTGAGCGAGCCGTTCCACTTCGGCCCCGAGGGGATGAGCCCCGGACCCGACCCGGCGCGGCAGAGCTACAACTCGTTCATGCAGTTCCCGGACCCCGACGGCAACGTCTGGCTGGTCCAGGAGGTCCACCGGGACGGCGGACCGGCGTCGTGACCGGGGCCGTCCGCGGGGAGTTCGAGGCCGTCACCGCGCGGCACCGGCGCGAGCTCCACGTCCACTGCTACCGCATGCTCGCCTCGTTCGAGGAGGCCGAGGACGCCGTGCAGGAGACGTTCCTGCGGGCGTGGCGCGGACGGGACGGCCTGCGCGCCGGCCCGTCCGCCCGCGCCTGGCTCTACCGGATCGCGACGAACGTGTGCATCGACGCCCGCCGCCGCCGCGCGCGGCCGGTGGGGACCGGCCCGTCGGAGATCCCGTGGCTCCAGCCCTACCCCGACGCGATGCTCGACCAGGTGGCCGAGGACGCCGACGGCCCCGACGACGTGGCCGTGGAGCGCGAGACCATCGAGCTGGTGTTCCTGGCCGCCCTCCAGCTGCTGCCGCCCCGGCAGCGGGCGGCGCTGATCGCGCGCGACGTGCTGGACTGGAGCGCCGCCGAGGCCGCCGGCCTGCTGGGGACCACGGTGCCCGCGGCGAACAGCGCGCTGCAGCGTGCGCGGGCGACGATGGGCGAGCACCTGCCGGAGCGTCGCTCGCGCTGGTCGGCCGGCGCCCCGACGGCGCAGGAGCGCGACCTGCTGATGCGCTTCATCGACGCGCACGAGCGCTGCGACGCCGTCGCGGCGGTGGCGATCGCGGCGGAGGACATCCGCGTGACGATGCCGCCCGCCCCGATGGTCTTCGAGGGCCTGGCGGAGATCGCCCCGCTCATCGCGCGCGCCTTCGGGCCCGACCGCGACGGCGACTGGCGGCTGCTGCCCACCTCGGCCAACCGCCTCCCCGCCGCGGTGAGCTACCTTCGCCGGCCGGGGGACACGCGCTTCCGGGCGTTCAAGATCGACGTCATCCGCGCCGCGGACGGCCGGATCGCTGAGATCACGACCTTCGGCCCATCGCTGCTGCCGTCGTTCGGGCTTCCGGAGGTGTTGCCCGACGGCTAGACGCCGCCGCTGGTCGCGGCGGTGGTGGCGCCGGCCGACGAGCCGGCGTCCTCCGCGAGCTGGCGCACCACATACGCGGCGAACAACAGCAGGGCGGGCTCGGCGCGGGGGTCGTCGAGCCGGATGCGGACCGGGCGCCGGCCCCAGCCCCTCCCCTCGAGGAGGGCCAGGTCGCGGTCGCCCTCCACCAGCGCGTACCGCTCCCGCCAGAGGCTCGAGGGCTCCAGGGCGAGCCGGCGGCCCTCCCACCACAGCGGCCCGCCGCGCCGCCAGCCCTCCGGGCCGAACCGGCCCACCTCGGCGCCGGCATGGTCCGTGGCCTCGATGGTGCGCCGCAGGATCCCGCGCCGTCGCACCTCCAGCAGCGCGTCACCCGCCTCGATCGTGGCGCCGCCGCTCAGCCAGCCGCCCAGCCGCACCGAGCCGGCGCCCTCCAGGTCGTAGCGCCTCCGGTCGTCCCGGGACCGCGTCAGCTCCATCTCCGGTTCCGCCACGCCCCGGATCCTGCCGGACGCCGCCACCCCGGGGACCGGATTGACATATGCCGATATAAGAATGTAAAGTGCCGCCATGGCACGGGCGGCGACCACCGCGGACACGTTCAACGCGATCGCGGAGCCCCGGCGGCGCGAGATCCTGGACCTGCTCTCCGCAGGCGAGCGGCCGGTGAACGACCTGGTCGCGGCGACGGGGCTGGCGCAGCCGCAGGTCTCGAAGCACCTACGGGTGCTCCGCGAGGTGGGCGCCGTGTCCGTGCGGGAGCGGGGGCGGCAGCGGCTGTACCGCCTGGACCCCGCCGCGTTGAGGCCCGTCCACGACTGGGTGCGTGGGTACGCGCGCCTGTGGGAGGGGCGCTTCACGGAGCTGGACGCCGTCCTCGGCGAGCTCACGACCACGGAGGAGAACGATGGCGATGACGGAGAGCCCCCGCGCGACGGTGACGCTGCAGGGCGACCGCGAGATCCTGATCACGCGTGAGTTCGACGCGCCGGCGGCCCTGGTGTTCCGGGCGTGGACCGACCCCGAACTGGTGCCCCGCTGGTGGACCGCGAGGCGCGGGACGATGGACGTGTGCGAGATCGACCTGCGGGTCGGCGGCTCGTGGCGCTACGTGATGACGACGCTCGAGGGCGGCTTCGAGGTCGGCTTCCACGGCGAGTACCGCGAGATCGTGCCCGGCGAGCGGCTCGTCCACACCGAGGTGTTCGAGGGGATGCCCGACGCCGCGGCGCTCGACGTCATCACGTTCGACGAGCGCGCCGGCCGCACCCTGGTGACCATGCTGGTGCGGCACGAGCTGCCCGAGCACCGCGACGCGCACATCGCCTCCGGCATGGAGGACGGCATGCAGGACGCCTTCGACCTCATGGAGGACGTCGCGCGATCCCTCCGCGAGGGATGACCCCGCCCGGAGCGCCGGGCGGCGCCCGCCCGGGGACCGGCGGACCGCCCGCGGGGGCCACTGCGCGCGGCGCGCGGCCCCCGCGGGATCGGGCGTTCCCCTACCTGCGCTCCAGCAGCCGCATGAGCTTCCATCCGCCGGGGAGGAGGCAGGCGGCGAAGAAGATCTTCACCACGTCGCCCGGGACGAAGGGCTGGATGCCGAGCTCGTAGGCAGCGTTCCAGCCCAGCTCCTGCGTGCCGCCGGGGGGCGTCCAGTTGGCGAGCCACGCCGCGCCGAGCAGGTAGATGGTGGCGTTGGCGATGAGCATGACGCCGATCATCTTGGTGACGTCCCGGGTCGCGCCGTGGTCGGCGAACCACCCGACGATGCCGGCCGCCACCACGTAGCCCACGATGTAGCCGCCGGTGGAGCCGGTGAACGTGTCCCACCCGCCGTCCCAGTCGGCCCAGACCCCGAGGCCGATCACGCCGAGGCCCGTGTAGGCGAGCAGGGTCAGCAGCGCGCGCCGGAATCCGTACAGGCCGCCGATGAGCAGCGCGCCGAAGGTGCCGCCGGTGAGCGGCACCGGGTGCCAGGGGATGCTGATCTGCGAGGCGATGGTCATCAGGACCACGCCGGCCGCCACCAGGGCGACGTCGAGCCCGATCGCCGCGGCGCGGTCGGACGGGCGGGGGATGATGCTGTCGAGGAGGGTCCCCTCGGCAGTGTGGCGTGTGGTCGAGATCGGAGGCTCCCTGGGTCGCGGCGGTCGTCTCGGACGACGCTACAGACCGTGACGAGCGGGTCGCCGGGGCGGGTGTGAGGGATCACGGCCCCGCGCGTAGGATCGTGGGACCGCACGAGGAGACGCCCCCACCAGCCCGGGAGGAGCAGCCGTGGCCGCACCGCAGCGCATCGTGATCGTGGGCGGGGGGCTCGCCGGGGCGAAGGCCGCCGAGACCCTGCGCGGCGAGGGGTTCGACGGCGACCTGACCATCGTCTCCGCCGAGGGCGAGCGGCCGTACGAGCGCCCGCCGCTGTCGAAGGAGGTCCTGCGCGGCGAGAAGGACCGCGAGGCGGCCCGCGTCCACGAGCCTGGCTTCTACGAGGCGGAGGACATCGCGTTGCGGCTGGGCGAGGCGGCGACCGCCCTGGACCCCGCCGCCCGGACCGTCACCCTGGAGGGCGGCGACGTGCTGCCCTGGGACCGCCTGCTCATCGCCACCGGCGCCGAGCCCCGCCCGCTGCCCGTCCCGGGGGGCGACCCGCCCGGCGTCCTGACGCTGCGGACGCTCGCCGACAGCGACCGGCTCCGCGACGCCGCGCGGTCCGGTGGGCGCCTGGTGGTGATCGGCGCGGGGTGGATCGGCTGCGAGGCGGCCGCGTCGGCGCGGGAGCTCGGCGCCGAGGTGACGGTGGTCGAGATGGCCGACGTGCCCCTCGCGGGGGTGCTCGGCGCCCGGGTGGGCGGCATCTTCGCCGCCCTGCACCGCGAGCACGGCGTCGAGCTGCTCACCGGCGCCCGGCTCGAGGCGGTGGAGGGCGACGGCCGCGCCGAGCGCATCCGCCTGGCGGGCGGGCGGACCATCGACTGCGCCGCCGTGCTCGCCGGCGTCGGTGTCGTCCCCCGGACGGCGCTGGCCGAGTCGGCGGGGCTGGCGGTGGACGACGGGATCCTGGTGGACGCGACCCTCCAGACCGCCGCGGCGGGGGTGTTCGCCGCCGGCGACGTCGCGAACGCCCTCCACCCCTTCTACGGCCGCCGCGTGCGGGTGGAGCACTGGGCCAACGCCCTCAACCAGGGCCCCGCCGCCGCGCGGAACATGCTCGGGGCCGGGGCCCCGTACGACCGGCTTCCCTACTTCTTCTCCGACCAGTACGACGCCGGGATGGAGTACTCGGGCCTCGCGTCCGCGGCGGACGGGGTGGTGATCCGCGGCGACGAGTCCGCGCGGGAGCTGATCGCGTTCTGGGTCGCCGAGGGGCGCGTCCTGGCCGGCATGAACCTGAACGTGTGGGACGTGAACGACCGGGTGCAGGAGCTCATCCGCTCCCGCGCCGTCGTCGACCCCGCCAGGCTCGCCGACCCGGACGTGCCCCTCGACCCGGGGGCGCTCGCGGCCTGACGGGTCGTCAGGCCACGGCCAGCTCCGCCAGCGGGTGCGAGGTGCCCCCGCCGAGCCGCTCGTCCAGGGCGATGGCCGCCCGGATCAGGGCGAGGTGGGTGAACGCCTGCGGGAAGTTGCCGAGCAGCTCGCCGCTCTGGCCGATCTCCTCCGAGTAGAGCCCGAGGTGGTTGGCGTAGGTCAGGATCTTCTCGAACACGAGGCGCGCCTCGCGCACCCGGCCGGCGGCGGCGAGCGCCTCGACGTACCAGAACGAGCAGATCGTGAACGTGCCCTCGTCGCCGTCCAGGCCGTCGGGCGAGGCCTCGGGGTCGTAGCGGAACACGAGGCTGTCGGACACGAGCTCGTCGCCGATCGCGTCGAGCGTGGACAGCCACCGCGGGTCGGTGGGTGAGATGAACCCGAGCAGCGGCATGAGCAGCACGGACGCGTCGAGCACGTCGGTCCGGTCGTGCTGCACGAACGCGCCCTTCGCCTCGCACCAGCCCTCCTCCATCAGCCACGTGAAGATGCGGTCGCGGACGGCCGTCCAGCGGGGCAGGTCGGCGGGCAGGGACCGCTCGTGGGCGATCTGGATGGCGCGGGCCAGGGCGACCCAGCACATGAGCCGCGAGTGCGTGAACCGCTGCCGGCCGCCGCGGGTCTCCCAGATGCCCTCGTCGGGGGCGTCCCACGTGTCGCACACCCAGTCGGCGCACCGGGCGATCGACCGCCAGCCCTCGTAGGCGACGCGGGCGCCCTGGCGCTCGGCGAGGTGGGCGACGTCGATGATCGCGCCGTAGATGTCGAGCTGGAGCTGGTCGTCGGCGGCGTTGCCGATGCGCACCGGCGCGGAGCCCCGGTGGCCGGACAGGTGGCCCAGCTCCTCCTCGGCCCCGAGCGGCGTGCCGTCGATGCGGTACATGATCCGCAGCGGCCCGCCGTCGCCCGTCTCCGAGTCGCGGAAGCGCTCGAGGAGGAAGCGGGCGAAGCCGCGGCCCTCCTCGACGAAGCCCAGGCGGATGAGGGCGTCGAGCGTGAGCGCCGAGTCGCGGATCCACGTGTACCGGTAGTCCCAGTTGCGCCCGCCGCCGATCTGCTCGGGCAGGCTCGTGGTGGGGGCGGCCACGATCGCGCCGGTCGGCGCGTAGGTGAGCAGCTTCAGGGTCAGGGCGGACCGGTTGACCATCTCCCGCCACCGGCCCGCGTAGCGCGAGCCGGAGATCCAGTCGAGCCAGTACTCGACGGTCGCGTCGACCACCGCCTCGGCCTCCGGCGGCGTCATGGGCGGGGGCGCGCCGCCGGCGACGGGCTCCGAGAGCGTGAACGTGACCGACTCGCCCGCCGAGAGGGTCACCTCGCCGCGCACGCCGCGCCCGGTGGACGCCAGCGGCACCGGCGACGCGATCGCGAGCGACAGGTCCGGCGCGTCGAAGACGGCGCCGTCGTCGCCGACCGTCACGGTGTGCTCCGCCCGGCCGTAGTCGAAGCGGGGCTCGCACTCCAGGCGCAGCCGCATGCGGCCGCGGACGCACACGAGCCGGCGGACGATGGCCTGGCGGTCGCCGCCGGGGCCGGGGAGCGGCATCAGGTCCTGGAGCTCCACCACCCCCTTCGGGCACAGGAAGCGGGTGATCAGGACGTTGGTGTCCGGGAAGTAGAGCTGGCGGGGGGGGCAGCCGGCGACGGGGGCGATCCGGAAGCTGCCGCCCCGCTCCTCGTCGAGGACGGCGGCGAACACGCTGGGCGAGTCGAAGCGCGGCCAGCAGCACCAGTCGATGGCGCCGTCGGTGCCGACGAGGGCGACGGTGCGCAGGTCGCCGATCACGCCGTGCTCGGCGATGGGGAGCTGGGCCATCAGACCTGCCCTCCCGTCATCACGAGCTGCTCGCCGGTGCCCAGGCAGGAGGGGCACGCGTGGGGCACCAGGCCCTCGCCGTTGTGGTCGGCGAGGATGCGGCGCTGGCCCCAGCAGGTGCCGCAGGGGATCCAGACGGTGGCCGGTGCAGCGGCGGTGGTGGCGGCGAGGGTGGCGGGGCTCATCGGGCTCTCCCTGGGTGCGTGCCGCCGACGGGTTCGGCGGCGTCTATGCGCCCAGTCTTGGTGCGGCGGCCCCGGCCTCGCATCGGCGATCATCGCCGAGTCGCATCCGGCGTGCGGCGTCGGCCGCGGCCACGGCGTAGGCTTCGGCGAACGTGGCGGGGCCCGCGACGGCGTCGGCCAGGTCGTGGACGGTCATCCCGCCCGCGATCGCGGCCTGGCCGACGTGGACGAGCTCGCCGGCCGCGGCGCCCAGGATGTGCACCGCGAGGACGCGGCCGGTGCCGGGGTCGGCGAGCAGCTTCAGCATGCCGGCGCGCTCGCCGGACAGCTCGCCCCGGACGAGGTCGGCGAACCGCGCCACGCCGGGCACGGGTGCCGCGCCCGCCAGGGCCAGCTCGCGCCCCGTCGGTCCCACGGCGGCGATCTCGGGGATGGTGGCCACGGCCAGCGGCAGGGGCGAGCGCGACGGCGGGGCCAGGCGCCCGAGGGCCGTGAGCGCGGCGCGGCGGCCGGCGTCCATGGCGGCGGCGGTCCGGCCGGGGGCGCCGGTCACCTCACCGGCCGCGAGGAGGTGGGGCACGGCGGTGCGGCCGCGCGCGTCCGCCGGGACGTGCCCGCGCGGCCCGGTGGCGAGGGCGGCGGCGTCGAGGCCGAGCCCCGCGGTGGCCCCGTCGCGCCCGCCCGCGAACACCAGCGCCTCGGCGTCGATCTCGCCGCCGTCGTCGAGGGTCGCGACCACCCCGCCCGCCTCGCGGCGGGCGATGGCGCGGACCTCGCGCCCCAGGCGCACCGTCACGCCGACGCCGCGGAGGTGGTAGAGCAGCGCGGCGACGACGTCGTGGTCCAGCTCGGGGGCGGCCTCGCCGCCGCGGTCCACGAGGGTGACCGACGCGCCGAGCGCGCTCGCCACGGCGGCGACCTCCAGGCCGGCGACGCCGGCGCCGACCACGGTGAGGCGGGCGGGGAGCCGGGGGAGGGCGGGGAGGTCCTCGGGGGCCATCACGAGGCGGCCGTCGCGGTCGCAGCCGGGTGGACGCCGGGGGACGCCGCCGGTGGCGACGACGATGCGGTCGGCGGTGACGCGCGCGGTGCCGCGGGGGCCGTCGATGTCGACGTCGTGCGGGCCGGCGAGGCGGGCGGCGCCCTCCAGCACCTCGACGCGCTCGCGCCGCAGCTGGTCGCGCACCGCGTCGCGCTGGCCCTCGACGACGCGGTCGGCCCGCCACAGCAGGTCGGCCAGGTCGACGGGGCGCTCCCCGCCGCGCAGGGGGCGGGCGCGGCGGGCGGCGATGGCGTCGCCGGCGGCGGCGTGGAGGGCGCGGAACGGGATCAGGCCGGCGGGGGCGGGGCCCCGGTCGGCGACGGCGGTCCGCGCGCCGAGGCGCGCGGCGGTGATCGCGGCGCGGCGCCCGGCGGGGCCCGCGCCGATGACCAGCAGCTCGACGTGCCGCCGCGGTGTGGCGGGGGCGCTCATGCTGCGAGCGCGCCGGCGCGCAGGACGGGGTCGCGGGCGAGGCTGCGCAGCGCGCCGCACTCGACCTGGCGCACGCGCTCGCGGGAGAGCCGCAGGCGGCCGGCGACGTCGCCGAGCGTCGCGGGCTCCGCGTCGCCGAGCCCGAAGCGGAGGGCCACGACGGTCCGCGGGCGCTCGTCGAGCGCGTCGAGCGCCGCCGCGAGGGCGGTGAGCTCCTCGTGGCCGGCGACGCTCCCGGCGGGGTCGGCCGCGGCGGGGTCCTCGATCATGTCGGCGACGGTCGCGTCGCCGTCGGCGGCCACGGGGGCGTCGAGCTCGACGGGCGGGCGGGCGGCACGGCGGGCAGTGTCCACCGCCTCGGCGCTCAGGCCGCTCTCGCGGGCGACCTCGGCGAGGGTGGGGGCGCGGCGCAGGCGCTGCTCCAGCTCGCGCTCGGCGGCGCGGACGCGCACGATCGCGTCGAGCACGCGGTCGGGGAGCCGGATGGGACCGGTCTCGGCCGTCGCGGCGCGGCGGATGCTGCTGCGGATCCACCATGCCGCGTAGGTCGCGAAGCGGACGCCGCGGGACGGGTCGAACCGGGTCGCCGCCTCCATCAGGCCGATGTTGCCCTCCTGGATGAGGTCGAGGGGCTCCACGCCGCGGCGGACGTGGCGGCGGGCGATCGCGACGACCAGCCGCAGGTTCGACTCGACCAGGCGCTCGCGGGCCCGGGGGTCGCCGGCGTGGGCGAGGCGCGCCAGGCGGCGCTCCTCGTCGGCGCTCAGCAGTGGATGACGGCCGATCTGGTCGAGGTAGACGCGCATCGGGTCGGTGGTGACGCGATCGGTGGAGGTGCTCACGGTGGCCTCGCTCGGGGAGGGGTGCGGTACGTGGGCATCGTGCGCCGGGGCGATGGGCGGTCGCATCGGCGAAAGTCGCCGACATACGCTGGCGCCCATGTCGGTGACCCCCTCGGCGGGCGCGGGCGACGCGGAGCGTCTGCGCGAGCTCGGATACGAGCAGGAGCTGCGGCGCGGCCTGCGCGGCGTCGACAACGTCGTGGTCGGCTTCGCGGCGATCTCGCCGGTCGTCGCCCTCTACGGGGTGGTCGTGGTGGGCATGGCGGTCGCCGGCGGGGCGTGGCTGTGGATGCTGCCGGTGGCGCTGGCCGGCCAGTGCCTGCTCCTGGCGGTCTACGCGGAGCTGGCGTCCGAGTTCCCGGTGGCGAACGGCGCCTACCAGTGGACCCGGCGGCTGGTGGGCCCGCGGTACGCCTGGTTCAACGGCTGGGTGGTGCTGTGCGCCTATGCGGCGGCGAACACCACGATCGCCTACCTGGGGGCGCCGTGGGCGCTCGTGACGATCGGGGTGGAGCCGACGGCGAACGCGATCGTGGTGACCGGGATGGTGCTGATCGTGGTGTGCGCGCTGGTGAACGCCCGCGGCGTCGACGTCCTGCGGCGGGTCCTGACCGCGGGGATCGCCGCGGAGGTCGTCGCGACCGTCGGGGTGGGTGTCGTGCTGCTGCTGGCCTTCCGCGAGCAGGAGGCGGGGGCGCTGTTCGACACGTTCGGCGCCGAGTCGCTGTCGGGCGGCTCCACGGCGGCGGCGATGCTGGCGGCGCTGGCGGTGGCGGGATGGGTGTTCCTGGGGTTCGACGCGTGCGGGCTCACGTCGGAGGAGACGGTGGACGCCGCCCGTCACGTGCCCCGCGCGGTGTGGACGGCGCTGCTGCTGGTGGCGGGCATCGTGATCCTGAACGCGGTGGCGGTGACCCTGGCGCACCCGGACCCGGCGGCGGTGGCGGCGGGGGCCGACACCGACCCGGTGGGGACGGCGGTGGCCGAGTCGTTCGGCTCGTGGGCGTCCCGGCCGTTCGCGGCGCTGACCCTGATCGCGTTCCTGTCGTGCGGCATGGCCGCCCAGGGGATCACCGCCCGGGCCATCTTCTCGGTCGCCCGCGACGGCGTGCTGCCGGCCAGCGGGTTCCTGAGGACGGTGAACCGGCGCGGCGCCCCGATCGGCGCGACCGTGGCGACGGCCGTGCTCGCCTGCGCGGGGATGCTGCTGGGACTCGACTCGGCGGCGATCGGCTCGGTCATCGCGTTCGGCACCGCCGGGATCTACGCGGCGTTCCTGATGGTCGCCCTGGCCGCCCTCGCCGCCCGGCTCTCCGGGCGCTGGCGCCCGGCCGGCCATGTCCGCCTGGGCCGCTGGGGCGTCCCGGTCAACCTGCTCGCCGTCGCCTGGCTCGCGTTCGAGACGGTGAACATCGCGTGGCCCCGGACGTCCATCGCGCCGCCGGACGCCCCCTGGTACCAGGTCTGGGCCGCCCCCCTCCTGCTCCTGCTGATCGCGGCGGCCGGCGTGGCGTACATGGTCGCCGCCCGCCCCTGGCGGAGGGTTCCCCCGACCCCGGTGGTGGCCCCGGCGTCCAAGTGAACGCGCGGGTCGCGTTCACGTGAACGGCCCGTCAACCCCTTCACTGAGGGGTTGGAGGGTCGTCCCGAGTTCACCCGCCTGGCGCGCGGCGGTTCAAATGAACGTCGGCGCTCGTTCAATTGAACGCCGGCGCGGCGACGAGTGAACGAGCTCGGGACCCCTCCCTCGAGGGGTGGAACGGGCCGTCCGGAATCCACCCACCCGGCCCCACGGTCCGAATGAACGTTGGGGTTCGTTCGATTGGACGCCGCCGGGGGCCCCCGCCCGGTCTCAGGGGGAGGGCTCGGGGACGGGGGCGTCGTCGGGGGCGCCGAGGGGCATGCCGCGCAGCTGGGAGCGGGCCGTCACGCCGAGCTTGCCGAACACGTTGCGCAGGTGGGCGTCGATGGTGCGCGGCGACAGGAACAGCTGGGCCGCGACCTCCTTGTTGGTGAAGCCCTGCTGCACGTACCGGGCCACCTGGAGCTCCTGGGGGGTGAGCGCGGCGGAGGCGACCGGGTCGCGGCGCACGGCCGTCTCGCCGGAGGCGCGCAGCTCGGAGCGGGCGCGGTCGGCCCACGGGCCCGCGCCGATGCGCTCGAAGGCGGCCAGCGCCGCGCGCAGCTCCTCGCGCGCCTCCACCCGCCGGCGGCTGCGGCGCAGCCGCTCACCGCGCAGCAGCCGGGTGCGGGCGCGGCCGAACACGTCCTCGTCCTCCGGGTGCAGCGCCAGCGCGCGGACGAAATGGGCGTCGGCCTCGGCGGCGTCCTCCGCGACGATCCCCTCGCAGCGCGCCAGGATCGCCTCGCCCGTGCGGGGGTGCGCCTCGTGCTCGGCCAGGCGGGGGACGGCGGCGCGGGCCTCCTCCATCCGCCCGAGCCGGGCGAGCGCCTCGATCAGGTCGGGCACCGGGACCAGCTCGTTCACGCGGATGCCCATGTCCCGCAGGCGCACGGCACTGGCCTCCGACTCCGCGACCGCCCGGTCCAGCCGCCCGAGCGTCAGCTCCAGGACGCCCGTCTGCGCGAGCACCGCCTCGCGGAGGTAGTGCGACCCCACCCGCTCGGCGATGTCGAGGCCCTCGGCGATGCCCGCGCGGAACGTCTCCTCGTCGCCGCGGGCCGCCGCGATGACCACCAGTTCGAACAGGTTCTCGAACACCATCGTCTCCTGGCCGAGGTCGCGGGCCAGCACGACGCCCTCCGTGGCGGTGGTGACCGCGTCCTCCCAGTCGCCCGTCCGGCGGGCCGCCCACGCCGCCATGAAGAGCGTGTACGGCAGCATCGCCACGGCGCCGCGCGCGCGGGCGGCGGCCACCGCCCCCTGCACCAGCGGGCGGGCCTCGGCGCAGCGCTCCAACCAGCAGATCCCGATGACGCCGCGGGTGGTCAGATAGGGGTCGGCCGCCAGCTCCGGGGAGGCGGCGAAGACCTCCGCGGCGCGCTCGAACATCGGGACGCCGTCGCGCCACAGGCCGCCGATGAAGAGCGCCTCGCCCATGTCCAGGTCGGCCAGGAAGTCGGCGACGCCCCCGTCGCGCGGCGCCAGGGCGCGGGCGCGGCGGGCGGCGTCGAGGCATGCGGCGGGGTCGCCCGCATACAGGGCCGCCTCGAACGCGTCGGACAGGATCCGGGTGGCCCGCTCCGGGTCGCGCCCCTCCACCAGCACCGCGGCGTCGCGGAGCAGGTCGTGGGCGGGCATCGACGGTCCCCCCAGGTGCTGGATGTGGCCGAGCAGGTGGAGCATGTCGGCGCGCAGCAGCGGGTCCTGCGCCTCCTGCACCACGCCGGCCAACAGGCGCCGCGCATGCTCGCCGTGCCCGGAGCGCCAGTAGGCCTCCGCCGCGCGGAGCTGGCGGCGCAGCCGCGTGTCCTGGTCGGGGGTGAGCGCGGCCGCCCGCTCGAGCGCAGACGCCCCCGCCGCGAACCCGGTGCGGTCCAGGGCGTCGTCCGCCGCCCGCTCCAGGGCGGCCGCGACCTGCTCGTCCGGCCCGAGCGCCGCCGCGGCGAGGTGCCAGACGCGCCGGTCGCCGTCCTCGGCCAGGGCATCGGCCAGCGCCCGGTGCGCGGCGCGCCGCCGCCCCGACGGCGCCCCCTGGTACACGGCGGAGCGCACGAGGGGGTGGCGGAAGTCGATCCGCAGCCCGCTGATCACCACGAGCCCGGAGCGCTCCGCCAGGTCCAGGGCCTCGGGCCCGGCGCCGAGCGCCTCCGCCGCCTCCATCACCAGCGACACGCGTCGGCTGTCGTCGGCCGCGGCGGCCAGCAGCAGCGTCTGCACGTCGTCGGGGAGCGCGTGGACCCGGTCGAGGTACGTGCGCTCGATGGCCCCCGGCAGGGGCAGGGTGTCGGGGAGCGGCTCCTCGCCGGCGAGCTGAGCCCGGCTGAGGACGGCGGGCATCTCCGACAGGGCCAGGGCGTTGCCGCCCGCCTGCTCCACGATCAGCGCGCGCACGAACGGCGCCAGCGCGGTCCCGGCGCGCTCCTCCACCAGGGCGGCCGCGTCCTCCGGGGCCAGGCCCTCGACGGTGACGCTGGGCAGCCCGCGTCCGTCGAAGCGCCGCTCGTCGCCCTCGCGGGCCGAGATCAGGACGGCGATCCCCTCCCCGCCGAGCCGCCGCGCCACGAACTCGAGGGCGTCGGCCGTCGGGGTGTCGAGCCACTGCGCGTCGTCCACCAGGCACAGCACCGGCCGCCGCTCCGACAGCTCCGACAGCAGCGTCAGGCAGGCGGCGGAGATCAGGAAGCGGTCGTCGCCGCCCCGCTCGGCCATGCCCAGCGCGCCGCGCAGCGCCGTGGCCTGCGGCCCGGGGAGGCGGTCCAGCAGGTCCAGGGCGGGCCGCACCAGCTGGTGGAGGCCCGCGAAGGGCAGCTCCACCTCGGACTCGATGCCGCGGGCCGTGAGCACGTGCATGTCGGCGGCGCGCTCGCGGGCGTCCTCGAGCAGCGCGGTCTTCCCGACGCCCGCCTCGCCCCGCAGCACCAGCGTGCCGCTGAGCGATTCGCGCGCATCATCGAGCAGCGCCCCGATCCGGGAGCGCTCGGCGTCCCGGCCGACGAGCATGGCGGGATCGTACGACGGCCCGTCCGGCGGCGTCGATGCGCCGCCGGACCGGGCCGCGGGCCGTCAGGACTCGTCGGGGATGTCGCAGCCGGAGCCGTCGAAGGTCTCCTGGAACGCCTCCGGGTAGGCGGCGAGCTCGTCCTCCAGGTCGGCGAGGTTCTCGGCGGCGGTGTTGTCGCCGTCGAGGTCCTCGACCGCGTAGTAGAGGTCCCAGTAGGCCTCGGTGAGCGGGTTGTCGTACGCGTTGACCCACTCGTCCAGCTCCTCGTCCAGGTCGTCCACGGCGCCGCTGATGTCGTCGTACGCCTCGTCGACCTGGTCGTTCGTGGCCGTGAGCGGGTTGAGGCCCTGGTAGCTCACGATGGTGGTGCGCAGGTCCTCGAGGCTCGTACAGACGTCGGCCTTCGCCGACTCCGCGTCCTCGAAAGCGAGGGCGTTGACGGTGATGACCGCGCCGCCGGCGAGGGCGCCCCCGCAGAGGGTGACGGCGAGGATCGAGCGCATCTTGTCCGAGATCTTCATGGCGGGTCTCCTGGTGGGTGGGTGCCGCCGCCCCCATGGGAGCCGCCCCCGCCACCGGCATCGGCGACATCTGCCGATTCGCGCCGGTCAGGTGGGGATCGGGATGTCCCGGAGCGCCCTCCTGGAGTCGATGCCGAGCTTCGCGAACACGCCGCGCAGGTGCGCGTCGATGGTGCGCGGGGAGAGGAACAGCTGGGCGGCGACCTCCTTGTTGGTGAGGCCCTGCGCCACCAGGCGCGCGATCTGCCGCTCCTGCGGGGTCAGCGCGTCCGCCGCCTCCGGGACCCGCCGCCGCGCGGTCTCGCCGGAGGCCCGCAGCTCGGCGCGCGCCTGCTCGGCCCACGGCTCCGCCCCGAGCGCCTCGAAGCCCTCGAGCGCCGCCCGGAGCTGCTCCCGCGCGGCCACCCGCCGCCCCTGGCGCCGCAGGTGCCGGCCGAACTGGAGCTGCACCCGCGCACGGTCGAATGGGCGGGACCCGTCGGGGGCGGCGAGCGCCTCCTCGAACAGGGCCGTCGCCTCGTCGCCCTCGGCGAGGAGCGCCCGCATCGCGGCCAGGCGCCGCCGGCCGGCGGGCAGCGACGCCGCTCGCGCCTCCCACGTCGCGAGGGCGTCCCGCACCTGGTCGGGCCGCCCCGCCAGCAGGGCCGCCTCCATCCGGTCGGGCGCCATCGTCACCGCGGCCGGGTCCGCGGGATCGGCGGTGCCGTCCAGACGCCGGGAGGCGTCCTCCCATCGGCCCTCGCCCATGTCGGCGAGCGCCATCGCGTAGATCGCCGGCGAGCCGAGCAGTTGGATCCGCGGCCGGAACCGCTCGATGATGTCGCCGCCGAGCTCGCGCGCGCGCTCGGGCCGGCCCGTCACGGCGGCGACCACGGCCTGCGCCGTCATCGCCATCGCCTCGAAGTTCTCCGCGCCGATCTCGCGGGAGAGCGCGGCGGCCTCCTCGGCGGGCCCGGCGGCGTCGGCGTAGCGCTGGGCGAACACGGCCCGGTGGATCGCGAGGATGGCGAGCGCCTCCGCCAGGGACGCGAGCTCGCCGCGGGGGCGCGCGAGCTCGGCGCCGCGCACCAGCAGCTCCTCGAACGTGTCGGGATCGCCGAGCCAGACGGCGGCGCCGGACGCCCAGAGCACGTGCCGGGCGTCGTCGGACCCCCGGCCCCACGCCACCGTCCGGCGGAGCGCGGGCGCCGCCCGCCCGGGGTCGCCGGCGAGGGTGGCGATGAACCCCCGGACCGCGTCCGCGAGGGCGCGCGACGTCGGCGACAGCCCATCCTTCGCGATGCCGTCGATCGCGGCGCCGATGTCGGCCGCCGGGCCGGCGTCGGCTGCGTACCAGGCCGACGCGGCGGCGTACATGAGCAACTCCACGGCGACGTCGGGCTCGGCGTCGGCCAGCTCCGCCGCGACCCGCACCAGCTCCGGCACCGCCTCGGCGGGTGAGCCGATGCGCCAGGCCGCCCCTCCGCGGACCCGGGCGAGCACCGCCCGCATGTGCGGGTCGGCGTCGCGCGTCTCCACGGCGTCGGCCGTCGCCAGCGCCTCGGCGTCGCGGCCGCCGAGGCTCAGCGCGCGCGCCGCGTGGGTGAGCCGGGCCGCGCGGTCCGGCCCGCCGGGCGTGAGCTCGGCGGCGCGCGTCCACGCCCGTGCGGCCGCCTGGTGGGCGCCGCGCTCCTCGGCACGCCGGGCGGCGGCCTCCAGCTCGCGCAGCGCCCCTTCGTCCTCGCCCAGGGCCCCCGCGGCGAGGTGCCACGCCCGGTGGTCGGCCCGCGACGGGTCGTCGTCGAGCGCCGCGGCGAGCGCCAGGTGCGCGGCCCGCCGCTCGCCCGACGTCGCCGCCCCGTAGACCGCCGAGCGCACCAGCGGGTGGCGGAAGGCCAGGCGCGTGCCGCGCACCTCCAGCAGGCCGCTGCGCTCCGCGGCGTCCAGCGCGTCGACGTCCGCGCCGAGCGCCTCCGCCGCCCGCGTCACCACCCCGAGCTCCTGGGAGTCGTCGGCGGCGGCGACCAGCAGCAGCGTCTCGGTGGGCGGGGAGAGCCGGGCGACGCGGCTGGCGAAGGCGGCCTCGAGCTGCCGGGTCATCGGTAGGGCGTCGGGGAGGGGCTCCGCTCCGGCGAGCTGCCCCGCGGTCATCGCCGCCGGCATCTCCACCAGGGCGAGCGCGTTGCCGCGGGCGTATTCGACCAGCCGCTCCCGCACCGCCGGGCTCACGTCGCCGGCCGCCTCCGCCACCACCGCGCGGGCGGCGTCGTCGCCGAGCCCGCCGAGCGTCAGCGAGTCGATGCCGTCGCCGGGGAAGCGGCGCACGTCGCCCTCCCGCGCCCCGAACAGCAGCACGATCCCCTCGGATCCGAGACGCCGGGCGACGAACTGGAGGGCCTCCGACGAGGCGGCGTCCAGCCAGTGGGCGTCGTCGACGAGGCACAGCACCGGCCGCCGCTCCGCCAGGTCCGAGAGCAGGGTCAGGCAGGCGGAGTAGACCAGGAAGCGCTCGCGGCCCTCGCCCTCCGCCATCCCCAGCGCGGCGCCGAGCGCGCGCGCCTGCGGCTCGGGCAGGCCGTCCAGGCGGTCGAGGGCGGGGCGCAGCAGGCCGTGGAGGCCGGCGTACGCGAGCTCGGCCTCCGACTCGATGCCGCGGGTCGCGAGCACCCGCATGTCGGAGGCCCGCTCGCGCGTGTCGTCCATCAGCGCGGTCTTGCCGACCCCCGCCTCGCCGCGGATCACCAGCGCGGCGCTGCGTGCGGACCGCGCCCCCTCGAGGAGCGCGCCGATGGCGTCGCGCTCGGCATCGCGACCATGGAGCACGGCGGCGATCGTATGACCCGCGGGATGCCCGGGACCACCCCGGATCGCCGATCCCGCCGATCACCGAACCGGACCACCTAGGCGAGATCACGCGATGCGACCCCCGGGGGAGCCGGGCCAGGGTGGCGGCGTGATCGACGCCCGCGCAATCGCACTCCCCCGGCCCGGCTCACGGGTCGTGCGGCTCACCGCCTTCATCGCGGGCGAGCTGCTGATGTGGGTCGCCTTCTACGGGGCCTACCTCGCCATCCGCGGATTCGCGATCGGCGCCGAGCCGACCGCGATGTCCAACGCGCACGGGCTGATCGACGTGGAGCGCGCCCTCGGGATCTTCCAGGAGGCGCGCATCCAGGACTGGTTCAGCCCCGTCGTCGATCTCCTGTCCCTCTACTACATGCTCGGGTTCGGCCCCCTGGTCGGGGTCGCCCTGGTCTGGCTCGCCGCCGCGGACCGCGCCACCTACCGGTGGCTGAGGACCGCGCTGTTCGTGTCGGTCGCCATCGCGGGAGCGATCCACGTGCTCCTGCCGATGGCGCCGCCGCGCCTCGTCGAGGGCCTCGGCATCGCCGACACCGTCGGCCTGTCGGGCGGCCACGACGAGGGCTCGTTCATGGGCATCAGCTTCAACCCCTACGCGGCGATGCCGAGCATGCACGTCGGCTGGTCGCTGCTGATCGGCGTCGCGGGGTTCCGCGCCGCCCGGTCGCGCCCCCTGCGCGCGTTCTTCGCCGCGCACCCGGCCGTCATGACCCTCACGGTCGTGGCGACCGGCAACCACTACCTCCTGGACGCCGCCGCCGGCGCCACCGTCGTCGGCGCGGCCCTCCTCCTCATCACGGCGGTCCGTCGCACGGGCCGCCTCATCCCCATCGGAAGGGACTGACCGTGCTCACCCGGCTCGTGCGCTCGTGCGCAACCCACCCGTGGAGGACGATCGGCATCTGGATCGCCCTCGTCCTCGTGATCTTCGCCAGCGCCTCGGCGTTCGGCGGCAAGCTGGTCAACAACAGCACCATCCCGGGCTCCGACTCGCAGGAGGCCGTCGACCTCCTGACCGAGCGCTTCCCGGAGCGGGCCGGTGATTCCGCCCGCGTCGTCTTCTCGTACGACGAGGGACTGAACACCTCGGAGGGCCGCCAGGCCGTCGAGTCCGCCCAGCACGCGCTGGCCGAGATCCCCGGCGTCATCGCCGTGGGCGACCCGTACGCCGGCCAGGGCGGCGCCCTGTCCGAGGACGGGACCATCGGCTTCGTCGAGGCCCAGTTCGACCGTCCCGCCCGGGAGCTCGACAACGCGCAGATCGAGGCCGTCGAGGACGACGTCCGCGCGGCCGTCGGCGACACCGACGTCCAGGTCGAGTTCGGCGGCACCGTCATCGGCGCGAAGGCCGTCGAGTCGCAGACCAGCGAGGTCCTCGGCTTCGCCGCCGCCATCATCGTGCTGCTCATCGTGCTCGGCACCGCCGTCGCGATGGCGCTGCCCATGACCCTGGCGATCGTCGCCATCGGCACCGCGATGTCGCTGCTGACCATCGCCGCGGCGTTCACCGACTTCAACACCACCACCCCGATCCTGGCCGTGATGATCGGCCTGGGCGTGGCGATCGACTACTCGCTGTTCATCGTCATGCGGTTCCGCCAGGAGCTGGCGAAGGGCCGCCACCCCCGCGAGGCCGCGACCGTCGCGGGCTCCACCGCCGGCCGGGCCGTCGTGTTCGCCGGCGCCACCGTGGCGATCTCGATCTCGGGCCTGGCGCTCGTGGGGATCCCGTTCGTCGCGAAGATGGGCTACGGCACCGCGCTGGCCGTGCTGGTCGCCGTCGCCACCGCCGTGACGCTCATGCCGGCCATGCTCTCCAAGGTCGGCCACAAGATCGACCGCCTGCGGATGCCGTGGGCCCGCACGCAGCGCCCGCCGAAGCCGAACCGGGGCATCTCCCGCGTCGCGAACTTCGTCGAGCGCCGCCCGAAGACCGTCCTGGTGGCCACCCTGGCCGTGGTCCTGACCATGGCGATCCCGGTCCTGAGCCTGAACATGGGCACCGCGGACGCCGGCACCAACCCGCCCGACACCACCACCCGCAAGGCGTACGACCTGCTGGCCGAGGGCTTCGGCGCCGGCTTCAACGGCCCGCTGCTGGTGGCCGTGGACCAGGGCAGCGACGCCCAGGCCACCGCGGACCTGGCCGCCGCGTTCGCCACCACCGACGGCGTGGCCGCCGTCGCCGAGCCCTCGATCAACCAGGCCGGCGACACCGCCCAGATCGCCGTGATCCCGACCACCGCCCCGCAGTCGTCCGAGACCGCCGACCTCGTGCACACCCTGCGCGACACCGTGATCCCGGCGACCCTGGCGGGCTCCACCGCCACCGCGCACGTCGGCGGCGAGACGGCCTCCAACGAGGACGTCGCCTCGAAGATCATCAGCAGCGTCCCGCTGTTCCTGGCCTTCGTCATTGGCGTGATCTTCCTGCTCATGACGATGGCGTTCCGCTCCGTCGTCGTCGCCCTGAAGGCCGCGGTCACCACGCTGCTGTCGGCGCTCGCCGCCTTCGGCGCCCTGGTCGCCGTGTTCCAGTGGGGCTGGCTGCAGGGCCTCACGGGCCTGGACACCACCGGCCCGACCGCCTCGTTCCTCCCGGTGATCGTCCTGTCGATCCTGTTCGGCCTGGCGATGGACTACGAGGTCTTCCTGGCCTCCCGCATCCGTGAGGAGTACGTGAAGGACGGCGACGCGCACGGGTCCATCACCCGCGGCGTGAAGGGCGTCGGCCGCGTCATCGTGGCCGCCGCGATCATCATGGGCGTCGTCTTCTGGGCCTTCCTGCTCAGCGACGACCGCACCGTCAAGTCGTTCGGCCTCGGCCTGGGCGTCGCGATCCTGGTGGACGCCCTGATCATCCGGATGCTGATGGTCCCGGCCATCATGCACCTGCTCGGCCGCCGCGCCTGGTACATCCCGAAGTGGCTGGACCGGGTGCTGCCGAACCTCACCATCGAGCCCCCCGACGAGGAGGACGAGGTCGAGGAGCCGGCCGCGACCGACCACCCCGAGCCGGCCGAGCAGCCGGAGCGGGTCCCCGCCGGAGCGGCGTCGTGAACGCCGTCATGACGGCATCCCCCGAGCGGGCGCGCACGGATGCGCGCCCCGCCCGGGGCGGCCTCCTCATCGTGGGCGGCGGCTTCGCCGGCGCCTCGCTCGCCCGCATGGCCGGGCGGGCGGGGGCCACCATCGTCTCCCCCGAGAACTTCATGCTCTACACCCCGCTGCTGCCGGACGTGGCGGCGGGGACGGTCGAGCCCCGGCACGTCGTGATGCCCCTGCGGCAGATGTGCCCCCACGCCGACCTGATCCTCGGCGCCGCCGCGGGCCTGGACGAGGACGCGCGGGTGCTGACCGTGGTGACGGACACCGGCACGGTGGACGTCGCGTACGACCGGCTGGTCCTGTCGCCCGGCGCCGGTTCCCGGTCGCTGCCGGTGCCCGGCCTGGCCGAGCGGGCCGTCGGCTTCAAGACGATCGAGGACGCGGTGCACCTGCGCAACACGGTGCTCCACCGCCTCGACCAGGCCGACGCCGCGCCGCCCGACGACCGCGACCGCCACCTGACCTTCGTGTTCGTCGGCGGCGGGTACGCCGGCGTGGAGGCGGTGGCCCAGCTCCACGAGCTGGTGCAGCACGCGCTCCGCTCGTATCCCCGGCTGGCGGGGGCCCGCCAGCGCTGGATCCTGGCCGACGCCGCCCCGCGGATCCTGGCGTCCGTGCCCGGCCGGCTCGGCGAGTACGCGACGCGCCAGTTGACGCGCCGGGGGATCGAGATCCACACCGGCGCGCGGCTCCTGTCCGCCGAGGGCGGCCGGGCCGTCCTCTCCGACGGCACCGACGTGGCCACCGAGACGCTCGTCTGGTCGGCCGGCGTCGCCCCGAGCGGCCTCGGCGCCGCCCTGGGCCTGCCGGTGGACGAGACCGGCCGGATCGTGGTCGACCGGTTCCTGCGGGTGGAGGGCCGCGAGCGCATCCACGCCCTCGGCGACGCCGCCCGCGTCCCCAACGCCGCGACGCCCGCGGCGATCGACCCGCCCACCTGCCAGCACGCCCTGCGCCAGGCCCGGCGCCTCGCGCGGAACATCCGCCGGGAGCGGCGCGGCCGGCCGCCGCTGCCGTACGCCTACCGCACGCGGGGCCAGATGGCGCTCCTCGGGCGCCACAGCGCGATCGCCGAGGTCGCCGGCCTCCACCTGCGCGGGTTCCCCGCCTGGCTGATGGCCCGGACGTACCACCTCAACCGCCTGCCGCTGCGCCGCCGGCGCATGCGCGTGGCCGCCGACTGGGCCGCCTCGGCGGTCTTCCCGTGGGACATCACCCAGCTCGGCTCACTGGGGCATCCCCAGCCCCTCGGCGACCCGGCGGGCGGATCACCCAACCGCACCGCCTAGGTGACAACACCCGAGGCGATGGCCTGCGCCGCCGGGCCAGGGTGGACCCGACAGCAACGACCCCGACCGACCGGCCCCGGCCGGCGTCACGAAGGAGGCAGCATGACCGGCAACGCCGTGGAGGTCCGTGACCTCCGCGTCACAAGGGGCGGCGACCCCGTGCTCCACGGGATCTCGCTCGACGTCCCCCGCGGGAGCATCATCGGGCTGCTGGGCCCGTCCGGGTGCGGCAAGTCCACCCTGATGCGCGCGATCGTGGGGATCCAGATCGTCGCGTCCGGCACCGTCACCGTGCTCGGCGCCCCCGCCGGCTCCGCCGCCCTGCGGCGCGAGATCGGCTACGTCCCGCAGACCCCCTCGGTCTACCTCGACCTGACCGTCCGCGAGAACCTGCGCTACTTCGGCCGCCTCATCGGCGCGCCGGCCGGCCAGGTCGACCAGGTGGTCGCCGCGGTCGACCTCGGCCGGTGGGCCGACCGTCCCGCCGCCCGCCTCTCCGGCGGCCAGCGGGTGCGGGTGTCGCTCGCCGCCGCGCTGCTCGGCCGGCCCGGCCTGCTGGTGCTGGACGAGCCGACCGTCGGCCTGGACCCCGTGCTGCGGCACGACCTGTGGGAGCTGTTCCAGACCCTGGCCGACGGCGGCACCACCCTGCTGGTGTCGAGCCACGTCATGGACGAGGCCGACCGCTGCGAGGGCCTCGTGCTGATGCGCGACGGCCGCATCATCGCCACCGGCACGCCGGACGCGCTGCGCGAGCGCACCGGCACCGACGCCATCGAGGACGCGTTCCTCGACCTGGTGGCCGAGACCGAGGAGGCGATGGCATGAACCTCTCGCTCACATTCGCCACGGCCGGCCGGGTGCTGACCCAGCTCCGTCGTGATCACCGCACGCTCGGGATGATCATCGTGATCCCGTGCGTCCTGGTGACCCTCATCAAGTACGTCGTCGGCGACGACACGTGGGCCCGGATCGGCCTGCCCCTCGTCGGCATCTTCCCCCTCGTCATCATGTTCCTGATCACGTCGATCGCGATGCTCCGGGAGCGCAGCTCCGGCACGCTCGAGCGCCTCATGACGCTCCCCTCGTCGAAGCTGGACATCCTGCTCGGTTACGGCCTCGCGTTCGCCGCGGTGGCGACGGTCCAGGCGGTCGCCGTCTCCACGGTCGCCATCGGCCTGCTCGGCCTCGACGTGGCCGGCTCGGTCCCGCTCGCCATCGCGTTCGCGGTCCTGAACGCGGTGCTCGGCATGGCGCTCGGCCTCCTGGCCTCGGCGTTCGCGTCGAGCGAGTTCCAGGCGGTGCAGTTCATGCCGGCCTTCCTGCTCCCCCAGATCGTGCTCTGCGGCCTGTTCGCCGCACGGGCCGAGATGTCCGACGGGCTGCGCTGGATCTCCGACGCCCTTCCGATGACCTACGCCTACGACGGCCTCAGCCACGTGTCGACCTCGTCCTCCTGGACGGGTGACCTGATGGTGGACGTGCTGGTCGTGGCCGGCTCCGCGGTGGCGGCGCTGGCCCTGGCGGCGGCGACGCTGCGGCGCCGCACCGCCTAGCGGGGCACGCGCCCCGGATCGGGCGGGGGGACGGGACCGGCCGCCCCCCGCCCCGCCCCGCCCCGGTCGTGCGCCTCAGTCCAGGCGCACGACCGGCGGCAGCTCGTAGGCGCCGTCGAGCACGGCGTCGCCCGGCTCGTAGATCCGCAGCAGCGGGCGGAACCGGCCGGCGGGGGCGGGCAGCCAGTTGGCCCGCCCCTCCGGCGTGCCCGGCTCCTCGTGCGACATCGTGATCGTGAGCGACCCGTCGGCGCCGCGCTCCAGGCCCCGCGTCCGGTCGCCGATCGAGTAGCGGTCGATGGGGTTGGCGACGAGGTGGAAGTCCTGCGCGTCGTACATGGTCACCGACCAGAAGGCCCCGTTCGGCGGCTCCTGGGCGAAGCGCAGCTCGTAGCGGTTCGCCCCGTCCAGCGGCGCGCCGTCGCCGTCGACGTAGACCATGGCGTACGCGGCCTCGTAGCCGTGGTTGCCCCACAGCCCACCTCGGGCCGCCGCCGCGCGCTGCAGGTGGCGCGCCCCGTCGTCGGGGAGCTTCCAGGCGTCGTCGTCGAGCGCCCCCACCTCGAAGAAGTCGAGGTTGTAGTCGAAGACGTGGTACGTCAGCACCCAGCCGTTCTGCATGCCGAAGCCGCCGCCCTTCAGCGCGGCCTCCAGCCGGGCGCGCCCCGCCACCAGGCCCTCGGTGAGGGCCGCGTGCAGGGCGGGCCCCGGCATGGGGTACTCCGACTCGGGCGCCAGCAGCCCGAGCGGCGCGAAGCGCTCCTGGTGGGCCTGGTCCCGCGCGGCGGGCGGGAACGCCCGCATCAGCACGCGCAGCTCCTCCCAGAACCCCAGGTCGTCCGACACGCCCGGCGCGGGCAGGGGCAATCCGTCGCCCGGCGCGGTGGGCGTCAGCGTCAGGGCGTCCTGCAGCGCGTGCACGGCGGGCAGGTCGTCGTCGCCGTCGACCGCCCAGCGCCCCACGATCGACGCGACCGCGGTGGGCAGGCGGATCACGGTGGCATCGGCGGGCGGGTCGCCCTCCCAGCCCGGCGGGACCAGCAGGAAGCTCGCGGCTCCCGTCCCGGTGGCCCGGTGGCCGACGTAGGCGAAGTTGTTCGTCCACGCGTCGACGAACTGCATCACGTAGTAGCGGCCGGCGGCGTCGGGCACCTCGAGGCGGATGGGCCCGCCGCTCGCGTCGACGTTGGCGATCGAGTAGAGGGTGTCGTTGTTGATGGACACGAACGTCTCGTCCGGTCCCGCGAGGGCGCGGGCGTGGCCGAAGCTGTTGAGCGGGGTCGGCGGCACGGCGCCGAGGCCGTGGCGCGCGATGCGCGCGACCTCCCCGATGTCGTAGACGAGGGGGTACCCGTAGATGAAGGCGTCGGCGGCGAGCGCGACGAGCGGATCGTCGGTCATGTGGGCGAGGCTGTCAGCGCGATGAGTGCCACGCATCGTCCCCTCGGGATGAGTCGCGCACCGGCGGTCGCGGGGGGGGACCGATGGATCCGGGGTCCGCCGCGGGTCAGTAGGGACATGACCATCACCGTGAACGCCTCCGACGACCCGCTCCCCGCCGCCCGCCGCGGCGACGCCGGCGCCTTCGAGCGCCTGGTGGCCCCGCAGCGCGGTCCGCTCCTCGTCCACTGCTACCGGATGCTCGGCTCGCTCCAGGACGCCGAGGATGCGCTCCAGGAGACCCTGGTCCGCGCGTGGCGGGGGCTGCCCCGGTTCGGCGGCCGCAGCGCGCTCGGCACGTGGCTCCACCGGATCGCCACCAACGTCTGCCTGCGCGCCCTCGAGCGGCGCCCCCATCCGACGCTGCCCGTGGGCCACACCGCCGCCGCCTATCCGGCGGCGCCGCTGGCGCCGCCGCCCGTCGAGCGGCTCTGGATCGAGCCGCTGCCGGACGCCCTGGCCGCGGTCGGCGACGGCGCCGCATCGCCGGAGGCGCGCTACGAGGAGCGCGAGGCGGTGGAGCTTGCCTTCGTCGCGGCCCTCCAGGGATTGCCGCCGCGCCAGCGCGCCGCGCTGCTGATGCGCGACGTGCTCGGCTACGCCCCCGCCGAGATCGCCGAGGCCCTCGGCGCCACGCCGGCCGCCATCCACAGCGCCCTCCAGCGCGCCCGCGCGACGGCCGCCGATGCGCTGCCCGAGCGGAGCCAGCAGGCCGTGCTGCGCGCCGTCGGCGACGCCGCCGTGCGCGACACGGTGGCCCGCTGGGTGCGGGCGTGGGACGAGGGCGACGTCGACGGACTGGTCGCGATGCTCGTGGACGACGCCGCCTACGCGATGCCGCCCACCCCCACCTGGTACCGCGGCCGCGACGACATCCGCGCGTTCCTGCTCCGCCGCCCGTTCGCCCCGGGGCGGCGCTGGCGTACGCGGCCGGCGACCTTCAACGGCCAGCTCGCGTTCGTGGCGAGCCACCCGGGACCCGGCGGCGGCTGGGCGCCCCACGCCGTCGAGGTGCTGACGCTCGCGCCCGACGGTCGCGTGGCCGAGGTCGTGGCGTTCCTGGACCCGGCGCTCGTCGCGCGGGTCGCAGGGGACCAGCCTCCGGACTGACCACGATGGATCCGGCCCCCGAGCCGGATCGGATGGGGAAACGACCGGGAGGCTCCCGTGCCCCATCCAGCGACGCACCGCCGCGCCGCCGCCGTGCTGGCCATCGCGTCCGTCGCCAGCTTCATGGCGGCGCTCGACACGCTCGTGGTGACCACGGCGCTCACCACCATCCGCGAGGACCTGGGCGCATCCCTCGCGCAGCTCGAATGGACCGTCAACGCGTTCAACCTGACGTTCGCGGTCCTGCTCATGACGGCCGCCGTGATCGGCGACCGCATCGGCCGCCGCCGCGCCTTCGCGGGCGGGGTGGCCCTGTTCACCGCCGCCTCCGCGGCGTGCGCGCTGTCCACGTCGGCGGGGGCGCTCATCGCCGCCCGCGCGGTCCAGGGGGTCGGCGCCGCCGCGATCATGACGCTGTCGTTCACGCTCGTCAGCGCCGCGTACCCCCCGGAGCGCCGCGGCATGGCGCTCGGGATCTACTTCTCCGTGACCGGCCTGGCGGTGGCCAGCGGCCCGCTCGTCGGCGGCGCCGTCGCCGAGTCGCTCGACTGGCACTGGATCTTCTGGCTGAACGTGCCGATCGGCCTGGCCCTGGTGCCGGTCGCGCTGCTGGGCATGGCCGAGAGCCGCGGGCCCCGCGGGCGGCTCGATCCCCTCGGCCTGGGTCTGGTGTCGGCGGGCGTGCTCGGCGTGGTGTGGGGCCTGGTGCGCGGCGACGCCGCGGGCTGGGGGAGCGTCGAGGTGACCGGCGCCCTGGCCGCCGGGGCCGTCCTGCTGGGGCTGTTCGTGGGCTGGGAGTGGCGGGCGCCGGCGCCGATGGTGCCGCTCGGCTTCTTCCGCGCCCGCGCGTTCTCGGCGGGCAACGCGGCGATCTTCCTCGCCGTCGCGTCGCTGTTCTGCGCCGTGTTCTTCCTCGCCCAGTACATGCAGGCCGCCCTCGGATCCGGGCCCCTCGAGGCCGGCCTGCGCCTGCTGCCGTGGACGGGCACCCTGTTCGTGGTGGCGCCGGTCGCGGGCGTGCTCGTGGACCGCTTCGGCGAGCGCCCGTTCCTGGTGGCGGGGACGCTGCTGCACGCCGGCGGCATGGCGTGCCTGGCCCTCCTCGCTGAGCGCGGCGCGGGGTACACGGCGATGATCGCCCCGCTGATCGTGGCGGGGGTCGGCATCTCGATGTGCTTCCCGTCGGCGCAGAACTCGGTGGTGAGCGCCGTCCCGCCCGAGGCGATCGGCACCGCCGCCGGCGTCAACAGCACGATGCGCGAGCTGGGTGGCGTGTTCGGCATCGCGACCGCCGTGGCGGTGTTCGCGGCGACCGGCAGCGACGCGACTCCGGCCGGCTTCGCCGACGGCGTCGCCGGCGCGCTGTGGCTGTCGACCGGCCTGGGGGTCCTGGCCGCGGTGGCGGGCGCGGCCCTGCCGGGCCGCCGTCGGGCATCCTCCGTCCTGGAACCCCAGGAGGAGACGACCGGTGACGCCGCAGCCCGAGCGCTATGAGCGCTTCCTCGAGCTCCACACCCGGCCCGGGGGGTTCGTGATGCCGAACGCCTGGGACGCCGTCTCCGCCCTGCTGCTGAAGGAGGCCGGCTTCGAGGCGATCGGCACGTCCTCCGCGGCTCATGCGGCGTCCCTGGGGCGCATCGACGGGCGCCACGCCGTGAGCCGGGACGAGCACCTGGCGCACGCGGTCCTGTTGGGCGACGTGACCGGTCTGCCGGTCAACGGCGACTTCGAGGACGGATACGGCGACACGCCCGACGCCGTCGCCGCCACCGTGGAGGCGGCGATCGGCGCCGGGCTCGCGGGGATCGGCGTGGAGGACACCTCGGGCGACCCTGAGGCGCCGATCCGGGACTTCGACGACGCCGTCGCGCGGGTCGCCGCCGCGGCGCGGGTGGCGGCGGGCCGGATCGTCCTGACGGGGCGCACCGACAACCACGTCCACGGGCGTCACGACATCGACGACACCATCCGGCGCCTCACGGCCTTCGCCGAGGCCGGCGCCGACGTCCTCTACGCGCCCTTCCCCCCGACGATGGCGGACGTCGTGGCGATCGTGCGGGCGGTCGCGCCGAAGCCCGTCAACGTGGTGGTCGGCACCATGGAGGGGCCGGTGCCGGTGGCGGAGCTGCAGGCGGCCGGTGTGAAGCGCATCAGCCTGGGGGCCGCCCTCTACGGGCGGGTGATGGCGGACCTCCGGCGCGCTGCGGCACAGCTGGCCGACGGCGACATGGCGGCGGCGTCGGAGGGCCTCGGCTTCCGCGGCATCATTGCGATGATCGCCGCCGCGCGGGGGTGAGTCAGCCGCCGCCGCCGGCGGCGGCGGCCAGCGCGTCGAGCGCCGGGATCTGACCCGCCACGAGCTTCGGCCGCGCCGCGTCGAGCGTCATCCACGCGGCGCGGTCGATCTCGGGGAAGGTGGCGGTGCGGCCGGAGCGCGGCGGCCACTCCATCTCGAACGTGTCGCCGTGGATCTCCGACGCGTCGAAGTCGCCCTCCCGTGCGAAGACCGTGACGACCTTGCCGTTGGACTGGCGGAACTCCCCCAGCGGGACGTCGTCGCCCTCGGGCGGCGGGGCGCCGAGCTCCTCCGCGAACTCCCGCAGCGCCGCGGCGAGGGGATCCTCGCCGTCGTCGTACTCGCCCTTCGGGATCGACCACGCGCCGTCATCCTTCCGCGCCCAGAACGGGCCGCCCATGTGGCCGATCAGCACCTCGATGCCGTCCGGCCCGGCCCGCCACAGCAGCAGACCCGCACTCCGTCGCGGCATCAGCGCAGCTCCGTGCCGCCGTCGGCACGATGGAGCGCCACGGCCTCCCACATGTAGCGCGCCGCGACAGAGCGGTATGGGTGGAAGCGGTCGCCGAGGGGGCCGAGACGGCGGGCGGGCGGCGGTGGCTCGACGCCGAACACCAGGCCGTAGCCCTGGCGCACGCCCAGGTCGTCCACCGGCCAGACGTCCGGCCGCCGCAGCTCGAACATCAGGTACATCTCAGCCGTCCAGCGGCCGATGCCGCGCACCGAGACCAGCCGCGCGATGACCTCCTCGTCGGGCAGGGTGGGCGCGTCGTCCATCGCGACGGTGCCGTCCAGCACCTTCGCCTGCAGGTCGCGCAGCGAGGCCAGCTTCGCCCCGGACAGGCCGGCGGCCCGCAGGTCGGCGTCGGGCACGCGGGCGAGCGACGCGGCGTCGAGCGGACCGGGCACCAGCGCGCGGACGCGGCCGTGGATGGCGCTCGCCGCCGCGCCGGCGAGCTGCTGGAACACGATGGAGCGCACCAGCGCGCCGAAGTGGCCGTCGGGGTTGGTGGGGCGGTGGGCGATGGGTCCTGCCCGCGAGACGAGCGCGTCCATCGCCGGGTCGGCGGCCGCGACCGCGTCGATCGCCGCCGGCAGCGACCATCGCCGCGCCGGCGCGGGGGGCGGGGGTCCCGGCGGCGCCGGGGGGTAGCGGGCGGCGGCCATGTCCACCCGCGCGCCGCGCATCGGCACCCGCTCGCGCCGCAGCAGGTCGAGCTGGCGCGCCCCCTTCGGCACGGAGCCGTCGGCGCGGAGCACCCGCCACCAGGGGACGTCGGCGTCGGTGGTCGCGAGGATGCGCCCCACCATCCGCGGCGCGACGGGGTCCACGTCGGAGTAGGCGCGCACGAACCCCTTCGGGATGGCGCGGATCGCGTCGAGGATCGCGGCGGTACGGGGGTCGTCCGGCACCGCCGCAGCCTCTCACCCGAGGATGTTCACCGCCCGGGCGGCCACCAGCAGCAGCGTGATCGCCGACACCAGCGCCCCGAGGCCCATGAGCCCCTTCGCGCGGCGGCTGAGCGGCATCGTGTCGGTGGGGCTGAACGCGATGGCGTTGGTGAGCGACACGTATAGGTAGTCGACCAGGTGCGGCGTCCATCCGTGTCCGCGGAGGTCGTCGGTGTCCTGGGGGAAGTAGAAGTCGACCGGCGTCCGCGTCTGCGCCACCGCCCGCCGCACCGGGCCGCCGGCGTCCATCGTCCAGAACGTCAGCCCGAACGCCACGACATTGGAGAACCAGATGGTGGCGCCGCTCATGAGCAGCTGCGGGCCGGTCACCCGGACGTCGGTGGCGTTGACGAGCGAGGCGACGAGCAGCGCCGTCTGGACGACGCTCATCAGCACGGCCACGCCGAGGAGGGTCTGCACCAGCCGGCGGCGCACGTCCCGGGGGCCCACGGTGGTGCGGAGGCCCATCAGGAGCACCAGCGCCAGCAGCCCCCACGCGCCGGCGGTGACCGCCCACAGCCACCAGCCGACGCCGTCGAACAGCTCCCAGCCGGCGTGGGCGCTCACAACGGCGAGCGCGGTGAGCGCGAGCACCACCCCGACGGCGAACGGCGCGGCCTCGAGGATCGCCTCCCGCTCGGCCTCGCGGAGCGCCTCCTCGCTCAACTACTCCGCCGGCTTGCGCGCGCGGCTGGGGGCCACGCGGGGCGCCTCGTCCGGCATCTTCGGGTAGACGGGCGGCCACGGGTTGTCGGGGATGCCCCTCGCCAGGGCGGCGCGGTAGCGGTCGACGAGCGGCCCGATCGCCTGGGGGACGTCGTCGATCGCCGCCCACGGGTCGCCCCGCTCCGCCAGCCGGGCGGGGACGGTGCGGATGGAGAGCTCATCCGGGACGACGTCGTCCAGCTCGTCCCACGCGAACGGCGTCGACACCTGGGCCCCGGGCCGCGCGCGCACGCACCACGCGCCGAACACGGTCTTGTGGGGGGCGTTCTGGTTGAAGTCGACGAAGACGCGCGCCCCGCGCTCCTCCTTCCACCAGGCCCCGGTGATCAGGTCGGGGCGTCGGCGCTCCATCTCGCGCGCCACCGACACCGCCGCCTGGCGCACCCCGAACGAGTCCCAGCCCGGCTCGACCCGGACGTAGAGGTGCAGGCCGCGGTTGCCGGTGGTCTTGGGGAAGGCGGTGATCCCCTCCTCCCCCAGGAACGCCCGGACCTCGGTCGCGGCCTCCTGCACCATGGGGAACGTGACGCCGGGGGAGGGGTCGAGGTCGATGCGCAGCTCGTCGGCGTGCTCCGGGTCGTGCGCGCGGTACGGCCACGGGTGGAACCCGAGGCACCCCTGGTTCGCGGCCCACAGGACGTGGGCGATGTCGGCCATCACGATCGCGCGCGACGTGGTGCCGTTGGGGGTGGAGACGGTGGTGGTCTCCAGCCAGTCGGGCGCCGACTCGGGGATGCGTTTCTGGAAGAACGACTTCCCGGTGGCCCCGTTCGGGAAGCGCTGCAGCAGCGTGGGCCGGTCGCGGACGGTGCGCATGAGCGGCTCGGCGACGGCGAGGTAGTACCGGGCCAGGTCGGCCTTGGTCTCGCCGTGCTCCGGGAACATCACCTTCCCGGGGCTGCTGATGGCGACCGTCCGGCCGCCCGCGTCCAGCTCCAGGCTCTCGGCGTCCTTCGCCATCCACGCGACGCTAGCGGACCGGGACGATAGAAACCCGTCCCATGGAGCTCGCCGCGCCGATCGCAAGCGTGTTCGCGGCCGTGGGGCTGTCGGCGGCGGCCGGCCTGAACGCGTACCTGCCACTGCTGATCGGCGCCGTCCTGGAGCGCCTGGACGTGGTCGATCTGGGCGATCCCTTCGGCGGGCTGTCGTCGAACGCGGGCATCGCCGTGCTCGCCGTCCTGCTCGTCGCCGACCTGGTGGGCGACAAGATCCCGGGCGTCGACCACCTGCTCCACCTGGCGGGCGTGGTGATCCACCCGGTGGCGGGGGCGATGCTGTTCGTGGGCCAGACGGGGGTCGACACGGGCATCCCCGTCGCCGTCGCCGCGATCCTGGGCGCCGCCACCGCGGAGACCCTGCACGGCGCCCGCGCCGCCATCCGTCCCGCCTCCACCGCCTCGACCGCCGGGATCGGCAACCCGGTGCTGTCCCTGGGCGAGGACGTCGGCTCCCTCGTCCTCACCGTCCTCGCCTTCGCGCTCCCCCTGGTCGCCCTCCTCCTGACGCTGGCCCTCCTGGCCGGGGTCGTCACCGTCGCCGGGAGGCTCCGGAGGCGCTGACCCCGGCTCCGAGTCGTGGTGCGGACCCGGCCGCCGGGGGTCCCGGCCCCCGGCGGCGGGGTGGTCCGGCTCAGGCCCCGGCGGCGACGACGGGGTCGTCGGCGGGGGCGACGGGCTCGGCGGTCCTCGTGACCTCGTAGCGCTTGATGACCTCGCCGAAGGGCAGCACGAAGTTGTAGCGGCCCCAGCTGGAGGCGACCATGCGGCGCACCGGCATCCGGTGCCACGGGTCCACGGCGGAGGGCGAGTCGAACGTGACGTTGCCGGGGCCGGAGAAGGCCTCGCCGCGGCCGTCGGAGCCCACGATCAGCTCGAAGTCGATCGGGGTCTTCACCAGCTCGCACACCTCGGGCGGCGCGCCCTCCTCCGGGCTGGGGATGATCTTCAGCGTCACCAGCGGCGGGGTCACGACGTCGTCCGGGGCCAGGATGTCGCGCGGCCGCATCACGCCGGTGCAGATGCGCTTGCCCTTCGGCCGCTCGGCGTACGCCGAGATGATCTCGTGCTCCTTCACCCACTCGACCTCGCCGAACAGCTTCGGGAAGCCGTAGGGCTCGCGCCCGCCGATCAGGCCCACCTCGTTCGTGACGAGCAGGTTGGAGCAGTACGTGACCGGCTCGCCCTCCCACAGGCAGCTCACGCCAAGGATCGCCTCCGTGTAGGCGCCGAGGGTGGAGAAGTGGAAGTTGGTGAAGATGAGCTGCGCGATCGCCGGGGAGTGGGCGATCACGAGCCCCTCCGGGACGATGGCGGCGGCGGCGTCATCGTCGGTCTCGTAGGCGAACGCCATCATCTCGATGCCGCGGTAGTAGTACGGCGGCCGGTCGAACGGCGGGTCGCCCGGGGGCATGGAGAAGCCGAACCGGTCGGGTGCGAGACGTCCGGGGATGCCGGGCATCGGGGTCCTCCTCGAGGCGGGGCCAGGTCCGCCACCGACGCTAGGCCGGTCCCCGTTAACGCGCCGTCGCGGCCCCGTCCCGGAGGCGCTCGAGCAGCGCCACCGTCTCCGCCGACGGCTGCAGCCCCAGCTCGGCCAGGGCGTCCCGGCACTCCAGGAACGGCTCCACCGCCGACGCCGGGCCCTCCGCCGCCGCCCGCGCGCGCCTCAGCAGGCGCCACCCGTCCTCGCGGTACGGCTCGGCCGCGACCGCCCCCGCCGCCGCCGTCGCCGCCCGCGCCGCACGCCCGGCCGCCAGCAGCGTCGAGGCGTGCTCGCGCAGCGCATCCGCCACCCGGCCGGCCAGCAGGCCGCGCCGCTCCCCGGCGGCGTCGCCGTCGGCGCCCGGCAGGTACGGCCCGTGGGCCGCCAGGCCCAGGGCCGCCTCGATCGTCGCCTGGCGGGCGTCGCCCACCTCACGCCGCGCCCGCGCCAGCAGGGCCTCCAATGCGCCGTCCTCCGCCACCACCGCGTCGGCCGGCCGCAGCGACAGCCGCCCGTCGCCCGACTCCAGCGTCACCCCCGCCGGCAGCGCGCGCCGCAGGCGGTGCACCAGCTGACGCAGGTAGTTGGCGCTGTCGATGCTCCCCTCGAAGAGGGCCTCGGCGACCTCCGCGCGCGGCACCCCCGCCGGCCCGGCGCGCGCGACGACCGCCGCGAGCTCCACCGCCTTCGGCGACACGCCCGGCAGCGGGCGGCCCTCGCGCTCGATCGCGGCCCGCCCCAGCGTGCGCACCACCAGGCGCGCGTCGTCCAGGCTCGCCCTCCCCGGCGCCGACCACCCCGCGCCGGCCAGGCCGCGCCACACCGCGTCGTCGGCGGGCGCCGCGTCGATGCGGCGCGCCAGCACCTCCGGCAGCGCCTCCAGCGCCGTCAGCAGCGGGCCGAGGGTGCCCATCGCCACCGCTGCGGCATGGGCGGCGTCGGCGGCGGCGTCGTGCCCCGCCTCGTCGCCGCGGCGCCACGACGCCTCGGCCAGCGCCACCAGCGCCGTGGGCAGCTCCAGACGCCGCCCGGCGCGCTTCATCCCCGCCGCCGCCGAGGCCAGCAGCGCGTGCGCCTCGTCCGGGTCGCCGCCCAGGCCGAGGTGGGCGATCGTGTACCACGTGTCGGCCCACTCGCGGAACAGGTGCAGGCCCCGGGCACCGCACCACGCGCGGGCGCCCCCCAGCGCCTCCACGGCCTCCGGCAGGCGACCGAGCCGGGTCAGCATGCGCCCCTCGATGACGGCGAAGACCGCGCGGTCGGCCAGGCGGTAGCCGTGGTGGCGCGACGTGACGCGGGCGGCGCGGATCAGCCGCAGACCCCGCTCGCGGTCGCCCTCCGCGAACACCAGCTCGGCCTCCACCTGCTGCCAGAACTCGATGAAGCGCGACGCGCGGATGCGCGCCTCCGCCGCCTCCAGCACCGCCCGCGCCTCGGACAGGTCGCCGCGGTTGCGCAGCACCGCCACCCGGTAGATCTCCGCCAGCGTCGCCGTCACCGGGCCGCGGGCGCGGGCCGCCCACGCCAGGCGCTCCACCGCCGCGAACTCGCCGCGGTAGTAGAACGCCGACTGGAGGGCCACGTGCAGGGGCCAGGTGCGGTCCAGCTCGTCGCCGGCGAAGCCGGCCGGCGGCTCGTCGCCCAGCGCGGTGCCGGCGATGAAGCGGATCACCCGCGCCCGCCGCGTCGCGTCGGCCGGCGGCGTCAGCGCGAGCATCCCCGCCCAGTCGCCCGAGATGTGCAGCCCCCACGCCGCCCACGCCGCCACGTCGGGCGCCTCCACCAGCAGCCGGTCGAACTCGCCGGTGGCGCGCATCCGCCGCACCAGTTCCTCCAGGTCGTCCTGGCGGCGGCTCATCAGCAGGCTGCGGACCTGGATGCCGCGCAGGTCGTGGCGCCGGGAGAGCGTCGCCTCGCCCAGGACGTCGCACCAGCGCAGCACCTTGTCCCAGTCGGCCCGCCGCATCAGCGCGCCCGCCGCCGCCGCCACCACGTCCTCCGCCTCCCGCAGCTCCCCGGCCCCCAGCAGCGCGTCGGCGGCCTCCTCGGGCTGGTCCTCGGCCAGCAGCGCCCGGCCGTAGCGGGCCCGCAGCTCGCTGAGGTCGCCGGCCTCGCCGCGGCGCAGCTCCGCGAGCAGGAACTCCCGGAAACGCGGGTGGTGGCGCAGGCCCTCGCCGTCGACCGTCCCCGGCAGGTGGTGGCGGCAGATCGCGCTGAACGTCTCGTCGGCCGACGGCACCCCCAGCAGCGTCGCGAGCCGGGCGGGGGTCACCACGTCGAGCAGGGCGCTCCGCACCACCGCGTCGCGCAGGTCGGGCGGGAGGGCGTCGAGCACCTCCGACCCGAGGTACGCGAAGAAGGGGTCGTCGGCGCCGCCCGCCGCCTGCGCCGGGCCGCCGCGGAGGGCGTCGAACACGATGCCGGCCGCCCACCCACCCGACGCCGCGGCGATCTCGTCCGCGCTGCCCGGCAGCCCGCGCGCGACGAGCAGGGCGGCCACCTCGTCCGGCCGGAACGCCAGCTCCTCCTCCGACACGCCCCCCACGCGGCCCGCGAGCAGGTCGCGCCCCAGGTCCACGTGGAGCAGCCGCCGCGACACCAGCACGATGAGCGCGTCCTCCGACGCGGCGTCCAGGAACGCCCGCAGCGCCCGCAGCACGGCGGCGCGGGCCTCGACGTGGTGGAGGTCGTCGATCACCACCGTCGCCCCCGCCGGCAGCTGCTCGCCCAGGATGGCGGCGCAGTCCTCCGGCGCGAGCCCGTCCTCCAGCAGGTGGCGCGTGCGCTCCGCCGCCCCCGGATCGATCGCGGCGATCGCGGCCGCCAGGTAGGTCGTGAAGCGCCCCGGCCCGTCGTCCGACTCCCACAGCGAGAGCCATGCATGCGGGCCCGGGCGCGAGCCCACCAGCTGGGAGACGGCGGTGGTCTTGCCCGAGCCGGCGGGCGCCACCACCACCAGGATCCGGCGGCCGTCGGCGGCGGAGGCGAGCGTGCCGAGCACCCGCGGGCGCGCGATGATGCCCGCCGCGACGGGCGGGACGAGGGTCTTCGAGGCGATGAGTCCGCGCGGGGTGGGCATGGCCGTTCCGCGGTCCGGGGCCGGGGACGTAACACTAGGGCGGGGGCCGTTAACGGGCCGTTGCGGAACCGTCGCGCTCCAGACCCCGGGGCCCACGCCGATGCAAGTGGCATGACGCCGTCGCAGGAGCTCCGGGTGACGCGCGCGGTCCGCGACCGCGACGCCCTGGAGTTGCGCGCGACCGCACGGGAGCTCGCCGCCGGCGCAGACCCCGTCGCCACGGGGCGGGCGCTGCTCGCCTGCGACGACCAGGGGCGGCGCGAGTTCGCGGCCCGCCTGCTCGGCGAGGTCGCCGCCCGCGGCGGCGACCCGGCCGAGGCCGCGGTGGTCGCGCTCGGCGAGCTCGCCCGCACCGGCGAGGACCACGCGGTGCTGTGCGCCGCCCTCGAGTCCCTCGGGGTGCTGGTCGACGCCTCTGCCGCCCGCAAGCCGCTGCTCGCGCTCGCGCCCCACCCGTCCTTCTCCATCCGGTGGCGCCTGGCGGCCGCGCTCCGCGCCGCGCACGCCGGCGATCCCCGGGTGGAGGCGGCCCTCGTCGCGCTGGCGGCCGACCCGCGGCCGATCGTGCGCCTGGAGGCGGTCGACGCCCTCGCCCTGCTCTGGCCGCCGCGGTCCCCCGCCGTGGACGGCGCCCTGCGCGCCGCCTGCGACGACCCGGACGACGAGCGCATCGTCGTCTCGGCACTGGTCGGCCTGGCGCGCGCCCACGTGCACCTGCCCGCGGCGCCGCTCGCCCGGGTGCTCGCCCCCGAGCGGATGGCCGCCGCCCCGTCCGGTGCCGCCGAGCGCCTGCTGACGGCGCTGGCCCACTCCGGGCGGCCTGAGGCCGAGGCGCCGCTGCGGCACCTGGTGCTGCTGTGGCGGCCGCGCGACCCCACCACCGCGAGCGCCCTGGCCGCCGCAGTCGCTGCGTGCGTCGCGCCGGCCCCCCGCACGCCGGAGCCGGCCGCCCGGTAGCCCGGGCGGCCGCCGGCGGCGCGGGGTCTACAACCGGTCCGCCAGGATCTGCTCCGGGATCGTCTGCTCCGTGATCAGGATGGCGCCCTCTCCGCTGACGTACGCCTCCTCACCGTGGGCCACGACGTCCATGCCCAGCGCCTCCTCGTGCTCGCTCGCGCGGAGCGGCATCACCAGGCCGATCAGCTTCAGCAGCACGAAGGTCACCGCGAAGGCGTAGGCGGGCGCGGCCGCGGCCGCCACCACCTGGTCGAGCAGCTGCCCCGGGTTGCCGTAGAAGAGCCCGTTCGCGACGCCGTTCCAGTCGGCCTGGGCGACGAAGCCGATGACGATGATCCCCAGGAACCCGGCGATGCCGTGCGCGGCGAGCACGTCGAGCGTCTCGTCCACCCGCGTGCGGGTGCGCCACGCGATGACCGCGTAGCTGGGGATCGCGGCGAGCGCGCCGAGCGCCATCGCCCACGCCGGGCTGATGTAGCCCCCGGCCGGGGTGATCGCCACGCACCCGACGATGATGGCCGTGGCGGCGCCGATCGCCGTGACCTTGCGGCCGCGCGCCAGGTCCAGGATGAACCAGACGATCAGCGTGCAGGCGGGGCAGAGGAGCGTGTTGGCGAACGCCAGCACGCTCGCGTCGCCGGTGCCGAAGCCGCTGCCGCCGTTGAAGCCGAACCAGCCGAACCACAGGAGCCCGGCGCCCAGCAGCACGTAGACGGCGTTGTGCGGCAGCAGCGCCTGACGGCCGTAGTCGCGCCGCGCGCCCACCACCAGCGCGGCGGCCAGGGCCGAGAACCCGGAGCCCATCTCCACCGGCACGCCACCGGCGAAGTCGAGGGTGCCGCGCTCCATCAGCCAGCCGCCGCCGAACGCCCAGTGGGCCAGGACGGCGTAGACCGCGATCGACCAGATCGCCGCGAACAGCAGGAACGCGCCGAAGTGCATCCGCTCGACCACGGCGCCCGACACCAGGGCGGTGGTGATGATGCAGAACGTCGCCTGGAAGGCGAAGAACACGAGATGCGGGATCGAGCTGCCCTCGCGGGGCGCGAAGGCCACGTCCTGCAGGAACGCGTGGTCGAGGCCGCCCGTGAACGCGCCCGTGCCGTCGAACGCGATCGAGTAGCCGACGACGGCCCAGGTGATGGTGGCGATCGCCAGCGCCGCGATGCACATCATGAAGGTGTTGAGCGTGTTCTTGGATCGCACGAGCCCGGCGTAGAACAGGCCGAGCGCCGGGGTCATCATCAGGACCAGGCCGGTGGCGGCCAGCATCCATGCGGTGTCCCCGGTGTCGATCACTTCGCCACCGGCGTCACGGCGCCCTCGGCGGTCTCGCCGGTCCGGATGCGCACGGCCTGGTGCAGGTCGAGCACGAAGATCTTGCCGTCGCCCACCTCGCCGGTCCGGCCCCCCTCGCTCACCGCGTCGATGGCCGTCTGGACGAACGGCTCGCTCACGGCGATCTCGAATCGCACCTTCTCCGACAGCCCCATCTTCACGGTGGTGCCGCGGTAGGTCTCCACCCGCTCCAGCTCGCCGCCGTGCCCCTGCACGCGGCTGAGCGAGTACCCGCGGATGTCGGCGCGGTAGAGCGCCTCCAGCACCGCGTTCGCGCGCTCGGGGCGCACGATCCCGATGACCAGCTTCACGTTCCCCCTCCACGTGTTCCGGCCTCGATCTCCGGGCGGATCCAGGCCGAGCGCGGCGAGCCTACCCGGGGCGCGGCGGCGCGGGACACCTTCGGCCCACGCGAGGCGGTCGCTCGGTCAGGTCGTCCACCTCGGCGCGGCCCTCCGTCGACCGGCCCACGACCACCTCCCGGGTCGCCCGCGTGTCGGCCACCTCCTGCGGCGTGGGTCACGCGCGGTCACGACATCCGGACCGGCCGCGGCCGGCGGACTCACCGCGACTGGGGCAGCGTTGCCGATCCGCGCTTCGCGGGCCTGGCCGACGGTGGCGGCACGACCGGGCCGATGTCGCCGTCGGGCGCCTCGTCCAGGTCGACGATCACGGGCGCGTGGTCGCTGGGGCCGCTGCCCTTGCGGGCCTGCCGGTCCACCCACGCCGCCTTCACCCGGGCCGCGACGGGCGCGGAGGCGAGCGCCAGGTCGATCCGCATCCCGAGGTCCTTGTGGAACATCCCGGCGCGGTAGTCCCAGTAGGTGAAGACCCGCTGGGTCGGCCACCGCTCGCGCACCACGTCGTGCAGGCCCAGGTCCGTGAGCGCCGTCAGGGCCGCCCGCTCCGGCGGGGTGACGTGGGTCTGCCCGACGTAGGCGCCGGGGTCGAACACGTCGTCGTCGGTGGGGGCGATGTTCATGTCGCCCAGCACGATCGCGTCGTCCGGCCCGGCGGCCACCACGTCGCGCAGCGCCGCCAGCCAGGCGAGCTTGTAGCGGTAGTGGTCGGAGTCGGGCCGCCGCCCGTTGGGGACGTAGAGGCAGTGGACCCGGACGCCCCCGCACGTCGCGGCGACGGCCCGCGCCTCGGGCCCCTCCCAGTCCGGCGCCCCCGCGAGCCCGGTGACGACCTCGTCGAGGCCCACGCGCGACAGGATCGCCACCCCGTTCCACTGTCCCTGCCCGTGGGCGGCGACCGCGTACCCGCGCCCCTCGAGCTCCGCCCCGAGCAGCTCGGCGAACGCCGCGTCGCCGAGCTTCGTCTCCTGGAGGCACACGACGTCGGGGGCGCGGTCGTCCAGCCACGGCAGCAGCCGCGGCATCCGCTGCCGCACGGAGTTGACGTTCCAGGTCGCGATCCTCATGCACCCCGGATCCTGTCACCACGGTCGCGCCACGGCCCGTCGGCCGCGGCGCCTTGACCCGGGACCGCGGGCAGCGGTTCGATGCCCGGAGGACATCGACCGGGAGGCGGGCGTGACGACGAAGGCGGACTACACCGATGCGGAGTGGGAGGCGCTGCGACGCGCGCCGATGGTCGCCGGCCTGGCGGTGTCGTTCGCCGATCCGGGCGGGCCGATCGAGCTCACGAAGGAGTCGATGGCCGCGCGCCGGGCGATCGCCGACCCGCCGGGCGACGAGCAGCTGCTGATCGCCCTCTCGCAGGACGCGATGGCCCACGCCAAGGAGACCGCCGACCTGAAGCACGCGCTCGACCTGAAGGCCTCGAGCGCCCGCGAGCAGATCGCCGACGAGCTGCGGCGGGTGGCCGGGATCGTCTCCGCCAAGGCGACGCCCTCCGAGGCCGCCGCGTGGCGGGAGTGGATGATGACCGCCGCCCAGGACGCCGCGAACGCGGCGAAGGAGGGCGGCTTCATGGGCATCGGCGCGGTGCGCGTGAGCGAAGGCGAGGAGCGCATGCTCGCCACCCTCCGCGAGATCCTGGGGCTTCCGGCGGCCTGATCCCCCCGGGCGGCGTGGCGACGGCCCCGGTCGTCGTCGCCACGTCCGGCACCGGGTCGCCGGAGACGCCGCGCGTCTGACCGGCCCCGGATACGGCACCGCGCCGGGCGCCGTACGGCAGTCCTGCGGATGGCACCGCGGGCGCCCGTTCGTAGCGTCGCGGCATGCCCCATCGACGCGACGACGACGGCGCCCGCCACGCGGTCCGCATGCTCGGCCTGGCCCAGGCGGCGGCGTTCGCCGTCACCGGAATCACGGTCACCATCGGGCCGCTGTCGCTGCACGAGCTCTCCGGCCGGGAAGGGCTCGGCGGGACCCTGCTGGCCGTGTTCATCCTGGCGGGCGGGGCGGGGGCCGCGGACGCGGTGGACCGCGTCGCCTGGTTCCTCGCGCCGATGCT
>DAISWG010000011.1:0-26319 GCA_036826475.1 Miltoncostaeaceae bacterium | reverse complement strand
GTTCCTGGGGGGACGGCCCAGGGGGCGCGGGGGGCCGCGGGCCTGCCTGGTCGCCGGCCACCTCCTCTACGGGGGCGCCGGCGTCGCCGCGGCCGCCGCGGGCGCCGCGCACGCGCCGCGGGCGATCCTGCTGGCCGCCGTCCCGCTCGGACTCGGGCACGGCGCCGCCCTGCTGGGCCGGTCCATCGCGGTCGACCTGCACCCCGCGGGCGAGCGGGGGCGCGCCGTCGGGCGGATCCTCGCCGTGGGCGCCGCCGGGGCGCTCTCGGGACCGGCCCTCGTCGCGGGGTTGCGCCACGTCGCGACGCAGACGGGGCTCGACCCGCACATGCTGCCGTGGCTCGCGGTGCCGGCGCTCGGCGCGGCCGGGGCGGCCGCGGTCTCGCGGCTCCGCGTCGCGCCGGTGCGCGGGACGACCCCGGCGCCGGCGCCCCGCCCCCGCGCCCGCCGGGCCCGGGGCATGGGGACGGCGACGCTGGTGGTCGCCGGCGCGCAGGCGTCGATGCTCGCCCTGATGTCCGTGGTCCCCGTCCACATCCACCACGACGGCGGCGGCGACGGGCTGATGGCCCTGATCCTCGGCGCGCACCTCGCCGCCATGTACGGCCTCGCGCCGCTGCTGGGCGCCGCCATCGACCGCTGGGGCCACCGCGACGGCCTGACGGCGGCGGCCGCACTGTGCGTGGCGGGCGCCATGCTGAGCACGTTCACCCAGATGCCGGTGATCGCCGCCGGGGGGCTGGCGGCCCTGGGCGCCGGCTGGTGCGCGAGCCACCTGGGGGTCACGGCCGCCGCCGGCGCGGCGGCCGGCCCCGGAGACCGCGCGTCCGCGCTCGGGACGGCCGACCTGGCCGCGAGCATCACCGCCGCGGCGGCCGGCGTCACCACCGGGCTGCTGATCGGCGTCACCGGCCTGGTCCCCCTCGCCTGGGCCGTCGCCGCGACGATGGGGGTCGTGCTGCTCACCGCATCCCGGCCGCGTCTGGGGGGCGTTGCCCCCGTGGAGGCGTTCGAATAGCGTCGGCATGCGTGCCGACCCCGTTCCGCAATCGCATCGCCGTCTGTGCCGCCGCGCTGCTGACGTGCTGCGGCGCCGGGGTCGCCGCCGCGCAGGCGCCGCCCGGGGTCCCGGGGCTCCAGAGCGAGCGGTTCCGGCTGGTGGTGGAGGGCGAGGCCCAGGCGGTCCGCGACCTCGACCTCGGGGGCTCGACCCCCATCTGCAACGCCCAGGTGAACGTGCACATCACCGAGACCGCGGTCTGGCGGCGCGGCCGCGGCGTGGTCGTGGAGTTCACCCGCCTCGGCACCGGCCCCCGCGCCCCGGTGATCATGCGCCGCGTGGGCAATGCGGTGCCGGTCTTCACGGCCGTCGGCACCATCACCCGGCGCAGCAGCGGCAGCGCCACCCGGACGCCGGTGGGGGCGCCCGACGCCTGCCCGCCCGCGAGCGAGGACCTCTCGGCCGGCCCCGACTGCGGCGTCCCCCAGAAGCTCCGGACCAGCATCGCCCTGGGCTATGCGAACGGCCTCCTGCGGATCCGCAACTCCGGACTGCTCGCCGTGGAGGACATCGCGTGCCCGGTGAGCCAGGTCTACGGCGGGACGCCGGATCTGCGCTACGGGTGGCCGAACCCCCCGCCCCTACGCCCCGAGCTGATCGCGCCGGCCCTCGTCTTCGGCGGACGTCAGGCGTTCGTGATCCGGCTGGCCTCGCCCCGCGCGCGCACGTCGCAGCCCATCTCGTCGGGTCCGTTGACCGGCAACGCCACCGACGTCGGACAGAACCGCGTGACGGTCCGCTTCATCCGGCTGCCCTGAGGGCGGGCGGGTGTTCCGCGCCGGCCCTCACGGGAGCGGGGGCGCCAGCATGACCCGGTCGCGTCCGGCGTCCTTGGCGGCGTAGAGCGCGTCGTCCGCCGCGGCGACGAGGGCGTCGGCGGACGGGGTCCCCGTCCCGGTGACCGCGGCGCCCACGGAGACGGTCACGCGGATCCGCGCGCCACCCACCGCCACCGGCGCCTCGGCGATCCCGGCGCGCACACGCTCGCCCAGCCGGGCGAGGGCGTCGGGGCCGGGTGCGTCGGCCACCAGCACCAGGAACTCCTCGCCGCCCCACCGTGCGACGAGGTCGTCGCGCCGGACCGCCGCCGACGCGCGGCGCACCACCTCGACGAGCACCGCGTCGCCGGCGGCGTGCCCGTGCGTGTCGTTGGTGCGCTTGAAGTGGTCGACGTCGAGCAGCAGCACCCCGGCCGGCCCCGCCGCGACCGCCGCCGCCAGCGCCTCGGCGCCGTGCCCGCGGTTGGCAGCGCCCGTCAGCGCGTCGGTGCGGGCGACGCGGTCGATCTCGTCGCGCGCCAGGTCCAGCTCGACGTAGGTGGAGCTCATCTCGGCGAGCGCCTGCGTCAGCTGGTCCTCGCCCTCGCGCTGCCGGGTCACGTCGTGCAGCACCGCCAGCTCCACGCCGTCGCGGCCGAGCGGGATCCGGCGCTCGTCGATCCAGCGCACGCCGCCGCCGGCGTCGGTCATGCGGTGCTCGCCCGGGTCGCCCGCGCCCGGGTCCGCCAGGTGGGGCGCCGACGCGATCAGCAGGCGGGCGGCCGCGTTGGCCGCCACCACCGTCCCATCCTCCCCGCGGACCACCAGCCCCGACTCGAGGGCGTCGAAGATGCGCAGGAGCACGTCGGCGGACAGCACACCGTCCACTCGGCGTGCGCCCCCGTCACCTTGAGCGTCGCACGTCGGCGATGCGCAGCCGGCAGCCGGCGCGCCGGGGGTCCTGGACCGTGAGGCCCTCCACCGTCACGCCGGGCGCGGCGCGGGTCAGGATGCCGCGCGCCAGCCCGCGGTGGAGCAGGCAGATCAGCTCGCCGCCGGGGGCCTCGACGCCGTCGGCGAAGGGGCAGCGGTCCAGGATCAGGTCGAGCGACTCCCCGCCGGGCCGCCGGGGTGCGAACCCCATCCGCGCGAACGCCCGCCACAGCTCCTGCATGCCGCCGCCCGGGCGTGGGACGGTCTCGCCCTGCGACTCGCCGAAGCGCTCCATCTCGTCGGGCCGCAGGTCCAGCCGCCCCACCAGCGTCATCAGCAGGCGCACCAGCTCGCGGTGGCCCTCCGCCTCCCGCTCGTCGGGGTCCGCCGCCCACGCGTAGCGGCGCACCGGACGCCCCCTGCCGCGCGGCGGGTCGGTGCGGCTCTCGAGGACCCCCGCCCGCTCCAGCGCGGCCAGGTGGCCGCGGACGCCGGAGTGGTGGAGGTCCAGCGCGTCGGCCACCTCCTGCGCCGTCATCGGCCCGTCCGCCCGCTCCAGGACGGCGGCGACGCGTCGCGCGGCCGGCCGTCCCAGCGCCGCCGCACGCGTGTGGCGGGCGGGGGCCAGGGCGCCGACCCCCCCCCCCCGCCGGGCCGTGGTCATGGCGTCCCCTCGCCTCCCGCGGCTACCCGGCGCGCCAGCTCCAGCGCCTCGGCCGGCGCGATGCCCGCCGCCGCGCCCATCCAGCAGGCCACCGGGGCCGCCGTCCGCTGCGAGGCGTGCGCGGCCTCGCCGGCCAGCTCCAGGATGACCGCCACCTGGTCGTCCCCCGGCGACGCGACCCCCAGCGCCGCCGCGAACCCGTCGATCCACTCACGCTCGGTCACGTCGCCTCCCGGTCGCCCGGACGCGGGCCCGACCGCCGGCAGGGGCGGCGGACCCATTTTTTCGACATTACGCTCAACTATATAACGCGGCGGATGCGGGACGACGCCAGACGGTCACGGCGCGGCGTTGCGGGCCGGCCGCAGCGCGGTTCGGGGAACCGCCGGGGCGCCGACCGCGCCGGCGCGGATGGTCGGCGACATCCCCGAGCGGAGGGTCGGTGCACGCGGAGCGCCGACCCGGAGGCCACGTGACCGTCCGCACACCCAGATTCCTCCACCGCCTGAACGGCCGGCCCAACGGCGGCTGGAGCGCCCTCGACACGTCGCGCAGCCGCGAGTGGGAGCAGGCCTACCGCGACCGGTGGCAGCACGACCGCGTGGTGCGCTCGACGCACGGCGTCAACTGCACCGGCTCCTGCTCGTGGAAGGTCCACGTCAAGCAGGGGATCGTGACGTGGGAGACCCAGCAGACCGACTACCCCGAGAACGGCGCCGACGTCCCCGACTACGAGCCCCGCGGCTGCCCGCGCGGCGCCTCCTTCTCGTGGTACGTCTACTCCCCGCTGCGCGTGCGCCACCCCTACGTGCGGGGCGCGCTGCTCGAGCGGTACCGGGAGGCCCTGTCCCGCGAGGGCGACCCGGTCGACGCGTGGGCGGCCGTGGTGGGCGACCCCGAGGCGCGCGCCGCGTACACCTCGCAGCGCGGCAAGGGCGGCTTCGTCCGTGCGTCGTGGGACGAGGTGGCCGACATGGTCGCCGCCGCCCACGTCCACACCATCCGGCGGTGGGGCCCGGACCGGGTGGTCGGGTTCTCCCCGATCCCGGCGATGTCCATGGCCTCCTATTCGGCGGGCGCGCGCTTCTACTCGCTGATGGGCGGCGTGCTCACCAGCTTCTACGACTGGTACGCCGACCTTCCGCCGGCCTCGCCGCAGATCTGGGGCGACCAGACCGACGTCCCGGAGTCGGCCGACTGGTGGAACGCGGGCTACCTGATGATGTGGGGCTCCAACATCCCCATGACGCGCACCCCCGACGCGCACTTCATGACCGAGGCGCGCTACAAGGGCCAGAAGACGGTCGTGGTCTCGCCGGACTACTCGGACCACACCAAGTTCGCCGACCAGTGGCTCGCCGCCCAGCCCGGCACCGACGGGGCGCTGGCGCTGGCGATGGCCCACGTCATCCTGCGCGAGTTCCACGTCGAGCGCGAGGTCCCGTACTTCGCCGACTACGTGCGGCGCTTCACCGACCTGCCCTTCCTGGTGACGCTGCGCGAGCGGGGCGACACCCACGTCCCGGGGGCGTTCCTGACCGCCGCCGACCTGGGCGAGGCCGGCGAGCACGCCGCCGCCAAGACCGTCCTCTGGGACGCGGCCACCGGGTCGCCGGTGGTGCCGAACGGGTCGATCGGCTTCCGCTGGGGCGAGGAGGGCGCCGGGCGCTGGAACCTCGACCTCGGCGACGCCGAGCCGGCGCTGACGCTGATCGACTCGGGCGAGTCGGTCCCGGTGGACCTCCCGCGCTTCGACGTGGAGGACACCGAGGGCGGCGGCACCATGCGCCGGGGCGTGCCCGTGCGGCGCGTCGCCGGGCGGCTCGTGACCACGGTGTTCGACCTGCTCGCCGCCCAGCTCGGCGTGGGGCGCGACGGGCTGCCGGGCGAGTGGCCGGGCGGGCTCGACGACCCCGGGCCGTACACCCCGGCGTGGCAGGAGGAGATCACCGGCGTGCCCGCCGAGCTGGTGATCCGCATCGCCCGGGAGTTCGCGCGCAACGCCGAGCGCACGAACGGGCGGTCGATGATCGTGATGGGGGCCGGCACCAACCACTGGATGCACTCCGACCTGATCTATCGGGCGATGCTCGGGATGGTGCTGCTGTGCGGCTGCCAGGGCGTCAACGGCGGCGGCTGGGCGCACTACGTCGGCCAGGAGAAGGTCCGGCCGATCACCGGGTTCTCGCAGGTCGCCTTCGGCCTGGACTGGAGCCGGCCGCCCCGCCACCAGGCCGCGACACCCTTCTGGTACCTGGCCACCGAGCAGTACCGCTACGAGGCGTTCGCCGCCGACGAGCTCGCGTCGCCCATCGGGGAGGGCGCCCTAGCCGGCGCCCACTTCGCCGACCTGTACGCGAAGGCGGCGCGGATGGGCTGGCTCCCCGCCTACCCCAGCTTCGACCGCAACCCGCTGGAGATCACCGCGGCGGCCGAGGCGGAGGGCGTCCCCGCCGCCGACTACGCGGTGCGGGAGCTCCGGGAGGGCCGGCTGCGCTTCGCCGCCGAGGACCCGGGCGCGCCCGAGAACTTCCCGCGCGTGCTCACGCTCTGGCGCTCCAACCTGTTCGGCTCCTCGAGCAAGGGCCACGAGCACTTCCTGCGGCACCTGCTCGGCGTGAGCACCGCGCAGATCCGCGGTGGCGAGTCGCCGCCGGAGCTGCGCCCCCGCGACGTCGTGTGGCGCGACGAGGCGGCCGAGGCCAAGCTGGACCTGCTGGTCACGCTCGACTTCCGGATGAACGGCTCGTGCCTGCATTCCGACGTCGTGCTCCCCGCGGCGACCTGGTACGAGAAGCACGACCTCTCCAGCACGGACCTCCACCCGTTCGTGCACGCGTTCACGCCGGCCATCGGCCCGCCGTGGGAGACGCGCACCGACTGGGACATCTTCGTGCGCCTGGCCGAGTCGTTCTCGCGCCTGGCCGAGCGGCACCTGGGCGTGCGCACCGACCTGGTCGCCGCCCCGCTGATGCACGACACCCCCGACGAGCTCGCCCAGATCGGCGCCCCCGTGCGGGACTGGAAGCTGGGCGAGTGCGAGCCGGTCCCGGGCCGCACCATGCCGAAGCTGATCCCGGTCGAGCGCGACTACCCCGCGCTCCACGCGAAGATGACCGCCCTCGGCCCGCTGGTGGAGACGGCGGGGACGGCGTGGAAGGGCGTGTCGTGGACGCCCGGCCCCGAGGTGGAGGAGCTCGCGGTGCGGCACGGGCGCGTGCGCGGCGGCCCCGCCGACGGCCGGCCGCGCATGGAGCGCGCCGACCAGGCGTGCGAGACGATCCTGGCGCTGTCGGGGACCACCAACGGCCGCCTCGCCCTGGAGGGCTTCCGGGCGCTCGAGGCCCGGTCCGGCACCCCGCTGGCCGACCTGGCCGCCGAGCACGCCGAGACCCGCATCTCCTTCGAGGACACCCAGGTCCAGCCGCGCAAGGTGATCGCCTCGCCCGAGTGGTCGGGGATGGAGAGCCGGGAGCGGCGGTACTCGCCCTTCACGATCAACATCGAGCGCGGCGTGCCGTTCCGCACGCTCACCGGGCGCCAGCACTTCTACATCGACCACCCCTGGATGCTCGAGTACGGCGAGGGCCTGCCCGCCTACCGGCCGCCCCTCAACCTGGCCCGGCACCTGGGTCCCCAGGGGATCGACGACGGCGTCGCCGAGGTGACGCTCCGGTACCTGACGCCGCACTCCAAGTGGTCGATCCACTCGACCTACCAGGACAACCAGCACATGCTGACCCTGTTCCGCGGCGGGCCCGTCATCTGGATGGGGCCGGGCGACGCCGAGCGCATCGGCGTGCGGGACAACGACTGGGTGGAGGCCTACAACCGCAACGGCGTGGTCGCGTGCCGGGCGGTCGTGTCGCACCGCATCCCCGAGGGGACCGCGGTCATGTACCACGCCCAGGATCGGCACATCAACGTGCCCATCTCCGAGGTCTCGGGCACGCGCGGCGGCACCCACAACTCCCTGACCCGGATCACCCTGAAGCCGACCCACATGATCGGCGGCTACGCGCAGCTGTCGTGGGGCTTCAACTACTACGGCCCGACCGGCTCCCAGCGGGACGAGCTCACGGTGATCCGCCGCCGCGCGTCGGAGGTGACGTACTGATGCGCGTCCGGGCGCACATCGGGATGGTGATGAACCTCGACAAGTGCATCGGCTGCCACACGTGCAGCGTCACCTGCAAGAACGTGTGGACGAACCGCGAGGGCGCCGAGTACATGTGGTTCAACGACGTCGAGACCAAGCCGGGCGTCGGCTACCCGAAGCGGTGGGAGGACCAGGACTCCTGGAACGGCGGGTGGGCCCTCGACCGGAAGGGGCGCCTCGGCCTGAGGAGCGGATCCCGCTCGCGGCGGCTGTTCAACATCTTCTTCAACCCCGACCTGCCCGAGCTGGACGACTACTACGAGCCGTTCACGTTCGAGTACGACGCGCTGACCAGCGCGCCCGCGTCCGAGCACCAGCCCGTCGCCCGTCCCGTGTCGTCGATCACCGGCGAGCCGATGGCGATCGAGTGGGGTCCCAACTGGGAGGACGACCTCGCCGGCGCGCCCGAGCACGCGCCGGCCGACCCCAACCTGCGCGGCATCGAGGACGCCGTGCGGATGGAGTACGAGCGCGTCTTCATGATGTACCTGCCGCGGATCTGCGAGCACTGCCTCAACCCCTCGTGCGTGGCCGCGTGCCCGTCGGGCGCGATGTACAAGCGCGAGGAGGACGGCATCGTCCTGGTCGACCAGGAGGCCTGCCGGGGCTGGCGCATGTGCGTCTCGAACTGCCCCTACAAGAAGGTCTACTTCAACTGGCGGTCCGGCAAGGCGGAGAAGTGCACCCTCTGCTATCCGCGCATCGAGGCGGGCATGCCGACCATCTGCTCCGAGACGTGCGTCGGCCGGATCCGGTACCTCGGCGTCGTCCTCTACGACGCCGACCGCGTGGAGCGGGCGGCCTCGGTCGAGGACCCCGCGGACCTCCTGGACGCCCAGCTCGAGGTGTTCCTGGACCCCGACGACCCCGAGGTCCGGCGCGAGGCCGAGGCCGCGGGCGTCCCCGCCGACTGGATCGACGCCGCCCGCCGCTCGCCGGTCCACGCCCTGGCCGTGAAGCACCGGGTGGCGCTGCCCCTGCACCCCGAGTACCGGACGCTGCCGATGGTCTGGTACGTGCCGCCGCTCTCGCCCGTGATGGGCCTGATCGAGGGCGAGGGGAGCACCGCCGACCCCGACGACGTGTTCCCGGCCATCGACCGGCTCCGGATCCCGGTGCGCTACCTGTCCAACCTGCTGGCGGCCGGCGACGACGAGGTCGTCCGGCGCGTCCTGAAGCGCCTGGCCGCGATGCGGCGGTACATGCGCGAGCGGTCGCTCGGCGGCGAGCCGGACGCCTCGGTGCCGGCGTCCGTGGGGATGGACGTGGCCGGCATGGACGAGATGTACCGGCTGCTCGCGCTGGCGAAGTACGACGAGCGGTTCGTGATCCCGACCGCCCACGCCGAGCTGGCGGGGGCGATCGCGTCGCAGCAGGGTGCGTGCGGCCTGGACTTCGCCGGCGGCCCGGGTGGGTGCGGGCCCGCGGCGGGGAACGGCGCCGCCCACGACGGCGCCGGCGGGTTCCATCCCGCGCCGCCGGCGCCCCGCCCCGAGCCGGCCGTGCGGGCGCAGGCCGGCGGGGGCGCATGCGGCGGCGGCGCATGCGGGTGCGGGAACGGCGCACCCGTCCCGGGGGCGGCGTCGTGAACGCCCTCCCGCTCATCGCCGCCGGCCTCAGCTACCCCGACGACGATCTGATGGCCGACCGCGCCGCCGTCGCCCGCGAGGCGCGCGGCCTGCCGGACGGCCCCGGCCGCGAGGCGCTCGTCGCCTTCATGGACTGGTGGGCGCGCGAGCCCGCCGGCGCGCTGCGGCGCCGGTACGTCGAGACGTTCGACCTGTCGCGCCGCACGAGCCTGGACATGACGTACTTCACGCACGGGGACCGCCGGCAGCGCGGGCTCGCCCTGGTCGCGCTGCGCCGCCGCTACGAGGACGCCGGGTTCGGGCTCGACGGCCCGGAGCTCCCCGACCACCTCCCGGTGATGCTCGAGTTCGCCGCCCTCGACCCGCAGGCCGGCGCCGCGCTGCTCGCCGACCACCGGCCCACCATCGAGCTGCTGCGGCTCGCCCTCGAGCGGGCCGAGAGCCCGTGGGCGGCCCTGCTCGGGGCGCTCTGCGCGCGGCTGCCCGGGCTCGACGACGACGGGCGCGCCGAGGTGCGGCGGCTCGCCAGGGAGGGCCCGCCCGGCGAGTCGGTGGGGCTCGAGCCCTTCGCGCCGCCCGAGGTGATGCCCCCGGCCGCCCCGCCGGCCTCGCCCGCGTGCGCGGGCGGCGGCGGAGGGGGTGCCCGGTGAGCCGCACCGAGCTGCTGCTCTGGATCGTCCTGCCCTACGTCTCGATGACCGTGTTCGTGGTGGGCCACGTGTGGCGCTACCGCCACGACCAGTTCGGCTGGACGACCCGCTCGACCCAGCTGCTCGAGAGCCGGCGGCTGCGCCTGGGCGTCCTGCTCTTCCACCTGGGGCTGCTCGCGGTGCTGGGCGGCCACGTGCTCGGGCTGTTGGTGCCGGCGTCGCTCACCGACCGGGTCGGCGTGTCGGAGGACGCCTACCACGCGGTCTCGGTGACGGCGGGGACCGTGTCGGGCCTGGTCATGCTCGCCGGGTTCGTCCTGCTGGTCGCACGGCGGGCGTCCGACGGCCGGGTGCGCGCCACCACCACCCGGATGGACCGCCTGACCTACCTGCTGCTCGGCGTGATGCTCGTCACCGGCATGTACGCCACCGTGGGGGAGAACCTGCTCGGCGGCGGCTACGACTACCGGGAGACGGTCGCCCCGTGGTTCCGGGGGCTGTTCACCCTCGACCCCGACACGTCCCTCATCGCCGGCGCGCCGCTCGTCTACCGGGTCCACGCGGCCACGGCCTGGCTGCTGTTCGCCGTGTGGCCGTTCAGCCGCCTCGTCCACGCCTGGAGCGTGCCGCTCGGCTACCTGGGCGGAAGCCACGTCCTGTACCGCTCGCGCCGCGCCGGGGACCCCGGCGAGCCCCGGCCGCGGGCCGCCGCCTGAGAGGAGGCAGCCGTGTCCACCTTCGAGCCGAGGGGCAACACCAGGGCGCTCGCCCTGGGGACGCTGGCGTTCACGGTCTCGTTCTACGCCTGGGCCATGCTCGGTCCACTCGGCCCCGACCTGCAGGACGCGCTCGGGCTCTCCGAGGTCCAGCTGGCCGTCGTCATCGCCGTCCCCGTCCTCATGGGCTCGCTCATGCGGATCCCCCTCGGCGTCCTGACCGACGCGCTCGGGGCCCGCACCGTCTTCACCGGGCTGATGGCCTTCACCATCGTCCCCCTGACGGCCCTCGCGATCTGGCACGAGTCGTTCGCGGCCATCGTCGTGTTCGGGTTCTTCCTCGGCTTCGCCGGCGCCGCCTTCGCCGTGGGCGTGCCGTTCGTGAGCAAGTGGTACCCGCGCGCCCGTCAGGGCGCCGCGCTGGGCATCTACGGCATGGGCATGGGCGGGACCGTCCTGGCGGGCCTGACCGCGCCGCGGATCGTGGACCGCTGGGGGCTCACCGCGCCGTTCGTCGTGGCGATCTGCCTGGTCGCGGCGATGGCGGTCGCGTTCTGGATCCTGGCCCGCGACGCCCCGGTGGCCCGCAAGCCGCTCCGCGGCGGCATGCTCGCCCCGCTGCGGGTGTTCCGCGACCGGCCCGCCGCCTGGGCGCCGACCTTCTACTACTTCCTCGTCTTCGGCGGCTTCGTCGCGATGTTCGCGTACCTGCCGAAGCTGCTGCACGGCGTGCACGGCCTCGACAAGCCGGACGCCGCGGCGCGCGCCGCCGGGTTCGCCCTGGTGGCCGTCATCGCGCGTCCCATCGGCGGGTGGCTCGCCGACCGCGTCGGCGCGGACGCCATCCTGCGGATCTCGTTCGCGGCCACGGCGGTGCTGGCCGCGCTGCTCGCCCCCTTCTACGACCAGATGGTGCCGCTCACCATCCTCGCCCTGACCCTGGCCGCCGCGTTCGGGCTGGGCACCGGCGCCGTCTTCAAGGCCGTGGCGCACGACTTCCCCGACGAGGTCGGCGCGGTCACCGGCGTGGTGGGCGCGGCCGGCGGGCTCGGCGGGTTCTTCCCCCCGCTCGTCATGGCGTTCGTGAAATCCACGACCGGCGATTACACGCTGGGGTTCCTGCTGCTCGCGGTGACCGCCGTGGCCGCGCTGATCGTGCTCCAGATCATGAGCCGCGGCCGCGAGCGCGTGCAGGCCGGCGACGCCCTGGTGGCGCGACGCTAGGCCTGCTCCGACAGCCGGAGCGACGCGGGGCGCCCGCCGGGCGCCCGGCGCTGTCGGCCCGCGAGGCGCTGCTGCGGGCGCGCACGCTCGCGGGCGGCGGGGCGGCGGAGTGGGTGCCGCTGGCGCACGTCGCCGGCCGGCGCCTGGCGGCGCCGGTCGTGGCACGCCACGACGTGCCCGCCGCCGCGGCCTCGGCGATGGACGGCTGGGCGGTCCGCGCCGCGGACGCCCCGGGCCCGCTGCGCGTGGCGGGCGAGAGCGCGGCGGGGCACGTCCCCGGCCGCGGCCTGCGCCCCGGCGAGGCGTTCCGCATCTCCACCGGCGGGGAGCTGCCGTCCGGCGCCGACGCCGTCGTGCCGATCGAGGACGCCCTGGACGCCGGCGACCGGGTGGTGGTCGAGTCGCCGGTCGCGCCCGGCGCCCACGTGCGCCCGCGCGGCGACGACGTGTGCGCCGGCGAGCGCCTGCTCGGCGCCGGGACCGTGGTGGCCGCCCACGAGGTTGGGGTGATCGCCGCGGCCGGCCACGCCGGCGCCCACTGCCTGCGCCGCCCCCGGGTGGCGTTCGCGACCACCGGCGACGAGCTGGTGGCGCCGGGGGTGCCCGTGCCCCGGGGCTGCCGGGTCGAGTCGAACCTGGCGGGCCTCGCCGCCCAGGTGGCCGCCGCCGGCGCGCTGGTGGGCGGGCACGCCCACGTCCCCGACGATCCCGCCGCCACCCGGGCGGGGCTCGCCGCCCTGCTGGAGGACGGACCGGACGTGCTCGTGACCGTCGGCGGCATTTCCGTGGGGCTGCACGACCACGTGGGCACCGCCCTCGCGCGGCTCGGGGCCCGCTGGGCCCTCCGCGGCGTCGCGATGCGGCCGGGGCACCCGGCCGGGATCGCGGTGCACGGCTCCACCGTGATCCTCGCGCTGCCCGGCAACCCCGCCGCGGCGGCCGTGGCCTTCCACGTGCTCGGGCGGGCCGTCCTCGGCGTGCGCGAGGACTGGACGCGGATGGCGCGGCTCGCGGTGCCGCACCGGCGTCACCCGCGGGCGACCGCCTTCGTCCGCTGCACGGAGGGCCCGCTCGGGCTGACACCGCTGGGGCGGCAGGGCCCGGCGCAGATGGGGTCGCTCGCCGGGGCCCGCGTGCTGGCCTGGGTCGAGCCGGGGGAGGGGGCCCTCGACGCCGGCGCGCCGCTCCGGGTGAGCCCCATGCCGTGATGCCCGCCGTCAGGCCGGGGCACCCGGCCCGAGCGGGATCCCGAGGGCCCACCATGCGATGAAGAATGCCGTCCACACCAGGATCAGGGCGATGGTGTAGGGCAGCATCAGGGCGATCACGGTCCCGATCCCCGACCGGCGGTCGTAGCGGGCGGCGAACACGACGATCAGCGGGAAGTACGCCATGATCGGCGTGAAGATGTTCATCGGCGAGTCCGCGACGCGATACGCGGCGAGCGCCGTCTGCGGCTCGATCCCCAGGCGCAGGCAGAGCGGGATGAAGATCGGCGCGAGCAGCGCCCATTTGGCGATGGCCTGCGGGATGATGATCCCGATCGCCAGCGTGATCCCGATCATCACGAGCAGCAGCCAGACGTCGGCGATGTTCGACCGCTCGATGGTGTCACCGAGCTTCACGGCCGCCACCTGGGCCATGTTCGAGTAGTTGAAGTACGCGATGAACTGCGCGATCAGCAGGAAGAGCAGCAGCAGGCCCGCGAGGGTGCTCCACGACTTGGTGATCGCCTCGATCGCCGCGTTGGTGGTCCGGATGGTCCCGGCGCCGCGTCCGTAGCAGGCGCCGGCCACGAGGAAGGCGAGCGCGATGATGACGATGAGGCTGTCCATGAACGGCGACGTCCCGATGACGTCGCCGGTGACGGGGTCCCGCAGCGGGGCTCCCGGGGGCGCCGTCAGCGCCGCGATCCCGGCGAAGAAGACGAGCAGGCCGATCACGGCCCAGCGCAGGCCGCGCGCCTGCTGCGCCTCCGAGACCTCCGGGGTGTCGTCCGGGTCCTGGATGCCCTCCCCCGGGGCGGGGGCGTGGGTCGCGTCGTAGACGCCCAGCCGCGGCTCGACGAGGCGCGTGGTGACGAGCGCGACGAGGACGGTGATGAGGATCGTCGAGCCGATCCCGAAGTAGAGGTTCGCGGTCAGGTCGATCGAGCCGGTCGGGTCGACCAGCTGGATCGACTCGTTCGTGATCTCCGTCAGGATCGCGTCCGTCGGGGTGATCAGCAGGTTCACGCCGAACCCCCCCGCGACCCCCGCGAAGGCGACGGCGATGCCGGCCAGCGGGTGTCGGCCGACGGTCCTGAAGGCGACCGCGCCCAGGGGGATCAGCACGAGGTAGCCGGCGTCCGACGCGATGCTCGACAGCACCCCGAGGAACGCGATGATGTAGGTCAGCGCCCCCACGCTGGACACCGCCACCAGCTTGTGGATGAGCGCCGAGATCAGGCCGGCGGCTTCCGCGAGGCCCACGCCGATCATCACGATGAGGATGATCCCCATCGCCGTGAAGCCCATGAAGTTGCTGACGAACGAGGTGAACAGGAATCGGACGCCGTCGACCGTGAGGAGTCCCTGCACCTCCGCCGTCTCGGTCTGGACCTCGTAGGCGGAGGCGTCCGCGGGCTCGGGCGGCAGGACCTGCACCGGGGCGACCGACCCCCCGATGTAGTCCTGCTCGAGGGCCTGCGGCGGTGGTTTCACCACCTCGTAGGTCGCGCTCACGTCCGCCCAGTACAGGACCTGCGAGAGGACGATGACGATCCCGCAGAGCGCCAGGAACATGATCGCCGGGTGGGGCACGGCGTTGCCGACGCGCTCGACGGCGTCGAGCGAGCGTTCCAGCAGCCCCCGCCGGGCGGCCTGCGCCGGAGCGTCGCCCGGGGTGTCGCTCACGCCGTGAGCGCCCGGCGGTGCGCCTCGGCGTAGCGGCCCAGGAAGTCGGCCTCGGCCACGGTCGCACGCTCGAGCTCGTCGAGCAGCACCCGTTCGTCCGGGCCGTGGATGTTCGCGTACCCGTCGGTCGCGCCGACCAGCAGGACGTCGGCGTCCGGCACGGCCCCCTGGAGGGCGTTGACGAGCGGGATGGACCCCCCGACCCCCACGGTGACGGCCTCGGCGCCCCACGCCAGCGACCACGAGGCCCGGGCGGCCTCGTACGCGACGCTGTCGGTGCGGGCCGCGAACCCGTTGCCCGTCGGCCCCGGGTGGACCGAGATCTCGATCCCGAACGGCCGCAGCCCCGTCAGGTGCCGGATCACCGCCTGCTGCGCCTCCGCGGCGTCCTGCTCCGGGTGGACCCGCACGTTCAGCGTCGCCCGCGCGTGGGGCGAGACGGCGTTGACCGCCCCGTCGACGCTGGGCGCGTCGATCCCGATGACGGTGATCGCCGGCCCCGTCCAGACGCGGGAGCCGAGCCCGCCGCTGCCGATCAGCGGCTGGCCGTCGACGACCTCGGCCAGCTCGCGGAACTCCGCCTCCGAGATCCCGCCGCCCGTCCACTCCGTGCGGCGCAGCCCGGCGACGGCGACGTCGCCCCGGTCGTCGTGCAGCGTCGAGATCGCGCGGATGAGGGCGAGGAGCGCGTCGGGCGCGGCGCCGCCGTACTGCCCGCTGTGCTTCGCGGAGGCGAGCGTCCGCGCCTCCACCGTCACGTTCGCCATCCCGCGCAGCGCGACCGTCAGCGTCGGCACGCCGGGGCGCACGCTCCCCATGTCGCCGATGATCATGACGTCCGCGGCGAAGAGGTCCGGGTCGGACGCGGGGTACGTCGTGAGGGCGCCGCCGCCGATCTCCTCCGCCCCCTCGATCACGACCTTGATGCCGACGGGCGGCCGGCCCTCCCATGCGCGCAGCGCGCCGAGGTGGGCGACGATGTTCGCCTTCGTGTCCGCGGATCCGCGTCCGTAGATGGCCCCGTCCCGCTCGACCGGCTCGAACGGCGGGGACGTCCAGAGCGACTCGTCGCCGGCCGGCACGACGTCGTAGTGGCTGTAGAGCAGGGCGGTGGGCGCCCCCGGCGGGGCGGGGATCTCGCCGATCACGACCGGCGCGGTGCCCGGAAGGTCGAGCCTGCGCGTCTCCACGCCCGCCTCCTGGAACAGCCGGGCGACGAGGTCGTGGGCCGCGAGGATCGGCTCGTCCGGCAGGTCGGGCCCGGAGACCGAGGGGATCCTCACGAGATCCTCCAGGTCGCGTCGCATCCCCGGCATCAGCGCCCTGACGCGCTCGGACGCCCACGTCATGGCCGGGTCACCCGCGCTCACCCGGCGACCGTATGGCCCCCGCCGCCGCGGTCGCATCGTCCCGATGGTGTGAAAGGGGGCTCCCTGGCGCGGCGTGCGCGGATCACCCATGATCCCGGCCGTGGCGGATTCCCGGGACGACGATGCGCGCCCGTTCGTCTCGACCGGCCATCTGCCGACGGCCGCCGAGGTGCGGGCCCTGGTGGAGGAGGCGCACGCGACGTTCTCCGCGGAGCGGGGCGGCGCGCTGTCCAGTGTGTATCCGGCGCTCGCGCAGGTCGCGCCCGAGCTGTTCGGCGTGTGCGTCGTCGGCGTCAGCGGCGCCGTGCACGCCGCCGGGGACGCGGACGTGCCGTTCCCGATCATGAGCGTCGCGAAGCCGTTCACCTTCGCGCTGGTCTGCCAGGCGATCGGGCCGCACGAGGCCGGGCGCCGCATCGGGGTGAACGCGACGGGCCTGCCCTTCAACGCGCCGGAGGCGCTCGAGCGCGCGGACGGGGGCCGCACGAACCCGATGGTGAACCCGGGCGCGATCGCCACCGCCGGCCTCATCGCGGGCGCGAGCCCCGCCGCGCGGTGGGAGGCCCTCCGGACGGGGCTCTCCGCGTTCGCGGGGCGCCCGCTGGAGCTGGACCAGGCGATCCTCCGGTCGGCGTCCTCCTCGAACCACCGCAACCGGCTGCTGGCGAGCCTGCTCCACGAGCGCGGGCGGATCGACGGGGACCCGCGGCAGGTGCTCGACCTCTACACCCGTCAGAGCTGCCTCAGCGTGACCGCGCGGGATCTCGCCGTGATGGGCGCCACCCTCGCCGACGGGGGCGTCAACCCCCTGACCCGACGGCGCGTGGTGGATGCCGACGTCTGCCGCCACGTCCTGAGCGTCATGGCGACCGCAGGCCTGTACGAGACCTCCGGGGATTGGCTCTACGAGGTCGGCCTCCCCGGGAAGAGCGGCATCGGGGGCGGAATGGTGACGATCTCCCCCGGCAAGGGCGGCCTCGGCACGTTCTCGCCGCTGCTCGACGCCGCCGGCAACAGCGTCCGCGGCCGCCTGGTGGCGGGCTTCCTGTCGCGCCGCCTCGGCCTGGATCTCTTCGCCTCGCAACCCCAGCCGGCCGCGGCGGGGGGCCGGTGACCGGCCAGGCCGTCGGCGAGATCCTCGCGTTCGGCGTGGGGGTCGCGCTCAGCCCGCTCGCCATCGTCGCCGTCGTGGTCATGCTCGTCGCGCCCCGCGGCACCGGCCCCGCATCCGCCTTCGCCGCCGGGTGGGTGACGTCCCTCGCCGTCGTGACGACCGTCGTGCTGCTCGTCGCCGACGAGGCCGAGGCGGCGGACGGCGACGGGCCCGCGACGTGGGTGAGCGTGCTCAAGATCGTCGTCGCGGCCCTCCTGGTGGTCGTCGGCCTCAGGAAGTGGGGACGCCGCACGCCCGAACCGGACGAGGAGGCCGGGACCCCCGGATGGCTGCGGCGGCTCGACGGCATCACCGTCGCGAAGGCCGCCGGGCTCGGCGCCCTCTTCAACGTGGCGAAGCCGAAGAACCTGCTGCTCGCGGTCGCCGCGGGGCTGGCGATCGCGCAGGTCGGCCCGACGCCCTCGGCGGGTGCCGTCGCCGTCGCCACCTTCGTGGTGCTGGGGAGCGCCGGCATCGCCGCCCCGCTCGTCATCCACGCGGCGATGCCCCGGCGGGGCCGGGACGTGCTCGTCGGCCTCCGCGACTGGATGGTCCGCGAGAACACGACCATCATCGCCGTCCTGGCGCTGGTCATCGCGGCGAAGCTGCTGGGCGACGCCGTCGTCTCACTCGCGTCCTGACGCGGCCGGGGCCGCCGCCTCGTCGTCCCCGGGGCGGGCGAGGCCGGTCTCGAACGCCGCCACCACCGCCTGGACGCGGTCGCGCAGCCCGAGCTTCGCCAGGATTCGGGCCACATGGGTCTTGACCGTCGCCTCGCCCAGCACCAGCGCCTCGGCGATCTCGGCGTTCGAGAGACCCCGGGCAAGCAGGCGCAGGACCTCCAGCTCGCGGGGCGTCAGGTCGCCCAGGCGCGCGGGGGGCCGCGGCGTCGGCGGCGGTCGCCGCAGGTACGACTGGATCAGCCGTCGCGTGATCGCCGGGGCCAGCAGCGCGCCGCCGTCGGCCACGATGCGGATGCCGGCCACCAGCTGCTCGCGGGGGACGTCCTTGAGCAGGAATCCGCTGGCGCCGGCCAGGAGGCCGGCGTAGACCTGCTCGTCGGCGCCGAAGGTGCTCAGGATCAGCACCCGCGCCGGCGAGCCCGCCTCCACGATCCGCCGCGTCGCCGCGATGCCGTCGAGGTTCGGCATGCGGATGTCCATGAGCACCACGTCGGGGGCCAGCGCCCGGGTCCGGGCGACGGCCTCCTGTCCGTCGGCGGCCTCGCCGGCGATCGCCAGGCCGGGCTCGAGGTCGACGATGAGCGCGAGGCCTGCGCGCACCAGCGCCTCGTCATCGGCGATCAGGACGCGGACATCCCGGCCCCCGGCCGCGCTCACAGCGGGAGCGTTGCGAGCACGCCGTAGCCCCCGCCGGGGCGGGGGCCGGCGTCGAGACGCCCGCCGTAGAGCCCGACGCGCTCGCGCATGCCGATCAGGCCGAAGCCCTCCGCCGACGCCGACGACGGCCGCCCGTCGTCGACCACCTCGATCTCGATGTCCGTCGGGCGGTAGCGCAGGGTCACGGCCACCTCCGCGCGGCCGGCGTGCCGCAGCGCGTTGGTGAGGGCCTCCTGCGCCACCCGGAAGACGGCCAGATCGACGCCCGGGGTCAGCGCGCCCGCCGGCCCCTCCACGTGGAGGTCCACCGCCAGCCCGGCGCGGCGCACGCGCTCGACCAGCTCGGGGAGGCGGGCCACGCCCGGGGGTGGTGCGAGCGGGTCGTCCTCGTCGGGCGCCCTCAGCACCTCCAGCAGGCGGCGCAGCTCCGCCAGCGCGTCGCGCGAGGTGCCCGCGATCGCCCGCAGGGGCTCGCGCGCGCGGTCCGGATCGTGGTCGAGCGCGGCCGAGGCGGCATCGGCCTGCAGCGCGATCAGGCTCACGCCGTGGGCGACCACGTCATGCAGCTCGCGGGCGATGCGGGCGCGCTCGGCGGCGAGGGCCTCGCGCGCCGCCCGCGCCGTGCGCCCGCGCAGCCCGACCCCCGCCGCGAACGGCATCGCGACGAACAGGATGAGCGTGGGCGGGATGTTCCACGCCGAGTCCGTGGTGTCCAGCAGGATCGAGATCGCGATGCCGGCCGCCAGGGCGGCGGCGCCGAGCAGGGCCGGCCGGATGGGGCGCGCGACGGCCACCGAATACGCGGTCACGACGGCCGAGAACAGGACGCCGATCGACTCGGGGGGCGCGCCGAGCAGCGACGAGGCGGTCAGCACCGCGGCGATCCCGACCGCCAGTGCGATGGGGTGGGTGCGCCGGGCCGCCGTGCCCGCCGCGCAGGCGACGGCCGCGGCGCCGGCGAGCGCGGGCTCATCGATGTCGGTCGCGGTGGCGATCTCGACGAGCGAGGCCGTGGCCAGCACCACCGCCAGCGCCAGGTCGCGCTGCCAGGGGCGGGTCGCGCGCCCCACGGTGCCGAGGGCCATGACGAGCCGGTTCACGGCGACAACGTAGTGCAGGCGCACCGCGGGAGGCATCCGCCGTACGGCGGACCTCCGCGACGGGGTCCCCCGCGGGGCGGATGCCGGGTCGCCCGCCGCGGGGACGCCGCGGCGGCGGCACGCGCCTAGCGTCGCCATCACCCGTCGCCGTCCGAGGAGATCCGATGTCCCGCTCCGCCCGCCGTGCCCTCTGCCTGGCGCTCGTCGCCGCCGTCCCCGTGGGCGCCGCGGCCGCGGGCTGCTCCGACTCCGGCGGGACCGCGAGCGCGCCACCGAGCGTCACTGCCGCTGACGCGTCCTTGCCGCTCACCGCGCGCGTCGTCCGCGGCCGGGAGCTGACGGGGTTCGTCGCCGGGCCGGCCCGGCCGCTCGGCCTGGCGGCCGTCGCGAAGGAGAACGACGTCACGGTGGCCGAGCTGCGCCGCCGCGGCGTCGAGCGCGCGGCCAAGAGCGAACTGGCGGGGCCGCCCCGGTCGTTCGGGATCAGTGCCGTCGCCCGGCTCGGCACCCCCGAGCAGGCGCGGGCCGAGGTCGCCCGGCTGTTCGCGGCCAACGGCTCGTCCGAGCCGGGCCTCACCGCCGTGCCGATCGCGGTGCCCGGGATCCCCGGCGCGATGGGCGCGCGCAAGACGGGCCGCCACGAGGGGCAGGACTACGTGGCGATCGAGGTGGCCTGGCCGGACGGCGTCCTCGCGCACGAGCTGTTCGTGCTGGCGCGGGCCCGGGACCTCGACCAGGCCGCGGTGCTCGCCGCCGCCACCGCCGTCGCGACGCGCGCCGAGGGCGCGCCCCTGCCGTCGGCGTGATCGTCCCGCCCGGCGCGGGGTCCGCTAGTCGCCGTCGGCGAGGGCGAGGCCGCCGATGGCCCGTCCCTCGCCGGCGTGGGCGCGGAACGCGGGCACCAGCTCGGCGGTGACGAGGCCCGTGCGTGCGGTCGCACGCGCCACGATCGGCCACAGGCGGGCGATCTCCGGCACCGTGTCGATCATCGTGACGATGACCGGCGTGCGACGGCGGATGGAGAAGACGCGGTCGGCGTGGATGCCGTGGTCGTCGGAGAAGCCGAGCGAGCCGCGGAGGACCGTCGCGCCGGCGGCGTCCGCCTCGCGCAGGCGGCGGATGAGCTGGCTGTGGAGCGGATGCCGGCCCTCCCATCGTGCGTCCTCGCCGCAGAAGACCATCACCCGCTGCCATCGCGCGAGGCCGCGCCCGTCGTGGGCGGGCGGCGCCGGCAGCTCCGCCAGGACGCGGCCGGCGCGGCGGACGACGTGGACGCGCTCCAGCGTGGTCACGTGCCGGCCGGCCATCCCGCGCAGCGCGGGCAGGAGGCCGAGGATCTCCTGGCGCGGCCCGACGCTCACCACGAGCGCCGGCACGAGGTCGTTCCGCGAGAAGAAGCGGGCGCGGCGACGTTCGCCGAGGATCGTCCCGTCCAGCCCGGCGATGGCGGTCGCCCCGGGGAGGCCCGCGTCCCGCAGCCGCGCGAGGAACGCGGGGACGAGCTCCCGCCCGCCCCGCTCCTCGCCGCGCCCCGTGTAGATCGTGAGCTTCGCGTCCTCCCCGTTGCCGGCGGACGGCACGTCGTCGAGCTGCAGGTCCGGCAGGATCACGCGCTCCAGGGTCAGCAGCCCCGCGCCGACGACCGGCAGGATCGCGTCGACCAGGCGCTCGATGCTGCGCGCGCGGTCGACGGCGATCGCCATGAGCGGCAGGTCCTCGGAGAGGGTCAGGAGCCGGTCCGTGCGGAGCTGGTGCTTGATGCCGAACCCCTCGACGCCCCGGATCAGGATCGACGCGAGCACCTCCGCGTCACCGAAGCGCTCCATGAGGACGTCGGACAGGAGCCGCCCACCCACCCGGTCGCGCTCGCCGAAGTAGATCGTGAGCTTGAGGCCCTCGGCGCTCATAGGAGCGACACGACCGCCCACCCGACCCCCGCGGCCACCAGGCCGGACGCGAGTCCGCCGGCGAGGTTGACGAGCGCGAGGCCCGAGCGGCGCTCCTCCGCGAGGCGCTGGCTCTCCAGCATCCACGTCGAGAAGGTGCTGAACGACCCGAGCGCCCCGACCGCGATCAGGGTCCGCGCCGAGCCGGTCGCCCCCGCGCCGGCGACGGCGCCGGCGAGGAGCGCGCCGACGACGTTGACCGACCAGGTGCCCCACGGGAAGTCGCCGGCGATGCGCCGCGCGACGGCGCCGTCCAGCGAGAACCGCGCGAGCGCCCCGAGGCCGCCGAGCAGGGCGACCCCGACCCACACCATCGCCTCCGTCACGGGAGTCGCACCCGCGCGCGCCGCACCAGCGCGGTGGAGGCCGCGATGGCGAGCATCCCCGCCGCGATGGAGACGGCGACGTACGTCACGGCGAGCGCCCCGTGCCCGTCGCGGCCGAGCTCGATCGCCTCGATCTGGAAGGTCGAGAACGTGGTGAGGGCGCCGCAGAAGCCGGTCCCCAGCAGCGGCCTGAGGTGGGTGCTCGGCGGCAGCCGCTCCAGCAGCCGGGTCGTGAAGTAGCCGAGCAGCAGCGCCCCGAGGACGTTCGCCGCGAAGGTCGGCCACGGCCACTCGCCGGGGGCCACCGGGATCAGGCGGTCCAGCGAGAGCCGCGCGAGCGCCCCCAGGGTCCCGCCCGCGAAGACCGCCGCCCGGAGGGAGTGCGCCCCACCCGCCGACGCCCGGGCGACGTCAGCGGGGGGGCGCGCGCCGGCCGGAGCCGCGCCCGGGTCGGTCACCTCACGCAATGCGTCCGCCGATCGGCCCCGGTACGTGACGCGCGCCACGGCGAGGCCCCCCACCGAGGCCGGCCACACCCGCATCGCGCTGCATCGCACCGATCATGGGCACCTCCCACCCGTCCCGCGAGGGGACCCGAGTAGGAGTCATCAGCGCCGCCGGCGCGGTTCTGCGCGAACCCCATCGCGCGTCGGACGGGCCGCATTGAATCACACGGCCGCGTCGTCGCGGGTGCTGTGCAGGGCGTCGCGGAGTGGGCCGTGTAGGGCTCGAACCTACGACCTTGGGATTAAAAGTCCCCTGCTCTACCAACTGAGCTAACGGCCCGCCGGCAATTGTGCACGGTCCGCCGGGCCCGTGGGGCCCGTGGGGTCCGCGGGGCGCCGCCGGCCTGCGGCGGGATTCCCGCGGGCCGCATCCGCGCGGCACCGGACGCGCCGCGGGCCTCCCGGATCCGAGGATGGGTCGACGGGCGCCGGACCGGGCGCCCCTTCGGAAGGGGATGGGATGAGCACCCAGACGGAACCGACCCCGCTGCCCGACGTGATCGCCGACATCCGGGCGACGCCCGGGCACGGGCGCCTCACGCTCGGCGCCACCGGCGGCCTGGTGGAGGGCGTGCGGTGCACCGCGACCGTGCGGGAGCACACGCTCGACATCGACGAGCCCATGATGATCGGCGGCACCGACGTGGGTCCGAACCCGGTCGAGCTGGTGCTCGCCGCGCTCGGCACGTGCCAGGCGATCACCTACCGGGTGTGGGCGGCGATGCTCGGCATCCAGCTCGACGACGTGCGGTTCGAGACGCAAGGCGACATCGACCTGAACGGCCTCTTCGGGCTGTCGGACGACGTCCGGCCGGGGCTGACGCGCGTCCACCACCGCGTGGTGCTGATCGGGCCGGAGACCGAGGAGCGCTACCGCGAGCTCGTCGCCGCCGTCGACCGGCACTGCCCGGTGCTCGACATCGTGGCCAACCCGGTGACGGTCGACCACGACGTGGAGGTGCGCGCGGCCGGCTCGTGACGCCCGGCGTCACGCGATCGCCCCGCACACCGACCCGCCATGGTCCCCGTCGCGCGCAGGAACCTGCTGGCCGAGCCCGGCAGGGTGGTGATGTCGGTCGGCGGGGTGGCGTTCGCCGTCGTGCTCGTGCTGATCGTCCTCGGCCTCTACCGCGGATGGGGCGGGGTCGCGACGTTCTTCACCCGCCTGCCGGGGCAGGTGTGGGTGGCGCAGTCCGGAAGCAGCGATCCGCTCCACACCACCTCCCTGCTGCCCGCCGGCGGACGGGCCGCGCTCGCGCGGATCCCCGGGGTTGCGGCCGCCATGCCGGTGTACGTCCGCCAGATGGAGGTCGATGCCGGCGAGCGCGCGTTCGTGATGGCCGTCGGCGCGCCCGCCCGCGCCGCCATGCCGGCGGCCACGCGCGAGGCGTTCCTGCCTGCGCCCGGGCACGTGATCGTCGACAGCTCCCTCGCCGCCCAGGCCGGCGTCTCGCCGGGCGACACGCTCATGGTGGCCGGACGCCCCCTCACCGTCGAGCGCGTCACGGCCGGCGGCAACCGGCTCTTCCAGCTCGCGTTCGTCAACGCCGCCGACGCGCGCGGCACCATCGTCCCGGCGGGCCGGGTGAGCTTCTTCCTGCTCGCGCTGCGACCGGGCGCCGACGCGCGCCGGGTCATGGCCGCCGCCCGCGCGGCGGTGCCCGACGCCGAGGTGCGGACGAGCGCGGAGTACGCCGGGGCGTTCGGGCGCCTCGTGAACCAGGGGTTCCTGCCGGTCGTCGGGGCGCTCCTCGCGATCGGCGCGGTCGTCGGCGGGGCGGTGGTGGCCATCACCACCTACGCCGCCACCGTCGAGCGCGCCCGGGACTTCGGCGTCCTCAAAGCCCTCGGCGCGCCCGGTCGGCTGCTCGCGCGGATCGTCGTGGTGCAGAGCCTCCTGATCGGGGTCGCAGGCGCCGCCGTCGGCGCCGGGACCGCCGCGATCGTCGCCCCGGCGGTCCGGCGCGCCGTGCCGGAGTTCGTGACCGACCTGCGCTGGACGGACCTGCTCGCCGTGGTCGCGGTGACGCTCGTCGTGGCGGTGGCGGCGTCGGTGGTGCCCATCCAGCGGATCAACCGGATCGACCCCGCGGTGGTCTTCCGCCCGTGACGGCGTCCGCCGACGCCCCCGCGCTGCGCACCGAGGGCCTCACGCGCACGTTCGCCGCGGGCCCGACGACGGTCGTCGCCGTCGACCACGTCGACCTGGAATGCCGGCGCGGCGAGGTGGTGCTGATCATTGGGCCGTCCGGCTCCGGGAAGACCACGCTCCTCGCGATGATCGGGGGGCTCCTGCGCCCCACCGCCGGCCGCATCCTCATCGCGGGGACCGACATCACGGCGCTCCCGCGGCGGCGGCTGCCGGCGGTCCGCCGGGGACGCGTGGGTTTCGTGTTCCAGTCGTTCAACCTGCTGGAGCAGCTCACCGCGCTGGAGAACGTCGAGATCGCGCTCGACATCGCCGGGGTCCCCCGCGCCGGCTCGCAGGCCCGGGCCCGCGAGCTGCTGGAGGAGGCCGGTCTGGGCGCACGGCTCGGCTTCCGCGCCCGCGACCTCTCGGGCGGCGAGCGGCAGCGCGTGGCGATCGCCCGCGCGCTCGCCAACCGCCCCGGACTGGTGCTGGCCGACGAGCCGACGGCCAACCTCGACTCCGGCCAGGGGCGCACCGTGATGCGGCTGCTGCGGGACATGGCCAGCCGCGAGGGCGGCACGGTGCTGATCGTGTCCCACGACGCCCGCCTCGGGACCATCGCCGACCGGACGCTGTGGATGGAGGACGGCCGGATCGCCCCCGCCCCCGGTGGGCCGGAGGTCGCCGGACCGCCCGCACCGGGCGTCGGCGCGCTCCGTGAGGCGCCGCCGGACCCTTGATCCCCGGGGGCCCGCGACGGAGACTCGCGACGGAGGGGCCGATGGACGACGTGGGGTCCTGGACGATCGCCGGCACCTACCTCGAGGCGTGCAACTGCGAGGCGATCTGCCCGTGCCGGCGGACCGGCGGGCGGCCCGGCGGCCGCTCCACCCACGGCGTGTGCACCGGCGCGCTCTCGTGGGCGGTCACGTCCGGGCACGCGGACGAGGTCCCGCTGGACGGGCTGGGCGCCGTCATCGCCTGCCGGTACGACGACGACGAGCCGGGGTCGCCGTGGACGTTCCGGCTCTACGTCGACGCGCGTGGCGACGACCGGCAGCGTCGCGCGCTGGTCGAGATCCTGACCGGCGCGCGCGGCGGCACGGTGGCGAAGCACTTCCCGTGGGTGTGGAAGGACAGCCGGTTCCTGGGCTGGGAGGCGGCGGAGATCGCCATCGACCACACGCCCGGCCGCGGCTGGTTCCGCGCGGGCGGCAGCGTCGAGGTGCGCCTGCGGGCGCCCGTGCCCGAGCAGGAGCCGGTCGCGTGCGTCATCCCCGGGTACGCGCAGCCCGGCATCGAGTACGTCGCCGACCTGCTCCGGGTCACCGACGAGCCGCTCGCCGTCAACCTGTCCGGGCGCTGCGCGTACGAGTCGACGTTCCGGTACAGCTCCGCGGAGGACTGACCCCGTGGCGGTCGCCGCCCTGCTCGCCGTCGCCCTGGCCACGTGGATCGTGACCATCGGGCGGATGCGGGGGATGGACGCGGGGCCCGGCACCGACCTCGGCGGGCTCGCCTGGTTCGTGGGGGTGTGGGTCACGATGACCGCGGCGATGATGCTGCCGTCCACCGCCCCCATGGTGGCCGCGGTGCGCCGCGCCGCCGCCGGGATCGGGGGCCGGCCGGCGCCGCCCGCCGTGACGGCGCTCTTCGTGGCGGGATACGTCGCGGCGTGGATGGCGTACGGGCTCGTCGCCTACGCGGTGTTCCGCCTCCTCGACGCGCACCACCCCGGGTGGGTCGCCTGGGACCGCGGCGGGCCGGCGGTGGCGGGGGTGGCCGTCGCCGCGGCGGGCC
>DAISWG010000010.1:19046-74815 GCA_036826475.1 Miltoncostaeaceae bacterium | reverse complement strand
CCATCGGCCTCGCCGAGACGGGACGCTAGGAACATGGGACAGAAGATCAACCCCACGGGCTTCCGCCTCGGCGTCCTGAACGGGTGGCGGAGCAACTGGTTCACGGAGCGCGACTTCGCGAAGTACCTCGACGAGGACCGCGTCGTCCGCAACCACATCACGCGCAAGCTGAGCCACGCCGGCCTGTCGTCGATCCACCTGAAGAAGGATCAGACGAAGCTCACCGTCGACATCTTCACGGCCCGTCCGGGCATCGTGATCGGCAAGAGCGGCTCCGAGGTGGACGCGCTGCGCCGCGAGCTCAACCGGCTCACGGGCAAGCAGATCCAGGTCAACATCAACGAGATCAAGCGTCCCGAGCTCGACGCCAAGCTGGTCGCCCAGTCGATCGCCGAGCAGCTCGAGAACCGGGTCAGCTTCCGCCGCGCCATGAAGCGCGCGCTCACCTCCGCCATGCGCTCCGGCGCCCAGGGCGTGAAGGTCCAGTGCGGCGGCCGGCTGGGCGGCACCGAGATGTCCCGCTCCGAGCACTACTCGGACGGCCGCGTCCCGCTGCACACGCTGCGCGCCGACATCGACTACGGCTTCCACGAGGCCAAGACGACGTTCGGCCGCATCGGCGTGAAGGTGTGGATCAACAAGGGCGAGGTGCTGCCCGAGGGCGTCACCGACAGCCGCGGCCGCACCGACATGGAGGCGGCCCCGCCGCCGCGCCGCCCGCGCCGCGACCGCCGTCCCGGCGGCGGCGGTGACCGGCGCGACCGCTCGGGCGACGCCTCGAAGGCGGGGGGTGGTTCCTGATGCTGATGCCCAAGCGCACCAAGCACCGCAAGCACCACCGCGGCCGCCGGCGCGGCCTGACCAAGGGCAACGAGGTCGTCCACTTCGGCGAGTTCGGGCTCAAGGCGCTGGAGCCGGCCTCCATCACCAACCGCCAGATCGAGGCCGCCCGTATCGCCATGACCCGCCGCATCAAGCGTGGCGGCAAGGTGTGGATCAACGTGTTCCCGCACCTGCCCGTCACCAAGAAGCCGGCCGAGACCCGCATGGGCTCGGGCAAGGGCTCGCCCGAGGGCTGGGTGGCCGTGGTGAAGCCCGGTCGCATCATGTTCGAGCTGTCCGGCGTGCCGGAGCCGCTGGCCCGCGACGCCATGCGCCTCGCCGCCAACAAGCTCCCCGTGAAGTGCAAGTTCGTGACGCGCGAGGACGGCTGATGAAGACCTCCGAGATCCGTGACATGACCGACGACGAGCTGGCGCGCGCGCTGGAGGAAGCCCGCGAGGCCCACTTCAACCTGCGTTTCCAGCACGCCTCGGGCGCCCTCGAGCGCACCTCCGAGCTGGGGATCCGCCGCCGCGAGATCGCCCAGCTGCTCACCGCCGCCCGCGAGCGGGAGCTGACCCGATGAGCGCCGTCCGCACGCCGCAGGAGTCGGTCGCCGGTCGCAAGACCCGTCAGGGGGTCGTGGTGTCGGCCGCCCGCGACAAGACCATCACCGTGCTGCTCGAGACCTCCCGCGCCCACCCCGTGTACGGCAAGACCGTGCGCAGCTCGTCCAAGCTCCACGCCCACGACGAGCGCAACGAGGCGAACGAGGGCGACCTGGTGCGCGTGGTCGAGTGCCGGCCGCTGTCCAAGCAGAAGCGCTGGCGCCTGGCCGAGATCCTGGAGAGGGCCCGCTAGTGATCCAGGTCGAGACACGCCTGCGCGTCGCCGACAACACCGGCGCCCGCGAGCTGCTGTGCATCCGCATCATGGGCGGGTCCCGGCGGCGCTCCGCGACGGTGGGCGACATCATCGTGGGCACGGTCAAGCAGGCCGTCCCGAACGGCGCGATCAAGAAGGGCGACGTCGTCCGTGCCGTGGTCGTGCGCACCAAGAAGGAGCACGGGCGCGACGACGGCACGTTCATCGCCTTCGACGAGAACGCCGCCGTCATCATCGACAACGCCCAGAACCCGCGCGGGACGCGCATCTTCGGCCCGGTCGCCCGCGAGCTGCGGGAGAAGAACTTCATGAAGATCGTCAGCCTGGCGCCGGAGGTGCTCTGATGCCCGCCCGCATCCGCACCGGCGACCGCGTGGTGCTCCTGTCCGGGAAGGACAAGGGCAAGACCGGCGTCGTCCTCGAGGTGCGCCCCAAGGAGGGGCGCGTCCTGGTCGAGGGCCTCAACATGATCAAGCGTCACACCAAGCCCCGCCCGCCGAACGAGCCGGGCGGGGTGATCGAGAAGCCGGGGCCGATCCACCTGTCGAACGTGGCGCACATCGACCCCAAGGACGGACGCGCGACGCGGGTCCGGATCCAGGAGATCGACGGCGTCCGGACGCGCGTGTCGGCGCGTTCGGGGGAGAAGCTGGACTGATGAGCACCGAGACCACTGCGCCCGCCCGGGCGCGCCTGCGGGACACCTACGAGGACCAGATCCGGCCGAAGCTCCAGGAGGAGTTCGGCTACCGGTCCCCGATGGAGCACCCGCGCCTGGAGAAGATCACCCTCAGCATGGGTGTCGGCGAGGCCAAGCAGAACAGCAAGGCGCTCGACGAGGCCGTGGAGCAGCTCGGGATCATCGCGGGGCAGCGCCCGGCGATCACCCGGGCGCGCAAGTCCATCGCGCAGTTCAAGCTGCGCGAGGGCATGGCGATCGGCTGCAAGGTCACGCTCCGCGGCAACCGGATGTGGGAGTTCCTCGACCGGCTCCAGTCGGTCGCGCTCCCGCGGATCCGCGACTTCCGCGGCATCAACCCGGACGGGTTCGACGGCCGCGGCAACTACAACCTGGGCCTGCGCGAGCAGACGATCTTCCCGGAGATCGACTACGACCGCGTCGATGCGGTGCGCGGGCTCAACGTGACCATCACGACGACGGCGGGGACCGACGAGGAGGGCCGCGCCCTCCTGCGCCATCTCGGGATGCCGTTCCGCGCCGAGGGCTACTCGTCCGACGAGCTGGCGGCACGCCGGCGCAAGAAGCAGCGCAAGTACGGCGGCCGCGGCCGCGGACGCAGGTAAGGAGAGACGTGGCGAAGACCAGCCTGCGGGTGAAGGCATCCCGCACCCCGAAGTACAAGACGCAGCAGTACACGCGCTGCCATTCCTGCGGCCGCCCCCGCGCGGTGTTCCGCAAGTTCGGCCTGTGCCGCGTGTGCCTGCGCCAGTCGGCGCACGCCGGCGTCATCCCCGGCATGACCAAGAGCAGCTGGTAGGGGGGACGCGCCGATGATGACCGACCCCATCGCGGACATGCTCACCCGCATCCGCAACGCCAACACCGCCCTGCACGACCAGGTCGAGATGCCCGCCAGCGGGCTCAAGACCGAGGTCGCCCGCGTCCTCAAGGACCAGGGCTACATCAGCGACTTCGAGCTGCGCGAGGGCCGGGTCGGCCAGGATCTCGTCATCCGCCTCAAGTACAGCAGCGATCGCCGCCGCGTCATCAGCGGCCTGCAGCGCGTGTCGAAGCCGGGCCGCCGCGTCTACGTCGACAAGACGACGATCCCGCGGGTGCTCGGCGGCATGGGCGTCGCCGTGATCTCGACATCGCAGGGCGTCATCACGGGTCACGAGGCCCGCCGCCGTGGCATCGGCGGCGAGGTGATCTGCTCGGTCTGGTAGGAGACGAATGAGCCGCATCGGACGCGCACCGATCCCGATCCCCGACGGGGTGACGGTCGACATCACGGGCCAGAAGGTCACGGTGAAGGGCCCCAGGGGGGAGCTCACGCACACCGTGGTCGAGCCCATCCGGATCGCCGAGCAGGACGGCCAGCTCGTCGTGACCCGGCCGACCGACCGCGGGCCGCACCGGGCCCTGCACGGCCTGTCGCGGAGCCTCGTCGCCAACCTGGTGACGGGCGTCAGCGCGGGCTTCGAGCGCCGCCTCGAGATCCAGGGCGTGGGGTACCGGGCCCAGATGAAGGGCCAGGCCCTGGAGCTGGCGGTCGGCTACTCGCACCCTGTTACCATCGACCCGCCCGACGGGATCCAGTTCGAGGTCCCCGCCCCCACCCAGGTGGTGGTGAAGGGGATCGACAAGCAGCTGGTCGGCGAGATCGCTGCGCAGGTCCGGGGGACGCGTCCGCCGGAGCCGTACAAGGGCAAGGGCGTCCGCTACGCGGGCGAGGTCGTTCGTCGCAAGGTCGGTAAGAGAGCATGAGCCTCAGCACCAGGGACGCGCGCCTCCGGCGCCACCGCAGGATCCGCGGCAAGGTCGTCGGCAGCGCCGAGCGCCCCCGTCTGGCCGTCGCACGCTCGAACAAGCGCATCTACGCGCAGCTCATCGACGACACCCGCGGCCACACGCTGGCGGCGGCGGGCTCGCACGAGGCCGCGCTGCGCGACCTGGCGAAGGGCCCGGCGGCGTCCGAGGTGGGCAAGCTGCTCGCCGAGCGCGCGAAGCAGGCCGGCGTGGAGCGGGTCGTCTTCGACCGCGGCGGCTACAAGTACCACGGGCGCGTCAAGTCGCTCGCCGACGGGGCCCGCGAGGGCGGGCTCCAGTTCTAGGAGGAGTGACTGGTGGCTGAGGTGCGCCGAGGCGGCAAGATCAACCCGGACGGGCTCGAGCTCAACGAGCGCGTCGTGCAGGTGAACCGCGTGGCGAAGGTCGTCAAGGGCGGCCGGCGCTTCTCGTTCTCCGCCCTCGTGGTGGTCGGGAACGAGGTGGACACCGTCGGTGTGGGTCACGGGAAGGCCAAGGAGGTCCCCGTGGCGATCCAGAAGGCCGTCGAGGACGCGAAGAAGAACCTGTTCCGCGTGCCGAAGTACCGGACCACGATCACCCATCAGGTGACCGGGCGCTCCGGCGCCGGCAAGGTGTTCCTGAAGCCGGCCTCCGAGGGCACCGGCGTGATCGCCGGCGGCGGCGTGCGCGCCGTGCTGGAGCTCGCGGGCATCCGCGACATCCTCAGCAAGTCGCTCGGCACCTCCAACCCGGTGAACCTGGTGGCCGCGACCGTCGCGGGCCTCAAGGACCTGCGCCGGCCGGAGGAGGTCGCCGCGCTGCGCGACAAGACCGTCGCCGAGGTCCTCGGCATCCCCTCCGGCTCCGGCGCGCCCGCGACCGAGCCGGCCGACGCCGCCGAGCCCGTGGCCGCCGGCGCGGAGGCCGCCTCGTGACGCGCCTCGCCGTGACCCAGGTCCGCTCGTCGATCGGCACGCAGCAGCGCCACCGCGGCACGCTCCGCGCCCTCGGCCTGCGCCGGATCGGCCAGACCGTCGAGCACGACGACTCGCCCCAGCTCCAGGGCATGCTGCGCATGGTCTCCTGGCTCGTCCGCGTGGAGAAGAAGGATGGCTGAGCGCCCCGACATCCCCGAGACCGCCGCCGAGGACATCAGCCTCGACAAGCTCTCCCCACGCCCGGGCGCCAAGCGCGCGCGCAAGCGCGTGGGCCGCGGCATCGGCTCCGGCACCGGCAAGACCGCCGGCCGCGGCCAGAAGGGCCTCGGCGCCCGCTCGGGCGGCGGCGTCCGCGAGGGCTACGCCGGCGGCCAGATGCCCATGTACATGCAGCAGGGCAAGCTGCGCGGCTCCAACCGCAAGATGTCGATGCCCATGGGGCCGTTCCGCACCCACTCGGTGCCGGTCAACGTCGGCGCCCTCAGCGTCTTCGACGCCGGGTCCACCGTGGACCTCGAGGCGCTCGCGGCGAAGGGGCTCGTGAAGAACAACGCGAACCGCGCATGGCCCGTGAAGATCCTCGCCGGCGGCGAGATCGACCGCGCCCTGACGGTCCGCGTCGAGGCGATCTCGGCCGCCGCCCGCGCGAAGATCGAGGCCGCCGGGGGCACCGTGGAACTGCTCGGCGAGGCGACGACCGCCGAGTCGTAGTGGTCTGAGCGGATGCTCAAGACGATCCTCACGGCGCTCCGGTCGCCGGACCTCCGCAAGAAGCTCCTCTTCACGGCGTTCATCCTCGCCGTGTACCGGTTCGGCTCGTACGTGCCCGTCCCGGGCATCGACCTCGACGCCCTCCAGGCGGCGATCGACCAGCGCGGGAGCCGGCTGCTCGACTTCCTGAACCTGTTCGCCGGCGGCGCGCTCACCCGGTTCGCGGTCTTCGCGCTGGGGATCATGCCGTACATCACCGCCAGCATCATCCTGCAGCTGATGACGGTGGTGATCCCGCGGCTCGAGGCCCTCCAGAAGGAGGGCGAGAGCGGGCAGCAGAAGATCACGCAGTACACGCGGTACTTCACCGTGGTGCTCGCGCTGCTGCAGTCGATGGCGTACGTCCTGTACTTCAAGTCGCAGGACGCGCTGCCGGACTTCAGCCCCGGTCGCTTCTACCTGATCGTCATCTCGGTGACGGCGGGCACGGTGCTGCTGATGTGGCTGGGCGAGCTCATCACCCAGCGCGGCGTGGGCAACGGCATCTCGCTGCTGATCTTCGCCAGCATCGTCGCCTCGGTGCCCGACGCGGTGGACGGCTGGCTGACGCTGCCGCCCGTCTCGCAGGTGCTGATCCTGCTCATCGCGCTGGCCGTCGTCGTCGGCGTGGTGTTCATCAACGAGGGCCAGCGCCGCATCCCGATCCAGTACGCCAAGCGGGTGGTGGGTCGCCGCATGACGTCCGGCGGCACCACGTACATGCCGCTGCGCGTGAACATGGCCGGCGTGATCCCGGTGATCTTCGCCTCGTCGGTGGTCATCCTGCCGCCGACCCTGGCCGAGCTCGCCGGCCAGAACTCCTTCTTCCAGGACGTCTCCGACTTCCTGGCGCCGGGGTCCTGGTACTACATCATCTTCGAGGCGCTGCTCATCGTCCTCTTCACGTACTTCTACACCGCGGTGCAGTTCAACCCGGTGGAGCAGGCCGACAACCTGAAGAAGTACGGCGGGTTCATCCCCGGCGTCAGGCCGGGCCGGCCCACGGCGGTGTACCTCGACCGCGTGCTCACGCGGCTCACGCTTCCCGGCGCGATCTACCTGGCGATCATCGCCGAGCTGCCGAACATCGTGTTCCGCTACCTCCCGGACTCCAACGTCTTCTTCGGCGTCCTCGGGGGTACGTCGATCCTGATCGTCGTGGGCGTCGCCCTCGACACCATGCGCCAGATGGAGGCCCAGCTGATGATGCGGTCGTACGAAGGGTTCCTGAAATAGCCCGCCTGATCCTGCTCGGTCCCCCGGGCGCCGGGAAGGGGACCCAGGCAGAGCGGCTCCGGGACGAGTTCGGCCTCCTCCACCTCTCCACCGGCGACCTGCTGCGCGCGGCCGTGGCGGCGGGCAGCGACCTGGGCCTCGAGGCGAAGCGGTACATGGACGCCGGCGAGCTGGTCCCGGACGCCGTCGTGGTCGGGATGATCCGCGAGAAGATCTCCGCCCCCGACGTCGGCGGGTTCCTGCTCGACGGGTTCCCGCGCTCCGTGCCCCAGGCCGACGCGCTCGACCGCATGCTCGCCGACCTCGGGCTGCCGCTCGACGCCGTCGTCTCCATCGCCGTGTCCCGGCAGGAGCTGGTCCGCCGCCTCGCGGGGCGCTGGATCTGCCGGCGCTGCGGCCGCTCCTTCCACGAGGTCTTCAACCCGTATCCGGGCGACCCGTGCCCGAAGGGCTCCGGCGGCGAGACGTGCGACCTGTACCAGCGCGAGGACGACCGCCCGGAGACGGTCGAGAACCGGCTGTCGGTCTACGATGCCCAGACCGCACCGCTCATCGACTACTACCGCTCCCGCGGCCTCCTGCGCGAGGTCGAGGGGGAGCGCTCACCGGACGAGGTCCATGATCAGATCGTCGCGTACGTCCCGCCGGCGCAGGCCGGCCCGGAGTAAGCCGGTGGCGGCGGCCTCGCAGCGCCCGCGGGGCCCCATCCCGAAGACGCCCGGCGAGCTCGACGCGATGGCCGCGTCGGGCGCCGTGCTGTTCCGGACCCACGAGGCGCTCCAGGCGGAGATCGCGCCCGGGGTGACCACGCAGCGCCTCGACGAGATCGCCGAGGAGCTGATCCGCGCGGCCGGCGGCATCCCGGCGTTCAAGGACTACCCGGGTCCCACGCCCTACCCGGCGTCGGTGTGCGCGTCCGTCAACGACGAGGTCGTCCACGGCATCCCCGGGCCGTACGCCCTTCGCGAGGGCGACGTCCTGGCGCTCGACTGCGGCGTGATCCTGGACGGCTGGGTGTCGGATGCGGCGCGGACCCACGCGGTGGGCGAGGTCTCGAAGGTGGCCCGGCGGCTGATCGACGTCACGCGGACCTCCCTGGAGCGCGGGATCGCCGCCGCCCGGGTCGGCGGGCGCGTCGGCGACATCGGCGCCGCCGTCCAGCAGGAGGTGGAGGCCGCCGGCTTCTCCGTGGTCCAGAGCCTCGTCGGCCACGGCGTCGGCCGGTCGATGCACGAGGAGCCCCAGGTCCCCAACTTCGGCCGCCCCGGCACGGGTGCCGAGCTGATCGAGGGCCTCGTCATCGCGATCGAGCCGATGGTCAACGCCGGAGCCCACGACGTCGTGCTCGGCGACGACGGATGGACCATCACCACCCGCGACGGCAGCCTCTCCGCCCACTGGGAGCACACCGTCGCGATCACCGCCGACGGCCCGAGGATCCTGACCACCCTGGCCTGACCCTCCGGCCCCGTCCCGTCCCCGACCGCGCAGAGGACGCGGCGCAGGTGGCGGTGGGGGTCGCGCACCCCCACCGCCACCGCCTCCTCGGGGCATCCCGCCCCTACACCCGCGCCTCCAGGATCAGGTTGAACGGGGTGGCGGCGGCGCGGCGGACCCGGGTGAGCCCCGCCCGCCGGCAGATCTCCGTCAGCCGCGCCTCCCCCGCCTGGGCGCCCAGGGCGTGCGCGCCCTCCGAGTGCCCGTGGGCGAGGCAGATCGCGACCGACGCCGAGTAGTAGAGGCGGCCGACGGGGTTGAGGTTGTCCTCGACGCGGTCTCCGGCGTACGGCTCGACCAGCAGCACCGCCCCGCCGGGGGCGAGCGCCTCGGCCGCATGCGCGAGGACGGCCTCCGGGTCGCCCATGTCGTGCAGGGCGTCGAAGAAGCAGATCAGGTCGTAGCCGCGCCCCGCGTACCCCCGGGCGTCGGCGACCTGGAACGACACCCGGTCGCCGACCCCCGCATCGCGCGCATACAGGCGGGCCTGGTCGATCGACGCCGCGTGGCTGTCGATGCCGTCGACCTGGGCCGCCGGGAACGCCTCGGCGATCGCGATGGCCGAATGGCCGTGGCCGCAGCCGACGTCTGCGACCGCGCCGCCGGCCGTCAACCGTTCCGCGATCCCGTCGAGCGCCGGGATCCAGTCCCCCGCGATGTTCGTCCGGTAGGCGTTGCGGTAGAAGCCCGCGATGCCGTGGTGGAGGTCCGGGTGACGGTCGCCCCACGGCACGCCCCGTCCCGTGCGCACCGCCTCGGCCGTCGCGTCGGCGTCAACGAACATCGACGCCGGCACGCTCCATGCCGGCGGCACGAACAGCGGGCTCTCGCGGTCGGCGAGCACCAGTGCCGCCTCCGCCGTCAGTTCGTACGTGCCGCTGACCGGGTGGTACTCGACGTAGCCGCCCGCCGCCTGCGCGTTCAGCCACTCGGCCACGTAGCGCTCCGCGCAGCCGGCGCGCTCCGCGACCTCGCCGGGGGTCAGCGGCCCCGCCCCCGCCATCGCGGCGTACAGCCCGAGCGCGTCGCCGATCCTGACCATGACGCCGCCGTAGCCGGCCGACAGGTCGCCGACCACCCGGTCGAGCAGTGCCGTGAGCCGCTCCTGATCCACCTGCATGGGGTCCTCCTGGGTGTGTGACGTGACGGAGCCAGGCTGGCGCCGCGGCGCCGCCGCGACGAGGGCCGGGCTCGCCACGGGGGGTCCGTTCGTGCCACCCTGGCCCCGGTGTCCACGCGCCCGCCGACCCGGGTCAGCCTCGTCGCCCTTCCCGAGGCGATGCCGTCCACGCTCATCGGCCTGCACGACGTGCTGGCGTCCATCGGCTCGATCCCGACACTGCCGGCGCCCATCACGCCGGCGCCGTTCCAGGTCGAGATCGTCGCGGAGCGACCGGGCCCGATGCCGCTCGTGACGGGCGTGCCGGTCACGCCGGCCCGGACGCTCGACGAGGTGGACGACACCGACGTCGTCCTGCTGCCCTCCATCGTCGCCGAGGGTGGCCGCTGGGGACGCGGGCGGTACCCCGGCCTGGTGGACTGGATCGCCCGCATGCACGACCGCGGGGCGCTGCTGTGCTCCGCGTGCTCCGGGCTCTTCCCGCTCGCCGAGACGGGCCTCGTCGACGGGCGTGAGGCGACGATCCACTGGGACTACGCCGCCGCCTTCCGGCAGGACTTCCCCGCCGTGGTGCTCGAGCCGGAGAAGGTGCTGGTCGTGGCCGGCGACCGCGCCGACATCGTCACGTCCGGCGCGTCGTCGTCGTGGGGCGACCTGGCGCTGTACCTCATCGCCCGCCGCGTCGGCGCGACGGTCGCCCAGGAGGCCGCGCGGTTCTTCGCCTTCCAGTGGCACGTCGACGGCCTCGCCGCGTACGCCCTGTTCCGGCCGCGGACCGACCACGGCGACGCGGTCGTCGCCGACGTGCAGGCGTGGATCGACGCCAACCGCGCCGTGGCCCGCCCGGTGGAGGAGATGCGCGCCCGCTCGGGACTGCCGAACCGCACGTTCGCACGCCGCTTCACCGCGGCCACCGGCCTGTCGCCCATCGCGTACGTCCAACGCCTGCGCGTGGAGGAGGCGAAGCGCCGGCTCGAGGGGACCGACACCCCGGTGGAGCGGATCGCCTGGGAGGTCGGCTACGAGGACCCCGCGGCGTTCCGGCGCCTCTTCCGGCGCGTGACGGGCCTCGCGCCGGGCGCCTACCGCCGCCGCTTCCAGGTCCCGGCCTTCGCGCAGCCTCCCCGCCCGTGACGGGGTCACCGCCCGGCTGCTAACATCCCGGGTCGCTCGCGGGGCAGCCCCGTGGGCATGCCCGCGCCCTGGAGGGGACGAGTCGTGAAGGTCCGAGCATCGGTCAAGCCCATCTGCGAGAAGTGCCGCGTGATCAAGCGTCACGGGAAGCTGCTCGTGATCTGCCAGAACGCCCGCCACAAGCAGGTGCAGGGCTGATGGCCCGCATCGCCGGCGTCAACATCCCGCGCGAGAAGCGCATCGAGATCGGCCTGACCTACGTCTACGGCATCGGCCGCCCGACGGCCAACAAGGTGCTCGAGGAGACGGGGATCAACCGCGACACGTACGTCCGCGACCTCACCGAGGAGGAGATCGCGCGCCTCCGCGACGTGATCGAGAAGACCCTGGTGGTCGAGGGCGACCTCCGCCGCGAGCGCTCGAACGACATGAAGCGCCTCATGGAGATCGGCTGTTACCGCGGCCTGCGCCACCGGCGCGGGCTCCCGGTGCGCGGCCAGCGCACGAAGACCAACGCGCGCACGCGCAAGGGCCCGAAGCGCACCGTGGGCAAGCAGCGCAAGAGCTGAGAGCCCGAGAAACCGACCAGGACCGAGGAGCGCGTTGGCACGCCAGAAGGTGACCCGCGGCCGCACCCGCCGCCGCACGCGGAAGAACATCCCGGTGGGCAACGCCCACATCAAGACGTCGTTCAACAACACGATCGTCACGCTGACCGACAAGCAGGGCAACGTGATCGCGTGGGAGACGGCCGGCTCCGCCGGCTTCAAGGGATCCCGCAAGAGCACCCCCTACGCCGCGCAGGTCACGGCCGACTCGGCCGCGCGCAAGGGGATGGAGCACGGGCTCCAGAAGGTCGACGTCTACGTGAAGGGCCCCGGCTCCGGCCGCGAGACCGCCATCCGCTCCCTCCAGGCGGCGGGCATCGAGGTCGCCTCCGTGACCGACGTGTCGCCCGTCCCGCACAACGGCTGCCGGCCGCGCAAGCGGCGGAGGGTCTGAGCATGGCGCGCTACACCGGCCCCACCGTCAAGCAGTCCCGCCGCGAGGGCTTCGCCCTCACCGATAAGGCGCAGAAGTACCTCGACCGGCGCCCGTACCCGCCCGGCGAGCACGGCCGTGGCCGCATCCGCCAGAGCGAGTACCTCCTCCAGCTCCGCGAGAAGCAGAAGACGCGCCGGTACTACGGGCTCCTCGAGAAGCAGTTCCGCCGCTACTACGAGAAGGCCAACCGCCAGCAGGGCATCACCGGCGAGAACCTCCTGCGGATGCTCGAGATGCGGCTCGACAACGTCGTCTACCGCCTCGGCTTCGCGGCCACCCGCCGCCAGGCCCGGCAGCTCGTCAACCACGGGCACTTCCGGGTGAACGGGCAGAAGGTGGACATCCCCAGCTACCAGGTGAAGGCGGACGACGTCATCACCGTGAAGCAGGGCTCCAGCGCGGAGCCGATCATCCGGGCGGCCACCGAGCTGGTGGCGTCCGTGGCCCCGTGGCTGCAGGCCGACTACGACGCGCTGAACGGGAAGGTCCTGAAGGCCCCCGAGCGCTCGGAGATCGACACCCAGGTGAGCGAGCAGCTCATCGTGGAGTACTACTCGAAGTAGGCAGGGCCGCCCGGCGATGGCCCCTCCCGTGACGGGGACGGGGCCGATGCCTGGTCCCGCTGTCACCACGATCCGGCCCCCGCGCCGGAGGCAAGGAGTCACGTGCTCGACATCCAGTCCCCCCGCATGACCTACGACCCCGTCAGCGACACACTCGGCCGGTTCGAGGTCGAGCCGCTCGACCGCGGCTTCGGACACACCTTCGGCAACAGCCTGCGCCGCGTGCTGCTGTCCTCCCTCGAGGGGGCGGCGGTGACCTCGGTGCGGATCGAAGGGGTCCAGCACGAGTTCACCACCATCGCCGGCGTCCGCGAGGACGTCACCGACATCATCCTCAACCTCCGCGAGCTGGTCTGCCGCCTCCACGGCGAGGTCGGCGAGATCGAGGTGGAGCTGTCGAAGGTCGGGCCCGGCGCCGTCACGGCCGCCGACATCTCGGCGCCCGCGGACCTCGAGATCCTGAACCCGGACCTCGAGATCGCGACGCTCGAGGCGGGCTCGCGGCTGGACATGATCCTCACGATCAGCCGCGGCCGCGGCTACGTGCCCGCCGAGCAGAACAAGGGCCCGGGCACCACGATCGGCGTGATCCCGGTGGACTCCAACTTCTCCCCGGTCCTGCGCGTCCGCTACGAGGTGAGCCCCGCCCGCGTCGGGCAGCGCACCGACTACGACAAGCTGCTGCTCGAGATCCAGACCGACGGCAGCGTCGACCCCCGCGGCGCCATCGCGGAGGCCGCCGAGACGCTCATCGGGCGCCTCGCGATCTTCGCCGACCCGGAGAGCACGAAGCTCCTGGGCGAGCCGGCCGTCGAGGAGGTCCCCGCCGGCGGCGGGATGCACGACATCATGATCGAGGAGCTCGAGCTGGGCGTGCGCAGCTACAACTGCCTGAAGCGCGTCGGCGTCGAGACCATCGGCGACCTGATCTCGAAGACGGAGTCCGAGCTGTCGGCCATCCCGAACTTCGGGAAGAAGAGCATCGAAGAGGTCAAGGAGAACCTCGCCGCGCACGGCCTCGGCCTGCGCAGCGACGACGAGTAGCCCCGAGGACCCGCTCCTCGCCACCAGGAGAACGACGTGCGCCACCGCAACGCAGGCCCCAAGCTCAACCGCTCCTCGTCGCACCGCGCGGCGATGGGCGCGAACCTCGCGACGGCCCTGCTGACGCACGGGCGCATCCAGACGACGGCCCCCAAGGCCAAGCTGGCGCGCGGCATCGCGGAGAAGGCGATCACCCTCGCCAAGCAGAACACGCTGCACTCCCGGCGCCAGGCGGTCGCGCTCCTGCGCAACAAGGACATCACGTACCACCTCTTCGACGTGGTCGGGCCCGCGTTCAGCGACGTGCAGGGCGGCTACACCCGCACGCTGAAGCTCGGCCCGCGCCAGGGTGACGCGGCGCCGATGGTGCTCCTGGAGCTGTCCAAGGACGTCCCGGCGGCCGCCACGCGGTAATGCCTCCGGGCGGGCGGATCCTCCGCCTGGACCTGGAGTACGACGGATCGCGGTTCTCGGGCTGGGCCTCCCAGCCCGGGCTCCGCACCGTCGAGGGCGTCCTGCGCGACGCCCTCCGGACGCTCCTGCGCGAGCCGGCGGAGGTCACCGTCGCCGGCCGCACCGACGCCGGGGTCCACGCGTCGGGTCAGGTCGCGAGCGTCCCCACCGCCGCCGACCTCCCCGCCGGCCGCATCCTGCGCGGACTGAACGGGCTGCTGCCCGGCGACCTGGCGGTCCGCGCCGTGGCCGACGCGCCCCCGGGCTTCGACGCCCGCCGCGACGCCGTCGCCCGCCGCTACGAGTACCGCGAGCTCACCCGCCCGCCCTCGCCGCTGCGCGCCGGCCGGGTGCTGCACCACCCCGCGCCGCTCGACGAGGGGCGCCTCGGCGAGGCCGCCGGCCTGCTGGTGGGGCAGCACGACTTCCGGGCGTTCACGCCCACGCGCACCGAGCACGTGTTCTTCGACCGCACCGTCTCCGATTGCCGGTGGGAGCGGCGCGACGACGAGCTGGTGCTGGTCCTCGAGGCCGACGCCTTCCTGCGCCACATGGTGCGGGTTGCCGTCGGGACGATGCTGCTGGTGGGCCGCGGCGCGTGGGAGCCGGCGCGGGTGGCGGCGCTGCTGGGGGGCGCGCCGAGGGGCGCGGCCGGCCCGACGGCACCGGCGCACCCCCTGACGCTGGTGGCGGTCCGCTACCAGTAGGCGGGCGCCGCCGGCAGCTCGTGCCCGGCGGCGCAGCGCCCGCCGCCGGAGGGGACCATCTCCCCGCAGTCGGCGCACCGCACCCACATGCCGTTGAGGCGGTGCGGCGCCCACACCCCCGTCTGCCCGCCCGTCGCGAGGCCGTCGCCGAAGAACCGGCGGGCGGCATCGCCGTGCGGGCCGTTGCGGCGGACCGCCTCGACGTCCTCGGGGGACGACCACGCCGAGATGGTGTACATCCGTGGCCCGACGGTGGCCAGGAGGACGCTCAGGAACCCCGGCTCCGCCATCAGCTCGCCCACGACGCCCCGGGTGCGCTCCGCGACCTCCCGCTGGGCCTCCGGGCCGGTGGCCTCGAGCACCGTCAGGCTCACCGCCCCCGGCTCGCCGCCGTCCCGGGACACCCAGACGGCGGTGCCGAACCGGAAGGGCCCCACCTGGTCCGGCTGCACCACCACCTGCATCCCCAGCTGGCGGGGCACCGCCCCGGCGTCGAAGAAGCCCTGCACCGAGGCGACGCCGTCATCCGCGACCCGGATCAGGTCGGCGCCCTCCACCGTGATCGCCCGCCCCGTCGGGGGCAGGCCGGCCATGCCGCCGTCGTCGGTGCCGGTCATCGTCCACCGCGCCCACACCGTGTCGCCGTCCGCGACGCGGTCGTCCACCGTGAACGCCAGGTCCGGGAACACCTCCCAGAGTCCCCCGGCGTAGGCACCCGTCCCGGCGGCGTCGAGCCCCTCCGGCACGGTCGGGTCGCGATACGTCCCGCCCGGGGCGAAGGCCCCGGCCACGGCGTCGCGGTCCCGTGCGTTCCAGGCGGCGAAGTAGCGCCCGGCCACATCGATCGCATCCACGGGTCCACCCCCCTCGTCAGCCGCTACGCTGGATGTCCGTGCCGCACATCCTCGTCACCAACGACGACGGCGTCCACTCGGCCGGCCTCCTCGCCCTCGCGCAGGCGCTGCGGCAGGTCGGCGACGTCAGCGTCATCGCCCCGGACTCCAACCGCAGCGCCATCGGCCGGGGGATCACGATCCACAACCCCCTCCACGTGGAGGAGGTCGCCCTGGCCGACGGCGCCCCGGCCCTGGCGACCGACGGCACCCCCGTGGACTGCGTGCGCTTCGCCGCGCTCGGCCTGCTCGACCGGCACCCCGACCTGATCGTCAGCGGCATCAACCTGGGCCTCAACCTGGGCGACGACGTCACCTATTCCGGCACCGTCGCCGCCGCCCTGGAGGGCACGCTGCTGGGCATCCCGGCGCTCGCCGTCTCGGCGCACGCCGTGAACGCCGCGACGGCCGACCAGTGGGACGACCGGGCCTACGACTTCCGGGCCGCCGCGGCGTTCGCCGCCGCCGTCGCGCCGCGGCTGCTGCAGCCGGACTTCCCGGAGGGCGTGGTGCTCAACATCAACGCCCCCGGCCTGCCGCCCGAGGCGGTCACCGGCGCCGCCGTCACCCGCCTCGGCCGCCGCAAGTACAACGACGAGCTGACCCTGCTGGACGAGCAGGGCGGCCGGCGCCGGTACACGATCTACGGCGGCGCCGCGTCGCACCGGCGCGAGGAGGGGACGGACTTCGCCGCCATCGAGGAGGGCGCGATCTCGGTCACGCCGCTGCACTTCAACCTGACCGACCTGGCGAGCATGGAGGCGGTGGAGGCCCTGGAGCTGGCCGCGCTGCTCGGCGTCGGCGCCGCCCCGGGGAGCGCATGACCGGCTTCGACCCCATCCTGTTCGACCTGGACGGCACGGTCATCGACTCCGTGGCCCTCATCCGCGAGTCGCACCGCCACGCCGTCCGCACCGTGCTGGGGGAGGAGTGGGAGGACGAGCGGCTGGTGGCCAACGTCGGGCGGCCCCTCATCGAGCAGATGGCGGTGTTCGACCCCGACCGCGCCCAGGAGCTCTACGACGTCTACCGGACGTGGAACCACGCCAACACGTCGGCGCTGCTGCTGGCGTACGACGGGGTCGAGGCGGCGCTGCGCGGGCTGAGGGACGACGGGCGCCGGCTCGGCATCGTGACCTCCAAGAGCCATGACGCCGTCGACCTGGCCTGGGGCGTGCTGCCCACGCTGCGGGACCTGTTCGACGTGGTCATCGCCGCGGAGGACACCGAGCGCCACAAGCCCGAGCCGGACCCCCTCCTGGAGGGCCTGCGGCGGCTCGGCGCCGACCCCGCGGACGCCTGCTACGTGGGCGACGCGCCGTTCGACATGCTCGCCGGCCGGGCCGCCGGCCTCACCACGATCGCCGTGACGTGGGGCTTCTTCCCGCCGCACGAGCTGATCTCGCTGGAGCCGGACCTGGTGGCCGACACCCCCGCCGACATGCTCCTGGCCTGCCGGGGGGAGGCGCGGTGAGCGATCCCGCCGATCGCGCCGCCGAGCTTCGCGGCCTGATCGACGGCGCCAACCACGCGTACTACGTCCTGGACCAGCCGACGGTCGAGGACATCGTCTACGACGACTGGATGCGGGAGCTCGAGGCGCTGGAGACGGCGCATCCCGAGCTGGCGACCCCCGACTCGCCCACCCGGCGGGTGGGCGCGGCGCCGTCGCAGCGGTTCGCCCCCGTGGAGCACCCGCGCCCCATGCTCAGCCTGGCCAACGCCCGCGGCGCCGAGGAGCTGACCGCGTGGCACGACCGGGCCCGGCGGGTGATGGAGCAGGAGGGCATGGCGTCCCGCGAGATCAACTTCGTGGTGGAGCCGAAGATCGACGGGCTCGCCATCTCCCTGGTCTACGAGGACGGCGTGTTCGTGCGCGGGGCGACCCGAGGCGACGGGGTGGTGGGCGAGGACGTGACCGCCAACCTCCGGACGATCCGTGCCATCCCCAGCCGCCTGCGGCTGCCGGACGGCGCCGCGCCCCCGCCCGTCGTGGAGGTGCGCGGCGAGGTGTACCTCCCGCTCGCCGCGTTCGCCGAGCTCAACGAGACGCGCGCCGCCGCCGGGCTGCCGACGTTCGCCAACCCCCGCAACTCCGCCGCGGGCAGCCTGCGCCAGCTCGACCCGAAGGCCACCGCCGAGCGGCCCCTGTCGATCTGGTGCTATTCGATCGGCTTCGCCGACGGGGTGTCGGTCGCCCGCCAGTCGGAGGCGCTCCAGTGGCTCCGCGACGCCGGCTTCCGGGTGAACCCGGACATCACGCGCGTGCAGACGATCGACGAGGTCCAGGCGGCGTGCGCGGCGTGGGAGGAGCGCCGCGGCACGGTGGACTTCGACATCGACGGCGCCGTCGTGAAGATCGACGAGATCGACGTGCAGGAGCGCCTCGGCGCCGTGGGCCGCGCGCCGCGCTGGGCGATCGCCTACAAGTTCGCGCCGACGACGGCCATCACCACGCTCAACGACATCATGGTCAGCATCGGCCGCACCGGCGCGCTCGTGCCCTTCGCGCAGCTGGAGCCGGTGTCGGTCGGCGGCGCCACCGTGCGGCTCGCGACCCTCCACAACCAGGAGGACCTGGCGCGCAAGGGGCTGATGATCGGCGACAGGGTCATCGTGCAGCGCGCCGGGGACGTGATCCCGCAGGTGGTGGGGCCGCTCACCCAGGAGCGCACCGGCGCCGAGCGCCCCTTCGTGATGCCCGACCGCTGCCCGGCGTGTGACACACCCGTCGTGCAGCCGCCGGGCGAGGTCCAGATCCGCTGCCCCAACCGGTCCTGCCCCGCCCAGATCGTGCAGGGCCTGTTCCACTTCGCCTCGCGGGGGGCGATGGACATCGAGGGGCTCGGCGAGAAGACGATCGGCAGCTTCTACCGGGACGGCCTGCTCGGCAGCTTCGCCGACATCTACGACCTGCCGTCCCGGCGCGATGAGCTGATCGCCCGTGAGGGGTGGAAGGACGTCTCGGTGGACAACCTCATCGCCGCCATCGAGCGGTCGAAGGGGCGGCCCTGGTCGCGGCTGCTCTACGGCCTGGGGATCCGCCACGTCGGCGACGTGACCGCCGACGCCGTCGCCGCCGTCTGCCCGTCGCTCGACGCCCTGCTCGACGCGGACGTCGAGGTGCTGGCGGGCGCGGAGGGCGTGGGCCCGGTGGTGGCGGAGTCGATCCGGGAGTTCCTCTCCAGCGACGCGAACCGCGAGTTGCTGGAGCGCCTCCGCGGCGCCGGCCTGACGGTGGCGTCCGACGCCCCGCCGCCACGCGCCGACGGCCCCCTCACGGGGCTCTCGGTGGTCGTGACCGGAGGGCTGGAGGCCTTCTCCCGCGACGAGGTGAAGCGGGCGATCGCCACGGCCGGCGGGAAGATGACCGGGTCGGTGAGCAGGTCGACGTCGTTCCTGGTGGCGGGCGTCGACCCCGGCACGAAGCTGCAGAAGGCCGAGTCGGCGGGGGTCCCGATCCTGGACGAGGCCGGGTTCCTCGCGATCCTCGACGGCAGCGCGGAGGTGCCGTCGAGGGAGGGTGACGGCGCCGGCTAGTCCTCCGCGCCGGCGGCGAGGAGGGTCACCACCCGGTCCTGCACCGCGCGGGCGCCGCCGATGTCCGTCGAGTTCATCACCAGCGCGAACCCGTAGTGCACGCCGCCCCGGCTCACCACGCGGCCGGCCATGGAGCTCACGCCGTCCAGGTAGCCGGTCTTCGCCCGCACCCGCTTGGTCGCGACGCCGGTGGTGAACCGGCGGATCAGGGTGCCCTCGCCGCCCTGGGCGAGGGACAGGATGAGCGGGCGCCCCCAGACGGGGTCGGCGTCGGCCTGGGCGATGACGTGCACCAGCGACGAGGCCGCCAGGTGGTTGCCGCGGGACAGGCCGGAGCCGTCGACCACCACGTCCTCCGGCCCCAGGATGCCCCGCGCCGTGAGCAGGGCGCGGGTGCGCCGGACGCCGGCGGTGGTGGTGCCGCGGCCGGAACTCGCGGCGCCGACGCCCTTGGTGAGCGTCTCGGCGATGAAGTTGTCGCTGTCCAGGTTCATGGCCCGCAGGATCACGGGGAGGGGTGGAGACGTGACCGTCGCGAGCGTCCGCGCGCCCCGCGGGGTGGTGCCGGCCTTCAGGGGGCCCACCTGCTGGACGCCCACGCCCTTCAGGGTCGCCCGCAGGCGCTGCCCGGCCGCCAGGGTGGGGTTGGTGACGTACGCGGCCCGGCCGCTGCCGGCGTAGTCCTGGTTGATGGCGAGCGCGGACAGGGGCGCGATGTAGAGCGAGTAGTACGACGGCCAGCCCGGCCCGAGGCGCTTGCGGTCGAACAGACTCTCGTCGGCCACGATCGGGCCGCGCACCAGGCGGATGCCGGTGGCCTTGAGCCCGGTGCCGAGGTCGGTGAGGGGCGTCGAGCGCCCGCGGAGGTAGGCCGACCCGTAGTAGCGGGTGGCCAGCACCGGGTCGCCCGAGCCGCGCAGGTAGACGGGGCCCTTCAGGGTCTTGCGGTCGCGCACCGCCGACGGGTCGGCCAGCAGCGCGGTGGTGAAGCGGTGAGAGGGGCCGAACTGCAGCAGCGCCCCCGCGCTGGTCACCAGCTTCATCGTGGAGGCGGGGATCCGGGGGGTGTCGGCCTTGAAGCCGGCCACCCGGGTGCCGCTGCCGTGGCCGTCCAGCCGCCACACCAGGGCGGTGGTCTGCGGGTTCGCGCGGCCCCAGCGGTCGAGGGCCGACTGGACGTCGCCCGGGGCCGCCTGGGCCGCGGCGGGGGCGAGGAGGGCGAGCGCGACGGCGGCGGCGAGCGCCGCCGTCCGCTCACGGGTGGTTCCTAGGGGGCGGTGGCCAGGAGCTCCTGGGCCTGCTCCTGGGGCAGCCGGTGACCCGCTGCGGTCACCGAGTGCACGAACAGGGTCTTGTCGATCCTGCCGTTGTAGATCGGTACGGACGTCTCGACGCACAAGCGCACCACCTGCTTGCGCGCCAGTCCCAACGCCTCCGACAACTCGTCCGGGGTGAGGTGATTGGCCATCAGGACCTCCTCGACGGTATGTCGACCCGTTCACGCACCAGCCTTCGGGATCGTGGCTGGGGGCGGGTCACTGCGAACCGGGTCAGTGGGCCGTGGGGCCAGGGGTTCGCGTCGGCATGCACCACGGGTTATCGACCGAAAACCATCCACTGTCAAGGACGGTATCCGCTCCGTGCGGACGTCATCGCACGACCCGGTCGGGCGCCCCCCTCGGACGGGGGATGGGGCCTATCGCCGGTTGGCGGGGACGGTGACGGCGGCGGGCCGCAGGCTGCCGCGGAGCATCATCCAGAGGGAGACGCTCGCGAACCCGAGGGCCACCACCAGGCCGCCGGCGACCGAGTCGAGCACGTAGTGGTTCGCGGTCCCCGTGATGGTCAGGAACACCAACACCGGGTAGGCGAGCGCCACCAGGCGCAGCGGCCAGCTGCGCAGCAGGACCATCCCGACCAGCCCGATCATCAGCGCGTACCCGAAGTGCATCGACGGCACCGCCGCGTGCGGGTTGAACCACCCGGAGAACACGCCGCCGTGGAGGTCGATGTCGCTGACGCTGTGGAGGGTGTCCACGAAGCCGTCGCTCACGCCCGCCAGGCGCGGCGGGGCGACCGGGAAGAGCATGAAGACGATGAGCGCGATGCCGTTGGCCGCGAGGAACGCGTTCCGGACGTAGGGGTAGACCCGGGCGCGCCGCTTGTAGAGCCAGATGAAGAACAGCGGCGTGATCGTCCAGTGGGCGTACATGTAGAAGTAGTTCAGGGCCTCGGTGAGCTGGATGTGGTTCAGCAGCCAGCCCTGGATGCTCGTCTCGACGAACAGGCCCGAGCTCTTCTCGAACGAGATGATCTCCGCCGCGTTCTCGAAGGCGGTGGACGGCTGGCCGATGACCAGCGCGCGGGACGCCTGGTAGACGAGCAGGGCGATGGCGAACAGCATCACCTCGAACGCCCACGGGTGGTTCGGGAACGGCCGCCGGAACTCCGGGAGGCGCCGGCGCGGGCTCGCCGCGGGGGCCGCTGACTGCTCGCGGGCGGTCGTCGCTGGGATGTCCGGAGGGGGCGTCGGCATGCCGAGGGCGCTTCCAAAAGGGAAGGACGACACAAACGTATCGCTCGTGACGAGGAGTCCTCAACCCCGCGCGGGCCGACGTTAACCCGGAATTAGGCGCCGGATCGGCGTCCCGGGCGGGCGGAACCGGGGCCGCGGCGCTGGTAACATCGCCCTGCCGCGCACGTTCGGCGGGGTGTGGCGCAGCTTGGTAGCGCGCTCCGTTCGGGTCGGAGAGGTCCCCGGTTCAAATCCGGGCACCCCGATAGGCATGGGTCCCCCGCGTCGCGAGGGATCCCGCGGGAGCCCCGTGCGGGGCTTCCGCCGTGCCGCCCCGCATCCGTGGAAGGCCGCAGCCCGTACCGGCCGGCACGGATGACCCGGCGGCCCGCAGGCGCGAGAGTCTGGCGGTGCGCCGCGTCTGGCACAGCCTGGTCGAGAACCGGGCCCGCATCCTCGCCGTCATCGCGATGGCGGCGATCGTCGCGGGCGGGCTGCTGTACCTCGCGGGCGCCGGCGCCGCCGGCCAGCAGGTCTGGCGGGCCGCGGTGGCCCTGCTCGCCGCCGACCTGGCGGTCGAGGTGGTCCACACCGTCGTCGTCGACCACCACCTGGGGGTCGACACGATCGCGCTCGTCGCCATGGTCGGCGCTCTCGCCCTCGGCGAGGAGCTCGCCGGCGTCGTGGTCGGGCTCATGTTCACCGGGGGCGCGGCGCTCGAGGCCGCGGCGTCCCGGCGCGCCCGGCGCGAGCTGACCGCGCTCGTGAGCCGCGCGCCGCGCGTCGCCCAGCTCAGGACCGGCGACGACGTGCGGGAGGTGCCGGTGGAGGGCGTCCGGCCCGGCGACGTGGTCCTGGTGCGAACCGGGGAGGTGATCCCCGTCGACGGGGTGGTCGTGGGCGACGAGGCGGTGGTCGACACGAGTACGCTGACGGGCGAGCCGCTGCCGGTCACGCTCCGCGACGGGCAGCCCGTGATGAGCGGCACGGTGAACGCCGGCGCCCCGTTCGACGTGCGGGCCGAGCGCCCGGCCGCCGAGAGCGCGTACGCGGCGCTCGTGCGCCTGGTCGAGCACGCCGAGCGCGAGCGGGCGCCGATGGTGCGGATGGCCGACCGCTACGCCGGCATCTTCCTGCCCGTGACCCTCGGCGTGGCCGGCCTGGCGTGGGCGCTGAGCGGCGATCCGGTCCGGGGGCTGGCGGTCGTGGTGGTCGCCACGCCGTGCCCGCTGATCCTGGCCGCCCCGATCGCGCTGGTCTCCGGTCTCTCGCGGGCGGCGAAGGCCGGGATCATCGTGAAGGGCGCGGGCGCGATCGAGGCGCTCGGACGCGTGCGCACCGTCCTGTTCGACAAGACCGGGACGCTGACGGCGGGCGTCCCCGACGTCCGCGAGGTCGTCGCCGTCGACGCCGTCCCGCGGGGGGAGGCGCTGCGGCTCGCGGCGTCCGTCGACCGCCTGTCGGCCCACGTGCTGGGGCAGGCGCTGGTGCGCGCCGCCGAGGACGCCGGCCTGGCCCTGGCGCCCGCGACGGGGGTCGCCGAGCAGCCCGGCCAGGGCATCGCCGGGGTCGTCGCCGGCCGCCGCGTGGCCGTCGGGAGCCGGGCGTTCCTGGTGGCCCGGGGATACGACGCCGCGGAGGTGGCGGGGGCGTCGCTGGCGGCGGGGCGCGGGTCGGGGGAGGCCCACGTGCTGGTGGGCGTCGACGGGCGGCTCGCGGCGGTGGTGGTGATGGCCGACGAGCTGCGCGCCGACGCGGACCGGATCGTCGGACGGCTCCGCGGGGAGGGCGTGCGGCACGTGGCGATGGTCTCGGGCGACCGCCGCTCCGTCGCCGAGCGCATCGGCCGGGAGCTCGGCGTCGACCGCGTCTACGCGGAGCTGTCCCCGGAGGGCAAGCTCGAGGTGGTCCGGAGCCTCCGCGGGGAGCCCGACCTCGCCGCCGTCGCCATGGTGGGCGACGGCGTGAACGACGCGCCCGCCCTGGCGGCCGCGGACGTCGGGATCGCGATGGGCGCCGCCGGGGCGACGGTGTCGTCGGAGACGGCGGACGCGGTCATCACGGTGGACCGGGTCGACCGCGTCGCCGACGCCGTCGGGATCGGCCGGCGCTCGACGCGCATCGCGCGGCAGAGCGTGCTGGCCGGGATGGGCGTGAGCATCGCGGCGATGGGCGTCGCCGCGACGGGGCACCTGCCGCCGGTGGCGGGCGCCCTGTTCCAGGAGGTCATCGACCTCGCCGTCATCCTGAACGCCCTGCGCGCCCTGCGCGGCTGAGCCCCCGGGCGCGGCGGGCGCCCCCGTGACTCAGACGGTGATGACGCCCTCGACCTCGGGGATGTTGCGGCGCAGCTCGGCCTCGATGCCCAGCGTCAGCGTGGCGGTGGACATGGGGCAGCCGCCGCAGGAGCCCTGCATCGAGAGGTGGACGAACCCCTCCTGATCGAACTCCACCAGCTCGACGTCGCCGCCGTCCGCGTGGAGCGCGGGCCGGATCTGGTCGAGCACGTCCTCGATCTGCGAAAGAATCTCGGCCGACATGACGCCTCCAAGCGCTCGGACTGACGCCGCGGATGGTAGCGCCCTGCGGGTGGCGGCGGTCCAGATGACCAGCACGGCAGACCGCGACCGCAACATCGCCGCCGCCGGCGCCCTGGTGGCCCGCGCGGCGGGCGCCGGGGCGCGGCTGGTGGTGCTGCCGGAGAAGTGGCCCTACATCCACGGGCCGCGCACCCGCGAGGGGGCGGAGGGGCTGGACGGCCCGTCGGTGGCCGCCGCCCGGTCGTGGGCGCGCGAGCACGGGATCGCGGTCCTCGCCGGCAGCGTCATCGAGGCGCGCGACGACGGGCGGGCCCACAACACGAGCGTGCTGCTGGGGCCCGACGGGGCGGTGGCCGCCGTCTACCGTAAGCTCCACATGTTCGACGTGGACGTGGGGGGCGTCGCCTACCGCGAGTCGGCGGCCACCGCGCCCGGCGACGCGATCGTGGTGGGCGAGGCGCTGGGCCGCCGGATCGGCATGTCGGTCTGCTACGACCTCCGCTTCCCGGAGCTGTACCGGCGCCTCGTCGCCGAGGGGGCCGAGGTGATCGTGGTCCCGGCCGCATTCACCGCCGCCACCGGCAAGGACCACTGGGAGCCGCTGCTGCGGGCCCGGGCGATCGAGAACCAGGCGTTCGTGGTCGCCGCCGGCCAGTCCGGCACCCACGACGACGGCACCGTCTCGCACGGGCGCAGCATGGTCGTCGACCCGTGGGGGGTCGTGCTGGCGCAGGCGCCCGACGGGGAGGGCGTCGCGATCGCCGACCTCGACTTCGCGCGGATGGCGGAGATCCGGGAGCGCCTGCCCGCCCTGCGCCACCGCCGCGACGACGTCTACGGACCCGCGTAGGGCCCCGGATCGAACGGCAGACCCGGGTCGGCCCACGCCACCCGGCCGCCGACGAGCGTGAGGCGGGGCACCAGATCGCCGTCGAGCACCACCAGGTCGGCGGGCCCGCCGGGGGCCAGGCCGGGCGGCAGGCCCAGGAGCCGCCGCGGCGCGGAGGTCGCGGCGGCGAGCGCCGCGGCGACGGGGGTCCCGGCGCGCACCAGCGTGCGCGGCCCGGCGTCGAGGCCGGCCACCGCGCCCGCCAGGCGCCCCCGCGACGTCGCCCGCGTCCCGTCGGAGGTGACCGTCCGCGTCCCGAGCCGGTAGCGCCCCGGGGGCATCCCCGCCGCCGCCACGGCGTCGCTGACCAGGACCAGGCGCGCCCCGGCCGCCCGTGCGCAGACGAATGCGGACGCGTCGTCCAGGTGGACGCCGTCGGCGATCAGGGAGACGCGGGCGCGGCGGTCGGCCAGGAACGCGCCGAGCGGACCGGGCTCGCGGGCGTGCAGGCCCGGCATGGCGTTCATGGCGTGGGTGAGCAGGCGGGCGCCGGCGTCGATGGCGGCGCGGGCCGTCGCGGCCCCGGCCTCGGTGTGGCCGGCGGCGGCGACCGCGCCGGCCCGCGCGATCCGGGCGACGGCGTCCAGGCCGCCGGGCAGCTCGGGGGCCAGCGTGACGATCGCGGGACGGAACGCCGCGAGCAGGCCGTCCAGGGCGGCGGGGTCGGGGTCGCGCAGCACGCCCGGGTCGTGGGCGCCGTGGCGCGCGGGGTTCAGGAACGGTCCCTCCAGGTGCACGCCGAGCGGCCGGGCGGCGGCGTCGGGCACCCGGGCGCCGGCGAGCGCGGCGGCGGCCCGCCGGTAGGCCGCGTCGGCGCGGCTCACCAGCGTGGGGCAGAACCCCGTGACGCCGATGCGGGGGAGGGCGGCCGCGATCGCCCCGAGGGCGTCCGCGTCGGAGCCCACCTCGGCGCCGGCGAAGCCGTTGACCTGGACGTCGACGAACCCCGGGGCCACGATCCAGCCGTCGGGGAGGTCCCGCACCGCCCGGCGGGGGACGTCGCCGACCACCCCGTCGCGCACGCCGACCGTCGCCGGCCGCAGCGACCGTCCCCGCAGCACCGTTCCGCGCAGGCCGAGCAGGTCAGGACCCCTCGCCGGAGCGCAGCGCGTCGCCCAGGTCGCCGGCGCCCAGGTCCCGGGCGATCCCCTCCGGCGTGAGGTCCCCGCCCTCCAGCCACAGCTCGCGCAGGAACGACCCGGAACGGGGATCCGCGAACCAGCGGTCGCCGGAGGCCTCCCACAGGTGCCGCCGCAGGAGCGCCGCGAGGGCGCGTCCCCGGATGGCGTCCGCGGGCGCGACGCCCGCGAGTCCGTCGAGGATCGTGAGCTCACCGGGCCACGGGATGCCGAGGCCCCGCGACATCAGCTCCTCCCGGGAGCCGCCCGCGAGCGCCGCCGCGCGCGCGGCGGCGGCGCGCGTGGCCAGCAGCCGCAGCGTCTCCGCGGGGCCGGCCACCCGGCCCGGGTCGGCGGCGTCGAGCACCCGCACGAGCCAGGCGGGCTCGGCGAGCAGCCCCTCCAGGAGGAACGCCGTCGCCTGGGCGAGCGCCGGGTCGCCCAGGCGACGGGCCTCGACCGGCAACCGCGCCGACGCGCCCGCCGATGCCAGGGCCAGACCGCCCAGGCGGAGCGTCTCCGCGTACCCGGCCAGGCCGGCCGCGGTCGGGGCGACGGCCGGCGCCGTGACCCCGAGCAGCTCGCACGTGCGCTCCAGCGCCTCGCGGGCGCCCGCCGCCGGCAGCGCCCCCGCCAGCTCGGGGGCGCGCAGCAGCCGGGGCAGGTCGGCGGCGTCGAGATCCCCGACCCGGCGGCCCACCGCGTCGTCGCCGGCGTCGAGGACCGCGGCGCCGAGCGCCGCGGCGGCGGTCAGGTCGAGCCCGGCCGCGCGGGCGATCAGCTCCGCGGCGGTCGGCGCGCCCAGCTCGTGGGCCGCGAGGGTGCGCCGGACCTCCGCGTCGGACACCGCCGACCGCAGCCGCCCGCCGATCGCGCGCAGCCGCTCGGCCTGGAGCTCGCGGCGGCGGTCGGCGGAGGGCTCCGCGGCGAGCGCCGCGTCCACGTCGAGCAGCGTCAGGCCCCCCGGCATCGGGGCCCGCAGCTCCTCCTCGACCCGGGCCATCTCGGCGGCGCTCGCCAGGCGCAGGTGCCCCTCGGCGGCGTAGCGGGCCAGGTTCCGCATCCGGGGGCCGCCCGTCGCGGCGAGGGCCTCCAGCGCCGTCACGCGCTCGGCCGTGAACAGGCCCGCGTGGCGGGCGTCGGCCGCGGGGCCGGGACCGCGAAGGTGCTCCTCGGCGTCCGCGCGGTACTCGTCCAGGTCCACCCTCTCGGCCACCCCGCGATACTAGGCCCATGGCCACGACACGCCCCACCCGCCCGAAGCGCGACGACGTCCTCGAGGTGGAGGTCCAGGACCTCGCGTTCGGCGGGGCCGGCGTCGCCCGCCACGACGGCTTCGTGGTCTTCGCCCGCGACACCGCGCCCGGCGACCGGGCCCGGGTGCGGATCCGCAAGGCGCGCCGGCGGTTCGCCGAGGCCGATCTGGAGGCGGTGCTCGCTCCCGGCCCCTCCCGGGTGGAGGTGCCGTGCCCCTACGTCCCCCGCTGCGGGGGGTGCCGGCTGCAGCACGTCGACTACGAGCGGGCGCTGGCGGCCAAGCGGGACCAGGTGGCGGAGCACCTCGCGCGGATCGGCCACCTGGAGGGCATCGACGTCCGCGAGCCCGACCCGGCGATCGAGCGATTCGGCTATCGCAACAAGATGGAGTACTCGGCGTCGCCCGGCGTGGACGGCGGCGTCCACCTCGGCTTCCACGAGCGCGGGCGGTGGGACCAGGTGGTCGACGTGCACCACTGCCTGCTGGCGACCGACCTCGGCAACCGGGTGCGCGAGACCGTGCGCGCGTGGGCGGAGGGGGAGGGGATCGTCCCGTACGACCAGCGCGCCCAGCGGGGCGTGCTGCGGCACGTGGTGGTGCGCGAGGGGGTCGCGACCGGCCAGGTGCTGGTGACCATCGTGACCGCCCCGGGGGCGGAGGGGGCGGTCGACCGCCTCGCCGCGCCGCTCGCGGCCGCCCACCCGGAGCTGGTGGGCCTGCTGCACGCGGTCAACGACGGCCTGGCGGAGGTCACCTCCGGCCTGCCGACGCGGCTGGTCCACGGCCGCGACTGGCTGGAGGAGCGCGTGCGGGGCGTGACCCTGCGGCTGTCCGCGGCGGCGTTCTTCCAGACCAACACGCGCATGACCGACGTGCTCTACGACCGGGTCGCGGAGGCCGCGGGCCTGGACGGCGGCCAGGTGGTCTACGACCTCTTCTCCGGCGTCGGGTCCATCGGGATCGCCGTGGCCGCCGGGGCGAAGGAGGTCGTCGCGATCGAGATCGTCCCCGAGGCGGTCGCCGACGCCGCCGCGAACGCCGCCGCCAACGGGCTGCGCAACCACACCGCCCTGTGCGGCGACGTGCGGGGGGTGCTGCGCGAGCGCCGCGGCGAGCTGCCGGCCCCGGACGTGGCGATCGTCGACCCGCCCCGTGCCGGGCTGTCGGGGGGCGCCGTGCGGCGGATCCTGGAGCTCGCGCCCCCTGTCCTGGTGTACGTCTCGTGCCAGCCGGCGACGTTCGCGGACAACGCCGCCCGCTTCGTGGAGGGGGGCTACCGGCTGGAGTGGGTGCGGCCCGTCGACATGTTCCCGCAGACGCCCCACATCGAGGCCGTCGCCCGCTTCACGCGCTGACGGCGGCGGTCGGACGCCCCGACACGTCGCCGACGACCCGGGCCGGCGCTAGGCGGGCCGCCGCGGACCGAGCAGATGGACGGTGACGAGCCCGGCGGCCATGAACGGGATCGCCGGCAGCCCCGCGCCGGTGCCCAGGGCGACGCCGACGCCGATCACCAGGCCGGTCGCCACCCCCACCGCCACCGCCACCGCGTGCATGCCCACCCGGGCGGCGCCGAACGCGAACAGGCCCAGGAACACCACGTCGACGGGGCCGAGCAGCGCCTGCACGTCCCATGGGGGCAGGTGGAGGGCGACCCGCTCGAACGCGTCGGAGCCGTCCTCCACGATGCTGCGGCTCGGCCCCGCCGCCACCGACGCGACGTCGACCGCCGAGGCGATCAGCGCGAGCGCGACGAGCTGGCGCGGGGTGGAGACCAGCCTCGCGAGGAGCCAGCCGGCGGCGAGCGCCGCCAGCGCCTTCAGCGGCGTCGCGAACGACTCCACGGCGGAGGCGGCGGTGACCTAGTAGGGGGGCTGGGCCTGGTGCCAGTCGCCGATCGCGCGGAACGCCGCCCAGAAGGCCCGCTTGGCGTTCTGCTCGTCCAGCGACGCGTCGATGTCGGGCACGTAGAGCGCCTCGATCGTCGGCGTCCAGCGCTGCACCTCGCCCGGCTCCGCGCGGAGCGGCCCGGCGAGCGGGAAGTCCAGGTTCGCGAGGGCCTCGACCACGTCGTCGCCCATCGGCACGATCAGCTTGGGCTGCACGATGTGGATCTCGCGGGAGAGCCACGGCAGGCACAGCTCCAGCGCCTCGTCCGGCGCCAGCCGCGCGCACTTCAGGCACAGCGTGCCGTACAGCATCAGGGGGTCGATCCCCAGGCGTTGCACGCTCTTCAGGATCGCGGTGCCCGCGCGCCCGAAGAACGCGACCCCCTCCTGGCGCTCCGCCACGGAGGCGCCCCACTTGATCAGCATGATCTCGGCCTGCGGCGAGCCGGAGCTCATCACCGGGAGCTCCGCGTCGGCCTGGCACGGCTCGCACGCGATGATCTCGTCGTTCAGCGCCGCGATCTCGGCGATCGCACGCCGCTGGTACGCGTCCTGGATGTCCTCGGGGCTCGACCCGGTCATCGGCGCGGGGCCCGTGCCCCGGCCGCCGGGGCGGCGGGTGGGACGCGGCTTGGGGGGCTCAGGGGTCATGTGCGGGGACGGTATTCACAGGGGTCCGCGTTACTCCTGCAGGGTGGCGTTTCAGGGTGCGGGCGCCCGCCGGCGGCGCCTGGGCGGACGTGGCGCGCGCGCGTCGGCGACGGCCGCGAGGAACGCCGCCGGATCGGTCGCCGCACGCATCTCTGTGAGCCGGGCGCCCACCTCGTCGGCGCGCTCCGCGCCGCTGCCCGCGCAGGGGAGCAGCCCCACCCGGCGCAGGACCTCCCAGGCCGACGCGTCACGCGCCTCGTACAGGTCGGCGGCGCCGTCCAGGGCGCGCAGCGCCTCGGGCTCCGGCGCGCCGGTGGGGCCGGCGGGGTCGGGGACCATCACCAGGCCGCCCTGCGCGTGGATCGCGGCGGCCGACTCGGCCAGCGTGAGGCCGGCGGGGACGTCCCGGTCGGTGAAGAGGCCCACGAGCGGACCCTCCGCCGTCGCCACCTCCTGGCCGGCGACCACGACGAGGCCCTCGGGCGCCGCCTCCCGCACGGCCCGCGCGGGGGCGACGCCCTCCGGCGAGGCGACGGCCACCAGGCCGATCTCGCGGGCGCGGCACGTCGCGACGAGCCGCGCCGGGTCCAGGCCCGGCCCCATCCGCACCCGCAGGTCGGCCCGCACCCGCACATCGCCGCTCCCGGCGGGGACGGAATCGCGGACGTCGCGGTAGCGGGCCTCCAGCTCGGCCGCCGCGTCGTCCCAGGAGCGGGCGCCCGCCCGCGCGGCCGCCGAGATCGCCGCGCGGCGGGTGGGATCGGCGACGAGCTGGGCCACGGCGTCGATCCACGCCTCCCGGGTGAAGGGGGGGAGCACCAGCCCGTCGACGCCGTGGGCGACGCCCTCCTCCGCGCCGGGTGAGCGCGGCGCCAGCACCGCGCAGCCGGCCGCCTGCGCCTCGGCCAGGACGGGCCCGGCGGCGTCGGAGGGGTCGGCCAGCACCGCGATGCGGCCCGCGGCGAGCGCGGCGGCACGCGACGCGGGGCCCTGGTCCGGGACCACCGTCACGGTGCCGCGGAGGGCCTTCGGCACGGCGGTGCGGGTGCGCCATGGCGCGTCGGCCGGGCCGATCAGCGTGATCGCCCCGACGGCCGAGAGGTCCAGGCCGCGCAGCAGGCTCAGCGCGAAGCGGACACCCACCCGGTCGCGGCCGCGGGCCACCAGCACCAGGCCGGGGGGCCCGGCGGTCTCGGGTCCGGGGGCCAGGGCGGCGAGGTCAGCGCCGGGGCGCACCAGCGTGTAGTCGCCGGGGAGGATGTCGCCGAGGGTCCGCGCCGCGGCCGCGCTCGTCACGATGCGCAGGCGCGTGCGGGCGAGGGCGCGGTCGAGCAGCGGCCGCAGGAACGCGACGCCGGCGAGCGTCTCGGCGCGATGGAAGGTCACGGCGGTGGCGCCGCCCGCGTGGCGCAGCGCGGTCAGGGCGGGGCTCGCGGCGAGCGGCTCGTGCAGGTGCACGACGTCCCACGGGTGCTCCGACAGCGTCTCCTCCAGCGCACCCGCCATCGCCGCGCGCCCCAGGCCCACCTCGAGCACCCCGGGCCCCGGGGGCGACAGGGCCGACCCGTCGCCCTCGCGGGCGGCGTGCAGCACCGCCCGGCCCGCCGCCACGCGGGCGCGGTCGGTGGCGGGCGCGAGCACGGTGACGCGGTGGCCGCGGCGGGCGAGGGCCGCCGCCTCGGCCGCCACCTGGTGCGCCACGTCGTCGCGCGGCGGCCACGCGTGGGGGCACAGCAGGGCGATCCGCATGCCCGCGCCGCTCGGGGCCGCCCCGGGCATCAGCGTCTGCGCGGGGTGCGGCCGTCCGAGGCCTGGTACACGATCACGATCCGGTGCACCGCCGTCATCAGGCTGAGGGCCGCCAGGATGCAGATCAGCACCGGCAGCACGTTGCCGACCGCGCCGAGGAACAGCCCGGCGCCGACGATCACCAGGCGCTCCGGGCGTCCCATCAGGCCGCCGCTGGTGCCGGGGATGCCGAGGCCCTCGGCGCGGGCGCGGGCGTACGACACGATGAACGAGCCGGCCAGCGCCGCGAAGCACGCCGCCAGCGCCCAGTCCATGCCGTCCTGGGCGAACGTGATGCCGATCGCGCCGAACACCACGGCCTCGGCCAGGCGGTCGAGGGTCGAGTCGAGGAACGCCCCGAACGCGCTCACCCGGCCCTGGTGGCGCGCGACCATCCCGTCGAGGGAGTCGACCAGCCCGGAGGCGACGAACAGCAGCGAGCTGAGCACCCAGTAGCGCTCCAGGGCCAGCCAGGAGGCGCCGCAGATCCCGAGGAAGCCCAGGATCGTGATGGTGTTCGGGGTGATGCCGCTGCGGTCGACGATCCGCCAGACGGCGGGGCCGAGGCCCTGCCGGGCGCCGGCGTCGAGCTCCTGCGGTGACGTGCCGATGGCGGCCCTCCTTCGGGGCTGCGTGGGAACCGCCACGGCGGGTCCGGCTCCACGGCCCTAGGATAGCGGCGCATGCGCCTGTGCACCGTCCGCGACTCCGCCGGAACCCGCCTGGGGCGGGTCGACGGCGACATGGTCACGCCCCTCGCGGGCGGGGACGTCTCCGCCGCGCTCGGAGCGGTGCCGGCGGCCGACGGCGACCCCCTCCCGCTCGCGGGCCTGCGGCTCGCGCCGCCGCTGGTGCCGGGCAAGATCATCGGGATCGGCCTCAACTACCGCGACCACGCGGCGGAGACCGGCGCCCAGCTGCCGACGCGGCCCCTGCTGTTCGCGAAGCTCCCGACGTCGGTGACGGGTCCGGCCGACGACATCGTCGTCCCCGCCTACAGCGACGAGCTGGACTACGAGGGCGAGCTCGCCGTGGTCATCGGGCGCCGCTGCCGCCACGTGTCCGAGGCCGACGCCCTGGACGTCGTGTTCGGCTACGCCGTGATGGACGACGTGAGCGCCCGCGACCGCCAGCGCGAGGAGCCCCAGTGGATCCGGGCGAAGGGCGGCGACACGATGGCCCCCTGGGGGCCCTGGATCACGACCGCCGACGAGATCCCCGACCCCCAGGCGCTCCGGATCCGGACGTGGGTGAACGGCGACCTGCGCCAGGACGGCACCACCGCCGACATGGTGTTCGGCGTGGCGGCGCTCATCGCGTTCTGCTCCGCCGCGTTCACGCTCGAGCCCGGGGACGTGATCACCACCGGCACCCCCGCCGGGGTGGGCGTGGCCCGCGATCCAAAGGCCTTCCTGCGGCCCGGCGACCGGGTGCGCGTGGAGATCGACGGCCTCGGGGTGCTGGACAACCCGGTCCGATGAGCCCGGAGGAGGCGCTCGCGCGGGTCCTGGGCGTCACCGGCCTGAGCCTCCCGCGCGGGGTGCTCGGCCCGGAGACGTGGGCGCTGGCGCGTGCGCTCGGCGACGAGCCCGCCTCGGGCGACCCGGCGGCGCTGGCGGGCGCCGCGTCCGCCGCCCACTGGCCCGAGCTGCGGGGGCCGATGCAGGCCGCGCTGCTGCGCGCCCGCGACCGGGCGGGTGCGGACGACCTGGAGGCCTTCGAGATCGTCCTGGAGTGGGCCGCCGACGACGATCCGGACACGCCGCTGGCCCGTGCGCTCGCGGTCCGCGCCGCCCAGGAGCTGGCGGCGGCCACCGAGCGCTCCCGGGCGGTGCTGCGGGCCGCGGAGGAGACCGTCGCGGAGGGCGGAGCGGATGCCGCGGTGGCCGCCTCCACCGCCGCCGGCGCGATCGCCGCCGACCTGCTCGACCTGGACCCCGAGGACTTCGCGCCGGAGATCGCGGAGTACGTGGGCGCCGGCGCGCGGAGCGAGGACGTCGACGCGCTGGCGCGGGCCACCGGCGACCCGGAGATCCGCACCTGGGCCCGGTCGGCCGTCGCATCGGCGGCCCAGGACGAGGAGGGGGCCCCGCGCGCCGCCGACGGGGTGCGCGTGCTGGCCGCGGGCCCCCCGCCGGCCGACCCGGCGGAGGATCTGGTGTGGGTGCCGACGATCCTCGCCCTGGTGCAGGAGGCGGTCGAGCGCTCGCTGGTCGACGAGGCCCAGGGGGATCAGCCGGCGGGCGAGGCGTAGTTCGGCCGCAGCTCGGCCTCGCGGAAGCCGGCGCGCAGGATGTTGCGGTAGGAGGGTCCCGGGCGGTCCCCGCCGGCGGGCGCTCCCGTCTCGGTCACGAAGTGGCGGGCCCCGGCCTCCAGGGCCACCCGCGCGCGGGCGGCGAACAGCGCGCCCTGGGCGCCCCGGCCGCGGTGCGCCGGCACCGTGGCGCCGAGCGCGAACCACGCCGCGTCCCCGTCGACCACCACCCCCGCCGCGCCCACCGGCACGTCGCCGTCCATCGCCAGCAGGCAGGTCCAGCCGGGCGCCCCGACCGCCCCCGCGATCCATCCGGCCAGGTCGTCCGGCAGTGCGAACGCCGCCGCCACGATGGCGCCGAACGCGGGCGCCGAGTGGGCGTCGGCCCGGACCACGCGCAGGGTCGTCGCCGGGCCCGGGATCTCGCCCGCGGGCCGGTGGAACGTCATCCATGGACGGGACGGACGGTACCCGCGCGCCAGCAGCCGGGGGGCCAGGTCGCCGGTGGCGCCCGGGGACGCCGACACCTGGTGGCGGCCGCCGCGCGCGGCGTAGAAGGCCGCGATCCGGTCGAGGTCGGCGTCGCCGACCTCGCAACCGACGCCCACCCCGACGGCGTGGCACAGCATCGGGTTGCCCGCCTGGGAGGCCACCGCCAGGCAGACGCCGCCCGCGACGTCGAGGGCGGCCACCCCGTGGCGGTCCGCCACGTCGCCGGGGACGGCCGCCCACAGCGACCGGTAGCCGGCCGGCTCGGGGCGACCGCTCGCGACGCGCGCAGCGCCGGCCGCCGCGTCCGTGGTCACGCCCACTCCATCGGCTGATAGCCGCTCGTGCGGGGGGCCGAGACGATGAGCACCACCGCGGGGTGGTCGCCGTCGTTGCGGACGGTCCGCAGATGCTCAGGGTCGAGCCGGGCGAACGTCCCCTGCGGGGCGGCGTGGTCCTCGCCGTCCACCACCAGCACGGCGTCGCCCTCCATGACCACGAACATCTCCTCCTGGTCGCGGGCCAGCTCGTCGTGTTCGGGGATCGCGCTCCCGGGCGCGATCTCCACCAGGTTGACGCCGAACGCCGAGATCTCGAGCGAGCGGCGCACGAGCGACCAGGAGCCGGTCTGCTCGAGGTCGTCGCGCCGGACGATGTTCAGGCTCATCGGGGGCCTCCCGTGTCGTGTGCGTTGACCATGAGGAGCCTGCCGGTCCCCCGTCAACCGGTCGTCATCCGCCGCGTCGCCGCAGCGTCCCGCCGGCCGGACCCGCCGGGGGGCCGCCACGTAGCGTTCCGGCGGATGGCGACGGCGATCCCCAGGCCCGGGACCCGGGCGCACACGCGAGAGATCGTGCGCCGCCTCGCGGATGACCAGGGCCCCCTCCCCTACGTCCGCCGCCACGACCCCGTGAGCGAGCTGGTCACCACCCTGCTGAGCCACTCGACGACGGACGTGAACCAGGAGCGTGCCTTCCGCACGCTGCGGGCGCGGTTCCCGACCTGGGACGCCGTGCGCGCGGCGCCGGTGGAGGCGGTGGAGGACGCGGTGCGCGTCGCGGGCCTGGCGAACCAGAAGGCGCCGCGCATCCAGCGCGTGCTCGACCAGATCGCCGACGACCCGCGCGGGTCCGACCTGGAGTGGCTCGGCGGCGTGCCGCTGGAGGAGGCGATGGCGTTCCTGACCGCGATGGACGGGGTGGGCCCGAAGACCGCCGCCTGCGTCATGTGCTTCTGCTTCGACGCCCCGATCGTCCCGGCCGACACCCACGTCCACCGCATCGCCCTCCGCACGCACGTCGTGCCGCCGAAGGCGACCGCCGTGCAGGCCCAGGCCCGCCTGTCGGCCTGGACGCCCGCCGACGCGTGCTTCGCGACCCACATGCGGCTCATCCGCCACGGCCGCACCGTCTGCGCCGCGCGGGCCCCCCGGTGCCCGGGCTGCGCCCTGCTGGACCTGTGCCCCACGGGCCGGCGCGTGGTCGGCTGACGGCCCCTGCGCGGCCGGCCGCCTACAGGTCGAGCCGGTCGGCCCGGGCGCGGCGCTGGAAGAGGATCCAGAGGATCACGCCGGCGGCGATCTTGAAGCCGAGGTCGAACACCAGCACCCAGGTCCAGATGAACCAGTCCGGGGCGTCGCTGGCGTAGAACACGAACGACAGCACGCTCCCGAAGAGCGCCAGCATCCACGCGCCGGCGAGGATCGTCAGGTCGCGGCCGGTGTGGCGCTCGCGGGCGGGGGCCGCCCGGTCGGGGGTCTCCTGCGCCACGAGGTGCGCGTCGTCGGCGGCCGCGTCCACCACGACGTGGGTGATCGGCACGTCGAAGCGGGCTCTCGCCTGGGCGACCAGGCCGCGCTCGAGCCAGTTGGACGCCCCGTCGGGGTGGGTGGCGATCATGACCTCGTCGGGCGCGAACGTGCGCATCGCGTCGTCGAGGGCCTGCAGCGGATCCGCGTCGCCGAGCGCGCCGCGCGCGCTCACGCCCGCCGCCCCACAGCGCTCCAGGGACGTCTCGAGGCGGCGCCCCGCGGCCGCGAGGCCCTCGTCCTCATCCGACATCCAGTAGTGGAGGCGCGAGGTCAGCGCCGGCGCGACGATCAGCACCTCGGCGTCGGGCCCGTCGGCCCGCTCCCGCATCTCCTCGAACAGTTCGCGGCCCGTGCAGGTCTCGTTGGCGATCACCAGGAGCCGCCGGGTCCGGGCCGGGGTGGCCATGGCCCCTCCTCACCTCGCGGTACGTCGCGGTGCCAGCCTCCCGTCGGGGCCGGGCGGCGGCATCCGGGGCGAGCCCCTCCCGGAACCCGCAACGTGCCGCTGAGCGCTGCGGGTGACCCGCATCCCGCCGGTCGGCCGCGACCCGGGCGCGGGGAGGAGACCTCATCGCGGCCGCCGGGCTGTGCCGGCCCGGCGGCCGCGGCGCAGGGAGTGTGCCGACTCCCCGCTGTGCCCGGCCGTCAGGCGGGGCGTCCCCGGGGCGGATATGAGGCCCCGTCGAGGGATGTCCTGATGTTTATCCGCCGCCACTCACGGTTCTGTCACGGCGGCGACACATCCGGCGTCACCGCGGCGACCCGCCCCGGCGGCCCCAGCCGGGGGCCCTGCGGAGATCTATGTGCGATCGACTCAGATCTGACTTGACACGAACCGACTTAGATCTACACTCGACGCAGGTATCGGCACATCTGCCCGGGCACGTCCCGGTGAGGAGGCATCCAGCACATGGGAAAGACGATCGGCATCGACCTCGGCACGACCAACTCGGCCGTCGCCGTCCTCACGGGCGGTGAGCCGGAGGTCCTCCCGAACGCCGAGGGTGGACGCACGACCCCGTCGGTCGTCGGCTTCTCCAAGTCCGGCGAGCGGCTGGTGGGCACCGTCGCGAAGCGTCAGGCGGTGACCAACCCCGAGAACACGATCTTCAGCGTCAAGCGGTTCATGGGCCGCAAGTACGCCGAGGTGGACGAGGAGATGAAGATCGTCCCCTACGAGGTCGTCCGGGGCCCGAACGGCGACGCGCGCATCCGGGTGGACGGCAAGGAGTTCAGCCCGCCCGAGATCAGCGCGATGATCCTCCAGAAGCTGAAGACCGACGCCGAGGCGTTCCTGGGCGAGCCGGTCACCGACGCGGTCATCACGGTGCCCGCGTACTTCAACGACGCGCAGCGCCAGGCGACGAAGGACGCCGGCACCATCGCCGGCCTCGAGGTCAAGCGCATCATCAACGAGCCCACCGCGGCCGCGCTGGCCTACGGGCTCGACAAGGAGACCGACCAGACGATCCTGGTCTTCGACCTCGGCGGCGGCACGTTCGACGTGTCGGTGCTCGAGATCGGCGACGGCGTCTTCGAGGTGAAGTCCACCGCCGGCGACAACCACCTGGGCGGCGACAACTTCGACAAGGCGATCGTCGACTGGATGGCCGCGGAGTTCAAGCGCGACCACGGGATCGACCTGAGCCAGGACAAGATGGCCCTCCAGCGCCTCTACGAGGCCGCCGAGAAGGCCAAGATCGAGCTCTCGACGACCACGTCGTCGCAGATCAACCTGCCCTTCATCACGGCCGACCAGAGCGGCCCGAAGCACCTGGACCTGCAGCTCACCCGCGCGAAGCTCGAGGAGCTCGCGCACGCGCTGCTCGAGCGGCTCGTGGGCCCCACCAAGCAGGCGCTGACCGACTCGGGCGTGGGCGACAAGATCGACCACGTCGTGCTGGTGGGCGGCATGACCCGCATGCCCGCGGTGCAGGACCGCGTGAAGGAGCTGACCGGCAAGGAGCCCCACAAGGGCGTGAACCCGGACGAGGTCGTCGCCGTCGGCGCGGCCATCCAGGGCGGCGTCCTCTCGGGCGACGTCAAGGACGTCCTGCTCCTGGACGTGACCCCGCTGTCGCTCGGCATCGAGACGAAGGGCGGCGTGGCCACCCGGCTCATCGAGCGGAACACCACGATCCCCACCAAGAAGAGCGAGGTCTTCTCGACCGCCGACGACAACCAGAACCAGGTCGAGATCCACGTGCTCCAGGGCGAGCGCGAGATGGCCGCCTACAACCGCACGCTCGGCAAGTTCAACCTGGTCGGCATCCCGCCCGCGCCGCGCGGCGTGCCGCAGATCGAGGTCACCTTCGACATCGACGCGAACGGCATCGTCCACGTCGGCGCGAAGGACCTGGGCACCGGCATCGAGCAGAAGATCGAGATCAAGGCGTCCAGCGGCCTCTCCGACGACGAGATCACCAAGATGGTGCGCGACGCCGAGTCGCACGCCGACGAGGACAAGCGCCTGCGCCGGGTCGCCGACGCCCGCAACGCGGCCGAGGCCCGGATCCACGAGGCCGACCGTCAGCTGAAGGACAACGGCGACAAGGTCGACGAGACCGTGCGCCGCGACCTGGAGGGCGCGATCGAGGCGGCCAGGACGGCCGCCGCCGGCGAGGACGCCGACGACATGGAGGCCAAGACCGGCGCCCTGACGGACGTGCTGCACCGCCTGTCCGAGGAGGTCTACCGCAAGGCGGCCGCCCAGCAGGAGGCCGCGCAGTCCAACGGCGCCACGACCGAGGACGACACGGTCGAGGACGCCGAGTACGAGGTCATCGACGAGGACGCCCCGAAGGCGTCCTGAACCCGACCGCCGACACGAGAGGAGGACACCCCATGCCTGCCGTCGTTCGCTTCGACCCGTTCCGCGACATCACCGCGCTCCGCGACGAGATGAACCGTCTCTTCAGCCGTGCGGTCGACGACGGGACGTCGTCGGGATCGGCCTGGACGCCCGCGGTCGACGTCTTCGAGACCGGGGGCTCCATCGAGCTGCGGGCCGAGCTGCCCGGGCTCGACGCCGGTGACATCGACATCGAGATCGACGACAACGTGCTCACCCTCAAGGGCGAGCGACGCTTCCAGGAGCAGGTCGAGGACGGCCGGTACTACCGCGTGGAGCGCGCGTATGGCCACTTCAACCGCAGCCTGAGCCTGCCCCAGGGCGTCAAGGCGGACGAGATCTCGGCGACCTTCGACCGGGGCGTGCTCTCGGTGCGCATCCCGAAGGCCGACGAGGTCAAGCCGCGCAAGATCGCCATCGCGGCCGGCGACGGCGTCACGGCGTGACGAACGAGCCACGCCACCCGTTCGAGGACCCGGCCCCCGCGGCCGGGTCCCGGGACCCCCACGCCGGCAACGGCGCGGAGGGCCCCGCGGCCGGCGTCCCCGAGGAGGGGACGCCGGACGACGCCGCGCGCCTCGAGCGGGAGCGCGACGAGTACCTCGACGCCCTCCAGCGCCTCAAGGCCGAGTTCGACAACTTCCGCAAGCGCACGGCGCGCGACCGTGAGGCGATCGCCCTCGGGGCGACCCGCGACGTGGTCCGCGACCTGCTGCCGGTGATGGACAACCTGGAGCGGGCCGTCGCCGCCCTGGGCGACCAGGGGGAGGGGATCGTCGCCGGCCTCGAGATGGTCCGCGGCCAGCTCGCCGCGCTCCTCCAGGGGCACGGCGTGGAGGAGATCCCCGCCCACGGCGAGGCGTTCGACCCGACGGTGCACGAGGCCATCGCCTCGGTCCCGTCCGCCGACCACGACGACGGAGCCGTCATCGAGGTGGTGGAGAAGGGCTACCGCCACGCCGAGCACGTCCTGCGACCCACGCGCGTCGTCATCGCGGCGCGGCCCAGCGGTCAGCCGTAACCGACGTGGACGACCTGTACGCCACCCTCGGCGTCTCGCGGACGGCGAGCGCCGACGAGATCAAGAAGGCCTACCGGAAGCTGGCCCGGGAGAACCACCCGGACCGCAACCCCGGCGACGCCAAGGCGGAGGAGCGCTTCAAGGAGATCTCCCACGCCCACGACGTGCTGTCCGACGCCGACAAGCGGGCGGAGTACGACGCGCGCCTGCGCTTCGGCGGCCGCGCGCCCGGCAACGGCGGCGGCGGCTTCACCGGCGGCGACGCCGGCGGGGGCTTCGGTGACTTCGCCGACATGTTCTCGTCGATCTTCCGCAACCGCGGCGGCCAGCAGACGGCCGGCGAGCCGGCGGCCCGCCGCGGCGCGGACGTGGAGGTGGAGGTCAACCTCAACTTCGAGCAGGCGATGCGCGGCGCCCAGGTGCCCGTGTCCGTCGAGACCCCGGTGGCCTGCGGCGACTGCGGCGGCAGCGGCGCGAAGCCGGGGACCAACCCGCGCCTGTGCCCGGACTGCAAGGGACGCGGCGTCCGCGGCCGCGACGTCGGCCAGTTCGCGTTCAGCGAGCCCTGCCCGCGCTGCGGCGGAAACGGCACCGTGATCGACGACCCGTGCCCCACCTGCGGGGGCTCGGGCCACACGTCGTCGCGCCAGCAGATCAAGGTGAAGATCCCCGCCGGGGTCAAGGACGGCACGAGGATCCGGCTGAAGGGGAAGGGCCAGGCCGGCCTGCGCGGCGGCCCGGCCGGCGACCTCCAGGTGGTCACCCGGGTGTCGCCGAGCCGGCTCTACACGCGCCAGGGCGACGACCTGGTGATCAACGTGCCCGTCACCTTCGCCGAGGCCGCCCTGGGCGCCCAGGTGGAGGTGCCGACGCTCGACGGCCGGGTCAAGCTGACCGTGCCGGCGGGCAGCGCCGACGGTCGGAGCCTGCGCATCGGGAAGCAGGGCGCCCCGCGCCTGAAGGGCGGGGGCCGCGGCGACCTGATCGCGAAGCTGCGCGTGGAGGTCCCCCGCGAGCTGTCGGAGGCCCAGCGCAAGGCGCTCGAGAAGTTCGCGAAGCTCGACACCCGCGACCCGAGGGAGACGCTGTTCTCGTGAGCACCCGACGTGTGACCGGGTCCCGGGCCGCCGGCCCGCGCGTCTTCCTGATCGGCATCGCCGCCGAGCTGGCGGGGATGCACCCCCAGACGCTGCGCGTCTACGAGCGGCGTGGGCTCATCACGCCGCAGCGGACGGCGAAGAACACGCGGGTCTACTCCGAGAAGGACGTGGAGCTGCTGCGGCGCATCCAGGAGCTCTCGGACGAGGGCCTGAACCTGGCGGGCATCGAGCGCGTGATGAAGCTCGAGGCCCGGCTGGAGCGCGCCGAGCGCCGCGCGCGCGACCTGGAGACCGAGCTGCGGGAGACGCGCGAGCGCCACCGCGAGGAGATGGCGGCGGCCCGCGCCGTGCGCGGGGCGCTGGTGCCCGTGCGGCGCGGCAGCACCGCCCTGACGCACCGCCACACCCCGGTGGCATTGAGGAACTGGACGAGGAGGCTCATCTAACGTGCCCGTCGACAAGCCCACCGAGCGCGCCCAGGAGGCGATCGCCGGGTCCGCCCGGATCGCCGCAGAGCGCGGCAACCCCGTCGTCGAGCCGGACCACCTGCTCGCGGCGCTGCTCGACGCCCGCGAGGGCATCGTCGAGCCGGTGCTGGCGCGGGCCGGCGCCGACGTGCCGGGGCTGCGCGCGGCGGTGGACGCCGCCATGGCGACCCGTCCGCAGGTGAGCGGGTCGGCCACCGGCGCCCAGCTGTCCACGCCGTTCCGCAACGTGCTGCGCCGCGCCGGCCAGGAGGCCGAGGGGCTCGGCGACCAGTTCATCTCCACCGAGCACCTGCTGCTCGCGCTCGTCGACGAGCCGGGGCCGGCGCGCGACGCGATGCGCCGGGCCGGCGTGACCCGCGACGGCCTGATGGCCGCCCTGCGTGCGGTGCGCGGCTCCGCGAAGGTCACCGACGCCAACCCGGAGGACAAGTACCAGGCGCTGGAGCAGTACGGCCGCGACCTGACCGAGGCCGCCGAGACCGGCAAGCTCGACCCCGTCATCGGGCGGGACGAGGAGATCCGGCGCGTCATCCAGGTCCTTTCCCGGCGCACCAAGAACAACCCGGTGCTGATCGGCGAGCCCGGCACGGGCAAGACCGCCATCGTCGAGGGCCTCGCCCAGCGGATCGTCTCCGGGGACATCCCGGAGGGGCTGGCGGGCAAGCGCGTGATCGCGCTCGACGTCGGCGCGCTGCTGGCCGGCGCGAAGTACCGCGGCGAGTTCGAGGACCGGCTGAAGGCGGTGCTGCGCGAGATCGAGGACGCGGCCGGCGAGGTCATCCTCTTCATCGACGAGCTCCACACCATCGTGGGCGCCGGTGCGGCGGAGGGGGCGGTGGACGCCGCCAACCTGCTCAAGCCGATGCTCGCCCGCGGCGCGCTGCGCGCCGTCGGCGCCACCACCCTGGACGAGTACCGCAAGTACGTCGAGAAGGACGCCGCCCTGGAGCGCCGCTTCCAGCCGGTGATGGTCGGCGAGCCGTCGGTCGAGGCGACGGTCGCGATCCTGCGCGGGCTGAAGGAGCGCTACGAGGTGCACCACGGCGTCCGCATCCAGGACGGCGCGCTCGTCGCGGCCGCCCGGCTGTCGGACCGCTACATCACCTCGCGCTTCCTGCCTGACAAGGCGATCGACCTGGTCGACGAGGCGGGGAGCCGCCTGCGCATCGAGATCGACTCGGTCCCCATGGAGCTCGACGCCGTCCAGCGCCGGATCATGCAGCTCGAGATCGAGCAGCAGGCCCTCGAGGCCGAGTCCGACGACGCGTCCGCCGCGCGCCTCGGCGCCCTGCGGGAGGAGCTCGCGTCGCTCCGCGAGGAGGCCGACGCGATGCGCGCCCACTGGGAGCAGGAGAAGGCCACGATCGACCGCATCCGGGAGATCAAGGAGCACATCGAGCAGGCCCGCACCGAGCTGGAGCGGGCGGAGCGCGAGGCCGACCTGGAGGGCGCCGCGCGTCTGCGCTACGGCACCCTGCCGGAGCTGGAGCGCGCCCTCGTCACGGCCAACGACGACCTGGCCGAGCAGCAGTCGAGCCGGAAGATGCTGAAGGAGGAGGTCGACGAGGAGGACGTGGCCGAGGTGGTCGCCTCCTGGACCGGCGTCCCGGTGTCGCGCCTGATGGAGGGCGAGGTCGAGAAGCTTTTGCACATGGAGGAGCGCCTGCACGAGCGGGTCATCGGGCAGGACGACGCCGTCTCGGCGGTTGCGAACGCGCTGCGGCGCGCGCGCGCCGGCCTGTCCGACCCGGACCGCCCCATCGGCTCGTTCATCTTCCTCGGGCCCACCGGCGTGGGGAAGACGGAGCTGGCACGGGCCCTCGCCGAGTTCATGTTCGACGACGAGCGCGCCATGGTCCGGATCGACATGAGCGAGTACATGGAGAGCCACTCGGTGGCCCGCCTGATCGGCGCGCCCCCCGGGTACGTGGGGTACGACGAGGGCGGCCAGCTCACGGAGGCCGTCCGCCGGCGCCCGTACGCGGTGCTGCTCCTCGACGAGATCGAGAAGGCCCACGCCGACGTGTTCAACGTCCTGCTGCAGCTGCTCGACGACGGCCGCCTGACCGACGGCCAGGGGCGGGTCGTGGACTTCACCAACACCGTCGTGATCATGACCAGCAACATCGGCAGCCACTTCCTGGTCGACGGGATCGACCCGGACATCGCCGAGGAGCGCGTCGTGGGCGCCCTGCGCGAGCACTTCCGCCCCGAGTTCCTGAACCGGGTGGACGAGATCGTGGTCTTCGGCCGGCTGACGCAGCAGCAGCTCGGCGCCATCGTGGAGCTGCAGGCAGAGCGCCTGCGCCGCCGCCTCGAGGAGCGCGGCGTGCTGCTGGAGATCGACGCGGAGGCCCGCGAGCTGCTGGCCCAGGCGGGCTTCGACCCGGCCTACGGCGCCCGCCCGCTCAAGCGGGTGGTGCAGCGGCGCATCGAGAACCCGCTGGCCCAGAAGGTGCTGTCCGGCGAGGTCCGGGAGGGCGACCGGGTGGTCGTCGGCGCCGACGGCGAGGAGCTCACGTTCACCGTCGCCGAGCCGATGCCGGCCGGCCATTGACCGGGCGTCCGCCCCGCCGGCGCAGGGTCGCCGTCGCCTGCCAGGGCGGCGGCACCCACGCCGCGTTCACGTGGGGCGTGCTCGACGAGATCCTGGAGACGACGGCGGCGTGGGACGCCGACCCCGCCGGCGGCGACACCGTCGAGATCGCGGCGCTCAGCGGGACGTCGGCGGGGGCCCTCTGCGCCCTCGCGGCCTGGTACGGGCTGGTGCCGAACGGGGCCGACCCGTCGTGCGGGTCGCACGCCGCCGCCGTCGACCGGCTCGACCGGCTGTGGACCGTCTTCTCCGCCACCACGCCCGCCGAGACGCTGCACAACCAGCTGGCCGCGGCGGCGCTGGAGATGCGCTCCAAGGGCGCCCCGATCCCGGCGGGCAGCCCCTACGGGCTGCCGCAGCGGCTGGCGATGCGGGCGCTCGCCGCGGCGGGGGCGCGGCCCGAGTACATGGGCTTCGAGGCGCTCCTCGCGACCGTCGCACCGCACTTCGCCGACGTCGATTGGCGCGCGGTGGCCGATGGCGGCCCGCGGCTGGTGGTCGGCGCGATCGAGGTGCTGAGCGGCAACGTGGAGGCCTTCGACACGGACGCCACGCTCTGGGAGATGGGGCTGCGCGAGCCGCCCGCCTCGGGGGGCCGGGGCACCAACCGGTGGCGCATCCGGCGTCCGCTGTCGCTCGCCGGCGTCGCCGCGTCGGGCACCCTGCCCGAAGTGCTCCCCGCACAGGCGATCGAGGGGATGGAATTCCCCACGTGCGCGCCCGACCGCACCGTCACCCGCACCGGCCACTACTGGGACGGCCTCTACTCGCAGAACCCGCCGGTCCGCGAGCTGCTGGACCGCGACGACCCCTCCGCCAAGCCCGACGAGGTGTGGGTGATCCGCATCAACCCGCAGGAGTTCCAGCCGGAGTCGGACCAGATCGGGCTCGACGACATCCACGACCGGGTGAACGACCTGGCGGGCAACCTCTCACTGCACCAGGAGCTCGACCACATCCTGACCATGAACGGCTGGATCGAGCGCCACGGGACCGAGCACCCGCCGCTGGCGGGCCGCAAGGTGGTGGACGTCCGCACGATCAAGATGACGCGCGAGACCGCGTGGGGCCTGCACCACACCACGAAGATCGACCGCAGCCGGGGTCACCTGGAGGCGCTCCGCGAGGAGGGGCGGCGGGTGGCGGCCGGCTGGCTCGCCGACTGGCGCCGCCTCGGCGACGCCTTCGACCGCTACCCCGAGGACGCCCGCTACCCGGAGCCCCCGGCGGACGTGCTGTGACGCGCTAGGCGGTCCAGCCCCCCGGATCGGGCGGCTGGGACACGCGCGCCAGGACGCGCTGCCAGACGCGCTCGTCGGCGGCGTCGGCCGGCTCGGACACCGACCAGTGGGCCACGGCCGCCGTGTCGCCGTGGACGGCGACGGCGAGGCGCTGCAGGCGCACGCCCCCCGGGTGGACGCGATCGGAGCGCCGGCGCTCGCGGGCCACCACCCCCGGCGGCGCGGCCACCGGGCGCGACGCGGCCTCGCCCTCCCACGTCGCCATGTGCGCCCGGGCGTCCGCGGCCGTCATCGTCGCGGTGCGCACCAGCCGGTGGTCGGCGTCGGGCGCCGGGCCGGCGTCGCCGCCGGCGACGGCACCCGTCCCGGAGACGCCGCTGACGGCGCCGAGCTCCCGGCGGCGACCGGGGTCCTCGGGTGGGAGGAACGTCCGCACACCGCCCCATCGGCGGGCGGGCGCCGCGCCTTCACTCCCGGGTCGCCACCTGGGCCAGCCCGGCGAGCGTCGCGCCGATGGCGGCGGCCCCCGCCAGGTAGAGGCCGATCTGACGGGAGAGGAACTCGGCGGGGTCCGGCATCCACACGAAGCGGAACCCGATCAGGAGCGTGGCGAGCACGCCCGCGGCGACCACGCCGCGCGCGAGCGCGTCGCCGGTCTGGATCGTGAGGTGCAGCGCACCGCGCTCCTCGAGCGCGAGGGCCGCGGACGCCACCAGCACCACCGCGCCGGCCGCGAGCGCCAGGCGGGCGACGAGCGTGGCCTCCCAGCCGCTCGCGCTGACCGCCGAGAACGGGGGCCCCAGGTTGGTGGCGTACCAGGGCAGGAACACCGACACCACCAGCAGGACGCCCGCCAGGACCCCGATGTAGGCGGGCGCGACGCGGCCCGGCATGGCGGGCGCGCGGAGCCGGATCGCAGGACGGCGCGCGGACATGGCCCCACGCTAGCGCGGTGGAGCGGATGGCGCTGGCACACCTGGATCCGGCGTATCCCGCGCCCCGCATCCACGATCTCCACCGGATCCAGGTGTAACCTCGCCCGTCGTGCCCGGCCGTCCGAACTTCGTGATCCTCGGCGCGCCCAAGTGCGGGACCACCGCACTGAGCGAGTACCTGCGCGACCACCCGCGGGTGTTCGTGTCGCGCCCGAAGGAGCCGCACTACTTCTGCGACGACTGGGACTACTACTACGCCCCCGGGCAGCGCACCGAGGAGCACTACCTGCACCTGTTCGACGGCGCCACCGACGAGCACCTGGCGATCGGCGAGGCGTCGGTCTGGTACCTCTACTCGGCCACCGCCGCCCGCAATATCGCCGCCTTCGACCCGGCGATGCGCGTGATCGTGATGGTGCGGAACCCCGTCGAGCTGATGCCGTCGCTGCACTCGCAGCTGCGGTACATGCTCGACGAGGACGAGCCCGACCCCGAGCGCGCCTGGGACCTCCAGGAGGCCCGCGCCGCCGGCCACGACCTGCCGCCGAGCGTCCGCGTGCCGGAGTTCCTCCAGTACGCCGCGGCCGCGAGCCTCGGGGCGCAGCTGCAGCGCGTGTACGAGTTCTTCCCCCGCGAGCAGGTGAAGGTGCTGGTGATGGACGACCTGAAGGCGGACGCCGGCGCCGTCTACCGCGACGCGCTCGCCTTCCTGGACGTCCCCGACGACGGGCGCACCGAGTTCCCGCGGGTCAACGAGAACAAGGTGCACCAGCGCCCGGTGGTGGCGCGGTTCACCCAGCGGCCCCCGGCGCCGCTCGTGGCGGTCGCGAAGGGTGTGAAGCGGGTGGCGGGCATCGAGCGCCTCGGGGTGCTCGACCGGGTCCGGCGCACCAACCGCCAGGTGACGCGGCGCGAGGACATCACCCCCGAGTTCGCCGACCGCCTGCGCGCGTACTTCCGCGACGACGTCGCCCTGCTCGGCGACCTCATCGGGCGGGACCTGGGGGCCTGGACCGCCTGACCCGCCCGCGGGGCGGGTCGGCGAGGGGTGGGGTGGTAGGCTCGGCCAACCCGGCAGACGGCGCCCAAGGAGCCCCCGCACGTGCCCACCTACATCCTCCTCAGCACCCTCAGCCCGCACGGCGTCGGAACGATCAAGGCCAACCCGGAGCGCCTGCTCGAGGTGAACGCCGAGGTCGAGCAGATGGGCGCGAAGGTCGTCCAGCAGTGGGCGGTGCTCGGTCCCTACGACTTCGTGAACATCGTCGAGGCGCCCGACGAGAAGACGATCGCCCGGGTGTCGGTGGAGCTCGCCGCGCGGGGGACGGCGCACTTCCAGACGCTCACCGCCATCCCCGTCGACGAGTTCCTCTCGCTCCTGAAGTGAGCGGAGGCGGCCGACCCGCCGGCCGACGCGGCCACCGACGCGGCCGCTGGCTCCTGGCCGGCGGCCTCCTGGGCCTGGCCCTGTCGCCGCAGGCGCGGAACGCCGGCATGACCCTGCGGGCCCGCGCCACGCGCATCGGGCGACGGGTGGGCGATCCGGTCGACCCGTTCCGCCAGGCCCCCTGCTATGCGCACGACCGCGACGCGGCGGCCGCCGCGTCGCGCACGGAGGCGGCCCGATAGGGACTCCGACGGGGAACGTGTGGACGGCCGAGGTCCTCATCCCGGCCCACCGGATCGTCTTCGCCCTCCGCGGCGACCAGGTCATCGAGCTGCGGGCGCCCACCACCGCGGCGACCTTCGGCGCGTACCGGGGGCTGCCGGACGCGGTGCACGGGATGATCGCGTGGCCCAACACCGTGCTGCTGCGCGACCGCGGCGGCCGGCCCGTGGTGGTCGACCCCGGCTACAACACCCAGGGGGACATGCTGGCCGGCGCGCTCGCCGCCCGCGGCCTGTCGCCCGACGACGTGGCGACGGCGCTCGCCACGCACCTCCACAGCGACCACATCACCGCGCTCCCCCAGCTCGGTCCCGTGGAGCTGCACGTCCACGAGCGGGAGCTGGCGGAGCGGCACGCCCGCGCGCAGCGCGGCGCGATGGACGCCGCCACGATCCGCCCCATGACGGGCGAGTCGGGGGAGGTGCTGCCCGGCGTCCGGTGGATCCTGACCCCCGGCCACACGGAGGGCCACGTGGCGTACCTGGTCGACACCGCCGACGGCGTCGTGGCGATCGCGGGCGACACGCCGGGGCCCGACCCGCGCTGGCTGGAGGACATGGACCTGCCGCAGGGGCACCCCCGGCGCGAGGACCACCTGCGGGCGCTCCGGGCCATCCGCGACGCCGGCCCGTCCCTGGTGATCCCGGGCCACAACCCACCACAGCGGCTCTCGGACCGCTAACCCCGAGCGGTGCCGCCCCGGCCGAACGGGTTTCGCAATTCCCGCCGGCCCTACCGAGCGAAGCGAGGTCGCAGCGCCCGCGTAGAGAGGTGCTGCTTGGCCGGCGGGATTGTCCGCCCCCTACCGCGCGAAGCGCGGTCGCAGTGCCCGTGTAGAGAGGTGCTGCTTGGCCGGCGGGATTGTCCGCACCCCTACCGAGCGAAGCGAGGTCGCAGCGCCCGCGTAGAGAGGTACCGCACCGGCCGACGGGATGCGAAAATTCCCGCCGGCCCTACCGCGCGAAGCGCGGTCGCAGTGCCCGTGTAGAGAGGTGCTGCTTGGCCGGCGGGATTGTCCGCACCCCCTACCGAGCGAAGCGAGGTCGCAGCGCCCGCGTAGAGAGGTGCTGCTTCGGCCGGCGGGTTGTCCACACCACACCGGCAGGTGGGCCGCCCGGGGCGTCGAAGCTTCGGGCGATCCCCAGACGACGCCCCCGCGTCGCCCGACAGAGAGGTGCCCCCGTGAACTCGCTCACCCGCGAACAGAGGATGTACGCCGCCGCCGGCGCCAGCATCCTCTTCATCATCAGCCTGTTCTTCAATTGGTTCGGCGTCGGCGACTTCAACGTCAGCGGCCAGGACGCGGTGCCGTCATGGTGGATCCTGCTGATCTTCGCCGCCGTCGCCGCCGCCGTCCTGATCGCCGAGGCGATGAACTTCGAGCTGCCGCCGGCCGTGCGCCCGGCCGCCTGGGCCGCCTACCTGACCAGCGTCTGCTTCATCGTGACGCTCATGATCTTCCTGGAGGGCGACAACCGGAAGTTCGGGATCTTCCTCGCACTGTTGTTCTCGATCGTCGCGGCGATCCTCGCCTTCCTGCACTGGCGGGAGGAGTCCAGGTAGAGTCGGCGCCTCCCCCTCCACGACGAAACGGGGCGCCAGGATGGGACTGGTCGACAAAGCCAAGGAAGCCGGCAAGCGCGCCGTGGACGCCGCGCAGAAGGGCGCGGAGGACGCACGCGACAAGGCCCAGGAGCTCGGGCTGAAGCGGCGGCAGAACGCGCTCGCGCAGGAGCTCGGGTACCTGGTCGTGAAGCAGCGCGGCGGGGAGTCCGGGCTGGACGCCGAGATCGACCGTCTGGTGGGGGAGGTCGAGGCCGTCCAGGCGGAGATCGACGGGCTCGACGACGATTGACGCGGCCCCCGGGCGGCCGTCGCCGCCCGGCCGGCGCTCAGGGGGTGCGCGCCCTCGGCGGCCTGGGCGGCTTGGGTGGCTTGGGCGGCGCCTTCAGGGTCACCTCACGCACCAGACCGGAGGTGCCGAGGGGCCCGCGCGCCTCGACGGTCACGTCGACCGTGCCCGTGACCACCGTGCCGCGGACGCGGCGGTTCCAATTGACCGTCTGACGGCCGGCGCGCAGGGGGCGCCCGCTGGCGATGGTCGCGACGGGCTCGCCGGCCGTCGTCCGGATCCGCACCGTCGCCCGCGCGGCGCGCGACAGGGTGAAGGACACGGTGAGGCGCGGCTGCCTGCGGTTCCCGACCTTCACCACCGACTGGGTCGCGTTGAGCGATCCGAGGGTGCGGTCGACGATCACGCGCCGCGACTGCTCCGTGACGCCGCTGCCGTCGTCCGGGAGCTGGCGCACGCGCACGTCGTAGACGCCGTCCGGCAGCTTCAGCCGGCGCGGGTCGATGTTCACCTTGGCGCTGCTCGCCGCCAGGCGGCCCCGCCAGATCTGCTTCGCGGGCGCCCCGGAGCGGCGGATGATCTTCACCGCGGTGGTGCCGGCGACGGGTGAGCGGACGATGGTGGTGGGGGCGTCGTCCACGCGGTCCGCGTTCGGCGAGATCCGGAAGGGGAGGGGCTCGATGGTGACCCCCCGGTAGCTCATCAGCACCACGTCGGAGAGGCTCCGCGCGCCGGGCCACGGGATCACGAGGTCGTCGCGGACCGCCAGCTGGGCGCTGCCGCCGGCGTCCATCGCCACGGCGGTCCTGGCGCCGAGGGACTTCATCAGCGCCGCCTGGTCGGCGGCGGTCATCCCGGGCCGGCCCTGGGAGGGGCCCTCGACGGTGACGAACAGCGTGGTGCCGTCGGCCGTCTGGCCGACCGCCGACCGCGACGTGCGCGAATCGGTCTGGGCGCCGGTGAAGCCCTCGCCGGCGCGGGGGATGGCGGCGCCGTCGCGCACCAGGGCGGGCCCGCCGCCGATCGCGTCGGTGGTGTTCGGGGGCAGCCCCGTGACCGTCGCGCCGATCGTGACCTTCCGGCCCAGCGGGTACTCCGACACGAGCGTCGGACCCGCGGCCCCCACCCCCGTCAGCACCCAATGGCCCGCGCCGATCGTCGATCCGCCCCCCGACCCCGTGCCGACGACCGTCCCCGTGCGGGGCACGTTCGGCGCCAGCGGGCCCGGCTGGTCGAGGCGGATGCGCACCTCGTAGCGCGAGCCGCCGGCGGGCGTGGTCAGCGCCCCGTAGCCCGGCGTGTAGAGGATCGTCTCGGTGCCGCGCTTGGCGGGCCGGTTGATGCCCTGGAAGGTGCGCACCGGCGTGGCCGCGCCGGTCGCCGGGTCCGTGGCCTGCATCCGGCCCTGGAGCGCCAGGTTGGGGGCGTCGATGGCGCCGCCCGGCAGCATCGCCAGCGCGGAGCGGCTGCCCTCCGGCTCGTGGAGCAGCTCGCCGCCGATCATCACGATGCCGCTGGGGTCGTTGGTGCTGGGGCTGAAGAAGTCGCCGTTGATGCCGGCGACCACGCCGAGGTGCTCCCGCGCGGCGACCGCGCCGGTCAGCGAGCCGCGCGCGACCAGCGAGCCGCCCGCCAGCACGGGCGCCAGCGTGACCCGGGGCGACGCGGGGGCCCGGACGACGTGGACCACCTGGCCGTCGGCGCGCTGGATGCGCTCGTAGCCGACGCCCGGCGCCACCTCCTCGACCGGCGGGGGCTTGGCCGGCGGCAGGGCCTCCACCGCGGCGGCGGATGCCGCGGCGGGCGCCGCCAGCAGGGCCGCGGCGGCGGCGGGGACGGCGAGGGCGCGCGACATCGCGCGGAACCCTTGCACGACCGGAGCCGTCACCAAAGCACCGCAGGCCCGGCGCGCCCGCCGGCCCGTGCGACACTGGCGAGGTGACCACCGCCCTGATCGGCTTCGCGATCGGCATCCTCGCCGCCGCCGCGGTCGCGATGCTCCTGCTCCGGCGGGCCCGCGCCGAGGCGGGCGAGTCGGAGGAGGGCGCGGAGGCCTCGGCGGCCCGTGCGGAGCTGGCCGAGCTGCGCCTGCGCGAGCTCCGCGACGTGGTGCCGCTGGTGGCGTTGCGGCTCGACGGCGCCGGGAAGCTGGTCGAGGTGAACCGGCTCGCGCGCGACCGCTTCCCCTTCCTCGAGCCGGGGATGGGGGTGCTCGAGGCGTTCAGCGAGCACACGCTGGCCGCGGAGGTCGACGCGGCGCTGTCGGACATGGCGCCGCGGACGTTCGACGTGCGCCTGTTCGTCGACGGGCGGCGGACGTACCGGGCCTCGGTGCAGCCGTACGCGGCCGGCGGGTCCAGCGAGGCGCTGCTGCTGCTGCTCGACGCCTCCGACGTCGTCGACTACCAGGAGCTCCGCTCGCAGTTCGTCGCCAACGTCTCGCACGAGCTGCGGACGCCGCTCACCGGCCTGCGGGCCCTGCTGGAGGCGCTCGCCGACCCCACGATGGACGACGCCACCCGCGGCGACTTCACCGCCCGCGCCGCGAGCGAGACCCAGCGGCTGGAGGCCCTGATATCGGACATCCTGTTCCTGTCGGAGCTTGAGGCCACGCAGGGCGCGCCGTCGGCCGACCGCAGCGACCTGGCCGAGGCCGCGCACGCCACCCGCGAGGCCCTGGCCGACCTTGCGGTGGAGCACAAGGTGGCGCTGGTCGTGGACGCGCCGGCGCCGGTGTGGACGCCGCTGTCCGACCGGATGGCGGTCACGGTGGTGCGCAACCTCCTGGAGAACGCCGTCAAGTACGCCGGGACGGGGGCGACCGCGACCGCCACGGTGCGGGCCGTGGACGGTGGCGCGCAGCTCACCGTCTCCGACGACGGCGCCGGCATCCCCGAGCGGCACCTTCCCCACGTGTTCGAGCGCTTCTACCGCGCCGACCCGTCGCGCTCGAAGCGCCTGGGCGGCACGGGCCTCGGCCTGTCGCTGGTGAAGCACATCGGCGAGCGGTTCGGCGGCGGCGCCACCGTGAGCTCCCGCGAGGGCTACGGCACCACGATCACGGTCACGCTGCCGCTCGCGCCGGCGCCGGACGCGGCCGCCGCCCGGGCCGCCGCGTCGCGGGCCCCCCTCACGGGTCCGTGATAGCGTCCCGCGCCGCGTGACGGTCCCCCTCATGGACATCCAGGCCCAGTACGGGCCGCTGCGCGCCGAGATCGACGCCGCGATCGCCGGCGTCCTCGACAGCGGGCGCTTCATCCTCGGCCCCGAGGGCCGGGCTCTGGAGGCGTCCGTGTCCGAGCGGCTCGACGGCCGCCCCTGCGCGGGGGTCGCGAATGGCACCGACGCGCTCGTGATCGCCCTCAACGCCCTGGACATCGGGCGGGGCGACGAGGTGATCACCACGCCGTACACGTTCTACGCGACGGCCGAGGCGATCGCGCGCGTGGGCGCCACGCCGGTGTTCGCCGACGTCGACCCGGTCACGTACTGCCTCGACCCCGATGCGGTCCGGGCGAGGATCGGGCCCGCGACGAAGGCGATCCTGCCGGTCCACATCTTCGGCCACCCCGCCGACATGCCGGCGATCATGGCCCTCGCCGCCGAGCACGGCCTGAGGGTGGTGGAGGACTGCGCCCAGGCGTTCGGCGCGCGGCTGGCGGAGGGCGAGATCGCCACGTTCGGCGACATCGCCACGTTCAGCTTCTTCCCCACCAAGAACTTCCCCGGCATGGGCGACGGCGGCATGGTCGTGAGCTCCACCGAGGAGCTCGACGCCCGCGTCAGGCGGCTGCGCTTCCACGGCTCGAAGGACAAGGTCGTGTTCGACGAGGTGGGCTACAACTCGCGGCTCGACGACCTCCAGGCCGCGATCATCCGCGTCTTCTACCCCCACCTGGACGCGTGGAACGCCGCCCGCGCGCAGGCCGCCGCCTGGTACGCCGAGGAGGGGCTCGGCGAGGTGATGGCCCTCCCCGGAGTCGCCGAGGGGGCGAGCCACATCTACCACCTGTTCATGGCCCGCCACCCCCGCCGCGACGACGTGCGTCAGGCGCTCTCGGACGCCGGCGTGGCGAGCGCCGTCTACTACGGCATCCCCATGCACCTGCAGCCCGTGTTCGCGTCGCTCGGCTACCGCGAGGGCGACCTGCCGGTGGCGGAGGAGGCGGCCCGCACCGCCCTCGCGCTCCCCATGCACCCCAACCTGAGCCGCGATGACGTGCGGCAGGTGGTCGCCGCCGCGAAGTCGGTCGGCGTGGAGGCCGGGACCCGCTAGCCCGCCGGGGCGGCGTGGGCGGCCAGGATGGCCGCGGCGGCGCGCTCCATGTCGTCCGGCCCCGAGCGGAAGCTCGTGACCGACAGCCGGATCGCCGCCACGCCGCGCCAGACGGTGCCGCTGGGGTAGCAGGTGCCCTCCGCCTGGACGGCGGCGAGGACGGCGCGGGTGTGGCCGTCGTCGTCGATGCCGCGCGGGTCGGGGAGGCGGACGACCGCCTGGTTCAGCTCCTGGTGGAGCACGTCCGCGCCGCCGTCCGCCAGCCGCTCCGCCAGGAGCGCGGCCATCGCGCAGCACCGTTCCACCATCTCGGCGACGCCCGCCCGCCCGAGCGCGCGCAGCGCGGCCCACACCGGCACGGCCCGGGCGCGGCGCGACAACTCCGGGTTGTAGTCGATGGGGTCGCGCAGCACCGCGTCGTCGCCCGCCGGCAGGTAGGCGGCGCGGACGCCCATCGCACGCCGGTGCGCATCCGGGTGGGCGCAGATCGCCACCCCGCAGTCGTATGGCGTGTTGAGCCACTTGTGGGCGTCGGTGGCCCAGGAGTCGGCGCCCTCGAGCCCGGCCACCAGCGGACGGGTGGCGCGGGCCGCCCGCGCCCACAGGCCGAACGCGCCGTCGACGTGCACCCACAGGTCGTCGCGCCGGATGGTCGCGGCGATCCGCCCCACCGGGTCCACCGCCCCCCCGTTGACGTTCCCGACCTGCAGGCACGCGATGGTGGGGCCCTCCACCGCCGCCGCCGCCGCGGCGTACGCATCGGGGTCGACGCGGCCGGCGGCGTCGGCCGGCACCACCGCCGCCGTCGCGGCCCCCAGGCCGATCGCGCGGAGCGCCGCGTCGATCGAGTCGTGCCGCTCGGCGCCCACGAGGGCGTGGATGCGGGGGGCGCCCTGCAGGCCGTGGGCCTCCACGTCCCACCCGTGCGTGGCCAGCACGTGGTTGCGGGCGGCGGCCAGGCACGCGGTGTTGGCCAGCTGGCCGCCGGTCACGAAGCCCACCGACGCGCCGCGCGGCAGGTCCAGCAGCTCCAGGATCCAGCCGGCCGCGACCTGCTCGATCATCGTCGTGGCGGGGAACGGCTCCGACATCGCGCAGTTCTGGTCCCACGCGCTCACCAGCCAGTCGGCCGCGACCGCCACCGGCAGCGTCCCGCCGATCACCCACCCCAGGAACCGCCCGGACCCGCTGGCCATGAGGCCGGGCTCGGCGCGTGCGACCAGCTCGCGGACGACGTCGGCGGGGTCGGCGCCCGCGTCGGGGAGGGGGGCCGCGAACGCGTCCAGCATCGCCCGGGCCCCGGTCTCCGGGCGGACGGGCCGCTCCGGAAGCTCGTCGAGCCAGCGGCGGGCGGGGGCCAAGGGCCACTAGAACGCGGCGTTGGCGGCGGCCTCCACCACGTCTTTCACTCCCCCCCGCTTCCGGAACGAACCCCCCTCG
>DAISWG010000010.1:0-19036 GCA_036826475.1 Miltoncostaeaceae bacterium | reverse complement strand
GGGGCGGGCGGGGCGGGCGGCGATCTGGGGGGGGGGGGGCCCGTCGGCCTTGGCCCTTTCTACACTGCCCCGCCGATGCGTGTCTGGATCGACGTGACGAACTCGCCGCACGTGGTGATCTTCCGGCCCTTCATCACACGGATGGAGGCGCGGGGCCACCAGGTGACGGTGACCTCCCGCGAGTTCGCCCAGACGATCGGGCTGCTCGACCGCTTCGGGATCGCCCACACGAGCGTCGGCGCGCACGGCGGCGGCTCGCGGCGCGGTAAGGCGCGGGCGATGGCCGACCGCTCGCGCGAGCTGATCGCGTTCGCCCGCCGCGAGCGCTTCGACCTGGCGGTCGCCCACGGCAGCACCGACCAGCCCCTCGCGGCGAAGCTGGCCGGCACGCCGCAGGTCTCGATGTTCGACTACGAGTACGCGGCCGCGATGCACCACTGGAACGGCCGCCTGGCCACCCGCGTGCTCGTGCCCGCCGCGATCCCGGAGGCGGCGCTCGCCGGGTACGGCATGCGCCCGCCCAAGCTGGTGCGCTACCCGGGACTCAAGGAGGAGTACTACCTCGCGGACCACGTCATGGACGACGGCGTGCTGGACGAGCTCGGACTGGACCGCGACCGCGTGATCGCCGTGCTGCGGCCACCGCCGGAGGTGACGCTCTACCACCGGGGCGCGTCGACCGACCTGTTCGCCGCGACGCTGGCGCGCCTGCTCGCCGACCCCGCCGTCCAGACGGTGGTGCTGCCGCGCACCGACGACCAGCGGGCGCAGCTGGCCGGGGGGGCGGCGATCGTGCCGGAGCGGCCCATCGACGGGCCCAGCCTGGTGGCGGCCGCCGACCTGGTGGTGAGCGCCGGCGGCACCATGAACCGCGAGGCGGCCGCGCTCGGCGTCCCGGCGTGGACGCCCTTCGCCGCGCGCCTCGGGGCGGTGGACCGGCGGCTCATCGAGGAGGGGCGCCTGCGGCGCCTCGAGCGGCCCGAGGATGTGGTCCTCGAGCGACGGAATCGAGGACGAACGCCCCCATTGCGCGACCCCGAGACCCTTCTCGACCTGATTCTGGCCCCGGGTGCCGCTAGAGTGCCCGTTCCGTGAGGGCTCCCCTGACCTGGAGCTCCCGTGCCTTCGTTCACCGCGCCGGGCAGGTCGCGGTCGACACGGGACTCGTCGCGGCCGCCTGGTGGCTGGCCTTCTACTTCCGCTTCGACGGCGACGTGCCCGGGCGGTACGAGCGCCTGTTCGCCGGCACGGTCCTGATCGTCGTCGCGATCACCATCGTCACCTTCGCCGGAATGCGCTTCTACACCAAGTGGTGGCGCTTCACGAGCGTCCGCGACCTCCAGGCGATCGTCCTGGCATGCGCCGTGTCGAGCCTGCTCATCACCGCGCTGCTGTCGTCGTGGCGGCCCGACGACCTGGTGGTGGTGCCGCGCGGCGTGCTGGTCATCGACTTCGTCCTGACCCTGGTGCTCGTGGGCGGCGCGCGCTTCGCGGTGCGCAGCGTCATCGAGCGGCCCAAGTCGCGGGCCGAGCTGGTCGCGACCGGGCGCGAGGTGCTCATCTGCGGCGCCGGCGACGCCGGCGTGACGCTGCTGCGCGAGATGAAGAAGAACCGCGAGCTGGGGTACACCCCGGTCGGCCTGATCGACGACGACCCGCGCAAGCGGCGCCTGCGCGTGCAGGGCACCCGCGTGCGCGGCTCCCGCCACGACCTGGCGCGCGTGCTGCGCGAGGTGCACGTGGACGAGGTGATCATCGCCATGCCGTCCGCGCCCGGCCTGGTGCGCCAGGAGATCGTCCAGGTGTGCCGGGTCGCCGGCGTCCCCTGCACCACCCTGCCGGGCCTCCCCGAGCTGATCACCGGCGAGGTCACGGTCTCGCAGCTGCGCGAGGTGCGGGTGGAGGACGTCCTCGGCCGCGCCCCCGTGGAGATCGACTTCGCGCGGATGGCGCGGTACCTCAACGGGCGCTCCGTGCTGGTGACCGGCGCCGGCGGATCGATCGGCCGCGAGCTGTGCCGCCAGGTCGCGACGATCGGCGCCCGCCGCCTGGTGATGGTGGACCACGCGGAGAACAACCTGTTCGAGATCGACATGGAGCTGCGCGAGCGCGGCCACGCGGGCCTGCTGGTGCCCGTGATCGCCGACTGCAAGGACTCCGTGTCGATGGAGCGCGTGTTCCAGGCGGAGCGGCCGGACGTGGTGTTCCACGCCGCCGCCTACAAGCACGTGCCGATGATGGAGCTCAACCCGCTCCAGGCCGTCGCCAACAACGCCCTCGGCACCGAGGTGGTGGCGCGGCTCGCGGAGCGCCACGGCGTCGACCGCTTCTGCCTGATCTCCACCGACAAGGCCGTCGAGCCGCAGACCGTGATGGGCGCGTCGAAGGCCCTGGCCGAGCGGATCGTGGAGGCGCACGGGGCGACGTCCGCCACCCGCTTCGCCGCCGTGCGCTTCGGCAACGTCCTGGGCTCGTCCGGCTCGGTGCTGCCGATCTTCCAGCGTCAGATCGAGGAGGGCGGCCCGGTCACGGTCACCCACGCCGAGATGACCCGCTTCTTCATGACCATCCCGGAGGCGGTCCAGCTGGTGATCGCCGCGACGGGCATCGCCGATGGCGGCGACATCTTCGTGCTGGACATGGGCGACCCGGTCCGGATCATCGACCTCGCACGTCGCATGATCGAGCTGTCCGGCCACGAGCCGGGCCGGGACATCGCCATCGAGGTGGTGGGCATCCGTCCCGGCGAGAAGCTCCACGAGGAGCTGTTCAACGTGGACGAGGAGGTCCGTTCCACCCGGTACGCCAAGATCATGCGCGCCACCCGGCCGCCGCTCGACCCCGAGGCCTTCGCCGTGGGGCTCGACCGGCTCGTCCAGCACGTCTCCGCGGGGGGCCCGCAGCCCGTCGCCGACGCGCTGTGGACCGCGTTGCGCGGCGGCAGGGGCCCGGTCGCCGACGGCGAAGGCCCCGTGGCACCCACATCCACACCCACGACCGAGTTGGAGCACCCATGACCGTGATCACGCGCACGAACGCAGATCGCCGGGGTCTCCCCGATGGGGCGGCTCCCGTCGCCGAGTGGGGCCTGCTCTCCCGCGTGCACCGCGACTGCCCCGAGCACGGCGGCGAGTGCCACTGCGTCGGCCGGCACGAGGAGCACGGGCTCGTGTTCTGGTGCGACCGCCAGGAGCACCACTTCTCCACCCGCTAGGGGGACGGGGTGCCGCGCTACGTCGCCCTGCTGCGCGGGGTGAACGTGGGCGGGAGCGGACGGATGGCGATGGCCGACCTGCGCGCGTGCGTGGAGGGCGACGGCTTCGAGGACGTCACCACCCACATCCAGACCGGCAACGTCCTGTTCCGCACCCCGATGCGGTCGGCCGAGAAGGTGGCCGCGGCGCTGGAGACGGGCGTCGAGGCCGGCATGGGGTTCCGCACGGCGGTGATGGTGCGGACCGCGGCGCAGCTCACCGCCGTCCTCGATGAGCGCCCGTTCCCGGACGCCGATCCGGAGCACCTGCACATCGCGTTCCTGCGGCAGACGCCCGCCGCGGCCAGGGTGAGGGCGCTCTCGGCGCCGGACGGACCGGACGAGCTGGCCGTCGTCGGACGCGAGGTCCACCTCCACCACCCCGCGGGCATGGGGCGGTCGACGCTGACGGGGGCATCGATCGAGAAGGCGCTCGGCGTCCCCGCGACAGCCCGCAAGCGGGCCGTGGTCGAGAGTATCCGGGACCTCCTGGAGGCCTGAGCGGGCCGATCCACCGAGAGGGGGTGACGCCGCCGGGGGCGCTGTCGTACCATCGCGCGTCCCTTCGTGCCCGTGAGGTGTCCGTGACCCACCCCTGGCGCGCCCTTCTGGCGTGCATCGCCGTGCTCAGTGCCCTCGTGTGGACCGCGTCCGCGGCCGCCGCCACCAAGGTCTCCTTCGTGCAGGGCGAGCAGAACGTCTTCGTCACCCGCCCGGGTGACGGCCTCCAGTCGGCCCTCCAGAGCCTGCTCGCCGGGCCGACCGCCGCGGAGCGGAAGACCCAGATCCGCAGCTACATCTCGCCGGCGACCCCGGTGCTCTCCGTCACGCAGCAGGGCACCGTCGCCACCGTGGACCTGGGCGACCGGTTCGTGGCGGGCACCAACGCCGACACGCTCAACGCCCGGTTGTCGCAGCTCGTGGCCACGGCGACCGCCGTCCCGGGCGTGCAGTCCGTGCAGGTGCTGATCGACGGCGGCGTGCCGTACGGGCTGTTCCCGGGCATCGACGCGACGGGTCCGCTGACGGTGGCCAAGCTCCGCACGCCGAGCGTCGCGCCGCCGCCCAACCCCGTCACCCCGTCCGGCCCCGTCACCGGTGGGACCAAGGCGGCCCAGCAGCGGCTCGCCGACCTCGGCTACCTGCTGCCCGGCGACGTCGACGGGCGCCTCGGCCCCGGGACGACCGCCGCGGTGATCGCGTTCCAGAAGTGGGAGGGGCTCCAGCGCGACGGCGTCCTCGGGCCGAAGACGCTGGCGGCCCTCGGGCGCGCCAACCGCCCCACGCCGATCACGCAGGGCGGGGCCGGCCGGCGCCTGGAGGTGCTGGTCGACAAGCAGCTCGCGCTGGCGATCCAGGACAACCGCGTGGTGCGGGCGCTGCACGTCTCGTCCGGCAAGCCGTCCACGCCGACGCCGATCGGGAGCTTCAAGGTGTACGCCCAGTACCCGCGCTGGTGGTCCACGCCGTTCCAGGAGTGGCTGCTGTGGGCGTCGCCGTTCGTCGGCGGCGTCGCGACGCACCAGTACCCCGACGTCCCCGTCTACGCCGCCTCCCACGGCTGCGTGCGGGTGCCGGCGCCCAACGCGCCGTGGCTCTACCGGTTCCTCTCGGTCGGCGACCCCGTCCGCGTGCTGGCGACGTCATGAGACGCCTCCGGGCCTTCCTCGCGGCGGCCGTCGCCGCGGCCGCGGCCGCGCTCGCCGCCACGGCCGTCCCCGCGGCCGCCCAGGCCCCCGCGACCCCGCCCCCCGCCACGATGGTGCCGGGCGTCCTGACCGTGGGCCTCAACCTGCCGAGCGACGGCTTCCAGGTGGGCGCCGTCAGCGGCACCACCGTCACGTTCGCCCGCGGCCTCGAGGTGGGGCTGGCGGCGGCAGTCGGCCGCCGCATGGGCCTGCCCGTCCAGTTCGTGAACGTCCCGGTGTTCTCCGACATCGTCGCCCCCGGCCCGAAGCCGTTCGACCTGGCCTTCGCGCAGGTGTCGATCACCTCCGGCCGCAGGCAGAACGTGGACTTCAGCGCGGCGTACCTCGACGTCGACCAGGGCGTGCTGCTGCGCCGCGGCCTCGCGACCACGCCGACGACGCTCGCCAAGCTCAAGCCGCTCCAGCTCTGCGTGCTACAGAAGAGCACGGGTGCCGCCGTGGTTGCGAGCCGGGTCACGCCGGCGAGGGCCGCGCGGACCTACCCGGGCGTGACGCCGCTGTTCCAGGCGCTCGAGACCGGGCGCTGCGACGCCGTCGTGTACGACGCCCCCACCCTCGCGGTGCTGGCCGCCGAGGTGCCGCTGCGCGTGGGCTCCATGGCCGGCGTGATCGCCACCGGCGAGCGCTACGGGGCCGTCCTCCCCGACGGCAGCCCGCTGGTGAAGACGGTGAGCACGGTGGTGAAGGGCCTGATCGCCGACGGCACCGTCGGGCGCCTGCAGGCGAAGTGGCTCGACGTGAACCTGACGACGCTGAGGACCCTGAGCTGAGCGGGGAGCTGCCCGTCAGCCCTCGTGGCTGAAGGGCAGCTTCACGTGGCGGGCCCGGTCGACCTCGACGACGAACGCCACCGTCGCGTCGGGGTCGCGCATCGGGAACGGCGCCCCGATGTACTTCTGCGACAGGCGGTCCATCGCGGCGAGCGCCGCCTCGCCCTCCAGGCGCTCCACCACCCGGCCGCGGACATCCGCCTGCCGGTAGGGGTCGTCCCGGTCGACGACCGACAGCGCCACCCGCGGGTCGCGCCCGATGTTCACCGCCTTGCGGCTGCCGCGCTGCGTGAAGAACACGAGCCGGTCGCCGTCGACGTCCACCCAGATCGGCACCGACGTGGGGCCCTTCGGGCCGGTCGTGGCCAGGTGGGCGTAGTTGCGGCCCGCGAACAGCTCGCGGACGTCGGCGGGGATGGGGCTCACCCGCCGCTCCGCGGCGCCTGGTCGGCCGGCTCCCACGTCGCCACCCACGCCTCGATCTCGTGGACCACCCGCGAGAGGGCCTCGCCCTTCGCGGTGAGGCGGTACTCGGTGGCGCCGTCCGTGCGCTCCCGCCGCTCCATCAGCCCGGCGGACTCCAGCTCGCGGAGCCGCTCGGTGAGCAGCCGCGCCGACAGCCCGTCCACGCTGCTGCGGATCTCGGTGAACCGGGCGGGGCCCTCCATGGTCGCCCGGATGACCGCGGCGCTCCAGCGGCGGCCGAGGAGCTCGGCCGCCGCCTGGTAGCGGTGGCACACCGGGGGACGCTGGCGGCAGCGATCCATCGCCGTCAGCCTACCCCTGCGCACCGTCGTCCCCGGCCTACGCGGCCAGCGCCGACCCGTTGCGGTGGCCGGCCGGCTCCAGGGCGATGTCGAGCACCTCCTGGACCGTCAGCACCGGGTGGACCGTCACGTCCTCGAGCACGGCCGCCGGCACGTCGTCCAGGTCGCGCCGGTTCCGCTCCGGGATGACCACGTCGGTCAGCCCCGCCCGGTGGGCGGCCAGGATCTTCTGCTTGAGCCCGCCGATCGGGAGGACCCGGCCCTGGAGCGTGACCTCGCCGGTCATGCCCACGGTCGGCTTGACCGCCCGGCCGGACGCGAGCGACGCCAGCGCGGTGACCATGGTGACGCCCGCGGACGGGCCGTCCTTGGGCACCGCCCCCGCCGGCACGTGCAGGTGCACCTGGCGGCCGGACAGGGCGTCCGGCTCGATCCCGAGCTCCTCCGCGTGCGCGCCCGTCCACGAGAGGGCGATCCGCGCCGACTCGCGCATGACGTCGCCGAGCTGCCCGGTCAGGACCAGCCGGTCACCCGGGCCGTCGGCGCGGTTGGCGCTCGCCTCCACGAACAGGACGTCGCCGCCCGTGCCCGTCACCGCCAGGCCGGTCGCGACACCGGGCGTCGCGGTCCGCTCGGCCGCCTCGTGGTGGAACTTCGGCCGCCCGAGGGCGTCCTGCAGCTCGTCGGGGCCGATGGCGATGTGGCCCTCGTGCCCCTCCGCCACGCGCCGCGCCGCCTTGCGGAGCACCTTGCCGATCTCGCGCTCCAGCCCGCGGACGCCGGCCTCGCGCGTGTAGTCGCCGATGACCGACCGCAGGGCGTCGTCGCCGAACGTCACCTCGTCGGGGCGCAGGCCGTTGCGCTCGATCTGGCGCGGCAGCAGGTAGCCGCGGGCGATCGCGAGCTTCTCGTCCTCCGTGTACCCGTCCAGGGCGATGATCTCCATCCGGTCCAGCAGCGGGCCGGGGATGGTGTCGTGTACGTTCGCGGTGGCGATGAACAGCACCTCCGAGAGGTCGAGCTCGACGTCGAGGTAGTGGTCGCGGAACGAGTGGTTCTGCGCCGGGTCGAGCACCTCCAGCAGCGCCGACGACGGGTCGCCCCGCCAGTCGCTGCCGACCTTGTCGATCTCGTCGAGCAGGATCACGGGGTTGCGCGTGCCGGCGTCGCGCAGGGCGCGGACCAGCCGCCCCGGAAGCGCGCCGACGTAGGTGCGGCGGTGGCCGCGGATCTCGGCCTCGTCGCGGATCCCGCCCAGGCTCATGCGGGTGAACTCGCGGCCCAGGGCCTTCGCGACGGACGTCCCGAGGGAGGTCTTGCCGGTGCCGGGCGGCCCCACGAGCGTGAGGATGACGCCGGCCTGCGCGTCCTCCATCCCCCGCTCCTGGCGCAGCTTGCGCACGGACAGGTACTCGAGGATGCGGTCCTTGACCTCCTCCAGACCCGCGTGGTCGGCGTCCAGCACCTCGCGGGCCGCCTCCACCTCGAGGTGCTCGTCGGATCGGACGTCCCACGGCAGGGAGACCATCCACTCCAGGTAGGTGCGGATCATCCCGGCCTCGGGACCCTCGGGCTGCCGCTCCAGCCGGGCCAGCTCGCGCTGCGCCTCCTTGCGGGCGTCGTTGGGCATGTTCGCCGCCTCGATGCGCTCCGCCCAATCGTCGTCGCCGCCGCCCTCGCCGTCCTCGCCCAGCTCCTTGCGGATCGCCGCCAGCTGGCGGCGCAGCAGCATCTCGCGCTGGGTCTTGTCGAGGTCCTCCGCGACGTTCTCGCGGATCTGCCGGCGCAGGCCGGCATCGGCCAGCCGCTCGCGCTGGGCCTGGATGGCCAGCGTCAGGCGCGCGACGACGTCGGTGGCGCCGAGCAGCTCGAGCTTGGTGGAGACCGGGATCTCGGGGGCGTATCCGGCCGTGTCGGCCAGGCGTCCCGGGTGGCTGATGGACGACAGGAAGTGCGCGACGCGCGCGCGGTCGCCGCGCAGCTCCGCGACCTCCTCGACCACCGCGCGGTACTCGCGCGCCAGCGCGGCGGCCTCGGGGCCCGGATCGTCCGGGTCGGGCATCTCGGTGGCGCTCACGCGAAGACCGGCCTCGCCGACGATGGCGGGGCCCAGCTCCGCGCGGTGCATCGCCTCCACCGCCACGCCGCGCGTGCCGTCCGGCAGGTCGATCTCGCCCACGATCTGCGCCACCGCGCCGTAGGACGCGAAGCGCCCGTCGATGCGCGGCACGAGCAGGATGCGGCCCTCCACGGCCCCGTCGAGCGCCTCGGCCTGCTCGCCGGACGTGACGGGGAAGGTGACGCTGGTGCCGGGGAGCACCACGGCGTCGTCGAGTGGGAGGACCGGCAGAACGGTGGTGTCCCGATTCATCGAAGCTCCTGGCTCTCACGGCAGTTACCCGACGTAACCGCCGCAGCAAGGTTACCTTCCGTCACCACGTTGTCAAACGGGTCCGGGGGGCCGGGTCGAGGCGATCGACCGGCTGGGGGTCGCGACCGGACGAACGCGTCACGAGGGCCCGGTCCGCGCTCCGACGGCGGGATCCGCCGGGGTGCCCGATAGCATCACCGAGTGGACCTGCGCCAGCTGCTGACGTTCCGGACCGTCGTGGACAAGGGATCCTTCTCCCAGGCGGCGGAGGAGCTCGAGGTCTCGCAGCCTGCCGTGTCGTTCCAGATCCGGGCGCTCGAGGAGCGCCTGGGGCACCGGCTGCTCGACCGCAGCGGCCGGCGGGTGCGGCTCACCGAGGCCGGCGAGGTGGTCTACCGGTACGCCCGGCGGATGATCGGCCTCGAGGCCGAGCTGGAGCGCGAGATGGGGGAGATCGGGACCCGCGTCAGCGGCCGCCTGGTGCTCGGGTCGTCCACCGGGCCGGGCGAGGTCCTGCTGCCGCGGCTGCTCGGGGCGTTCCACGACGCGCACCCGGAGGTGAAGGTCAGCCTCGTCGTCAGCGACACCCAGACGGTGTGCGAGCGCGTCCTCGACGACGAGCTGGAGCTGGGGGTCGTGGGCGCGGCGCGCCCGCATCGCGGGCTGGTGTTCGAGCCGTTCGTCCGCGACGAGCTCGTCGCCATCGTGCCCCCCGGCCACCCCCTCGCCGACCGGGGCTCCGTGACGCTGGAGGAGCTCGCCGCCGAGCCGATGCTGATCCAGCAGGAGGGCTCCGGCGTGCGCTCCGTCGTGGAGGCCGCGCTCCGCGAGAGCGGGGTCCGCGACCGCGACCTGCAGGTGGCGATGGAGCTCGGCCTGCAGCAGTCCGTGAAGGCGGCGGTGCTCGACGGGTTCGGCATCACCGTCATCTCGCGGCTCGCGGTGGAACGGGAGCTCGCCGACGGGAGCCTCGTCGCCCTGGCCCTCGAGGGGGCCGGGCTGGAGCGCAGCTTCTTCGCGGTGCGGCACGCCGGGCGCACCCCCAAGCGGGTCACCCAGGCGTTCGTGGAGTTCGCCCGCGCGGAGCTCGGCGACATGGCCGCGCCCGCATCAGGCTCATAACGATCCCTTATCACGTCTCCTGACCCGGTCCGCTAGGATCGGCCCCGTGTCGAGCCTCTCCGACGCACGCGCGGACGTGCTCGTGGTGGGATCGGGCGGCGCCGGCATGTCGGCGGCCGTCAGCGCGGCCGACGCCGGCGCGTCGGTGATCGTGACGACGAAGTCGGCGCTCGGCGCCGGCAACACCGGACGCGCCCAGGGCGGCATCCAGGCCGCGATGGGGGACGACGACTCGCCCGATTCGCACTACGAGGACACCTTCGCCGCCGGCCATCGTGCCGCGCGGCCCGAGCTCGTGCGCCAGCTCGCCGAGCAGGGCCCCGAGGCCATCGCGTGGCTCAGCGGGCTGGGGGTGCCGTTCACCCGCGACGGGGACCGGCTGCGCCTCATCCGGTGTGGCGGCGCCAGCCGCAAGCGGCTGCTCCAGGCCGGGGAGCGCACGGGCGCCGAGATGGTCCGCGCGCTCCGCGCCGCCGTCCGCGGCGGCGGCGCGGAGGTCTGGGAGTCGACGCGGCTGGTCGAGCTGGAGCCGGAGGGGGACGGATGGCGCGCCGTCGTGGCCCCCGGCGGCAACGGGAGCCGTCGCACCGTCCACGCCGCCGCCGTGGTGCTCGCGGCGGGAGGCGGCCTGCGCGGCGAGGCCGACGCGCTCGGCGTCGGCAGCACCAACCACCCCGACGCCACGCCGGAGGTATTGCGGATGGCGCTCGCGCTCGGCGCCGAGGGTCGCGAGCTCGACTCCTGGCAGCGCCACCCCACCGGGTCCGTGTGGCCCGAGGCGCTCGCCGGCTACGCCCTCCCCGAGACCACCCGCTCCTACGGCGCGACCCTCCACGACGCCGACGGCGAGCGGTTCGTCGACGAGCTCGCCCCGCGCGACGTCGTCGCCCAGGCGATCATCGACGTCGTCGGCGAGGGCCGCGGGGCGGCCGCCCCGGACGGGACCCCCGGCGTGTGGCTCGACACCCCCGCCATCGATCGCGAGAACGGCGGCGGGTTCACCGCCGAGCGGCTCGCCTACGTCCACAAGCGCTACATGAAGGCCGGGGTGGACATCACCCGCGAGCGTGTGCTCGTGTACCCCGTGCTCCACTACCGCAACGGCGGCCTCGCGATCGACGAGCGCGCCGCCACGTCGCTGCCCGCGCTGTTCGCCGCGGGCGAGATCGCCGGCGGGGTCCACGGCTCGAACCGGCTGATGGGCAACTCCCTGCTGGACACCGTCGTCTACGGGCGCCGCGCGGGGCGCAGCGCCGCGGAGGTCTCCCGATGAGCACCCGACCGAGCGCCCTCCCCGGCGCGGTGGCGACCCCCTCGCCGGACTTCCTGAGCCTGCCGGGCCGCCCCCCGAAGCCCCGCGAGACCGGCATCGCCCACGTCATCGACAAGGGCCTGACCCTCGCCGGGGTGGAGGGGATGCTCGACTCGTGCGCCGACCTCATCGACATCGTGAAGCTCGGCTGGGGGACCTCGTACGTCACCCGCAACCTGCGCGAGAAGCTCGCCCTCTACGACAGCGCCGGCATCCCCGTGGTGCTGGGCGGGACCTTCTGGGAGGTCTGTTTCGTCCAGCAGAAGCTCGACGACTGGCGCCGCTGGGTCGACGATCTCGGCCTCCGCCACGTCGAGGTCTCGGACGGCACGATCAGCATCCCGCACGAGACGAAGCTGGAGCACATCGCCGCGCTGTCGCACGACCTGGTGGTGCTCAGCGAGGTCGGCTCGAAGGACCTCCAGACGGTCATCGCGCCGTACCGCTGGGTGGAGCTGATCGAGGCCGAGCTGCGCGCGGGCGCGTGGAAGGTCATCACGGAGGCCCGCGAGACCGGGACCGCGGGCATCTTCCGCGGCGATGGCGAGGTCCGGATGGGCCTCATCGACGAGATCGTCCACGCCGTGGACCCGGACCGCCTGCTGTTCGAGGCCCCCCAGAAGGCCCAGCAGGTCTGGTTCATCCGGAAATTCGGCCCCAACGTCAACCTGGGGAACATCCCACCGGACGAGGTGATACCGCTGGAGACACTGCGACTCGGCCTGCGCGCCGACACCCTCATCGACCCGACCCAGCTCGGCCACGTGGACGGAGCGGGCATTTGAGCGCCGCGACGCCGGGTCCCATCGCCCCCCACGGGGGCACCCTGATCAACCGGTTCGACCCGTCGCTGGACGAGGGCGGCAACCGCCCGCGCGTGACCCTGAGCGCGCGTCAGCAGGCCGACCTCGACCTGATCGCCGTCGGCGCCCTCTCGCCGCTCGACGGGTTCATGGACCAGGCGACCTACGAGTCGGTGGTCGAGCGCATGCGCCTGCCGAACGGGCTGGCGTGGTCCGTGCCCGTCACGCTCGCCGTCCAGCCCGACGAGCTCGCCGCGGTCGGCTCCGCCGACGAGGTGGAGCTGGTCGACGACACGGGCCGATTCCTCGGCGTGCTGGAGGTGACCGGCCGGTTCGAGACCGATCAGCGCCGCGAGGCGGCGCTGGTCTACGGCACCGATGAGGAGGCCCACCCGGGGGTCGCCTCGCTCTACGCCCACGGCACGACCTGCCTCGCCGGCCCCGTGCGCGTGGCGTCGCGGATGCCGCTCGACCCGGGCGCCGTGCCCTTCCTGCTCGACCCGGCCGCCTCGCGCGCCGAGTTCGCCGCCCGTGGCTGGAGGACCGTCGTCGGCTTCCAGACCCGCAACCCGATCCACCGCGCCCACGAGTACATCACCAAGGTCGCGCTGGAGTCGGTCGACGGGCTGTTCATCCACCCGCTCGTCGGGGAGACCAAGAGCGACGACATCCCCGCCGACGTGCGGATGCGCTGCTACGAGGTCCTGATCGAGCACTACTACCCGCAGGAGCGGGTGGTGCTGGGCGTGCTGCCGGCGGCCATGCGGTACGCCGGCCCGCGAGAGGCGGTGCTGCACGCGATCCTGCGCCAGAACTACGGCTGCACCCACTTCATCGTGGGCCGCGACCACGCGGGCGTGGGCAACTACTACGGCACCTACGACGCCCAGCACATCTTCGAGGACATCACGTCCGAGGAGCTGGCGATCACGCCCGTCATGTTCGAGCACAGCTTCTGGTGCAACCTGACCGGCGGCATGGCGACCACCAAGACGTCGCCGTCCACGCCGGAGCAGCGGGTCTTCCTGTCCGGCACCAAGGTGCGCGAGATGCTCGACCGGGGGGAGATCCCGCCCGTCGAGTTCACCCGCCCCGAGGTCGCGGAGATCCTGATCGAGGCGTACGCCAAGACGGCCGCCTGACGGTGGGGTGCCGCCGCCCGGGACGGGCGGCGGCACCCGGTCGTCACGCCTGGTGGATCTCCCGGAGGGAGCGCCGCGCGGGCAGCCAGGCGCCCTCGGGCGGCAGCGCCTCGAGGGGCGTCTCCCGCGCCAGCGGCACCTCGAACAGCCCGGGGATGTCCTCCAGGTCGATGAACCCGACGCCGTCCATCGTGATGGCCGCGCGGTTGAACTCCCGGAACCCCAGGACGGTCAGCGGGAGCCGGCCGGCCAGGTCGGCGAGGCTGTCGTCGCCGCTGTCGCGGTACTGGTCCGCCGAGGCCAGCAGCACCTCCGCCAGCGGCGTCGAGCCGGCCCGCTCGCGCAGATGGTCGAGGAGGGCCTGGTCGATGTCGTCGCCCTCGGTGAGCTTCGGCTTCGCGTACACCGAGAAGCCGGTGCCGCGCAGCATCTCCACGAACCCGCGGATCGCCTCGATCCGGTCGGGCGGGATGTTGATGAAGACGGTGGCCTCGGGCACCTCGTCGGGCGGGGTGCGCTGCACCAGCCAGCGGGCCAGGGCGTCGAACCGCGGCCGCTCCTCCGGGCGCGGCGCGCGGCCGCCGAGCAGCGTGCCGAGGGCCACGTCGATGTTGGGCGCATCCCACACCAGCAGGCGCCGGGGCGCCCCGTTCACGCCGTTCGTCGCCATGGGTCCTCCGGGCGGTCGCCGGGCGCGCGGGGCGGAGCGGGCGCCGGGGGCATCGGGTCGCGGGCGTTCACCAGGCGAGGGTAACGCCCGTAGGCTCCCCGGGATGGCCACCGGCGACCAGGACCGGCTCCGGCGCGCGATCGACGCCGCCGAGCGCGTGATGATCCACGACCATGGGGTGGGGGAGCTCGGCGACGACGAGGCCGCCGACCGCTACGCCGACGCCGTCCGCTACCGGCTGGTGCTGATCCGGGAGGCCGTCGCCGGGTTCTCCCCGGCGGTGGCGCGCGCAGACCCCCGGATCCGCTGGTCGGAGGTGGCGGTGCTGGCCGACGCCCTCGCGGACGCCGACCCGGACCGGGTGCGGGGGGCGGTGCGGGCCGAGGTGGCCGATCTGCTCACGCTCGCCCGGGCGCTGCTCGCCCGCGGGGCGCTCGACGACGGAGCAGGGTGAGGGCCGACCAACGGGGCTTGGCCCGGCCCCGCGCGGTCGGCAGGATGGGCGCGCCCGTGAGACGTCTGAGCCCCGTACTCGCCGCGCTGGCGATCGCCGCCGCGACCGCCGGCCCCGCGAGCGCCGTCCCGGCGACGGGCGACCGCCCCGCCGGCACCGTCTCCGACTGGAGCCACGAGCTCAACCAGAACGAGCTGCCGCAGTGGCGCAAGGCGACGGCCCCGCCGATCCCGCCGCGGCGGTGGTTCCCGCTCGTGCGCTCCATCCTCCACGACGCCGGATCGGCCGGGATGTGGTTCAGCGGTCCGAGCGCGCTCCCCTTCCCGCCACTGCCGCTCAGCCCGAAGGAGCCGGTGGGGTGGCGCAACCGTGCGACGTTCGCGCGCGAGTACGCCCGCACCGGCCTGCGCTGGGACGTGGCGTACGAGGTGTGGGCGGCGCGCAAGGCGCTCGACCGCGGCGCCACCGTCGCCGACCCCACGGTGGACCCCACGGCGTACACCCGCCGCCTCTCGCTGCTCGACCCCCGCTACCGCGCCGAGGCGCTGCGCGAGATCCGCCGGATCGTCCCCGGGCTGCGCGGGCTGCCGTACGTGCACCTGTACACGGGCTCGGACGAGCCGGTCACGATCCTGCCGCGGGGGTCGGCACGGCGCAGCGCCTTCGGCCGCGCGCTGGCGCGCGACTTCCGCCGCGCCACCGGGTTCGCCCTGCCCGACCCGGCGGCGAAGCCCACCACCAGCACCCGGGAGGGGCTGCGCTGGCTGGCGTGGACGCGCTTCTCGGGCAGCCGGTTCCTCGCGATGAAGGCGGGGCAGGCGTCGCTCATCAAGCGCCTGGACCCCGGGGCCAGGGTGAGCCCCAACGACTATGGCTTCATCGACGGCTTCATCCCCTGGGACTACACGCGGCTCGGCGCGTTCGCCGACGTGGTGGAGGCCGACCCGTACGTGAGCTATCCGGAGCGCGACCGCGCGGGCCGCGGCCGCTACAACCCGGGCTTCGGCGCCAAGCTGATGTCGGACCTCACCGGCGTGCGCACCCGGATCGTGGTGCAGGCGTTCGACTACTCCCGCTACCGGCCGACCCCGGGGGACCTGTGGACGTGGAGCGCCCAGGCGCTCCGCGCGGGCGCCACCGACCTGAGCTTCTTCGCCTCGGACAACCCGAAGTTCACCAATCCGCGTCTCTACGACGCGATGCTCGCCATCGCGCGCGCCGTCCGGGGCACACGCCTGCCCGCGGCGCCGACCGACCCCGAGCAGCTGGTGCTGTACGCGACGGCCAGCGAGGGGCAGGCGCAGCCGGGGCGCACCGGCGGCGTCCGCTACCGCACCAGCGGCGACGCGCTCTACAGCACCTATGCGGTGCTCGGCGAGCTGGCGGGCGGCGCCTTCAGCTTCGACGCCGACACCCGCCTGACGGCCCAGCCGGCCCGGCTCGCCGCGGCCAGGACGATCTGGATGCCCCGCGGCGACACGCTCGACCGGGCGTTCGCGGACCGCCTCCTGGCCTGGGTGCAGGCGGGGGGGACGCTGATCGTGACCGACCCCGGCGCCTTCACCCGCACGCCCGCCGGCGCGCCGCTCGCCGATGTCCGCGACGCCCTGGTGGGCGCGCCGCTCGGGCCGGTGCGGCGCGGGTCGGTGCTGGAGGTGCCGCAGGGCGCCCTGGACGGCGCGGCGCCCGACGACCTGCTCACCATCCCGCTCGTGGCGCCGTCGCCGCGCGCGTTCGCCGCCGTGCCGGCGGGTGCCCGGGTGGTGGCGCGCTTCATCGACGGCGCCCCCGCCGCCCTGCTGCGCGACGTGGGGCGCGGGCGGGTGCTGGCGTGGGCGGCCGACCCCATGTCGCCGGGCGCCCTGGACGAGCCGCTCGACCTGGCGCGCCTCGCCGGCGATCTGCAGCGGTGGGCCGGCGGCGCGACCGGGGTGCCCGCCTGGGACTACCGGATCCCGGGCGACCCCGAGCCGTCGCGCCTCCCGTGGGAGGACGCCATCGAGCCCGGGGCGGCCCGGGCGGGACTGTCATGACGGACCGGAGGTGGGGATGACGTCGCGGGGGAGGATGGCCGTGGGGATCGGCGTGGTGGTCGCGGCGGTCGCCGTGGTCGTGGGGCTGGTGGTGCTCTCCGGCGGCGACGACGCCGCGCCGATCGGCGCGGTCGCCGCCGTGCAGGACGACCACCTGCCCGTCGACCCCATCGAGCAGGTTCCGGAGCGCATCAAGATGGTCGCCGACACCGGGGTGACCACCACCCGCGTCGACGTGTTCTGGGGGGATGTCGCAGCCACGCGCCCCGCCGACCCCACCGATCCCGCCGATCCCGCGTACGACTTCTCCCGCTACGACCTGATCTTCCAGAGCCTCGCGAAGGAGGGGATCACCCCGATCGTCTCCACGTACCACACGCCCGCCTGGGCGAGCGGCGGGGCCGTGGAGCCGGTGGGCGGCCGCATCAACACGCTGGCGCCGGACCCGGAGGACTACGGGGCGTTCATGACGGCCCTGGCCACGCGCTACTCGGGCGGCTTCACCTCACCGGGCGGCGAGACGCTGCCGAGGATCACGCACTTCGAGATCTGGAACGAGCCCAACCTCTCCGGTTTCCTCCGCCCGCCGGGGTGGGACGACGAGTCGCTCACGGCCGACCAGCTCACCCAGGCGCGCCTGGACGTCTACGCCGCCATGGACGAGGCGGGCTACGCGGGGGTGAAGCAGGCCGACCCCGAGGCCACCGTGATCGCCGGCGTCGGCGGGCCGCGCAGCAGCCCGAGCCGCACCGGGGTGGGCGCCGTCGAGTGGCTGCGCGGACTGGCGGACCGCACGATCCCCCTGGACGCCTACTCGCAGCACGTCTATCCGGCCGCCCCGCCCCTCGAGGAGACGACGGTGGTGCCGAGCTGGAGCACCATCGGCCGCTTCCTGGACGAGCTGGACGCGTTCCGCTCCGGCCTGGACCTCTACATCACCGAGGCCGGCTACACGACCGCCGCCACGCCCTACCGCGACACCGGCTTCAAGACCGAGGCCGAGCAGGCGGACTACCTCGACCAGATCTATTCCCTGCCGCAGCTGCGCAGCGAGCGGATCAAGACGGTCGTGTGGTTCAACCTGCAGGACAACGCCGACTGGCCGGCGGGCCTGCTGCGCGAGGACGGCTCGCGCAAGCCCAGCTACGGGCGCTTCGTCGGCGTGGTCCGGGACCAGGGGGGGACGACGCTCGGCTAGCCCGCCCCCGCGCCGATGCTGAGGCGCAGCGTCTCGGTGGCGTCGTCGATCGGCTCCACGCTCCAGGCGTCCACGAGGCGCTCGAGCACCGGACCCACCCCGGGGACGTCCTCGGCCACCATCCGGCTCCCTCCGCCCGTCGGCAGCGGGCCCACGGACAGGCCGACGGCGCCGTCCTCCACGTCGAGGGCCACCTGCACCACGCCGTCGACCGCGTGCCGGTTGGCGCCGCGGATGAGCACCGAGCTGGCCAGCTGCGCGTCCGAGAGCCGGTCGAGGGGCAGGTCCACTCGGGCGGCCAGGGCCGCGACGACGCGCTCCAGGACCGGCTCGCGGAGGTCCTCGGCCCGCATCGTGAGGCGCCCGGCGGGCGCTCGGCTCACGCGTCCTCCCGGCGGTCGCCCGGCGTGAAGATCATGCGCACCTCGGTGACCCCGCTCTCGTGCGTGAAGTTCACCTCGTCGGCGATCGCCAGCATCAGCGGCACCCCGAGCCCCAGGCCCGCCGACGGCGACGGGACGCGCGGCGAGATGCCCTGGCCGCGGTCGCGGACCGCCACGACGAGCCGCTCGGGCTCCGCCCAGGCGAAGACCTCGTAGTCGCCCACCGAGTCCGGATAGGCGTGCAGCACCGCGTTCGTGCAGGCCTCGGTGACCGCGATCGAGATGTCGGTGCGGCTCTCGTCGCTCCAGCCCAGCCGGTCGATGATCCCACGCACCATCTGCCGCGCCAGGGCGACGCTGTCGGGTTCGGCCGGCATCGCCAGCTCGACGTCCGGGCGCTCGAGGGTCATCCCGGCCGGGAGTGTAGCCACGTCCGCGCCTCCCCGCGCCGTCTTTCCGGTGCCGACCATGCCCCGGCCGTTCCCGAGCCCCGATCCGCCAAAACGTGCGCGGTCACCGGCGGCCCGGCTCATCGCCCCGTAGCGGGTCGGGGTCGCCGGCGTTCTCGCGCAGCGTCTCGAGCGCCCGCCGGATGAGGCGCGAGACGTGCATCTGGGAGATCCCGACCCGGTCCGCGATCTGCGACTGGGTGAGGCCCTCCTCGAACCGGAGGTGCAGGATGATCCGCTCGCGGGCGGGCAGCTCGGCCAGGCCCGCGTCGATGGTCGCGCGCGCCTCCGCCGCCGCGTACCCCTCCTCCTCGACCCCGACCGAGATCCCGATGTCCTCCTCGGCATCGCCGCTCCCGGCGGCGAGCGGCGCGGGCCGCTGGGCGCTGCCGGCGGCGAGGGCGTCGAGCACGTCGTCCAGCGGCAGGCCGGTCTGCTCGGCGATCTCCCGCACCGAGGGGCTGCGGCCGTTCTCGGCCGAGAAGACGCCGGTGGCGTGGGAGATCTGGGCGCGGGCCTCCTGGATGCCGCGCGGCACACGCACCGTCCACGAGCGGTCGCGGAAGTGGCGGCGGATCTCGCCGAGGATCGTCGGCGTCG
>DAISWG010000009.1:0-75287 GCA_036826475.1 Miltoncostaeaceae bacterium | reverse complement strand
CCCAACGAGAACTTCGCCCGCGAGCTGTTCGAGCTCTTCACCCTCGGCGTGAACAACGGCTACACCGAGCGGGACGTCCGCGAGGCGGCCCGCGCGCTCACCGGCTTCACCTACGACTACGAGACGGAGCGCTTCGGCTACGACCCCGACAACCACGATGGCGGGGTGAAGCGCATCCTCGGCCGCGTCGGCCGCTTCACACCCCAGGACGTGGTGGACATCGCGATCGCCCACAAGGCCCACGCCCCGTTCCTCGTGGAGAAGCTCTGGGGCTACCTGAGCCCGCGGGAGTGCCCGCCGAAGCTCGTCCGCTCGCTCGCGAAGACCTACGTGAAGGCCGACACCGACGTGCGCCCCGTGCTCCGCGAGATCCTGAACAACAAGCTCTTCTACGCCGGGCTCTCCGAGCCGGACATGGTGAAGCCGCCGTTCGTCTACGTCGCCGGGATGCTGCGGCTCACGAACACCCAGGTCGACGACGACTCGTGGCGCTATCGGCTGGACCAGATGGGCCAGGTCCCGTTCCACCCGCCGAACGTGAGCGGCTGGGAGAGCGGCACCGCGTGGCTCTCGACCAGCGCGATCCGGGCTCGCTTCGACGCCGCGTCCGCCGTGCTCTACAAGACGGTCAAGGACGGGTCCATCTCGTCCCGGCAGACCCCCCAGCAGGCGCTGGCGTCGGCGCTCGCCGCCACCGGCAGCCCGCGCACCGGGCCGCGGACGGCGAACGCCCTCCGCCGCTACGCCGTGACGTCGGTGAAGGGCCGGACCGACGACTGGGAGGTCGAGCACTACTTCCCCGAGCGCCAGCGCGTGCTGCGACACCTGCTGCTGGCGGGACCCGACGCACAGGTCTGCTGACCCCGAGGATGCCGATGCGACGACGCTCACCCGGTTGCGCCGATTGGCGCGCCACCCGCCGCGCCTTCATGAGCCGCGCCGCCGACGTGGTGCCGATCCCGGCGGACGCACTCGACGGCCTTGCCGCGTTCGAGAAGGACGGCGGCATGACCCGCCGCAACCTGATGGAGCGCGGGGTGGGGCTGTGGGTGGGCGCGTCGGTGCTCGGGGGGCTCTCAACCCGGTCGGTACTGGAGGCGGCGTCCGCGCAGGCCCAGTCGGCGCCGGACGCGACGATCCTGGTGTCGCTGTACCTGGAGGGCGGCAATGACGGCCTCAACACGCTGATACCGCTCGCCGACCCCAACTACCGGACGCTGCGCGGCCGCATCGGCATCCCCGCCGAGCAGACCCTGCCGGTCGCCGGCCACCCGGAGTTCGGCTGGCACCCGTCGCTCGCCGGCCTGAAGGGGCTGTTCGACGCCGGCAAGGTGGCGGTGCTGCCGTCGGTGGACTTCCAGGACGCCGACCAGTCCCACTTCAACTCCGCCGCCTACTGGCGCCGCGGCGTGGTGGGGCAGTCGTTCGACCCCACGGGATGGCTGGGGCGTACCCTCGACCTGGTGGGCACCCCCGACAACCCGCTCCAGGGGATCAGCACGTCGTGGTCGCCCGACCCGGTGCTGACATCCCGCCGTGCGGCGACGGCGACGGTGTACGACCCGAGCGGCTTCGACTTCTACATCGAGGGCGTCTGGGGCAGCGAGGGGTTCAGCCAGGCCTACCGCCATGCCGCGGCGGGCGCCACGTCGTCCCCGGCGCTGGCCGCCGCCCGCCGCACCTACAACAACGCCTTCAAGGTGCGCGACCAGCTGGTGCCGCTGCGGGTCGACGACGACCACCCCCTGCCGCCGGTGCCGGTGGCGTACCCGGACACCGACCTGGGGAACGGGCTGCGCAACCTGGCCCGGATGCTGGGTGCCGGCTTCGGGACCCGCGTCGCGGCGCTCTCCCACGGCGGCTTCGACACCCACGACGACCAGCCGTCGGAGCACACGGAGCTGCTGACGGACCTTTCCGACTCCCTGGTGGCGTGGCAGGCCGACCTGGCCCAGCGCGGGCTCTCCGGCCGGGTCATGACGCTGATCTGGAGCGAGTTCGGGCGCCGCCCGGAGGACAACGACTCGAACGGCACCGACCATGGCGCCGGCGGCCTGGTGATGGTGGTCGGCGACCGCGCCCGCGGGGGCATCCAGAGCGAGTTCCCCGGGCTCTCGCGCCTCGACGAGGACGAGAACCTGCTGGTCACGACGGAGTTCCGGACCGTGTACGCGACGCTCCTGGAGTCGTGGCTCGGCATCGAGGCCGCCCGGGTGCTCCCGAAGATCGACCAGGCCCGCCTGCCGCTCGTCGCCTGAGCCCCCGGGGTCACCCCGGGGCGGCTGCTATCCTGCGCCACCCCGAGGGCGTTTAGCTCAGTTGGGAGAGCACCAGCTCGACAAGCTGGGGGTCACTGGTTCGAGCCCAGTAACGCCCATACGGAAAAGCCCCGCCAGTCGGGGCTTTTTTGCGCTCCGGACGCGGTTCCGTCTGCGCCAGCCGATGCGTCCGAGAACGTCTCAAGGCGGTGGGGGAACGTCGTCGACGGTGGGGGAGCTGGCACCCAATGGGCACCAGATCGACCAGATCGTTGATCCTTGAGTGTCCGTGGAAACCCTCGTATAGGACGAGACAAGCGCTGTCCCGCTCGCATGGTTGCCCGGCCGCGTCTATCTCCCGCCTGGCAGCATCTTTGAGCGGCCAGCCAAATCGAGATGCCGTCGTCACCGGCATCAGCCTTCAATTCCAAACCGGACTGGCTAGGGAAACACCCGGTGACGTAATGTCGCCTCGTCTCGTATGGTCCGTTTCCTTTTCGACCCGGTAGGAGACTCTGATGGCGCACTTCGATGTCCTCGCCGCCGTCGCGGGTCGACGGCAGGGCCGGAAGCCGTTCGAGTCGGCGCGCGTCGGTGAGGCGCCTCCAGGGGTGGCAGACGATCGGGTGGGCGGTGGCTGGTGCCGCCGCCGCCTCGGTTCATGGCAAGGGGGTGCCGTGACGGTCGTCGCGGCCATGCTTGCGCTCGCCACGACAGGAAGCGCGGCGCCAGGGCCGGTCCAGCTTGTGAGCCTATCCCCTGACGGCGTTCAATTGGCCGGTCCCAGCTCCATCGGCGACATGAGCGACGACGGCCGGATCGTGGCGTTCACCAACGCTGGGAGTGCTCAGGGACTCCACATCCGCGATACTGCCACCGGGCTGACGGAGCTGATCGCGGGAGGCACTCCATCGCTGAGCGACGACGGCCGCTATGTCGCGTACAGCTCTGGCGCCGACATCTTCGTCCGTGACCGCCAAGAGGGCGTCACGACGCGCGCGAGCATCGACAGCGGGGGGGACCCCGTCGAGGGGTCCGAGCCGATGATCAGCGGCAACGGGCGCTACGTCGTCTTCACCACGGGCTCGGCTGGGCAGGGATCTCAGGTCGTCCTCCGTGACCTTCAGCTCGGAACGACCGAACAGGTGAGCGTCCAAGGCAACGGCGACGGCCTGGCCCCGGGCGGCTACGCGCCCTCCATCAGCGACGACGGCCGCTACGTCGCCTTTGTCTCTGGTCTCCGCGCGCTGCTGCGCGATCGCGCCGCGGGCACGACCAAGGTGGTGTCGTTGAATGCGGTCGGAGACGTGGTGGGCGCCTCGCAGGTGGAGATCAGCGGTGATGGCAGCACCGTCGCCTTTGATGACGTCAGCACAAGGAACGGCCAAGCCATCGCGTTCCTCGTCGTGCGCCGCGTCGCGGGCGGACAGCTGACGGAGGTCGCCGGTGACGCCGATGGCATCGGCGTCGGTAGCCTCAGCGACGACGGACGACTCGCGACCTTCCTCGGTCCGTATCCGGCTGGGTTGATGAGCGGCTCGTGGTCGCCGCGCATCCTCGAGACGTCGTCGGGCGTTCACGAGGTTGCCGCCCGCAATCTCAGCGGCGACGCGATCGCACCGGACTCGACCGAACGGGTGATCGTGTCGGGCTCGGGCAGTCACGTCGCGTTCAGCAGCCGGGCGGGTGACCTCATCGCGGACGACATGACAGGCGGCGCAAACGGCTTCGACGTGTTTCGCGTCTCGCTGATCGACGACACCGATGCCGTCGCGCGGACGGTGCCAGCGGGAGGGTCGGTTGCGACCGGAACGAGCGCGACGGCCGCGGATCCGATCGAAACGCGGGTCGTGACGCCGGTCGCCGGGACGATCGAGATCACCGAGACCGATGGCGGGACGGCGCCGACGGGGTACAGCCTGCTCGGCCAGCAGGTCGATATCGTCGCGCCGGTCGCGAGCGTCTCGGATCCGCTCGAACTCACCTTCCTCCTGGACTCGTCTCTCGTCCCGGCCGCGGGCGCCGACTCGGTCGCGTTGTTCCGCGACGGCGTCGAGGCGGCGCCCTGCGCCGGTAACGAGCGCGTCGCCTCCCCCGACCCGTGCATCGCCCAACGGCGGGTCCTCCCCGACGGCGACCTCATCATCACCGTCCTGTCCTCACACGCGAGCACCTGGACGCTCGCCCGCGTCGCCCAGCCGTATGTGTTCACCGGATTCTTCCAGCCGGTCGACAACGCCCCGACTGTCAACACCACAAGGGCTGGCAGTGCCGTCCCGGTCGCGTTCTCCCTTGGGCGCAACGCCGGCCTGGGCATCTTCGCGGCAAACAGCCCCTCCTCTCGGGCGGTCAACTGCTCAACAACCACGCCCTCCGATGAGATCGAACAGACCGTCGCGAACCCCGGCAACTCAGCGTTGTCGTACGACCCCCTCACCAACCGCTACCTGTTTGTGTGGAGGACCGACCGCGCCTGGGCCGGCACCTGCCGAGCCCTCACGTTGAAGTTCAAGGACGGCACGGTGAAGACGGCGCAGTTCCGGCTGAGGTAGCCGCGAAGAGCCGCGGGGCTCGGCGAAACCGGGTCCCGCGGCCTTCCGACGCTTGGGTAGACCAGCCTCTGGCGCCCCCGGAGGCGACTATCGGGTTCAACACCGCCAGGGCGGCTGAGAGCGCACCGAACGGCTCAGAGATTCGGCCTCGCGGGGCTCGCTTCTGACGGCATCCGCGCCCTTGCCCCTTCTGCCGACTCGGACCGCGATCGCGCTTCCGTACGGCCGAGCGATAGCACGCCCCCTGACCCGCTTTCGAGCGTCGCGTCGAGGAACCGGCCTGTAGCCGCCCGCTCCCCGTTGCGTCCCGAGACGCCGAGGCCGGACCGAAGGCTCAGCCACTCCCTTACGCCATCAGAGTCGGTGCGGACTCGCAGCGCGAGACATCTCGGCGCGCGAATCGCCGACCAACGTGCGGATCGTCACGTTGCTATTACGGACGGGGCGTTGACGCGAAATTGGCGCGCCTGGATCTTCCGGCCGCGCGAATCGCAGCGTTTCGACAAGAGGGCACGAATGAAACCGTCACGGTGGGGCGCCGCCGCGCGCGTCGTCGTCGTTGCGACTGGGGCGGCGCTGATCGCGCTCGCCGGTGTCGCCGTCGCTGCGATACCAGGGCCAGAGGGAACGGTCCGCGGCTGCTACGTCACAGGCGGCGGCGGCCTACGAGTCGTCGACTCAGGGGTCGCGTGCAAGTCGAACAAGACGCTCCTGACATGGTCTCAGCGCGGGCCGGCTGGCGCTTAGGGTACGACCGGCGCCGCCGGACCGGCTGGGCCAGCCGGACCCGCGGGACCAGCGGGCCCCCAGGGTGCACCCGGCCCGCAGGGATCTCCCGGCGCCCCCGGGGAGGACGGCGACATCGGCCCTGCCGGACCAGGGGCCGCGTGCCCGGTAGCGACACCTACAGCATCAAGGTCGGGCCCTCGGCGAGCATGCTGCGCAACTTCGTTCAGCGGGCCGGGACGTCACGTCGCCCATGCACACGGCCTGCGGCACTCAGCCGGGTCGATCGCCCTGTCGGAGGGCGTGCCCCCAAACAGTCGTGTCAGCGCAGCTGCGCCACTCGCGCCCGGCGTTCACGGCGGCCCGCTACTCGCACCTGCTCGGGGACCACGAGCTGGACCGCCTCGCGGCCGCGCACACGACCGGGACGGTGGGGGAACTCGGCTCCACCACCGAGAACCGCTTGGCGTAGCCGTTACGGCTCGGAGAGCACCAGCTCGACAAGCTGGGGGTCACTGGTTCGAGCCCAGTAACGCCCATTGGAAAGGCCCCGGCGACGGGGCCTTTCCGTCGCTCGAGGCCGATCACGATCATCGGCATCCCCCTCGGGGTGGGGAGCTTCACGATGGCGGGCGCCGCCCTCGCGCCGTTCGGCAGGGAGGTCGTGGACCTGGCGGACGTCGCCGACCGGCCCGCGCGGATGATCCATCCGCGCGGGCCGGGACGCCGGGCCCTACGTGGCGCGGACGGTGAACGCCTTGGTGGCGGTCACGGTGCGGCCACCGGTGGTCGCCGTCAGCGTGAGCCGGTAGGCGCCGGGCGCGAGGCGCCCCAGGGCGACGCGGGCGCCGCCGGCGGCGACGGTGCGGGGACCGATGCTCCGGACGATCCGGCCGTGCACGAGGCGCCCCCGGACGACGGCCTGCGTGCCCGAACGGAACGTGGCGGTCCACGTCCGGCCCGACGCCGTCACGGCGAGCGCGGTCATGCGCGGTGCCGCCGGGGCGGGGGAGGGGGCGGTGACCGGCGGGGCGGGCGCCGGGGCCGCCGGGGCGCTCGGGGCGCTCGGCGCCGGGGCGCCGCCCGACGGGGGCGGCGCCGGCGGGGCGGGCGCCGCGGCGATCGTGACGGTCCGCGTGCGGGTCGTGGCGTTCCCCAGGATGTCGGCCCGCGTCATCGTGACCGTGTAGGTGCCGGCCGCCGACCATGCGTGCGTGACGCTCGCGCCGCTGCCGGTCGTGCCGTCTCCGAAGTCCCAGGCGGGTGCGGCGCCCAGGGGGCTCCACACGTCGTCGGTGGTCGCGGCGAAGGCCAGCGCGTCCCCGGCCGTGCCCGCGGAGGGGCCCGTGAACGACGACACCGTGGGCCCGGCGGCGTCCCACGCCGCCGCACGCACCGCGGAGCTGCTCACGCCGTCCTCGCGCCAGGCGGCCAGCGCGTTGCCGGCGGGGTCCAACGCCACCACCGGCCCCACCACCGCGGCCGCGCCGGAGGCGAGCTCCGACGCCGCCGGGAACGCGGCCGTCGCGCCGGCCGACGCCGGGCGCACCGACGCCATCGCGGCCGTCGCCGTCGCCTGCTCCCACGTCACCGCGACGTCGCCGGCGGCGTTGGCGGTCACCTGCGGGCCGGAGACCGGCGACGCCGTGACCAGGAGGTTCTGGGGGGCGGTCCAGCCGGACCAGGGGTCGTCGGCCGCACGGGAGACGGCCTGCACCGTCGCGGGGCCGCTCACGTGCCGCCACGCCACCACCGCGTCCCCGGAGCCGTCCATCGCCACCTGCGGCTGGTCGACGTTCTCGCCGGGGACGGACAGCACCTGCGGCGCCGACCACGACGCACCGAGCGAGAACGCGCCGCCGGCGCCCGGACGGGCGATCGCGGAGATGTTGGCGCCCACCTGGTCGCGGAAGACCATGAGCGTCGTGCCGCGGCCGTCCATCGCCAGCTGCGGCTGGATGGGCGTCACGTTCGTGGGGGTGGACCAGGTCGCCCCGCCCCACGCCGACACGAAGCCCGGGGCGGCCGGGCGGATGCGCGACTCGCCCCGCGACGCGCGCACCCAGGCGGCGACGGCGTTGCCGTCGGCGTCGATCGCCAGCGCCGGCTTGTCGCAGGTGGTGCACAGGACTTCGGCGGAGCCCCAGGCCCCGCCGGCCGGGCGGGCGGCCGCCTCGATGGCGCCGCCGGAGGTGTTCCACGCGGCGACGGCGTCGCCGGCGGCGTCGATCGCGACCCGCACCACCACGCCGGCGGGCACCGGCGAGGCGGTCAGCGCGACGGGCGCCGACCATGCGCCCGCGACGTCGTCGCGGACCGCCGCGCTGATCGTGCCGCCCGCGTCGCGGTACGCGACCACCGCGCGGCCCGATGCGTTCATCGCCAGTCGCGGCACCGTGCCGGAGCCGAGCGACGCCGGCGCCCCCCACGCCGACGCCGCACCCGCCAGCCGCGTCGTGGCACGCACCACGCCCGCGTCGTCCGTGTAGGCGACGAGCGCGTCGCCCGCGGCGTCCGCCGCCGCCTGCGGGGCGGCCGCGGCGTCGGCGCCCCCCAGCGTCTGGGTGCCGAGCCAGCTCGGCGCCGCCGCCGCCGGCGCCGCGCCCGCGATGCCGGCCACGGCCACCGCCGCGCCCACCCGGATCGCCCGCGCGACCCCACCCCGCGTCCTCCGTGACACACGAACTCCTTCCGATACGGCCGCGCGGCCATCCTGGCGCGCGGTCCCCCTGCTCAGGGTTTCGGCCGGAGGGGGCCGACTGCTTGAGCCCCATCACCGCCGGCCCGCCGCCGTGGCGGCCGCCGGGCGGCTCGGGAACCGCTCCATGACCACGATGTGCTCCACCGGCCACGGCCCATCGTCCCCCGGCCGTGAGCGGGCCGGGGGAGGGGCCGCCTGAGGTCAGCGGAAGGGGAGCCACCCCCTCGGCGCCAGGGTCGCCAGGTCGCTGGTCGCCACGCCGCCGCCGGACACCGTCACCAGCACGTCGCCCGCGACGAGGGAGCGCCGCACCGGGTCGTACGCGCCGGCGGCGGCCGGGTGCCGCACCCGGGCGATCGGGGTGATGCCCGTCGCGGGCGCCACGTCCAGGCCCACGGCGCCGAGGGCGGCCGGTCCCACGCCGCTCCACCGCTCCACCGGGACCACCAGCAGCCGCCGCGCCGGCCACCACATCACGGCGTGATGGTCGGACTCGGCCTCCGACCAGTCCGAGTCCAGGTCGCGCTGGGCGATGCGCCGCGGCGCCGCCGGGTCGGAGACGTCGAACAGCGACACCTGGGTGCCCGTGGTGCGGCCCTGGCCGGTGGCAGACTGGCCGATGCCCACGAGCAGGTCGACGCCGACGGGCTGGAGGTACGAGGAGAACCCCGGGATCTTCAGCTCACCCCGCACCGCAGGGTGTGCCGGGTCGGCCAGGTCCACCACGTACAGCGGATCGACCTGGCGGAAGGTGACGACGTAGCCGCGGTCGCCGATGAAGCGGACGGCGTGGATGCGCTCGCCCCTCCCGAGCCCCGTCACCAGCCCCTCGCGCACCAGTCGCCCGCCGGACTCTGCAAGGACGGTCACGCGGCTCTCCGACGCGCCCTCGTCCTCGCCCGACCACCAGTCCGGCTCCTCGGTGCTGGCCACGCGCAGGTGGCCATCCTGCTCGGACATGGAGAATTGGTCGAGCAGCCAGCCCGACACGACGCCGCTGGCGCGGTACGACGTCCGCGACGGGTCGGACGTGTCGAGCTTGTGGATCAGGGTCGAACCGCGCGGCGGGACGTCGCCCGCGGCGGCCGGGTCGACCCACCGCGGCGTGGCGATGTAGAGCCCGGTGGCCGAGGCGTAGACGAGGTCGCCGTCGGACATGACGGCGTCCGAGTCGAGCAGCCGCAGCCCGTTCGGCACGTCCATCGTGAGCACGGTCAGCATGCCGACGCCCGCGAAGCGCGTCGGGCGGCTCACGGCGGCGCAGCCGACCGCGGGCCCGGTCGTGACGATGCCGGTCTCGGCGTTCCGCACCCGCATCCGCGGCAGCCACGCCCCCGCCCGCGCCCGCTCGACGGCCCGCCGGTTGGCGCGCTCGGCGGCCCGCTCGGCGGAGCGGGAGCCGTCGGCGGGCCGGGTCAGCGGGATCCGCTGGGTCGCTCCCGACAGCACCACCCGCAGCGTGTCGCCGGTGCGGCGGGCGCCGACCACGCCGCCATCGACCGTCGTTCGCGTGACCAGGCGCGGGTGGGCGGGATCCGCCACGTCGAGCTCCACCAGCACCGTCGACGGTGGCGTCCACGGGACGGGCGCGATCACGTCCGACTGGATGATGGTCGCCCCGCGGCCCATCGCCGGGACGCCGCCGGGGCCACCGCCGTCGGCGATCACCACCAGGCGGTCGCCGTGCAGCAGCAGGCCGGTCGGGGTCGCCCCGTCCGGCGTGAAGGGCGGCGCCAGCGCGCGCGGCGTGCCGTCGCCCACGTCGGTGAACCGGACGGCCCCGTCGGCGATCGCGTAGACCACGCGCCCGTCGGTCTCGACCATGTCGGGCTCGTCGACGCCCGCCTCCTGGACGTTGGTGCCCGAGAAGTCGACGCCCTCGCGCAGCGGGGCCGACTCGCGCGCACCCGCGGCCCCGACCGCCGCGCGGTCGGCGGCCGCGGGGGCCACCGCGTCGTACACCGGCGGGCCGGCGCCGATCCCCCATGCCGTGGTCACGCGCAGCGTGCGGGCCCGCGCGTCGGCGGCGAAGCGCGCGCAGCCGCCGTAGCGCACCAGCCCGGGCGCGGCCGCGGCCGCGGCCGCGTGCTCCGCGGCGGATCCCGCGGCGGACGGGGGCTGCTCCGCGGTGGCCGAGCACGCCGTCCCCAGCGCGGCCACCGCCGCGACCGCGCCCATCGCCGCCATCACGCCTCGCGCCATCGCCGCCTCCCGTCCCGGGTCCCGTGTGTCGCGTGGGATCCGCCACCGTCGCGCCCGCCGTCACGCAATCAAGGGAGGGGCGACCGCGGTCGATCCAGTATCGTGCCGCCCCCTCTCCCGACCCGCGGCGGACCTCCCACGGTGCACACCGACGCGCTCGACACACCGTCGTCCGGCGATGCGATCGTCCTGGACGGCCTCGACCTCCTCGGCCTCGTCCAGGACCTGGACGCGATCGTCTGGGCCTACGACCCCGCGGCCGACCGCTTCACGTTCGTGTCGGACCACGCGGAGCGCATGCTGGGGTTCCCGGTGGCCGCGTGGGAGGGGATGGACTTCTGGTCCGGGCTCATCCACCCGGACGACCGGGCCGACGCCGTCGCCTACTGCATGGCGGAGTCGGGGGCGGGCCGCGACCACGACTTCGAGTACCGGGCGGTCGCCGCCGACGGCCGGGAGGTCGTGATCCGGGACATCGTGCGCCTCGTCCGCGACGCCGACGAGGGAGTCGTGGGGCTGCGCGGGGTGATGGTCGACGTGACCGCCCGCCGCCGTGACGCCGAGGAGCTGACCCGGCTCGGCCTGCTGGAGCGGACCGCCGCATCGGAGCAGGCGGCCATCCGGCGGGTGGCGGTCGAGGTGGCCCGCGCCGTGGGCTCCGACCGGATCATGGCGTCGGTCGCCCGCGAATGCGCCGCCCTCCTCGGCGTGGAGTCGGCGATCGTGGCCCGCTTCGACCGCGACGAGGCCGAGGTGGTCGCCTCCTTCGGGCAGCACTCGGTGCTGGGAGAGCGGCTGCCGGCGACGGGCGAGGGCGCACTGGCACGCGTCGCGGCGACCCGGGCCGGCGTGCTGATACCCGACTATGCGGCGCTGCCGGACGGGTCGCCGTTGCGCGCCCACGCGATGGCGCACGGGTACCGCGCCAGCGTCGCCGCCCCGGTGGAGGTCTCGGGTGCCCTGTGGGGCGCCGTCCTCGCCACCACCAAGGACTCCGCCGGCATGCCGCCGGGCGCGATGGAGCGACTGACGAGCTTCGCCGAGCTGGTGGCGCTGGGGGTGGCGAACGCCGCGGCCCGCACCCAGCTGCACCTGCTGGCCACGACCGACACGCTCACCGGCCTCGCGAACCGGCGCGCGTTCGAGGAGCGGCTGGCCGGCGAGTGCGAGCGGGCCTCCCGCCACGGCCGGCCGCTGTCCCTGGTGCTGCTCGACCTGGACCACTTCAAGGGCGTCAACGACGCGCACGGCCACCCGGTGGGCGACCGCGTCCTGGTGGAGCTGGCCGCACGGCTTCGGCTGCGGGCGCGGTCCGAGGACACGCTCGCCCGGATGGGGGGCGAGGAGTTCGCGTGGCTCATGCCCGAGACGGAGGGCCCGGCGGCCCTGCGGGCGGCGGAGCGGGTGCGCTCCGAGATCGCGGCGGAGACCTTCGCGCACGGCATCGCGGTCACGGTGTCCGGCGGGGTCTGCGACCTCGCCGACGCCCGCGGCGCGGCGGAGCTGTACCGTCTGGCGGACGAGGCGCTCTACTGGGCGAAGGGCCACGGCCGCAACCAGCTGTGGCGCTACTCCGAGGCGATGGCGGCCCGGACCGAGGCGAGCGCGGCGGAGCTGCGGCTGGCGGAGCGCCGCCAGGCGGTCCGGGGCGTGCGGGCGCTGGCCCGCGCCGTGGACGCCAAGGACCCGTCGACGCGCCTGCACTCCGAGCGGGTGGCCGACCTGAGCGTCCGGCTCGCGACCGCCCTCGGCTGGACGGCCGAGCGGATCGCGGCGCTCGGCGAGGCGGCCCTCATCCACGACGTCGGCAAGATCGGCGTGCCCGACGCGATCCTGCTGAAGCCCGGACGCCTGCGGCCGGAGGAGTACGAGGTGGTGAAGGGCCACGCCGCCCTGGGGGCCCTGATCGGCGCGGACGTGCTGTCGCCGGAGCAGGCCCGGTGGGTGCGCCACCACCATGAGCGGTGGGACGGCCGCGGCTACCCGGACGGCCTGGCGGGCGACGAGATCCCCGCCGGGTCGCAGGTCATCGCCGTCGCGGACGCCTTGGACGTGATGTGCTCCGCGCGCATCTACGCCGACCCACGGCCGGCCGCGGAGGCCTTCGACGAGATCCGCCGGGAGGCCGGCCGCCAGTTCGCCCCGGCCGTGGTCGCGGCCCTCGAGCGGCTGTCCGAGGTCGGCGCCCTGGTGGTGGGAGCGGGCCCCGGCGGCTGAGCGGACACGCATCCCCGCCTGGTCGTCCGAGGGGGTGACGGGGGAGCCGGGGCCGACATACGGTTGCCGCTCCCGACCCGTGAAGGACGCCGCCATGCACCCGACCCACCGCCGTCTCCTCCTCGCGCTCGGCGCGGTCGCGGCGGCGGTCGCCCTCACCGGCTGCGTGAACATCAAGCAGTTCACCGGGTCGCAGCCCAATCCGGTCGGGGACGTGCAGATCGTCACCCAGCTCTGCCGCGGCGGCTCGGCCGGCTGCACGGACGACGGCAACAGCAACTTCAACCCGACGACGGACGTCGATGCCCCGGCCCAGCTGCTGGTGGCGTACCGCGCCTCCACGGGCTCCGTCCCACCCGCCACGCTGCGCTTCTTCGACGACGGCGGGCAAGGGCCGGAGTTCGTCCCGAGTCCGAGCTACACGGCGGAGTTGCAGCGCCTGCAGCCCGCGCCCGCCGGCCAGCAGTGGTTCGGCTACATCGCGCCGCCCTTCACCTATCCGGCGAGCCTCCCGGCGCTCCCGATCTTCACCAAGTTCGGGCTGCCCGCCGCGGCCGACGGCAGCCCGGTCTCGACGTTCGCATACATGGTCGTCGTCGGCTGGCGCGAGACGGGCAACGGCATCGACTCGACCCGGCCCGTCTCGTGCGGCAACAGCCTGTTCACCCTGGCCGACGGTGGGGTCTGCATCGACTCGCCCAACCCGATCGACGCGACGTCGTGGAAGACCCTCTCCGGACTCACCGACCTCGGGGTCTCCGGCGCGACGTCGGCCCCGGTGGCGGCGGGCGGGACCGCGACGGTGCCGTTCACGCTCCGGGCGAATGCCATCCCGGCGAACGTGACGGCGACCCTCACCACCTCGACGGCCGCGCCGAGCGGATCCGCGACCGTCACCCCCGGCTCCGTGACGCTGGTGCCGAACGGCGGCACCGGGGTCACGGTGAGGGTCACGGTCAACCAGGACACGCCGCCGGGTGACTATCCGGTCACGCTGACGGCGACGGTCGGCTCGGACCGGCATACCGGGCAGGGCCTCGTCCGGGTCGTCCGCCCCGGCGCGGGTGGCGGCGGTGGCGGCGGCGGGGGCGGCGCAGCCGGCCTCCCGAAGATCGGCGCGACGGTCGCGCCGAAGTCGATCCAGCGGACGCGCAGGGCCGCGCCCGCGGTGGTCACCGCGAACCTCTCCGACCCGGGCACCGTGCGGATGGTCGTGTCCCGCGCAGCCGTCGGGCGGCGCAAGCCCAACGGCGCGTGCGTCGCGCCCACGGGGGCCCTCATCCGCAACGGCGCCCGCCGCTGCACCCGGTTCGTCCCCGTCGCCACCATCACGAAGGCCAACCTCGGCGCCGGCCGCCGCACCATCCCGTTCTCGGGCCGCGGCCGCGCGGCGGGCACGTACCGGCTGACGCTGACGCTCCGCGCCGGCGGCCAGGTGAGCCTGCCGGCGGTGGTGACGGTGACCGTGAAGCCCTGAGCCGCCGCGGCGGGTAGGGTCGGGCCCGTGGACTGGGCCCTCCTCGCCGGCGTCCCGGGCGACGACGTGCAGCGGCTGCTGCAGATCGCCCGCCGCCGCACCTTCCGTCGTGGCGAGGTGGTGTTCCACATGGGCGACCCGGCCGACACCCTCCACCTGGTGGTGAGCGGCCGGTTCGCGGTGCGGGTGCAGACGGCGCTGGCCGACGTGGCGGTGCTCACCATCCTCGGCCCCGGCGACCTGTTCGGCGAGCTCGCGCTGCTCGAGTCGGACGGGCGCCGCAGCGCGACGGTGGAGGCGATCGAGGCGGGGGAGACCCGCTCGATCCACCGCCCCGACTTCGAGGCGCTCCGCGACCGCCACCCCAGCGTCACCGATGTGGTGACCGCGATCCTGGCCGAGCAGGTGCGGCGCCTCACGGGAAACCTGCTCGAGGCGCTGTACCTCCCCGCCGACCGCCGCATCCGGCGCCGGGTGGCCGAGCTGGCCGACGCGTACGCGCCCGACGGCGGGGAGGTGACCATCCCGCTGCGCCAGGAGGACCTGGCGGGCCTGGCCGGCACCTCCCGGGCCACCGTCAACCGGGTGCTGCGCGAGGAGGAGGCGCGCGGGACCGTCCGGCTCGCCCGCGGGCGCACCACGGTGCTCGACCGGGAGGGGCTGGCCCGCCGCGGCCGGTGAGCCGCGCTCAGGCGGGGCGGACCACCACCGGCACGTGCTCGCCGGGCCAGGGGTCGGCCACGCCGGAGGCGTCGACCGGCACCAGCCCGGCCGCGGCGATGAGCCGGTCCCACGTGGCCTGCGGGAACAGGCCGCAGACGTGCGGGTCGTGGACGACGCGGGTCGCGCCGTCCGGCCCGCGCAGCAGGAACACGAAGTCCATGTCGTCGGTCGTCGCGCCGGGCGTCGGCTCGTGCACCCACTCGAGGTCGAGGACGCCCCGGTCGCCCGCGCCGAGGTCCCGCTCGGTGAGCATGTCGTCGATGGCGTCGTGCACCAGCACGGCGTCGAAACGCCGGTCCATGCGCAGCGTGCGCATGTCGCCGCGCACGTGCTCGCGGCTCGGGTTGACGCGGCGGCTCACGCGCAGCATGTCGTCGGACAGGTCGGTCAGCACCAACTCGGGCACGTCCAGGTGGGACGCGAGGTTGCCGCCGCCGCAGCCCAGCTCCAGCATCGTCGCCGGCGGCGGGCCGGGACGGGCGGCGGCGAGCAGGCACACGACGTGGTCGGCCTCCTCCGCGTACTCCCGTGGCGGGGTGACCAGGTGGTACCAGTGGGCCAGGTCGGCGTAGCGCCGCGGCACGCTCAGCGGCTGCGCGCGGCGGCGGCGCGGGCCGCGGCCGGCGAGAGGGCGACGTAGGTCCGCCCGGCCCGCACCCGGACGACCCGGTCGAGCCGGTGGTCGCGCACCTTCACCACGCCCTCCGTCACCCTGACGACGGTCCGGTCGCACGAGTCGATCATGATCCAGCGGGTGCCGCTCGCGATGGCCGAGGCGTTGTCGCCGCGGGTGCGGTACTTCCCCTTCACCCGGATGTCGATGCGGCGGTTGCCCCGCCTGCGCTTCGCGTCCTCCCGGGCCCGGCCCGACGCCGCCCGCGGCGCCGCGCAGCCGGTGATGGCGCCGGTGAGCGTCAGGTCGGCGATGGCGTCGCCGGCCGCCGACTGGCGGACGGTGAACGTGCCGCCGCCGACGTCGGCGGTCGCCAGGCCCGCGCCCCGGCGGCGCTGGACGGTCAGCGCGACCCGGCCCCGGGTGGCATCGACGCTCGACCGGTTGACCGCGAGGTCCGGCTCCTCCAGCGGCACGGCGTCCCCGCCGGGGCCGCGGGTGACGGTCACCGCGCCCGTCGTGCGGTCGACGCCGATCGACTGCGCCTCGGTGGGGTCGGGCGGCCGCCCCAGGCCGGGGATGCGGCCGATGCGGCCGGTCGCGGCCTCGCTGAGCAGGGCGCCGCCGCCGGGCAGGGCGGTGATCGCGGTGGGCGACCCGATGCCGGAGGTGACGGTGAAGATGGCGCCGAGCGGGGTGACCCGCCGGAGGCGGCCGTTGCCGGTGTCGGCGATCAGGGCCCCGCCATTCGGCAGCGCCGCCACGTCGGACGGCCGCGCCAGCTCGGCCGCGCCGGCCCGGCCCGCGTCGCCGGCGAAGCCCGGCGTGGTCCCGGCCAGGGTGGTGATGACCCCGTCGGGGGCGACCCGCCGGATGCGGGCGTCGCCGGTGTCGGCGATCAGGAACCCCCCGCCGGGTGTCGCGGCCACGCCGCTCGGCTCGTCCAGCCGCGCCGCCGTCGCCGCGCCGCCGTCGCCGCCGGTGCCGCCGCCGGCGACGGTGGTGATGACGCCGTCCGGGGCGATCCGCCGCACGCGGTCGTTGCCCGCGTCGGCCACCAGGATCCCGCCGTCCGTCTCCAGGGCGAGCTCGCGCGGCGTGTCCAGCTTCGCGGCGACGGCGGGCCCGCCGTCGCCCAGGAAGCCCTGGCCGGAGCCGGCGATCGTCGTGATGATCCCCGTCGCCGAGACCTTGCGGATGCGGTCGTTCCCGGCGTCGGCGATCAGGTAGCCGCCGTCGGGGGTGGCGGCCACGTCGGTCGGGAGGGAGAGCAGCGCGTCCGCCGCCGGGCCGCCGTCGCCCGAGAGGCCGTCGCCGCGGCCGGCGACCGTCGTGATGGTCCCGTCCGGCGCGATCCGGCGGATGCGGCTGTTGCCGGTGTCGGCGATCAGCACCGATCCGTCGGCCATCACCGTCTGCCCGCCCGGGTCGGCCAGGCGCGCCTGCGTCGCCGGCCCGCCGTCGCCGGCCAGACCGGGGACCGTCCCGGCGATGGGCGTCCACGGCACCTCCGGCGCCCCCGCGACGGGCGCGGCCGCCGCCGCGACGACCAGGGCGGCGGCGAGCGGGAGGCGGATGCGCTGCGACATGGCGCAACCCTAGTGCCGGCGTCCGCCGCCGTCCGTGACGGGGGTGACACCGCGCGCGTGCGCGGCGCGACGGCCGCCGGGCCGGCGCGGACCCGCGGGGCGGGGCACTAGGCTGCCCTCCGCATGCGGGGCCGCCGTCACCGGGTCGTCCTGATCGCCCTCGCCGGGGTGCTCGCCGCCGCCCTGGGGCTGGCCCTCCACTGGTCGGGGCCCCTCGACCGGGCCGAGGACGCCACCGTCGACTGGCGCTTCTCGCTGCGCGGGGAGCAGGGCGCCCCGCCGGACGTGGTCGTCGTCGCCATCGACGACGCGAGCACGGACGAGCTCGGGCAGCTCCCGTTCCCGCGCTCGTACCACGCGCGGGTGATCCGCCGGCTCGCCCGCGACGGCGCCCGGGTGATCGCCTACGACGTCCAGTTCTCGGAGCCCACGACGCCCTTCGACGGCAGCGAGGCCGCCGCCGTCGCGGCGGAGGACCAGGACTTCGCGCTGCAGCAGGCCGTCACGGCCGCCAGGCGGGTGGTGCTCGGCACCACCGGCGTGTTCGAGGACGGCAGCCCGGACATCCTGTTCACCGACGCGCGCCTCGAGCGGGCGAAGGCGTCGGTGGGCCACGCCGCCTTCGACGTGGGCCCGACGGAGACCTACCGGCGGCTGCCGTACGCCACCGACGGACTGCGCAGCTTCGCCGTCGTGGCCGCCGAGCGCGCCACCGGGGAGCCCACCGACACCGCCGGCTTCCGCGACGGCGGCGCGTGGATCGACTACGCCGGGCCGCCCGGCACGGTCACGACCCTCTCCTTCCTGGACGTGCTCGACGGCAGGGTGCCCCCCGCGGCCGTCCGGGGGCGGGTCGTCGTGATCGGCGCGACGGCGTCGCGGCTGCAGGACCTGCACCCCACATCGTTCGGCGACGTCCCCATGTCGGGGGCCGAGATCAACGCCAACGCCATCCAGACCGTGATGGACGGCGTGCCGCTCCGCGACTCGCCGGGCTGGCTCGACGCCGTGCTCATCGTGGGGCTGGCGGCGCTCGCGGCGGTCGCCGGCCTGCGGCGCTCCGCGGTGCAGAGCGTGCTGCCGTCGGTGCTCCTGCTCGCCGCGCTGCTGCTCGGCGCCTACGGGCTGTTCCTGGCGGGGACGGTCATCCCGGTGGTGGTCCCGGCGCTGACGCTGGTGGTCGCCGCGCTGGGGGTGCTGGCCGTCAACTACGCGACGGTCGAGCGGGAGCGGAGCCGGCTGCGCACCGAGTTCGCCCGTTTCGTGCCCGAGGCGGTGGTGGGCGACGTGATCGCCGCCGCGGGCGACGGCGCCCGCCTGGGCGGGCGGCGCCTGTACGCCACCGTCCTGTTCTGCGACCTGCGCGGGTTCACGGCGCGGGCGGAGGGGCTGCCGCCCGAGCTCGTGATCGAGCTGCTCAACCGCTATCTGACGGAGATGAGCGACGCCGTGCTCGACAACGGGGGCACGCTCGTGAGCTTCCAAGGCGACGGGATCATGGCCGTCTTCGGCGCCCCCCTCGAGCAGCCGGACCACGCCGACCGGGCCCTCGCCGCCGCCCGCGAGATCCTGGGGGTCCGCCTGCCGGCGGTGAACGCGTGGGTGCGGGACCGGGGCCTCGGCGATCGCTTCGCGATGGGCGTCGGGATCTGCAGCGGCTTCGTGATGTCCGGGAACGTGGGCTCCGACCGGCGCCTGGAGTACGCCACGGTGGGGGACACCACCAACACCGCGGCGCGCCTCCAGTCGATGACCAAGGAGACGCCGCACCCCGTGCTGATCGCCGACAGCACCCGCGCGGCGCTCACCCGCCAGGCCCCCGACCTGGCGCCCGTCGGTGCGCTGGACGTCCGTGGCCGCAGCGTTCCCGCCTCCGTGTGGACCCTCTCACTCCCGACGCCGGACGGTGACAGCGGCGCGGCGTGACGGGTACGCTCGCGGCCCTCCGGATCCCACGCCCAGAAGGACCGTGCATGCGACGACTCCGCATCCTTTCCCTCCTCGCCGTGCTCGCGCTCGCCGGCGGCCTCCTCCTGGCGGCCTGCGGCGGCGACGACGACGACGCCGCCGCCGGCTCGACCGCCGACACCACCGCGGCCGTCTGCACGAAGGACGCCCTCCAGACGACGACGGCCGGCACGCTGACCGTCGCGACCGACTCGCCCGCCTTCCCGCCCTACGTCATCGACGACGACCCGACCAACGGGAAGGGCTTCGAGAGCGCCGTGGCCTACGCGATCGCCGACCAGCTCGGCTTCACCGCCGACGAGGTGACGTGGATCCGCGTGCCCTTCAACTCGACGTTCGCGCCGGGCCCCAAGAAGTACGACTTCGACGTCAACCAGGTGTCGATCAACCCCCAGCGGCAGAAGGGCGCCGACTTCTCGTCGCCGTACTACACGACGCCGCAGGGCGTGCTCGTGGCCGGCGACTCCGACTTCGCGTCCGCCACGTCGCTCGCCGAGCTGAAGGACGCCCAGATCGGCGTGCAGGTGGGCACCACCAGCCTCGACGCCGTCAACGAGGTCATCGCGCCGACCAAGCAGCCGCGCGTGTACGACACGTCCACCGACGTCGTGCGGGCCCTGAAGAACGGGCAGGTCGACGCGATCGTGACCGACCTCCCGACCGTCATCTACCTCCGCGACGCCGAGGTGGAGGGCTCCAGGATCGTCGGCCAGTTCGCCGCCCCCGGCGCCAATGACTGGGGCGCCGTGCTCGAGAAGGGCTCGCCGCTGACGGCGTGCGTCTCCCAGGCGGTCGACACCCTGCGCGAGTCGGGTGAGCTCCAGCGGATCACCGACCAGTGGATCGGGGCCGAGGCGCCCGAGCTGCAGTAGGCCGGTCACGGCCGAGTCCGTACAGACACCGGCCGAGCGCCGGGTCGCCCGCGAGGCGGCCCGGCGCCGGCACGCCCGGCGGGGGACGGTGGTGGCCGCCGTCTCCACCGTCGTCGTGCTCGGCGGCCTGGCGGCGCTCATCGTCAACAGCCCCGGATGGGAGGAGGTCCGACAGACCTTCTTCTCGTGGGACCAGTTCACGGCCAGCTTCCCCGGGATCCTGCGGGCCTTCTGGCTCGACGTGAAGCTGTTCGTGGTCGTCGAGGCGATCGTGCTGGTGCTCGGCCTCGGCGTCGCGATCGTCCGCATCACCGCCTCCCCGGCCCTGTTCCCCCTGCGGATGCTCGCCGTCGTGTTCACCGACGTGATGCGCGGCGTCCCGGTGATCCTGGTGATCTACCTCATCGGCTTCGGCGTCCCGGCGCTCGGGATCGCCCCGGACTGGCTCACCGAGGACCCCGTCTACCTGGGCGCCATCGCGCTGACCCTCTGCTACACCGCGTACGTCGCCGAGGTGTACCGGGCCGGCCTCGACTCGGTGCACCCCAGCCAGCGCGCCGCCGCCCTCGCGGTGGGGCTCACGGGGATGCAGGCGATGCGCCACGTGCTGGTGCCGCAGGCGGTGCGGCGGGTGCTGCCGCCGCTGCTCAACGACTTCATCTCCCTCCAGAAGGACGTGGCCCTGGTTTCGGTCCTCGGGGTGGTGGAGGCGTTCCGTCAGGCCCAGATCGACGCGTCGCGCGACTTCAACTACACGCCGCTGGTGGCGGCGGCCCTGCTCTACATCGCGGTGACGGTGCCGCTCGCGCGGATCCTCGACCGCCAGCAGGCGCGGGCGCGGCGCCGCACCGGCCAGGTGATGACGGTATGAGCGCGCAGGCACCGGTCCTGGAGATCCGCGGGGTCACCAAGCGCTACGGCGACCGCGAGGTGCTCCGGGGCATCGACATGGCCGTGCACGAGCACCGGGCGATCGCCCTGATCGGCGCCTCCGGCTCGGGCAAGTCGACCCTGCTGCGCTGCATCGACCTGTTGGAGGACATCGACGACGGCGACATCCTGCTGGACGGCGAGGTCATCACCGATCCCTCCGTGCCGCCGGTGCGGGTGCGCCGGCGCCTGGGGCTGGTGTTCCAGGCGTTCAACCTGTTCCCGCACCTCAGCGTGCTCCAGAACGTCTGCCTGGCCCCGACGCGGGCGCACCGCGCGTCGCGTGGCGACGCCGAGGACCACGCCCGCGAGCTGCTCGCCGGCGTCGGCCTGGAGGGCCGGGAGGGCGACTACCCGGACAACCTCTCCGGCGGCCAGCAGCAGCGCGTCGCGATCGCGCGGGCGCTGGCCACCCGCCCCCGCGCACTGCTCCTGGACGAGGTCACGAGCGCCCTCGACCCCGAGCTGGTGGGCGAGGTGCTGGGGCTGGTGCGGCGGCTGAAGGAGGACGGGATGACCATGCTGATCGCCACCCACGAGATGGGCTTCGCCCGCGACGTCGCCGACGAGGTGTGCTTCCTCCACCAGGGCGTGGTGCTGGAGCGGGGCGACCCGGAGCGGATCTTCACCGCCCCCGAGCGCCCCGAGACCCAGCAGTTCCTGCGCCGCATCATCGAGGGCGGCCGCCTCGAGGAGGGGCACGCCCCCGGCTGACCCCGGCTCAGGCGCCCACGGGCGTCAGGCCCGGCGGCCGCGCGGTGGCCGCGTCTGCGGCTGCGGCGTCGGCCTCGGCGTCCCAGATCTCGTTGAGGGACCGCTGCAGGTAGATGATGTGGGAGCACAGCAGGATCCCGAGCAGCACGGCCACCGTGGGCGACACCGGATCCCTGCCGCGGGTGCTGCGGACGATGAGCTGCAGGTCCGCCACCCGTCGCGCCGTCGTCGCGATGGTGACGAGGAACGGGATCAGCACGATGCTGCCGATGAACATCGCGGCGACCGAGATGTTCGGGTCGTTGCGGAACGGGCGCCTGACCGCGGCCGAGTAGTCGCGCAGCTCGATGTTGAGCCGGTTCCAATAGATGATCCCGGAGATCCCGAGGGTCACCAGGTTCAGCGCCCAGACGCCCCACGGGTTGCGGCGCTTCACGGTCACCCCGCGAATGGTCAGGGTGGCGGCCATCGTCCTCCAGTCGGTGGATCCCACCCATGGGATCGACGGTCCCCACGCACGGCTTGACGTCGCGGGTCGCGACCCGGCCCCGCGAGACGGACCCGGACGGCCGCCGGCGGTCAGCCGCTGACGGCGATCCGGGCGACCCGGCCCCGGGCCAGGGCGAACCGGGTGAGACCCGCCGGGCGGCGCAGGCGGCAGACCGTCCCGGCGCACGTCGTCGCGGGGTGGGTCCGCAGCAGCGCGGCGCGGGTGGATCCGACGCCGATCCCGGCGGCGGTGCGGTACCGGGCGGCGCGGGTGGCGACGGAGGTCGCCCGCGTGCTCGCCTCGTCGGTGGGGAGGCGCACCGTCAGGCCCAAGGCGGGGTAGGCGACGACCACCCGGTCGAGGTTCCGGTTCGCGGGCGCGGCGGGGTCCGGCGTCCGCCGGATCACGACGCCGTCGCCACCCAGGCGCCCGGCGATCTCGGCGCGCTCGTCGCCGACGGAGACCGGGCCGATCGACCGGCCCGGCACCACCCGGTCGGTGGCGGCGAGCGCCGGCACGGCGAGGCCGGTCAGAAGGACAGCCAGGACCGCGGCCCGCCGCATGCGGCCACCATTCCCCACGCGGGACGCCGGGGTCAAGCGCGCGCTAGGATAGTTGCCATACGGCAAGCAAGTTTCCGGGAGGGCGAGCTGGCGCTCGACGACGAGCAGATCGACCGGCTGCGCAACGCGGTCATGCACACGGCCCGGCGGCTGCGCACCGCGGCGGCCGAGGAGGGGCTCAGCCCCGCCCAGTCCGGCGTGCTCGCCACCCTGGTGCGGCAGGGCCCGATGCGCGCCGGCGACCTGGCGGCGGCGGAGGCGCTCAACCCGACGATGCTGTCGCGGATCCTCGGGCGGCTGGAGGAGGCGGGCCTCGTGGAGCGGGCCCCCGACCCCGCCGACGCGCGGAGCACCGTCGCGCGGGCGACCACCGCCGGCAAGCGCCTGGTCGGCCGGCTGCGGGCGCGCCGCGCCGCGGTGCTCCGCGCGCGCCTGGCCGACCTCGCGCCCGGGCAGGTCGCCGCGCTCGAGGCGGCCCTCCCCGCCCTCGAGGCCCTGGCCGAGATCGACGAGGAGCGGCCGTGAGGGCGTGGGCCGACGGCACGTTCGCCGCCCTCCGCAACGACAACTACCGCCGCTACTTCGCCGGCCAGGCCGTGAGCCTGGTCGGTACCTGGATGCAGACGGTCGCCCAGGGCTGGCTGGTGCTCGAGCTCACCGGCTCCGGCACCGCCCTGGGCCTGGTGGCGGCCGCCCAGTTCGCCCCCCTGCTGCTGCTCGCGCCATACGGGGGCGTGCTGGCCGACCGCATGGACAAGCGCCGCCTGCTCATCGCCACCCAGACGGCGCTGGGGCTCATCGCGCTGACGCTCGGCGTGCTGGTGGTGGCCGGTGTCGTCGCCCTCTGGATGGTCGTCGCGCTGGCGTTCGCCCTGGGCGTGACCACCGCCGTCGACAACCCGGCGCGGCAGGCGTTCGCGCAGGAGATGGTGGGGCCGTCGCGGGTCCGCAACGCGGTGACGCTCAACAGCATCCTGGTGAACGCCGCGCGGGCGGTGGGCCCCGCGGTGGCGGGCATCCTGATCGCGACGGCCGGCACCGGCGTGTGCTTCCTCGTCAACGCCGTCAGCTACGCCGCCGTCCTGGCGGCGCTGATCTCCATGGACGTCGCCGCGCTCCAGCCGTCGCCGCGCGCGGAGCGCGCCCGCGGCCAGGTGCGCGAGGGGCTCGCCTACGTCGGCCGCACCCCCGACCTGCTGGTGCCGCTGATCATGCTCGCGCTGGTCGGAACGCTCACCTACGAGTTCTCGGTGGTCCTCCCCCTGCTCGCCCGCGGCCCCTTCGACGGCGGCCCCGGGACGTACGGGTTGCTGACCTCGGCGATGGGGGCGGGCGCCATCATCGGCGGCCTGGTCGTCGCCGGCCGCGGCGCCACCGGCCTGCGCCCCCTCACCGCCGCTGCCGCGATGTTCGGGGCCGCCGTGCTGGTGACCGCCGCCGCCCCCACGGCCCTCGTGGCCGCGGCGGCGCTCGTGGTGGTCGGCGCCACCAGCATCGCGTTCCTCGCCACCGGCAACACCACCCTCCAGCTCGCCGCCGACCCCCGGTTCCGCGGACGGGTCATGGCGCTCTGGGCGGTCGCCTTCCTCGGCAGCACACCGCTCGGCGCGCCGGTCATCGGCGCCGTCTCCGAGCACGTCAGCCCCCGCGGCGGCCTGGTGGTGGGCGGCGTCGCGTGCCTCACGGCGGCGGCGATCGGGCTGCTGGCCCAGTCGCGCGGCCGCGACCGCGCCCAGCCGGACGGCATCACCGCCTGAACCTCCAGCACCGGGCAATCTGCAACGGGGGAAACGCGGATTGCAGGCCTTTCCGCAACGCCGAGGCCTTTACGCACGTGGCCGGGCATGCGTGAGTCGGGGCACGGCCCGCCGTCGGGCCCGTCGCCCGGACGTCCCGCACAGGAGGAATTCTCAATGGGCCTCAGTCAGAAGCCGCGAGTCCGAATGCGCCGGATCGGCGCCCTCGTCGCGATCGGCGCCGTGTCGGCCGCCGGGGCCGGCATGGTCGCCAACGCCGGCGCGCAGGGCACCGGCACCGCGTTCACCTGCGAGAACAAGATCGCCACCCTCGTCGGCACCAACGCCGGCGAGACCATCACCGGGACCGCGGGCGACGACGTCATCGTCGCGCTGGGCGGCAACGACCAGGTCAACGGTGCCGGGGGCAACGACACGATCTGCCTGGGCGACGGCGACGACCGGGCGAACGGTGGCGACGGCAACGACCGGATCCTCGGCGAGGGCGGCAACGACCGCATCGTCGGCAGCCTCGGTGACGACGCCGCCTTCGGCGGCGCGGGCAACGACCGCCTGGACATGGGGCAGGGCAACGACGCCGCCAACGGCCAGGACGGCAACGACACCGTCCTCGGCGGCGCGGGCAACGACCGCCTCGTGGGCGGGCAGGGCATCGACACCGTCACCGGCGACGCCGGTCGCGACAACATCTTCGGCGGCGCGGGCCGCGACTCGCTGAGCGGTGGCTCCGGCATCGACACGATCTCGGGCCAGGACGGCGCAGACACCATCGACGGCGGGGACGCGGGCGACAAGATCACCGGCGGTCCCGGCGAGGACACCATCAACGGCGGCCCGGGCGCCGACCGCATCCGGGGCGGCACCGACGGCGACAAGCTCTTCGGCAACGCCGGCGGCGACATCCTGTTCGGCGAGGCCGGCAACGACCGCCTGAACGGCGGCGCGGCGCGCGACACGGGCAACGGCGGCACGGGCACGGACAGCTGCACGCTGGTCGAGGTCGCCACCAGCTGCGAGAACGAGGTCTGACGGTCTGAGCGCGACCGCATCCGGGTCCCCGGGGCCCGGATGCGGTCGTCAGCCGCAGGCGCTGACGGTCACCTGGGCCTGATCGTGGGCGACGTCCCCGGGGCCCTCCGCGGCCGTGAGGTGCGCCAGGTACCGGCCGGGGCTCGTCGCCCGGAAGCGCAGCACGCGGGCGCCGGCTCCCAGCCGGGCGCCGGGCCGCGCGACGGTGCGGCCGGACCGCGTCGTGACCACCATCGACACGGTCGCCCGGTGCGACAGGGCGAACCGCATCGCGATCCACCGCGGGGGGCAGGCGACCCGGACGTGGGTCATGATCCCCGCCTCGCCCCGCTGGACCTCGCGCCGGACGTTCGCCCCCATGATCCGCGGTGCGCCGGGGGCGGCGGCCGGGTCGGCCGCGTCGACGAACCGCACCCGGCCGCCGTTCGTGTCGGCCACCAGGATCCCGCCACCCGTGGGCAGCGCCACGCCGCGCGGCAGCCACAGGGTCGCGTCTTCGGCCGGCCCCCCGTCGCCGGCGAAGTTGCCCGTGCCGGTCCCGGCGACCGTGGTCACCGCGCCCCCCGGGGCGATGCGCAGCAGCCGGTTCACGCTGGTGACCAGCAGCGCCCCGCCGGGCGCCTCGGCCACGCCGGCGGGGCGTGACACCGTCGCGGCGGTGGTGATCGTGCCGTCCGGGGCGACGCGGCGGATCCGGTTGGACCCGTCGGCGATCAGGAACCCGCCGTCCGCCGCCGCGGCGACCGCGACCGGCCGGTTGAGCCGCGCCGCCGTTGCGGGGCCCCCGTCGCCGGCGAAGCCGCGGACCCCGGTGCCCGCCGCCGCGGTCACCACGCCGGAGCGGTCGACGTGCACCACCCGGTTCTCGAAGTCCTGGACCACCAGGACGCCGCCGTCGCGGGCGGGGGCGACATCGTCGGGCGACGTGAGCTGCGCGAGCGTCCCGATCGTCCCGTCGGGCGCCACCAGCCGGACCCGGTTGTTCCGCTGGTCGGCGATGGCGATGGCGCCGTCCGCCAGGGCCGCGACGCCGGTGGGGGTGTCGAGCCGCGCCCTCGTCGCGGGCGCGCCGTCGCCGTCGAACCCGCCGCGGCCGGTGGGCGAGCCGGCGACGGTGCGGATGATCCCCGTCGGCGACACCCGCCGGATCCGGTTCCCCTCGCCCTCCGCGATCAGGTAGCCGCCGTCGGGCAGCGCCGCGACGTCGGTGGGGGACGCGATGCGGGCCAGCCCGGCGGGGCCACCGTCGCCGATCGGCGGCGGCACGGTGATGAACGGCAGGGCGAACCCGCCCGCCCCGGCGACGCTGAAGATCCGGCCCGTCGCGGCGACGCACGGCGCGGCCGCCGCCAGGACCGCGATGACGGTGGCGGCGGCGAGGCCGGCCCGGTGGCGTGGGCGTTTCACGGGGTCACCGTACCCGCAGGGGCACGCGCGGAGGCCGCCGTCGGGTGACGGCGGCCTCCGGTCGTGCCGGGGTGCGCGGGGCGGGCTACTCGTACTGGAGCGCCCGGAGCACGTCGAGCTTGGAGGCGCGCCGGGCCGGGGCCACGGCGGCGATCACGCCGACCCAGACCGCGACCATGACGAAGGCCAGGAGCGGGATCACGGGCAGGCTCAGCTGCACGCCCCACTCGGACATCGCCCGCGTGGCCAGGGCCGCCATCCCGATCCCGAGCGGCAGGCCGATGGCCGCGCCGATCAGGGCCGTGATGACGCTCTCGCCGCGCACCATCCGCCGGGCCTGGCGGCGGGTCATCCCGACCGCCCGCAGCATCCCGAGCTCGCGGGTGCGCTCGTGCACGGCCAGCACCAGGGTGTTGACCATCCCGAACACGCTGACCACCACGGACAGGGCCAGCAGGACGTAGAGCATGTTGAGGATCGTCGAGAGGTCCTTCGTGCTCGCCGCCGCGTAGCCGGCGGTCGTGTCGACCGTGGTGTCGGGGAACCGCGCCAGCGACTGCTCGATGCCGGCGGTGTCGGCGCCCTGGACCAGGGTCAGCCGGTCCTTCGGCCGCGGGAACGCGGCGTCGAAGGCGTCCTGGGAGATCAGGACGTCGCCCAGCACCGGGGCCAGGGCCGGCGGGTCCACGATCCCGGCGACGGTGCGCGTCATGCGCTCGCCGGACGGGGTGAGGATGCGGACGTGCGAGCCGACGCTCAGGTCGTGGTCGTCGGCGAAGCTCTGGGTCACGATCGCGCCGTCGCCGTCGAGGGCGGCCAGCGAGCGGTCGGTGCCGTCGACCCAGGTGAAGCGGTAGACGCCGGCGATGGTGCCCGGGTCCACGCCGTCCACGGCGGTGCCGCTGCCGTCGACGCGGGCCTGGTCCTCGCGGACGCTGGAGACCGGGGCGCCGGGGTTGCCGGCGGCGATGGCCCGCCCCGCCGCGATCGGCGAGGGGTCCCAGCCGTTCTCGGAGGTGACGACGTGGGAGGCGGAGATCTGCTGCGTCACGTCGGACGTGGCGGTGCTGGTCAGGCCGGCGCCGAGGACGGAGACGAAGGTGACCAGCGCGAGGCCGATCATGAGGGCGGCCGCGGTGGCCGCGGTGCGGCCGGGGTTGCGGACCGCGTTCTCGCGGGCGAGCGCGCCGGGGGCGCCCCTGCGGGCGACCGGCCAGCCCACGAGGGCGGCGATGGGGCGGACGAGCCGCGACGAGACCGTCGCGACGCCGATGAACAGGGCCAGGACGCCGGTCCCGATCATCATCAGGCGGTCGCCCGTGCCGAGCCCGTCGGCCAGCAGGCCGCGGGCCAGGGCCGCGCCGGCCAGGGCCGTGGCGGCCAGGGCGACGACGGCGCTGCGGCGGGACAGGGTGCCCTCGGAGGTGGTCGAGCCCTCGCGGACCGCGGCGATCGGCGGGACGCGAGTGGCCCGGACGGCCGGGACGACGCCGGCCAGCAGGGTCACCAGGGTGCCGACCAGCAGCGAGATCACGACGGTCGAGGTGGCGAAGACGGTGTCGCCCTGGGGCATCTCGAGCCCCATGGCGCCGAACAGCGCGGTCAGGCCGGAGGCCAGGAACCAGCCAAGGACCAGGCCGACGAGCGAGGCGACGACGCCGATGACGGCGGCCTCGGCGATCACGGAGCGCAGCACCTGGCGCCGGGAGGCGCCGAGGGTCCGCAGCGTCGCCAGCTCGCGCGAGCGCTGGGCGACCGTGATGGACAGCGTGTTGAAGATGACGAAGGCGCCGACGAACAGGGCGATCCCGCCGAAGGCCAGCAGGAGCCCGCGGATGAAGGTGATCGCCTCGGAGACGACCTCCTTGTCGGCGGCGGCCTGCTCGTCACCGGTCTTCAGCTGCATGTCCTCGGGCAGCAGCGGGGCGATGCGGGAGGCGAGCTCCGACGTCGAGACGCCCGGGTCGGCCGCGATCTGGATCAGGTCGAAGCCGGACTTGCCGAGCACCTTCTGCGCGGTCGGGACGTCGAAGACGGCGATGGTGGCGCCGCCCAGCGAGTCCAGGTCGCCGAACTTCGCGAGTCCGGTGACGGTGAACGACTGGGGCGGGCCCTCCGACACGATGCGGACGGTGTCGCCCACACGGAAGCCGTGCGCGGAGGCGGTGCCCTGGTCGAGCACGACCTGGCCGGGGCCGGTGGCCCACGTGCCCTCGGACAGCGTGAGCGGGTTGAAGCGGGGGTGGGAGGGGTCGATGCCGAAGCCGAAGCTCGGGTTGCTGCCCGTGATGACCCGCCCGTCCCGGTCGAGGATCTTGGCCGTGTTGCCGGAGCCGGAGAAGTCGACGAGGTTGCCGCCGGCCTCTGCGACGCCGGGGACGGCCTGGACGCGGGGGAGGAGGGAGGCGGGGACGGTGGGGGCGCCGGCGAAGGAGTCCTGCACCACGGGGGTGCCGCGGACCACGAGGTCCGTGTTGGTGTACGAGGCGCCGAAGACGTTGGTGAACGCGCGGTCGATGGTGTCGGTCAGGATCAGGCTGCCCGCGATCATGGCGACGCCGAGGACGATGGCCATGGCGGTGAGGAGGGCGCGGGTGCGCCGCCCCATGAGGCTCTTGAGGGATGCCCAGGTCATCGGGTCACCTCGGCGAGGGCGTCGAGCACTTCGGTCGCCGTGGACGGACCCTGCTGGCGGACGATCCGGCCGTCCGCGAGGAAGACGATGCGGTCGGCGATGGTGGCCGCGTGCGCGTCGTGGGTGACCATGACGGTGGTCTGGCCGTACTCCTCGGACGACCGCCGCAGCAGGTCCAGGATCTCGGTGCTCGAGCGGGAGTCGAGGTTGCCGGTCGGCTCGTCCGCGAACAGGACCGTCGGCTCGGCCATCATCGCGCGGGCGATGGCCACGCGCTGCTGCTGGCCGCCGGACATCTGGGACGGCTTGTGGCGGCGGCGCTCGGTGAGGCCGACGGCGTCGAGGATCTCCGCCAGGCGGCGCTTGTCCGGGCGGCCGCCGGCGATCCGGGTGGGCAGGACGATGTTCTCCTCCGCGGTCAGCGTGGGGAGGAGGTTGAAGAACTGGAACACGAATCCGATGTGGCGACGACGCAGCTTGGTGAGTGCGTTGTCGCCCATCCGCGTGATCTCGTGGTCGCCGATCCAGACCTCACCCTCGCTGGGGCGGTCGAGGCCGGCGAGGATGTGCATCAGCGTGCTCTTGCCCGAGCCGGAGGGGCCCATCACGGCGACGAGCTCGCCCGGCTCGACGGCCAGGGAGACGCCGCCGAGGGCGGTCACGGCGGTCTCGCCGTCGCCGTAGCGGCGCACGACGTCGCGCGCCACCACCACGGGGTGGGGCCGGCGCGCGGTGGTGTCGGGCGCCGGGGTGATGAGGGTCTGAGTGGTCATCGCTGCTCCTCGGGAGAGAGGGGTGATTCCGATGGGCCCACCCTCACGCCGCGACGCCCCCGCGCCATCGGGCGGCGGAGCGAACCGCGGGGGTCCGCGGGGATGGTCCTGCCGGCCTCCCGATCCGCCCCGGGAGGCGCCGCCGTCATCCCCGGGGATGACGCGGACCGCCCGCGCGGCCGACGACGCGTCCGCCCGCGCGAGGTACGGTCGTCCCATGCTCCGCCTGCTGCACCGAACACGGGCCCTCGTCGAGCGCTTCTGGCTCGACGCCCTGACCGTGCTCCTGGCCCTCGGCGCGATCATCGAGATCCTCACGAACGACCAGGTCGAGGGCCCGACCGCCGGGCTCATCATCTTCGTGTTCCTGTGGACGACGCCGCTGCTGTTCCGGCGCCGTCACCCCGTGCTGGCGCCCGTCCTGGTCTTTGTCGCCGTGACCGTCCAGGCGGTGATCTGGCACCACTCGGTGCCGTACCAGTTCTTCACGTTCGCGGCCGTGCTGATCTCGGCCGGCATGCTCGGCATGAACCTGAGCACCCGGCGCGACCGCATCCTGGGCGGGGCGCTGGCGATCGGGACGCTGGTCACGGTCGTCGCGCTCGACCCCGGCGGCAACTGGACGGACGTCATCTCGACCGGCGGCGTCATCGGCGTCGCCTGGCTCGTCGGCCACATCCACCGCGCCAACACCACCCGCAACACCGAGCTGCGCGAGCGCGCCGAGCGTCTGGAGCGCGAGCGGGAGGCCAACGCCCGCGCCGCCGTCGCCGAGGAGCGCACCCGCATCGCCCGCGAGATGCACGACGTGGTGGCGCACAGCCTCAGCGTCATGGTGGTCCAGGCGGAGGCGGCCGAGGAGATGATCGGCATCGACCCCGAGCGCGCCCGCAAGCCCCTCTCGGCGGTGCAGGAGACGGGCCGCGGCGCACTCACCGAGCTGCGCCGGATGCTCGGCGTGCTCCGCGAGATGGACGAGGGCCCGGACCTGGCGCCCCAGCCCGGCCTGGCCGGCCTCGGCGACCTGGTCGAGCACGTCCGCGACGCCGGCCTCCCCGTGGAGCTGCGGGTGGAGGGCGAGCCGCGGCCCCTGTCGCCCACGGGCGACCTCCAGGCGTACCGCATCGTGCAGGAGGCGCTCACCAACGCGCTCAAGCACGCCGGCCCGGCGCGGGCCCAGGTGCTCGTGCGCTACGAGGCCGACGACGTCGTGATCGCGGTCACCGATGACGGCCGCGGGTACGACCCGGCCACCGACGGCCGCGGCCACGGCCTGATCGGCATGCGCGAGCGCGTGGCGGTCTGCGGCGGCGAGATGTCGGCCGGCCGCCGGCCGCAGGGCGGCTTCGAGGTGGTCGCCAGGCTGCCCGTCGGCGAGGTCGTGGCGCGGTGATCCGCCGGTGATCCGGGTGCTCATCGCGGACGATCAGGCGCTGGTCCGCGACGGGTTCGGGATGATCCTCGACGCCCAGGAGGACATCGAGGTGGTGGGCAACGCCGCGGACGGCCACGAGGCGGTCGAGCAGGCGCGCGCCCTCGGCCCCGACGTGATCCTGATGGACATCCGGATGCCCGGCCTCGACGGGATCGAGGCCACGCGGCGCCTCGCCGCGGACGGCGCCGGGCCCCGGGTGCTGATGCTCACCACGTTCGACCAGAACGAGTACGTGTACGAGGCGATGAAGGCGGGGGCCAGCGGCTTCCTGCTGAAGGACGTCCGCCGCGAGGAGCTGGTCGGCGCCGTCCGGACGGTGGCGGCGGGCGACGCGATGCTGGCGCCCGCCCTCACCCGCCGCCTGATCGAGGACTTCGTGCGCCGGCCCCTGCCCGGCGCGGCGGCGCCGGACGCCCTGGGCGAGCTGACCGAGCGCGAGCTGGAGGTGGTGCGCCTGGTCGCCCGCGGGCGCTCCAACGCCGAGATCGCGTCCGACCTCGTCGTGAGCGAGGCGACCGTCAAGACCCATGTCGCACGGGTACTCTCCAAGCTCGGGCTGCGCGACCGCATCCAGGTGGTGGTGCTGGCCTACGAGACCGGGTTCGTCCAGCCGGGGGAGGGCGCGTGATCAGCATCACGGAGGACCGGCGCGCGTTCGTCGACGCGCGCGGCAGGGTCTACCCGTTCCGGGACGTGGCCGTGAAGCTGCTCGACACGCTCGTCCGGACCCTGGTGGTCGTCGGGATCCTGTACCTCATCGCGGGGCTCTGGGAGCTGTTCCACTGACCCCACCGGCGGTGGGGGCGCACGTCCCCCTGGAGGTGCTCGGCGCGGGGCGGGTGGACGCGGTGGTGGAACGGGTCGACGAGCTGGTGCAGGAGGGCGTGCGGGGGCTGGCGTGGCGGGTGCAGCTGCGGCTGCCCGACGGGACGCTCGCCCACGGCATCAAACGCGGCAACGCGCGGATGGCCTTCCTCGACCCGCGGCACCGGGTCGCCTGACGGTCAGCCGGCGGCGGCCTCGGGGGCGCTCGGGGGCGGGGCCGGGACGGTCCGGGCCGGGCGGCTGCGGCCGCCCCGGAAGAAGACGACGAGGACCGGGACGAGGTACAGGAGGTACACGGCCACCTGCTCCACGCTGGGGCGCGGGTCCCAGCCGAAGATGCCGGCCAGGAACTTGCCCACCTCGCTGTCCACCGTCATCCAGTGGTACATCGTGAGGTTGTAGGCCGCGTTGTTGATGGTGTCGAGGTCGCCCGCCGCCTGCAGGAACTGCACCGCGCGCGAGAGCAGCCCCGCGGCGAACATGATGATGAGCACCCCGGTGACCTGGAAGAACGCCTTCAGCGGAATGACGCGGCTGCCGTGGTACACGGCGACGCCCAGCGCGACGGCGATGGCCAGCCCCAGCAGCGCGCCGGCCAGGACGTTGCCGTCGCTGTCGCCCGTCGTCGTGGAGATCAGGAACAGTGCGGTCTCGAGTCCCTCGCGCGCGACGGCCAGGAAGGCCACGGCCGCGAGCGCCATGGCCGAGTGGCCGATGGCCGCGTCCACCTGGCCCTCGAGCTCCGACCTCAGCGACCGCGAGTGCCGGCGCATCCAGAAGATCATCCAGGTGAGCAGCCCCGCCGCGGCGATGCAGATGATCGCGAAGGTGCGCAGCCGTGCGACGCCCTCGAGGTTGCTGATCGTGACGTGGAGGATCCACCCGACGACGATGCTGAGCACCAGGGCCGCCCCGGTGCCGAGCCAGATCCACCGGGCGAGCCCGCCGGTGTCGCGCCGGCGCACCGCCGCAAGCACGATCGCCACGATCAGGGCCGCCTCGAAGCCCTCGCGCAGCGTGATGAGAAAGGCCTCACCCACGACCTTCACCGTACCGAATGTCGCGGCGAAGGCAACCCCCCGCCGGTGGCGCTCAGATGGCGGGCATCACCGGGGAGGCCGGCCGCGCGGCCATGCCGCGCGGGGCGGCCAGGGCCTCCATCAGCATCGCGGTGTCCGCCACCGGGACGCCGGTCAGGTGGGCGTCGCGGGCCTCGAAATCCCGCACGATGGCGATGACCGCCGCCCGGTAGGCCGGCGCGTCCGCCGCCGCCACGGCGGCGAGGGCGGCACCGGCGCGGGCGAACGCGTCGCCGCCCTCCGCCATGCCGGCGGCGGCCCGCGCGGCCGTCGCGTCGTCGCCGCGGACGAGTGCCGCGACGGCGAGGGCGTAGCAGGAGGTGGGGGAGTCGCAGGCGCCGTCCAGCTCGCCGTCCACCCAGGCGGCCGCCCCGGCGCCGTCGCCGGCGAGCACCGCCGACTTCAGGTGCGCCACCAGCCGTCCGTAGCTGCGCGGCGGCGCGGCCTCCCATGACGCGCGGTACAGCGCGGCGGCCTCGCGCAGCGCCTCGCGGGCGTCGTCGGGGCGCCCGTCCAGCAGCGCCCGGAACGCCGTCCCGTCGGCCGCGATGCCGGCGTCCAGCAGGTCGGCGTGCGGCCCCGGCTGCATCAGGTGCCGGTCGGCCTCCGGGCCCGCGGCCGGCTGATCTCGTCGATGTGGAGCGCCACGTTCACGGCGTCCACCTTCACCTCGCCGCCCACGCGGTCCGCGACGTTCCACGCCTCGCGCTGCAGGTAGGCCAGGCGGGCGGGGGCGTCCGGCAGGTCCCTGACGCGGTCCGCCTCCGAGACGAGGTACGCCAGGATCTCCCGGGTCTCCCCGTCGCTCCACTTGGGCGCCCTGGTGGGCCACTCCTTGTTGCGGGCGATGAACCACCACAGCAGGGAGACCAGCGGGAACTTCAGCAGGAACACGCAGAACAGGACCCAGACGGTCTGCGCGCCCTCGTGCGCGCCGAAGATCGGCGTCAGCGCCAGCAGGAACGTCCCGAACAGCGCGAAGACGAGGCAGCACGCGACCACGCCGATCATCCGGCGCACGCGCACGCGCCCGTCCTCGTCGTAGAGGAACCGCGCGAGCATGGCCCCGATCATCTCCGGGCCGGCCCCGCCCCACAACCCCGTCGGCCGCTCCGGACCCAGTAGGATCCGCCCTCGTGACCGTGACGCTGCCCGATGGCAACCGGCTCGAGTTGCCCGATGGGGCCACCGGGCACGACGCCGCCGCCGCGATCGGACCCGGCCTCGCCAAGGCCGCGGTCGCCGTGCGCGTGGGCGGGGAGATCCGCGACCTGGCGCTGCCGCTCGCGGACGGCGACGAGATCCAGATCGTCACCCCGAAGAGCGGCGACGACTACCTCCACGTGATGCGCCACTCGGCGGCCCACGTGATGGCCGAGGCCGTCCAGACGCTCATCCCGGGCACGAAGCTCGGCTTCGGCCCCCCGATCGAGGACGGCTTCTACTACGACTTCGACGCGCCCCGGCCGATCACCGAGGACGACTTCCCGGCGATCGAGGCCGAGATCGCGCGGATCATCGCGTCGAAGGCGCCGTTCCAGCGGTCCGTCATGAGCACCGGGGACGCGCTCAAGTTCTTCGGCGAGCAGGGGGAGTCGTACAAGGTCGATCAGGTCGGGTTCCTGGAGGGGCAGGGGGAGACGACGGTCTCGCTCTACCGCGACCGGGAGTTCGTCGACCTGTGCCGCGGCCCCCACGTCCAGGACACCGGGCGCATCGGCCCCGTCAAGCTGATGTCGGTGGCCGGGGCCTACTGGCGCGGCAGCGAGAAGAACCCCCAGCTCACCCGCCTCTACGCGACCGCGTTCACCCAGCGCAAGGACCTCGACGCCCATCTGGAGCGGCTCGAGCAGGCCCGTGCCCGCGACCACCGGCGCGTCGGCCGCGACCTGGAGCTCTTCCACTTCGACGAGCACGGGCCGGGCTTCCCGTTCTTCCTGCCGCGCGGGATGGTCGTGGTCAACGCCATCAGGCAGGCCGTGCGCGACGAGCTGGCGAACATGGACTACGCGGAGATCCAGACCCCCACGATGCTCGACACCGAGCTCTGGAAGACCTCGGGCCACTGGGACAACTACCGCGAGAACATGTACTTCACCGAGATCGAGGACCAGAGCTTCGCGGTGAAGCCGATGAACTGCCCCGGCGCCTGCCTGGTGTACCGCAGCCGCCGCCACTCCTACCGCGAGCTGCCGCTGCGTTACGCCGAGTTCGGTCACGTGCACCGGCACGAGCTCTCGGGCGTGCTGCACGGCCTGTTCCGCGTGCGGGCGTTCACGCAGGACGACGCCCACATCTTCTGCCGGCTCGACCAGGTGCAGGACGAGGTCAACGCCGTCCTCGCGCTCACCGACCGCTTCTACGGCCGGTTCGGGTTCGACCACGTCGAGCTCAAGCTCTCGACCCGGCCCGAGAAGGCGATCGGCGAGCAGTCGATGTGGGACCGGGCGGAGGAGGCGCTGCGCCAGGCCCTCGGCGACCGCGACTACGGCCTGAAGGAGGGCGACGGCGCCTTCTACGGCCCCAAGATCGACTTCCAGGTCACCGACGTGATGGGCCGCTCGTGGCAGCTCGGCACCTGCCAGCTCGACTTCTGGTTCCCCGAGCGGTTCGACCTCACGTTCACCAACGCCGACGACCAGGACGAGCGGCCCGTGATGATCCACCGGGCCATCACCGGGTCGATCGAGCGCTTCCTCGGGATCCTGATCGAGAACACCGGCGGCGACTTCCCGCTGTGGCTGGCGCCCGAGCAGGCGCGGGTGCTCCCGATCGCCGACCGCCACGCGCCGTACGCCGAGTCGGTGCGGTCGCGGCTGCGCGAGTTCGGCCTGCGGGTGGGCATCGACGCCCGCTCCGAGTCGGTGGGGCGGCGCATCCGCGACGGGGAGCTCGCGAAGATCCCGTACCTCCTGGTGGTCGGCGACAAGGAGCAGGAGGCGGGGACCGCCTCCGTCCGCGCACGGCACGGGGGCGACCGGGGGACCCCCGCCGTCGCCGTGCTCGCGGCCGCGCTGCGCGACGAGGTCGGGGAGGGGTAGGGCGAGGAACGTGAGGATCAACTGGATCGGGGTCCGGAACTTCCTGATCATCGCGGCGATCGCCGGCCTGGTGTTCGTCTCGCAGGAGGGCTTCGGCGCGACCGCGGGCTCGCTCGGGCTCATCATCCAGGTGCTGTTCGTCGCCGCCCTGATCGTCTTCGGCTACAACTACTTCCGCCAGAACGAGCTGGCCTGGCTCGTCCTGAAGCCGTGGCAGCGGTACGTGATCATCGCCTGCGGGGTCGGCATCGCGTTCCTGCTGATCGCCGGGTTCCCGCTGCTCTCCGACCGCCTCACCCCGCTCGGGGTGATCGCCCTCATCGCCGCGCTGGTGCTGGTGATCGTGTGGGTGGTCCGGGAGAGCCGCCGCTTCCGCTGAAACCCGCGCCCGCCGGATCCGGTCGCCCGGCGACGGTGCCGCGCGCCGATCCTGCGCAGATCGCCGAAATCCCTGCACCGGCCGGTTCTCGAGCGCCGGGGGCGGGGTAGCCGGACGTCGACCGGCAACGCGTCACGAGGACGGCTTCCGATGAGTTCAGCGCGCCCCGACCACCCCGGGCAGTGGCTGCTCCACCACGCCCGGACCGCGATCGCCGAGCTTCCCGAGAACGCGGGGTGGCTCATGCGCCGGTACCTGACGCCGGCGTCCGTCGACCACGCCGTCGATGGCGCCCGCGACGGCGTCCGGCGGGTGGGTGACACCGTCGCCGACGCCATGCCGTTCGGTCCCGACTCCCTGGACCTCCGGCTCCAACGCGCCCGCGAGGCGCTCGAGGACGCCCGGGGCGCCGAGGAGGACGCCCTGCGCCGGGCCCGCGAGGCCGACGACCTCGCGGCGCGCGAGAAGGCCGTCGTCGCCGAGGGGCGGCAGCGCATCCAGGAGGCGAAGCGGGCCGGCGCCGCCGAGACCAGGCAGCGCGTGGCCGACGCCCGCGCGGAGGCCGAGGCGGATGCCGCCCGCCGCGTCGATGAGGTCGCGGCGCGGAACGAGGCCGAGCGGGAGCAGGCGGCGCAGCGGGCGCGGGAGGCCCGCGACGCCGCCGACGAGGAGATGCGGGCGGCCCAGGAGCAGCTCGCCGCCGCCCGCGCGCTCGCCGACGAGGCCGCCGAGGCCGCCCGCGCCGCCGCCGACGACGCGCACCGCCGCGCCCGGGCGATGAGCGACCAGGCCGACGCGACCGCCCGCGCCGCCGAGGCCCGGGCCGCCGAGGCCGACGGCGCTCGCGACGCGGTGCGCGACGAGGCCGCCGGGCTCGTGGGGGACGCCGACTCGGCGCCCGCCCTCGAGGACATCGCCGGCAAGACCAAGCCGGAGCTCGTCGACCTGGCCGCGTCCCTCGGCATCGACGGCCGTTCCGGCATGACCAAGGACGAGTTGGTCCAGGCCGTGCGCCGCGCGTCCACGCGACGCCGCAACGCGGTGGCGGCATGAGGGCGCGCGCCGACACGGGCGCCCGCTGGCGCCGCATGCTGCTCGCCGGCGCCGGGGCGCTGGTGGTGACGTCGGCGAGCGCGGTGGTGTCGTCGCTGCGGCGGCGGTCCGCGCCCTGACACGCATCCGCGCGCGCACCGTCACGCTCGCGCGCTGATCCGTCACAGGGGCCGCGCCTAGCGTCGCCCCATGCACCGCCACCGTCTCCGCGGCCAGGCCGCCGTCGAGTTCCTCGCGGTCCTGCCCGTCGTCGCGATCGCCGCCTGGCTCGCATGGCAGATGATCGCGGCGGGACACGTCCTGGGCGTGGCGGGCGCCGCCGCCCGGCACGGCGAGCGGGCCGCCGAGGTGGGCGCGCCCGCGGCGCCGGCGGCCCGCGCGGCCCTCCCGGCGGGGTGGGCGCGGCGGGCGCGGGTCACGGCCGGCGCCGAGGGGGTCAGGGTGCGGGTGCCGCTCACCGGGCTGCCGCGGGCGGTGACGGTCGAGGCGGGGCCGTGACCCGGCGCCGGCGCCGGGCGGGCGACGGACAGGCCGCCGTCGAGGTGCTCGCGCTGCTGCCCCTCCTCGTGATGGTGGCGTTGGTCGGCTGGCAGCTCGCGGCCGTCGTCACGGCGGCGCTGCGCGCCGATGAGCAGGTGCGACGCGACGCCCTCGGCGCGTCCGCGTCCGGCCGGGTCGTCGTGGTCGATGCGGCGGTGCGGGTGCCGGCGTTCCTGCCGGGGGTGCGCGACCTGCGGGTCTCCGCCCGCATCGGCGTCCGCACGCCGTGAGGCGCGGCCAGCAGGGGCAGGCGCTGCCGCTGGTGCTGGTCACGGCGGCCGTGGTCCTGGCGGGCGCGGTGGCGCTGTTCGCGATCAGCAGGGCCCACGTCGCCGTCGTCCGTGCCCAGACCGTCGCCGATGTCGCGGCGGTGTCGGCGGCCCGCGAGCTGCGGGCCCGCCTCGGCGAGGTGGCGGCCGACCCGGCGGGGCCGGCGTCGTCGCCCGCGTGGCGCGTCCGCCTGGGGGCCGTCGCCGACGCGGCGGCGCGCCCCGCGGGCGCCCGCGTCGAGTCGGTCGCCTTCCCGGCGCCGGCGTCGTGGCCGCCCACCGCGGTTCAGGTGGAGGTGAGCCTGCCGGCGCCCCGCGGGATGCGCGCCCGGGCGGTCGCCCGGGCCGGCCTGCTGGCGAGCGCCGCGATGCCGGCGGGCGCGACGGGCTGGGCGCGCGGCGGCGGCTACCGGGGGCCGTTGGTGTACCGGGACGGGAAGCCGATGTGCCCCGCCGTCGGCGCCGCATTCGATCTGATGGACGCGGCGGCCCGCGCGGAGGGGGTGGACCTCATGGTGACGAGCGGGTTCCGCAGCGACGCCGAGCAGGCGGTGCTGTTCCGCCGTCACCCGGATCCGAGGTGGGTGGCGCCCCCGGGGCGCAGCCGCCACCGCGATGCGACGGAGCTCGACCTCAACATGCTGGGCGGGGACGGCGCCCACGCGTGGCTGCGGGCGAACGGCGGCCGGTTCGGCTTCGTGCAGCGCTACAGCTGGGAGCCGTGGCACTGGGGCTATCTGCCCGGGTGCGGCGCCGGGGCCACCCCGGGGCCGGCGTCGCCGCGGGCGGCGGGGACGGCCCTCCCGACCTGGGTCCCGGCGCGGTACCGGACGCTGATCACGACGTCGGCGACGGCCAGCGGCCTGCAGCCGGTCCTCCTGGCCGCGCTCCTGCGGTCCGAGTCCGGGTTCGACGCCCGGGCGGTCAGCCCCGCGGGCGCGCAGGGGATCGCGCAGCTGATGCCGGGCACGGCGCGCGGGCTGGGCGTCACGGACCCGTTCGATCCGGCGCAGGCGGTCCCGGCCGCCGCCCGGCTGCTGGCGGGGCACGTGCGGGCGTTCGGTTCGGTGCCGCTCGCGCTGGCGGCGTACAACGCGGGTCCGGGGGCGGTGGAGCGCCACGGGGGGATCCCGCCGTACCCCGAGACCCAGGCCTATGTCGCGCGCGTCCTCGCCCTGGCGGGGGGCGCGGCGTCGATCGGCGGCGGCCCGGGTGGGGACGGCGTCGCGCTCATCCGCATCCCGGGGCGGCCGGTGTGAGCGCCCCGGGCGCCGCCACCGCCGGATGACGTCACCGCGGCCGCGGGCGGGTAGGGTCGCGGCGATGCGGTGGATCGTCGCGGCAGTCCTCCTGGTTGCACCGGCCCTGCCCACGGCGACGGCGGTGGCGCAGGACGCCGAGCCCGCGTGGTACGTCGCGCTCGGCGACTCGTACGCCTCCGGCGAGGGGGCGGCGCCCGGGACGTACCTGCCCGGCACGTCGTTCCCCGACCCCGCCAGCGCCGGGCGCAGCTCCACCGGATGCCACCGCTCGACGACGTCGTGGGCGTTCCGGGTGCAGACCCGGATGGGGGCGCCGGCCCTGACCTTCGTGGCCTGCTCGGGCGCCACCGTGGCGGACCTCACGGCGCCCGACGACCAGTTCGCGGCGCTCGGCGAGGTGGAGCCGCCCCAGATCGACGCGGTGACGTCGGCGACGACCGTCGCGACCCTGTCGATCGGGGGCAACGACGCCGGGTTCGACCGCGTCCTCCGGTCGTGCGTGTACCGGCCCGAGGACCCGGCCAACGCCGGTTGCGCGACCGCCGGGTCGTCCGCGCGCCGCACGGCGCGCGAGGGCCTGCGCGGCCTCGACGCGGCGCTCGCCGGCGCCTACGTGACGGTGGCGTCCCGGATGGCCCCGGGCGGGCGGCTGCTGGTGGTCGGCTACCCCCGTCCATTCGCGCACGACGGCAGGGGCTACCGGCCCGACCCCTCCGCCGCCGGGGCGCCCGCCTGCCGGATCGGGGTCACGCCGCTGCGGACGCCCATCCGGGTGACGCTGGCCGGGGCACGCTTCCTCAACGCCGTCGCCGGCGACCTGAACGGCGCGGTGCGCGCCGGGGTGGCGGAGGCGGCCACCCGCCTGCGGGCGGCGGGCGCCACCCAGACGGTGGTCTTCGTCGCATCCGACCCGGCCTTCCGCGGGCACCGGCTGTGCAACGCGGCGCCCTGGATCAACGGCGTGCAGCTCACCGCGCTGGGCGCCCCGAAGCGGACGTCGCTCCACCCCGGCCCGAAGGGCCAGGCGGCGTACGCCCGGGCGGTGGGCGCCGCGCTCGCCGCGACGCCCACCTGAGGGCGGTCACACGCCGGGGCGGGACGGCCGGAGGGCCACGGCCGTGCCCACGGCCAGCAGCGACAGGCAGGCCGCGGCGGCGAAGCCGGCGCTCGCGTCGGCCCAGTCGATGCCGCCGGGGTCCCCGGCGACGATCGTCCGGGACGGTGTGATGTCCAGCTCGACGAGGTCGGGGTCGGGGACGTCGGACGGGGGCGTGACCGGGCCCCCGGTGAGGGGGTAGGCCCCCGCGGCGGCGGGCGCCAGGGCGGCGAACGTGAGGCAGAGGGCGGTGAGACGGCGGGTGCGGGACATGGCTCCTCCTCTGGAGCGGTGGCCGACGGATCGGCGGCAGCGTCCGTCGCCACCCTGAAGCGGCCCTGAAACCCGCTGAAGGGCCGCTGAAAGCCCTGCAATTCCAGGTCTGGCGGGACCGGTGGCGCGGCGTATAGGTTCGCGCCGGAGCACCCGTGACGACGACATTCCGCATCCTCGGTCCGCTCGAGGTCCGCGTCGGCGACCGGCCCGTCGCGCTCGGGGGGCCGAAGCCGCGGGCGGTGCTGGCGATGCTCCTGCTCCGCGCCGGCAGGGTGGTGGGCACCGACGCGCTCATCGACGGGCTGTGGGGCGCACGGCCGCCCGCGACGGCGCGCGGCGCCGTGCAGGTGTACGTGTCGCAGCTGCGGCGCGCGCTCGCCGACGCGGGCGCCGGCGACGCCGCCATCGAGACCGCCGGAACCGGGTACGTCATCCGGGTCGCCCCCGGCGCCCTCGACCTGGCGCGGTTCGACGCGCGCGCCGCGGAGGGCCGGGCGGCGCTCGACGCCGACGACCCCGCCGGGGCGTCGGAGGCCTACGCCGAGGCGCTCGCCCTGTGGCGCGGGCCGGCGCTCGCGGACTTCGCCTACGAGGAGTTCGCGCAGCCGGAGATCGCCGAGCTGGAGGAGCGGCGCCTCACCGCGGTGGAGGCGAGGGTCGACGCCGACCTTCGCCTCGGCCGCCATGCGGAGCTGGTGCCCGAGCTGGAGCGGCTCGTCGCCGACCACCCCCTCCGGGAGCGGCTGCGCGGCCAGCTGATGGTGGCCCTCTCCGGCAGCGGGCGGCAGGCCGACGCCCTCGGGCGGTACGCCGCCGGCCGGCGGGCGATGGTCGATGAGCTCGGCATCGAGCCGGGGGCGGAGCTGCGCGAGCTCGAGGGGCGCATCCTCCGGCAGGACCCCGACCTGCTGCCGCCGCGGCGACCGAGGGTGCGCCCCACCGCGCCGCGACCGCGGCGCCGCCGCTCGCGCGCCGCGATCGCCGCCATCGCAGGCGCGATCGCCGCGCTCGCGGCGCTCGCGGTCTGGGTCGCCGTCCACGACGGTGGCGGGGGCACGCCGGCGATCCCCGGCGACGCGCTCATCGGCATCGACGCCGGGTCGGGCAGCGCCACCGAGCCGGTCATGCTCGGCGGCAGCCCCGCCGGCGTGGGGGTGGCGGACGGCGCGGTGTGGGTGGGCGACGTCTCCCACGGCGCGGTGAAGCGGGTCGACCCCCGGCGCGGCGCCGTGGTGCAGACGATCCCGGTCGGCGGCGGGCCCGACGGGATCGCCGCCGGAGGCGCGGCGGTGTGGGCGACGAACGCGGCTGATGCGACCCTGCTGCGCATCAGCCCGGAGACCGATGCGGTGGTCCAGACGATCGCGGTCCCCACCGGGCCGCGGGGGGTGGCGGCCGCCGACGGGTGGGTCTGGGTCGCGAGCCGGTACGCCCGCAGCATCACCCGCGTCGACGCGGCGACCGGCGAGGTGGCGTGGACCGCGAGGATCGGGGGGTCGCCGATCGGGATCGCCGCCGGGGAGGGCGCGGTCTGGACCTCGCACGAGACCGACGGGGAGGTGTGGCGCCACGACCCCGCCACCGGACGCGTCCAGCAGCGCATCGGCGTGGGCAACGCGCCCGGACCGATCCAGGTCGGCGCAGGCGCGGTGTGGGTGGCCAACACCCTCGACGGGACGGTGACCCGCATCGACCCGGCCACGAACGCGGTGGTCGCCACCGTGCGGGTGGGGGAGGGGCCGTCGGCGCTCGCCGTCGCCGAGGACGGCGTGTGGGTGGCCGACGAGCTCGGCGGCGCACTGGTGCGCATCGACCCGCGCCGGGACGCGGTGGCCGAGCGGATCGCGACGGGCCAGCGGCCGTCCGGCCTCGCGGCCGACGGCGCGACGCTGTGGGTGGCCGCGCGGGACGCGTCGGCGGCGCACCGGGGGGGCACCCTCCGCGTCTCGGTCCAGGGGATCGACGGGATCGACCAGGGCTACTCGACCGTCTCCTGGATGAACCTCAGCGGTGACGGCCTCACCGCGTACCGCCGCGCCGCGGCGCCGGCAGGGGCGAGCATCGTGCCCGACCTCGCCTCGTCCCTCCCGACCCCCACCGACGGGGGGCGGACGTACACGTTCACGCTCCGGGAGGGGATCCGGTACTCGACGGGGGAGCCCGTCCGCCCCGGGGACGTCCGCCGCGGGATCGAGCGGTTCTTCCGCCTCGGCGTGGGAGTGGGCGCCGCGCCCGAGTACTACGACCGGATCGTCGGCGCGGACGCGTGCCGGCGCCGCCCCGCGGCGTGCGACCTGTCGCGCGGCGTCGTCGCCGACGACGCCGCGAACACGGTCACGATCCACCTGACCGAGCCCGACCCGGACCTGCTCCACCACCTCGCGCTGCCGTTCGCGCACGCCGTCGCGCCGTCCGCGCCGAGGGACGCGCCGACCACCCGGGGCCTCCCCGCCACCGGCCCGTACGTCATCGCCAGCCACGTCCCCGGCGAGGAGGTGCGGTTCGTGCGCAATCCGTACTTCCAGGAATGGTCGCGGGCCGCACGGCCCGACGGGTACGCGGACGAGATCCTCGTCACGGCCATGGACGAGGCTGCCGCGATCCGCGCGGTCGAGCGCGACGACATGGACGTCGCCCTCACGGGCCCGCTGGCGCCCCGCGTGATCGAGCGCCTCGCCGTCGCGCACCCCGACCGGCTCTCGGTGTCGCCGATCCCCGTCACGTTCCTGGTGTCCCTCGACACGACGCGACCACCGTTCGACCGGCTCGACGCCCGCCGGGCGCTGGCCTTCGCGCTCGACCGGGGGGCGCTCGTCGAGCACGCCGGTGGCGCCCGCTTCGCGCAGACGACCTGCCAGGTGCTGCCGCCGGGCTTCCCCGGCTACGAGCCGTACTGCCCCTTCACGCGCGACCCCGGGGACGGCCGCTGGCACTCGCCCGACCTCGACACGGCGCGCGACCTCGTCGCCCGCTCCGGCACCTCCGGGGCCGCCGTGACCGTCCGGTCACTCCCCGACTTCGCGGGCCAAGCCCGCGAGGTCGCCGCCGCGCTTCGCGCCATCGGGTACCGGGCCGGTGCGGTGGCCATGCCGGAGGAGGAGTGGCTCGCCGCCGCCTACGGCCCCCCGGGCGGCACGCCGGTGCAGGTGGGCGTGACGGGGTGGGCGAACGACTACCCGGCGCCGGCGTCGTTCTTCGATCAGCTCCGCTGCGGTGCCGCCGACCCGGCGCGGTTCTGCGACCCGGCGATCGACGCCCGCATGGACGCGGCGCAGAAGCTCCAGGTCCGCGACCCCGCCGCCGCCGACGCCGAATGGGCGGCGCTGGACCGGGCCCTCACCGACCGGGCCGCATGGATCCCGTACGCCAACCCGCGCGAGACCTTCTTCACCTCGGAGCGGGCCGGCCACGTCATGCGCCACCCCGTGTGGGGCGCCGCGCTCGACCAGCTCTGGGTGCGATGACGGGCGAAGCCTCGGCCGGGATCATCCGCTCGCCCGGGGTCCGGTGGGTCCCCGGTCCGCGAAACCACTCCACGTCGTCGGCCTCCACCGGCGCGCCGCAGCGGTCGCACATCGCGCCGCGTCCCAGCTCGCCGCCGCAGCCGGCGTGGCGCAGGACTGCGGGCGGGCCGTCGGGGGCCAGGTGGGCGTCGCCCCAGCGCATCAGGTCCACCAGGGCGGGCAGCAGCTCCTTCCCCGCGGGGGTGAGGACGTACGCGAAGCGCTCCGGGCGCTCCTGGTAGCGGCGGCGCTCCAGCACGCCCGCCTCGACGAGGGTCGCGAGGCGCTTCGTGAGGATGTTCGGCGCGATCCCCAGGCGCCGGGCGAACAGCTCGAAGCGGCTGACCCCCTGGAAGGCGTCGCGCAGCACCAGCATCGTCCACCGCTCGCCCAGCACCTCCAGGGCCCGGGCGACGGAGCAGTTCTGGCCGGAGTAGTCGCGCGGCAGCACCCCACCATCCTATGCGGCTTGCATCACGGAAGCCATCTCATTAGCTTGCGTGAAGCAAGTGATGCGGACGACGATGGGGGACGCCGTGACGCGGCCGTGGCGGGTGCTCGTGATCGCGACGGCGGGCGCGTTCCTCGCCAACCTCGACCTCTTCGTGGTCAACATCGCCTTCCCGGCGATCGGGGCCGACTTCCCGTCGGCGTCGCTCTCGGACCTCCAGTGGGTGCTGAGCGCCTACGCGATCGTGTTCGCCGCGCTCCTGGTCCCCGCGGGGCGCCTCGCCGACATCGTCGGCCGCAAGCGGCTGTTCCTGGCGGGGCTCGGGGTGTTCGCGGTGGCGTCGGCGCTCTGCGCAGTCGCGCCGGGGCCGTGGTGGCTCGTGGCGGCCCGGGTCGTGCAGGCCGCCGGCGCGGCGCTGATGATCCCGACGTCGCTGGCGCTGGTGGTGCGCGAGTTCCCGCCCGAGCGGCGGGCGGCGGCGGTGGGGCTGTGGACCGCCGGCGCGGCGGTCGCGGCCACGCTCGGCCCGACGGTGGGCGGCCTGCTGGTGGAGTGGAGCTGGCGCGGCATCTTCCTGATCAACCTGCCGCTCGCGGTGATCATCGCGGTCGCGGCGGTCCGGCAGCTGGAGGAGTCCCGCGACGCGGGCCGCGCCCAGCGGCCCGACCTGGCCGGCGCGCTGCTGCTGGTGGTCGCCGTGGGCGCCCTGGCGCTCGGCATCGTGGAGGGCGGGGAGTGGGGGTGGGCGAGCCCCGGGGTGCTCGGCGCATGGGCGCTCGCCCTGGCGGCGGGCGCCGGCGTCGCGCTGCGCTCGGCGCGCCACCCGGCGCCCGTCGTGGAGCCCGCGCTGCTCCGCGCCCCCGGCGCGGCGATCGCCGACGCGGGCGTGTTCCTGTTCTCGATGGGCTTCTTCTCCCTCCTGCTGGCCACCGCGCTGTTCCTGACCGACGTCTGGGACTACTCGACGCTCCAGGCCGGCATCGCCTTCGCGCCGGGGCCGCTGATGGTGGCCCTGCTGTCCGGCCCCGCGGGCGCGCTGGCGGGGCGCGTGGGGACGCGGCCGTTGGTGCTGGCCGGCTCCGCCGCCTTCGCCGCCGGGAACCTGTGGTGGATCCTCCGCGCCGGGAGCACGCCCGACTACCTGGGCGCCCTGCTCCCCGGGATGCTGCTGAGCGGCATCGGGGTCGCCCTCGTGTTCCCGATCTTGGCCGGCGCCGCGGTGTCCGGGTTGCCGCCCGGCCGCACCGCCACCGGCAGCGCGGTGTTCAACACCGCCCGCCAGATCGGCGGGGTGGTCGGCGTCGCGGTGTTCGTCGCGATCCTCGGCGACGGCGTGGACATCTCCGGCTTCCGTGCCGGCTGGGTGTTCATGGGGGCGAGCGCCCTGGCCGCCGGGGCGCTCGCCCTGAGGCTCCCAGCCCGGACCGTCAGGCCGCGGACGGCGCCGGCGCACCCTCCTCCTGGCGCGGGTGACCCCACTCCTCGTCGTGCACCAGCGTCCGCCACGGCCGCCGCACCGCCGCCGCCTCCGGCCGCAATCCCACCGGGAACTCGACCGGATGTCCCAGCGGCGTGAGGTAGTGCACGCCGTGCTCGGCGGGGATGCCGAGCAGGTCGCGATACTCGTCCTCCACGAACCAGTGGAAGATGGTGGGGGTCGTGCCCAGGCCCAGGGCCCGCGCCGCGACGAACAGGTTCTCCAGCGCGAACGCCACCGAGGTGTGCTCGCTGAAGGTCTCGATGCGCTGCCTCATCGGCTCGTCGGGGAACGTGAACCGGGGGATGCTGAGGGCCGCGATCCACACCGGGACCTCGCGGTAGCTGCCGAGGGCCGTCTCGGCGTAGCCCGCGGCCCACGCCGCGTGGTCGGCGTCGCTGCGGTCCCGCTGCGGCCGGTTGATGCGGAAGTACTCGGCGGCGCCGCGCAGCACGAGCTCGGCCAGGGCCGCCCGTCGCGCGGGGTCGCGCACCACGATGAAGCTCCACGCCTGCGCGTTGTGACCGGTCGGCGCCAGGAGCGCCAGCCGCAGGACGCGGTCGATGTCCTCGTCGGACACCGGGCGCTCGGTGTACCGGCGCACGCTGCGCCGCTTGCGGATCGCGTCGAGCGCGTCCATCGGGCCACCTCCGAACTCGCTTGCGTGAAAGAAGTGACCATCCCATGACGGGTTGCGTCACGCAAGTCGTCGCTGGACGGCCGACCTATACTCGGAGGGAGAGTGTCCGACGCCACCGAACTCCGCGAGCAGCTCGCGAACCTGCCCGGTGATCCCGGCGTCTACATCTACCGCGACGCCTCCGACCGCGTGCTCTACGTCGGCAAGGCGAAGAGCATCCGCAAGCGCGTGCTCTCGTACTTCCAGGCCCCGCTGCGGCCCGACGAGGGGGCCGCTCGCCGGCGCATGAGCGCGCGCGGCGGACTCCACCCCAAGATCGACGAGCTGGTCGGGCGCATCGCCCGGGTCGACACCTTCGTGACGGGGTCGGAGAGCGAGGCGCTGATCCTCGAGGCGAACCTCGTCAAGACGCACCGGCCGCCGTTCAACGTCCGGCTGCGCGACGACAAGAGCTACCCGTACATCGGGATCAGCCTCGACGAGGACTACCCGCGCGTCTACTTCACCCGCGAGGCGCACCGGCGCGACCGCCTCTACTTCGGGCCGTTCTCCAACGCCTACAAGGTGCGGGACACCCTCAACCTCATCAACAAGGTCTTCCCGAGCCGTCCCTGCGAGGGCCGCGAGCCGGGGCGCCCGTCCGGGGTCCCGTGCCTCGACTACCACATCAAGCGCTGCCTGGCACCGTGCGTCGGCTACATCTCCAAGGACGACTACCGGGCGCTGATCGACCAGATCATCGCGTTCCTGTCGGGCCGCTACCGGGGCCTCGAGCGGGAGCTCGAGGGCGAGATGCGGGAGGCGGCGGCGAACCAGGAGTTCGAGCGGGCCGCGTCGCTGCGCAACCGCCTCCAGGCGATGCGCCACCTCATGGAGCGCCAGTTCGCCACCGCCGGCTCGGTCGGCACCGCCGACGTGCTGGGCGTCGCGCTGGAGGGCGACACCGCCAACGTGCAGGTGCTCCAGGTGCGCGACGGCGTGGTGCAGGACCGCCAGTCGTTCTTCCTCGACGCCGCCGGCGCCGAGGACGAGGCCACCGTGCTGGTCCAGTTCGCCTACGAGTTCTACGCGATGGCGCTGGCGATCCCCGTGCGCATCATCGTGGCCCAGGGGAGCGAGGCCGCCGCCGACCTGGAGGCCCTCCTCACCGACCGCCGCGGCAGCAGGGTGGAGGTGCGCGCCGCCGCGCGCGGCGACAAGCGCCGCATGGCCGAGCTCGCCACCCGCAACGCCCGCTTCGCCCTAGAGCAGGACGTGCGCCGCCACGAGCAGGCGCGCGCCCGCCGCCGCGACGCCCTCGCCGACCTGCAGGCGCGCCTCGACCTGCCTGCGCCGCCGGTGCGGATCGAGTGCTACGACATCTCGAACCTCGGCGAGACCTACGCGGTGGCGTCGATGGTGGTCTTCGAGGGCGGGGCGCCCGCGAAGTCCCACTACCGCACCTTCACCATGCGCTACGACGGCGGCCCCGACGACTTCGCCCGCATGGAGGAGGCCATCACCCGGCGCTTCTCCCGCATGACGGCGACGGAGGACGACCCCTCGTTCGCCACGCGTCCCGGGCTGGTGGTGATCGACGGCGGCAAGGGCCAGCTGGGCGCGGCGCTCGCCGGCCTCGCCGCGGCCGGGGTGGGGGACGTGCCGATCGTGAGCCTCGCGAAGAAGCGCGAGGAGGTGTTCCGCCCCGGGCGGGCCGACCCGCTGCTGCTCGACGAGGGCTCGGCCGCCCTGCGGGTGCTCCAGCACATCCGCGACGAGGCCCACCGCTTCGCCCTGCGCCACCACCGCGGCCGGCGCGGCCGGGGGATGACCGAGAGCGTGTTCGACGCGCTCCCCGGGGTCGGCCCGTCGCGCAAGGCGGCGCTGCTGCGGCACTTCGGCTCGGCCGACCGTTTCCTGGCGGCGAGCCGGGAGGAGCTGGAGGCCGTGCCGGGGGTGCCGTCGAAGGTGGCCCGCGACGTGTACGACCGCCTCCACAAGACCGCGGCCCCCGGTGGGGGCGCCGCCCGCGTCGGCGACGAAGACGGGGCGCGGTGGAACTGACGATCATCACCGGCATGTCCGGGGCGGGGAAGAGCCAAGCGATGGGCACCTTCGAGGACGCCGGCTGGTTCTGCGTCGACAACCTCCCGCCCGGGCTGCTCCCGGCGCTGGCCGATCTGGTGCTGCTCGAGGGCTCCCGCGTGGAGCGCGCGGCGGTGGTGAGCGACGTGCGCGGCGGCGTCTGGTTCCGGGAGCTGGAGCCGGTGCTCGAGCGGGTGCAGCAGTCGAGCGGCGTGCGCCCGCGCGTCGTGTTCATGGAGGCCTCGGACGAGACGCTGCTCAACCGCTTCCGCGAGACCCGCCGGCCGCACCCCCTGTCGCCGGGCGGCTCGGTGGCCGCCGGCATCGAGCGCGAGCGGGCGGAGCTGCAGGACGTCCGCGAGCGCGCCGATGTGGTCATTGACACCACGGGCCTGTCGATCTGGGACCTGCGCCGCCGGATCTCGGAGGCGCTGATGCCGCCGGACGGGCGTCCGCGGATGCACGTGGAGTTCGTCTCGTTCGGCTACAAGCACGGCGTCCCGCGCGACGCCGACCTGCTGTTCGACGTGAGGTTCCTGCGCAACCCCCACTACGTCCCCGAGCTGCGGCCGCGCACCGGTCTGGACGCCCCCGTGGCCGAGTACGTCGCCGACGCCCCCGGCTTCGTCGAGTTCCTGGAGCGCCTGGAGGCGCTCCTCGACTTCCTGCTGCCCGCGTACGCGGAGGAGGGCAAGACCAGCCTCGTCGTGGGCATCGGCTGCACCGGCGGCCGGCACCGCAGCGTCGCGATCGCCGAGCGGCTCGCCCGGCGCTACGCGCGCACCATGGACGCCGGCGCCTCGCACCGCCACATCGCGCTGCCCAGCTCGGCGCCGGACCCCCCGGCGTGAGGCGGCGCGCCCGGATCGCGGCGCTGGGGGGCGGGACGGGCCTCGCGTCGCTGCTGCGCGGGCTCAAGCGCGAGCCCCTCGACCTCACGGCGATCGTGACCGTGGCCGACGACGGCGGATCGTCGGGGCGGCTGCGCCGCGAGCTGGGGGTGCCGCCGCCGGGCGACATCCGCAACTGCCTGGTGGCGCTCGCCGACGACGAGTCGCTGCTCGGCACCCTGTTCCAGCATCGTTTCACCGACGGCGACCTCTCCGGCCACTCCTTCGGGAACCTGTTCCTGGCGGCGCTCACCGAGGTGACCGGCAACTTCGACCTGGCGATCCAGGAATGCTCCCGGGTCCTCAAGATCCGGGGCCGCGTGCTGCCGTCCACGCTCGAGTCGATCAGCCTGTGGGCCGAGCGCATGGCGGGCGGGCCGCCGGTGAACGGGGAGACCGCGATCGGCGAGGGCGGCGGGGCCTGCCGCCGCGTGTGGCTGGAGCCCGAGCCGGCGGCCCACGGGCCGGCCGTGCAGGCCATCGAGGAGGCCGACCTGGTGCTGCTGGGTCCCGGGAGCCTCTTCACCAGCGTGCTGCCGCACCTCGCGGTGCCCGAGATCGCCGCCGCCGTGGCCGGCGCGGCGGGCCGGCGCGCCTACATCTGCAACGTGATGACGCAGCCGGGCGAGACCGACGGGTTCGACGCGGCCGACCACCTGGAGCGCGTGCTCGAGGCCGTGCCCGGCGGGGTGGACATGATCCTGGTCCATCAGGGCCCCCTCGACCCCCACTGGGTGGGGGTCTACGCGGCCAAGGGCCAGGTGCCCGTCCCATACGACCGGCGACGCCTCCAGTCGCTCGGGGTGCGGGTGATCGCTGCGGATCTGGCCGATCAGGGGAGGCTGGTGCGGCACTCCCCGGAGGCCCTCGCGGCGGCCTTGATTGCGCTCGCTGCCGAATCGCCAGTGAACTGAATGACGCAACATGCAGCAACAAGGTCCGGGAGGACATGCAACGGTTGCCACGAACAGATCGGCGGCCGTAGACTCACCCCGCGAGACGGGGCCCGGTCTCCGTCCGCGGTCGTGCCGCCACGCATGTCTTCTTCGTTTCCGGCGGGACGACCTCCGTACTCGTCAAACAAGGAGTGAACGTTCACATGAGCGCTCGCGCCAAGGCGATCGCCCCACTCGCGATCGTCATCGGAGTTCTGTCCTTCCTCTGGACCGAGCTCGCGCTGAACTTCACGTTCCACTGGGTGACCGTCCAGGACAACCTGCTCGGCGACGGGCAGTTCGGTCTTCCTGAGAACTTCCACCTGATCCTCCCGACGGCCTTCATCTCCTGGGGCCTCTTCTTCGCCGCCGGTGGCGACAACGCCGCCTTCGGCAAGATCTTCCTCGCCTGCGTGTTCGGCTCGGTGGCCGCTCTGATCACCATGCCGCTCGCGTTCAAGACGGCGGACGCTCCCGACTTCTGGGGCATCGCCCTCTGGGTCGGCATCTTCGCGTTCATCCTCGTCATGATCCTCGTGGCGGGTGACTGGTACTACGTCGCCGGTACGTTCCCGGCGTTCGCGGCAGTGTTCCTCTGGTGGATCGCGACGGGCCTCGACGGCTACGTCCCGAACGGTGGCGGCACCGACAACACCGTCGCCGCCCTGGGCGACCCCGCCACCGCCGGTATCGGCGCTGGTGGCGGCCTGCTCTCCACCCCGTGGCCGTGGGTCTGGTTCTCCACGTTCGTGACCCTCGTCTGCGGCTGCGTCCTGGGCATCCTGTCCGCCAAGATCACGGCGGCCATCACGCCCAAGCCGAAGGCGGCTGCCGAGGCGGCCTAGGCCCCTCCGCACCACCTGAACGCTCGTCGCCGGGGGGCCGCAAGGCCCCCCGGCTGCGTTCCGGGCCCGCTCGTAGAGAGAGTGCCCACTCGCGGCAGCCGGGGCCGGTGCCGATGACCCCCTTCGTGCCCGGCCTCACCCAGCAGCCGCCCGCGTCGTGGTACCGGGAGGCCGGCAACCCCGGGGTGCTGCGCTGGTGGGACGGCCGGCGGTGGACCGAGCACCGCGCCCCCGACCCGGCGTTCGCCACACGACCCGCGCCGGTGGTCTCCCGCAGCCGGCGCATGGACGGGGCCCTGCTCGGTGCCGGGGCGACCGGCGTCGTGGCCGCCGCGCTGGCGCTGGCCGCGCTGAAGCTGCCGCTGGTGGCGGGCGGCGCAGGGGCTCCGGCGGTCGACATCTGGACGCTGCGGACCGCGGGCTCCACGCCGGGCGACCTGTGGAAGTCGGTGCTGCTGGGGGCGGCGATCGCGGCTGCTGCGGGGCTGCTCTGCTGCCTCGCGGCCGGCCGCCGCGGGTCGCCCCTCGGGCGCCGGGCGGGGGCGTGGGGGCTGGTGGTGGCCGCGTTCCCGCTGGCGTGGACGGCGGTCATGGCGGGCACCGAGATCAGCGAGATCCCGCGGCCGCCCGGCGCGCAGATCGGCTGGGGTGCCGCCCTCCACCTGTCGGTGCTCGCCGCGGCGCTCTCCGCCGGAGCCGGGGTCCTCGCGCTGACGCGCGAGCGCCGCGCGTACCGCTAGCCGCCTCGGCAGGACCCCCACAGGCCGCGCCCGGCGTCCCGCGCCTCCCGCTCCGCCGCCCGCAGCTGCGGCTGGAGGCGGCCGCGGCCGTCGCCGCGGAAGACCTCCGCCGCGCCCTCCCGCACCAGCGCGACGTTCACGGTCCCGGGGGCGCCGCGCGCCGTGACCTCCGCGAGCAGCCGGCCGAACCGGTCCTCGTCGCCCTGGGTCGGATCGGTGGCCAGCGCCACCGCGGCCCCCTCCGGCATGAGCCGCCGGGCGGCGGCCGCCGCCTGCGGGCCCCAGCACTCCACCGGCCGGTCGGGGGTGACGCTCTCCGGCGCGTCCACACCCAGCAGCCGCACCCGCCGGTCGCCGCCGTCCAGGCGCAGGATCACCGTGTCGCCGTCGACGACCCGCACCACCCGGGCGGTGGCCGCCGCCGCCGCGGGGGCGTCCGCGTCCCCGCCGCCGCAGCCTGCGGCCGCGACGGCCGCCGCGGCCGCGGCCACGGCCGCCAGCAGGGACGGGAGTCGCGTCACGCCGGGAAGCCTGCCATGACCCGCCTTGGTAGATTGGCCCGCGTTGACGACTGGGGAGGACGTGGCCGGATGAGCGTGCGCGTGGGCATCAACGGGTTTGGCCGGATCGGGCGGAACGTCTACCGCGCGGCGACGCTGGGCGAGACGGACATCGAGATCGTGGCCGTGAACGACATCACCGACACCAGGACCCTCGCGCACCTGCTCGAGTACGACTCGACGTTCGGTCGCTATCCGGGTCACGTGCACTCGCACGACGACCACATCCACGTCGACGACGCCGAGGTGCGCGTCTTCGCCGAGCGGGACCCCGCCAAGATCCCCTGGGGCGACGTGGGCGTCGACGTGGTCATCGAGAGCACCGGCTTCTTCACCGACCGCGACTCGGCCGCGGCGCACCTGCGCGACGGGGTGCGGAAGGTGATCATCTCCGCCCCCGCGAAGGGCCCCGACGCGACGATCGTGGTCGGCGTCAACGACGAGGCCTACGACCCCGAGAACCACCACGTCATCTCCAACGCGTCCTGCACCACCAACTGCCTCGCGCCGCTGGTGAAGGTGCTGATGGACGGGTTCGGCGTCGAGCGCGGGGTCATGACCACCTGCCACTCGTACACCGGCGACCAGCGGATCCTGGACGCCCCCCACAGCGACCTGCGCCGGGCGCGGTCCGCGGCGGTCTCGATCATCCCCACGTCCACGGGCGCCGCCCGCGCGATCGGCGAGGTGATCCCCGAGATGAAGGGCAAGCTCGACGGCATCGCGCTCCGGGTGCCGACCCCCGACGGCTCGGTCGTCGACCTGGTGGCCGAGGTGGGCCGCCCGACGACCAAGGAGGAGGTCAACGAGGCCTTCCGCGCCGCGGCGGAGGAGGGCCCGCTGGTCGACATCCTCGGCTACACCGAGGACCCGATCGTGTCGCGCGACGTGGTCGGCGACCCGCGCTCGTCGCTCTTCGACGCCCCCCTCACGATGGTCAACGGGACCACGGTGAAGGTCATCTCCTGGTACGACAACGAGTGGGGCTACTCGTGCCGGGTCGTCGACCTGGCCGAGCGGGTGCTCCCCTCCTGAGCCGGTGAGCAGCCTCCTCGGGATCGACGACCCGGGGGTCGACTGGTCGGGCGCGCGCGTGCTGGTGCGCGCCGACCTGAACGTGCCCCTCGACGGCGGGCGCGTGACCGACGACGCCCGCATCCGCGCGTCCGTCCCCACCCTCCGGTACCTGCTCGAGGCCGGCGCGGGCGTGGCGGTGTGCTCGCACCTCGGCCGTCCGAAGGGCGAGCGCGACCCGGCGCTGTCGCTGGCCCCGGCCGCCGCCCGCCTGGGCGAGCTGATGGGCCGCCGTGTGGAGCTGCTGCCGGACTGCGTGGGCGACGAGGTCCGCGACCGGGTGTCGTCGCTCGGCGCGGGGGAGCTGGTGATGCTCGAGAACCTCCGCTTCCACCCGGAGGAGGAGAAGAACGACCCGGCCTTCGCCGAGCGCCTCGCGCAGGGCTACACGCACTACGTCAATGACGCGTTCGGCGCCGCCCACCGCGCCCACGCCTCCACCGAGGGGGTCGCGCGCCGGCTCCCCGCCCGCGCCGGGCTGCTGCTGAAGCGCGAGGTCGAGGTGCTGGGGGGGCTGCTCGGCAGCCCGTCGCACCCGTTCGTCGCGGTGCTCGGTGGCTCGAAGGTGACCGACAAGCTGCCGCTCATCCGCAGCCTGCTGGAGCGCTGCGACCGGGTCCTGATCGGCGGGGCGATGTGCTTCACGTTCCTCGTCGCCCAGGGCGAGCCCGTGGGGACGTCCCTGCACGAGGGGCCCGACGGCCAGGCGATGGCCCGCGAGCTGATGGAGCTGGCCGTCCGCCTCAACTGCGCGCTGCAGCTGCCGGTGGACGTGCTGATCGCCGACCGGTTCGACGCGGAGGCCGACCTGCAGGTCGTCCCCACCGACGACATCCCCGACGGCTGGATGGGCGTCGACATCGGCCCGCGCACCGCCGCCGCGTACCGCGAGGCGATCGGCGCCGCGGGCACCGTCTTCTGGAACGGCCCGATGGGCGCGTTCGAGATCGCGCCGTTCGCGGACGGCACCGTCGCGGTGGCCGACGCGATGGCCGGGTCGGACGCGACGACCGTGGTCGGCGGCGGCGACTCGGGGGCGGCGGTCGCCCGGTTCGGGATGGCCGACCGCTACACGCACGTCTCCACCGGCGGCGGCGCCGCCCTGGAGATGCTGGAGGGCAGGACCCTGCCCGGCGTCGCGGCGCTCCCCACCGCATGAGCGGGCGGCGCCCGCTGATCGCGGGGAACTGGAAGATGCACAAGACCGGGGTGGAGGCGCGCGAGCACGTCGCCCGCCTTCGGGCGCATCTCGGCGAGGGTGACCTGACCGCTGACGTCGCCGTGTGCCCGCCCTTCACCGCGCTCGAGGCCACGGCCCGCGCCGCCTCGGGCAGCACCGTGCAGGTACTCGCCCAGGCCGTCCACGAGGCCGAGAAGGGCGCCCACACCGGCGAGATCTCCGCCGGGATGATCCTGGCGACCGGTGCCGACGGCGCCATCGTGGGCCATTCGGAGCGCCGGGCGGCGGGGGAGACCGACGCGCAGGTGGCCGCCCGCGTGCGCGCGGCGCTCGACGCCGGCCTCTCCGTGATCATGTGCTGCGGCGAGTCGCTCTCCCAGCGCGAGGGGGGCGAGACCGAGGCGTGGCTCACCGGCCAGGTGCGCGCCGGGCTGGAGCACGTGCGGGCCGAGGAGGTCGACCGCCTGGCGATCGCCTACGAGCCGATCTGGGCGATCGGCACCGGCCGCACGGCGACGCCCGACATCGCACAGGACGCGTGCGCGCTGGTGCGCGCCGTCGCGGGGGAACGGGTGGACGCCGCGGCCCTGCGGGTGCTGTACGGCGGCAGCGTCACCCCCGAGACCGCGCCCGACCTGCTGCGGCAGCCCGACATCGACGGCGCCCTGGTCGGCGGCGCCAGCCTCGACCCGGACGCGTTCGCCGCCATCGTCGGCGCGGCCTGAGGCCCGACGCCGTGTCAGGGCCCCTCGTGCTGGTCGTCATCGACGGCTTCGGCATCGCCCCCGCAGGGCCCGGCAACGCCGTGAGCCTGGCGCGCACCCCCGCCCTCGACCGGCTGGCCGCCGAGGGCTCCGGCACGCGGATCAACGCGTCCGGCCTGCCCGTGGGGCTGCCCGACGGGCAGCAGGGCAACTCCGAGGTGGGGCACCTCAACCTCGGCGCGGGCCGCCGCGTGCCGCAGATGCTGGTGCGGGTGGACGAGGCGATCGCCGACGGGTCGCTGGCCCGCAGCCCCGCGCTGCAGGCGGCGCTCCGGCGCGGGCGCGAGCGGACCCTGCATCTGCTGAGCCTGGTCGGCCCGGGCGGCGTCCACGCCAGCCAGGCGCACCTGCTGGCCCTCATCGGCATCGCCCGCGGCGCGGGGGTCCAGCGGATCGTGGTCCACGCCATGACCGACGGCCGGGACACCCGCCCGGACATGGGTCTCGGCGCCGTCGAGGAGATCGAGGCGACGGGCGTCGCCGTCGGCACCGTGGTCGGCCGCTACTGGGCGATGGACCGGGACCGCCGGTGGGACCGCACCCGCAAGGCCTACGACGCCATCGTCCACGGCGCCGGCGTCCACCACGCGACGGGCGCGGAGGCGGTCCGCGCCTCGTACGACGCGGGGGTCACCGACGAGTTCATCGACCCTGCGGTCATCGGCGACGTCGCCGCCACCAGGCTGCGCGACGGCGACGCCCTGATCTACGTCAACTTCCGCCCCGACCGGGCCCGCCAGCTCACCCAGGCGTTCAGCGACCCGGCGTTCGACGGCTTCGACCGCGGCCCGGAGCCGCCCCGCCCCGAGATGACCACGATGACCCGCTACAAGGCGGAGTTCACCCCGCCGGTGCTGTTCGAGGCGCAGGACGTGCGCCAGGGGCTCGCCGAGGTGGTTTCCGGCCAGGGCCGCAGCCAGCTGCACGTTGCCGAGACCGAGAAGTACGCCCACGTCACCTTCTTCTTCAACGGTGGCCGGGAGGAGCCGTTCGCAGGCGAGCGGCGGGTCCTGGTGCCCTCGCCGCAGCACGTGCCCACGTACGACCAGGCGCCGGAGATGAGCGCGGCCGGCATCCGCGACGCGGTGGTGCAGGGCGTGGCCGCCGGCGGGGACGAGCTGCTGATCGTCAACTTCGCCAACGCCGACATGGTCGGTCACACGGGCGTGGTGGAGGCGGCGGTGCGCGGCATCGAGACGGTCGATGCCTGCATGGCCGACATCCGCGCCGCGGTCGCCGCGGCCGGCGGCCTGCTGTGCGTCACCGCCGACCACGGCAACAGCGAGTTCATGATCGAGCCGGACGGCAGCCCCAACACCGCGCACACGAGCAACCCGGTGCCGCTGTGGATCGACCGGCCGGGCCTGGCGTTGCGCGAGGGCGGCGCGCTCGGCGACGTCGCGCCCACCCTCTGCGGCCTGATGGGCTGGGACCCGGGGCCGTCGATGACCGGGACGCCGCTGATCTAGCGGGCCGGCCACTCCGGCCTGGACGCCGCCGGGCGCCCGCCGATCTCCGGATGGCGCGTGCTCGCCCCGGCGGGTGTACCATCGCGCCGCCGGCGGACGCCGGTGACACGGGAGGGCCTGGACGCATGGAGACCGCGATGACCGAGCGGGCGGCGCAGCCGCTCCGCACCGTCGCGTCCATGCCGGGCGTCCCGTCGCCGCACCTCCGCTGAGGCCCGGCCTGGGGCGCCCCTCCCCGAGGGAGTCCCCACGTTGTCCCAGCACCACACCGCGGCGCTCGCGCCGCTCGGATGGTCCCCGTCACGCCAGGCGGAGCTCGACGCGCTCGGGCGCCCCGCCGCGATCCCCGCGCGCGTGGCCCGCGTCGACCGCGCCGGCGCCGCCGCCGTCACCGCGGACGGCACGGTGCGCGTCGAGGCCCCGGGCCTCGCCGTCGGCGACTGGATCGCGCTCCAGGACGGCCGCCTCGCGGCGGTCCTGACCCGGCGCACCCTGCTGTCGCGGCGCGCCGCCGGACGCCCCGACGCCGAGCAGGTGATCGCCGCCAACGTCGATGTCGTGGCGGTCGTCCACGGCCTCGACCGGCCGCTCCGCGACCGCCGGCTGCATCGTGCGCTGGCCCTGTCGTGGGACTCGGGGGCGACCCCGGTGGTCGTGCTCGCCAAGGCCGACCTCGACGGCGACGCCGCCTCCCGCGCCCTCGACGCCGAGGTGGCGTTCGGCGTCGATGCTCTGCCCGTGAGCGCCCGCACCGGCGAGGGGCTCGACGCCCTGGCCGCCCGCGCCCGCCCGGACCGCACCGTGGTGCTCGTCGGCGAGTCCGGCGCGGGCAAGTCGACGCTCGTGAACGCCCTGGTCGGGCGGGAGGCCCTCGCGACCGGCGCCGTCCGCGACGGCGACCACAAGGGCCGCCACACCACCACCGCCCGTCACCTCCTGCCGCTGTCCGGCGGGGGTGCGCTCATCGACACCCCGGGCATGCGGGAGCTGGGCCTGTGGGGCTCCGGCGACGGGGTGCGGGCGGCGTTCGCCGACATCGCCGCCCTGGCGGAGGACTGCCGCTTCGCGGACTGCCGCCACGACGGCGAGCCCGGCTGCGCGGTCGCCGCGGCCGTGGCCGGCGGGGCGCTCGACCCGGGGCGCCTCGAGAGCCACCGCGACCTCGCCCGCGAGATGGCGTCGCTCGCCCGCCGCGAGGACGAGCGGGCGTGGCGCGCGCATGGCCGGCAGGGGGCGCGGATGGTCCGCGAGGCCGTCCGCCACAAGCGGGGGCGGCCCCGCTAGAGCAGGCGCATCTGCACACCGGTGGCGCGGGGCGGCCGCGGGCCGCCGCCGCCCCGCGCCTCGCGGACGTCGAACCGGTTGCGCCGCGGCCGGCGCAGGCCGCCGTGCCGGGCGACCATGTCCCGGACCATCGCCGACAGCCGCGCGCGCTCCTCGTCCGCGGCGTACGCGCGGCGGTAGCGTCGGCGCATCTCGGGCATCAGCTCGGGGCGGTGCGCTTCGAGCCACGTGAGGTAGTGCTCCCGCACGCCGGGGCGCAGATGCAGCAGGATGGGGGTGATCGCCGTCGCGCCCGCCTCGACGCACGCCCGCACCACCGCCTCGATCCGATCCGGGTCGTCGGAGATGCCGGGCAGGATCGGGGCCATCAGCACGCCGCACGGCAGGCCCGCGTCGGCCAGCCGCGCGACCGTCTCGACGCGGCGCATCGGGTTGGGCGCGTGCGGCTCCACCGCCCGCCAGACGTCCTCGTCGAGGCAGCCGATCGAGAGGGCGGTGCTCACCTGGGTGCGCGCGGCGGCCTCGACCAGCAGGTCGATGTCCCGCCCGATGAGCGTCGACTTGGTGAGGATCGAGAAGGGGTTGGCCGCCTCGCTCAGCACCTCGACGATCCCGCGGGTGAGTCGGTAGCGGCCCTCCACCGGCTGGTACGGGTCGGTGTTGGTGCCCATCGCGATCTCCTCGCCCGCCCAGCGCGGCGCGCGCAGCTCGGCGCGGAGCCGGTCCACGGCGTTGACCTTCACCACGATCCGGCGGTCGAAGTCCTCGCCGATGCCGAAGCCGAGGTACTCGTGGGTGGGCCGCGCGAAGCAGTAGACGCACGCGTGGCTGCAGCCGCGGTAGGGGTTGACCGTCCAGCGGAACGGCACGGGCGACGCGTCCGGAACGCGGTTGACGATCGACCTGGCCCGGACGTGCAGCAACTCCAGACCGGCCAGCTCGCCGCGCCCCTCGTGCCGCTCGGCGCCGGCGAGCAGGCTCGCCTGCCCGCCGTCGTCACCCGCCAGGCGCCAGCGGAACTGCACCGATCCGTCCTGGGGAGGCCGTGCCATGACGGCAGCCTAGCGAACATGTGTTCGCAACTGCCAGGGGTCAGGGCAGGGTGCGGTCCACGTCGAACGTGCGCTCCTCGGGTGGCGTGGTGAAGCCGCCGTCGACCCCCGCGCCCAGGGCGGGGAGCAGGACGTCGTCGCGGAACCGCTCCCAGCTCTCGCGGGTGTCGTGGATCGCCACGATCGTCCAACCGCCGCCCTCCCCGGGCCCGGCGGCGTGGAAGACCTGCCCGTCCGGCAGGCGGTCCGGGCCGGGATGCACCGCAGCGAGCGATGCCTCGTACTGCTCCCTCGTGCCCTGAGGGAAGTGGTGAACGACGCCGTAGGCCATCTCGTCCCCCTCTCGGGTCCACCGAGAGGCGAGCGTACGACGGACCTCCCCGGGCCCGCCACACGCCCGGTCGGCCGCCGGGCTCAGTGCGCCGCAGGCACCACCGGCACGAGCGGGCGGGGGCCCGCCGCGGGCACGGGGCGGCGCCACAGGAGCACCGCGAGGGCCAGCAGCCAGACCGACCACAGGATGTAGCCGAGGAAGTTGGCCATGTCGGTCCCGGGCACGTCGAGCGGGACGAGGACGCCGACGGCGATCAGGACGGCCGAGGCCAGGCCCAGGAACCAGAACCAGCGCCCCGCGAGGCGGCGTGCCAGCGCCTGGAGCACCAGCACGGTCCAGACGGCCGTGAGCACGTAGCCGAACGTCTCGCCGATGATCGTCCCCATCACGGTGTGGACGGTGTCGAACGTGTCGACGTCGCCGTCGTCGGCCAGGGACGGGACGATCAGCGGCCACCGCATCAGCCCGATCACCTGGACCACCGCGGCGGCGATCCCGACCCAGATCGACCAGCGGCCCGGCTCGTTGCCCGCGATGCGCCCCACCAGGATCGCGATCGGGGCGAGCAGCGCCGCGCCGGCCGCGAGCGCCAGGAACAGCGTCACGATCGCACCCTCGTCGGCCGTGAACCGCGCCAGGATCTCGGCGGACGGCTCCTGGAGGACGTCGGGGTACTCGAACACCGACCCCAGGCCGATGAACGCGACGTTCACCAGCACCACCGCGAGCACGATCAGGGCGGCGGCGGCGCGGCGGGTCGTGACGCTGGGAATCGGGGTCCTCCGGAGGGTGCGGCGGCGGAACCCGGGGCCCGTCGCGGATCCGGGCGATGCTCGTCCATCGGCCCGGCCCGTGTAAAGACCCGCTCATGGAAGCGGGGGGCCTTGACAGCGGATAGATACTCTGGGGGAGTATCAAGACCGACGGAGGGGGGCCGGTGGACCCGCTGACCACGATGGCGCTGCGCGCCACGCTGCACTGCCTGACGGGCTGCGCCATCGGCGAGGTGGCCGGCCTGGCGATCGGCACCGCCATGGGGTGGGCGACCGCCCCCACGATGGCGCTCGCCATCGGACTCGCCTTCGTGTTCGGCTACGCGTTCACGGGCGTCGGCCTGGTGCGCGGCGGGATGGGGCTGCGGGCGGCGGCGGGGGTGGCCCTCGCCGCCGACACGGTCTCGATCGCCGTGATGGAGGTCGTCGACAACGCGGTGATGCTGCTGGTGCCGGGCGCGATGGGCGCCGGCCTCGGCGACGCCCTGTTCTGGGGCGCCCTGGCGGTCGCCCTGCTCGTGGCCTTCCTGGTGGCGGTGCCGGTCAACCGGTGGCTGATCGCCCGGGGGCGGGGGCACGCGGTGGCCCATGGCCATCACGGTCCGCACCCCGCCTGACGGCCACCAGCCCCACCCAGGCGTCGCCGTCGCGCCGCAGCTCGAGCAGGTGGTTGCCCGAGCTGTGGCACCAGGCGGGCAGGTCGACCTGGATGAGCGGGTCGTCGGCGAGCAGCTCGATGACGTCCCCCGCCGCCGAGCCGCGGGCGGCGCGGTCGATGAGGTGGATCGGCACGGGGCACCAGGTGCCGAGCGCGTCCACCACCCGGGCGCTCACGGCGTCAGGGGGCTCATCGCCCGCAGGGCGCCCACCGACTCGGCGAAGGCGGCGACGGCATGGGCCACCTCGTCCTCGGTGGTGGTGTGCCGCAGGGTGAACAGCACGGCGGAGTGGGTCCAGGGCGGCTCCAGCCCGATCGCCTCGAGCGCGGGGGCCGCCTTGCCGCCGTGCACGGTGCATGCCGACCCGGGCGACACGGCGACGCCGCGGGCCGCGAGGGCCAGCGCCAGCGCCTCGCCCTCGACCCAGCCGGCCGACACCTGCACATGCCCGGGGATGAGGTCGACGACGGCGCCGTTCAGGCGGACGTCCGGCACGGCCAGGAGGCCCGCCGTGAGGGTCGCGGCCAGCGCGCGGGCGCGCGCCGCGCGGGCGTCCATCTCCCGCCGTGCGATGCGCGCGGCCGTGCCGAGCGCCACGATCCCCGGTACGTCCTCGGCCCCCGCCCGCTTGCCGCCCTCCTGGAGCCCGCCCCCCAGCACCGGGTGGATCCGGGCCCCGGGCCGCACGAGCAGGGCCCCCGTCCACGGCGGCGCGCCCACGGGGCCGCCGCCCACGACGACCGCGTCGGCGCCCCATCCGGACGCGTCGACCGGCACCAGGCCGGCCGTCTCGCCGGCGTCGATCACCACCCGCGCGTCGGGGCGGACCGCACGGACCGCGGCGACGCAGGCGGCGGCGTCCTGCAGCGTCCCGATGTCCGGCTGCCCGTGAACGGCGCAGACCACGGCGGTGTCGTCGCGCACGGCGGCGCCGAGCGCCGCCGGGTCGATGCGGCCCTCCCCGTCGACGCCCACCAGGTCGATGACGGTGCCGTCGCGCGCCGCGGTGCGGCACACCGCCAGCGTCGCGGGGTGCTCCACCGCCGACGCGACCATGTGGCGTCCCAGCGACCGGTTGGCCGACAGCAGGCCGGTCACCGCCAGGTTCCGCGCCTCCGTGGCGCCGGACGTGAACACCACCCACTCCGGCTCGGCGCCCGCGAGGGCGGCCACCTCCGCGCGGGCCTCCTCGACCGCCTCGGCCGGCGCGCGGCCCCACTCGTGCAGGCTCGACGGGCTGCCGAAGCGCTCGCCCAGCCAGGGGAGCATCGCCTCGCGGACGCGCGGGTCGAGGGGGGACGCGGCGGCGTGGTCGAGGTAGGCGGTCCGGGTCACCTGCCCTCGGAGAGCCGCGTCGCCAGCAGCGCCGGCAGGCCGGCGCGGAGGATCGCGTTCTGGGCGGCGGCGACGTCGTAGGGGGTGCGGCGGAACGTGACCGTCCGGGCCTCCAGGTCCAGCAGCGCCCAGGCGGCGCGGGCGTCGTGGTCGCGCGGCTGGCCCACCGACCCGGGGTTCACGAGCCACCGGCCCTCGCTGACGTCGAGCACCCCGCCGGCGGGTACGCCGACGTCCCGCATCGCGCCGTCGGCGGTGAGCGTCCACGAGTAGGGGATGTGGGTGTGGCCCACCAGGGTCAGCGGCACGCGCCGGTGCTCCAGCGCCTCGCGCGCCTGCTCGACGGTGAGGATGTACTCCCACACGGGGTCGCGCGGGCTGGCGTGGTAGAGGGGGACGTCCCCGTCGATGTCGGCTGGGGAGAGGTCCCGCAGCTTCGCCCGGCCGGCCTCGCCGAGGGCCTGGCGCGTCCACACGATCGCCTCGCTCGCCAGGTCGGCGAACACGTCCAGGGAGACCTCGCCGGTCACGCCGAGGTCGTGGTTGCCGCCGATGCACCGCGCCGCCTCCCGCGAACGGGCGAGGCAGTGGCTCGGGTCGGCGCCGTAACCCACGATGTCGCCGAGGCACCACCACGTCGCGGCCCCCGCCTCCCGGGCGGCGCGCAGCGTCGCGTCCAGGGCCTGGCGGTTGCCGTGGATGTCGCTCAGGATGGCGATCGGTGCCAGTGGCGGGCCCTCTCGGGATGCGGGGTGGTCCGGGGCTACGATAGACGGGTGCGCCGGCCGCGGCAGAAGCCCGTCAGATGGCTCCCGCAGGGGCGGCGCGGGCGGGCCGCCGCGCTCGCGGGCGTGGCCGTCGCCGGCGCGGGCGGCATCGTGGCGCTGCTGCGCTGGAAGCTGTGGAGCCAGGGCGTCCCCGACGTGCCGCCGGCGCGCCTGACGGATTGGTTCGACCCCGCCGAGCTCGCCCGCAACCGGGACTACCGGCGCGGCGTGTGGACGATGGCCGTCATCGGCATCCCGGTGGCCGCGGTCACCACCGTGGCGCTCGCGATGCTGGGCGGGCACTGGCGGCCGCTGGTGGTGCGGGCCGCGCGGGCGCGGTACTGGCGGGCGGGGGCGTTGACGGGGGCGGGGATCTCGGTGGCCACGTTCCTGGCGGGGCTGCCGCTCACGGGCGGCCGGTACGCGTGGGGCCGCGACTACGGCATCGTCACCCAGCCGGTCCCGGGCTGGCTCGCGGATCTCGGCAAGGGGCTGGGCGTGTCGGTGGTGATGGGCGCGCTCGTCGGCACGGGCGCGGCGGTCGCGATCGGCCGCCTGCCGAGGATGTGGTGGGCGGCGCTCGCCGCCGGCGTCGCGGGGCTCGTCTACCTGACGTCGCTGCTCTCGCCGCTGCTGCTGGAGCCGCTGTTCCAGCGGACGGAGCCGCTGCGCGACCGCGAGCTGTCCGCCCAGATCCTCGCGATCGCCCACCGGGCGGGCGTTCGGGCCGACGACGTGAAGGTCAACGACGCGAGCACGCGCACCACCGCCGCCAACGCGTACGTCTCCGGTCTCGGCGGCAGCCGCCACATCGTGCTCTACGACACGTTGCTGCGGGACTTCCCGGAGGACCAGGTGCGGATGGTGGTGGCGCACGAGCTGGCGCACGTCGAGCGCCACCACGTGCTGAAGGGGTCCACCTGGGGGGCGGCCCTGGCGGTGCCCGCCTGCCTGCTGATCTTCGCGGTCGTCGGCTGGCGGACCGGGTTCGCGCGGGCGGGGCGCGGCGCGGGCGGATGCGACCTGGTGGTGCGGCGGGTCGCGATCGCGGCGGCCACGGCGGCCGTCATCGGCGCGGCGAGCGCCCCGCTGGCCAACTGGGTGAGCCGCGCCTACGAGGCCGAGGCCGACTGGCGCGGGCTGCAGCTGTCGGGCGACCCGCAGGCCGCGATCGGCCTGCAGCAGGGGCTGGTGCAGCGGGCGCTCGGCGTGCCGGACACCCCCGAGGGCATCCAGGTCTGGTTCGGCAGCCACCCGACCGCGCTCCAGCGGATCGGGCTGGCGCTGCGCGCCGAGCAGCGGGACTGAGGGACCCCGCGGGCCGCCGCGCCCCACGGCTCCAGCTCGCCTGCGTCGGGCGGCTGCGGCCCCCGCACGACGTCCCCGGGGCGCTGTACCAGGAGCGTGTCGACCGCCTCGCGGGCCTGCGCGTGGACGAGGTGGCGGCGGAGCCGATCCAGCGTGGCGAGGACCGTGCCCGGGCGGCGGAGGCCGAGCGGCTGCGCGCGAAGCTGCTGCCGCGCGCGCGGCGGGTGGCGCTCGACCCGGGGGGCCGGGCGCCGGAGTCGAGCGAGGCCTTCGCCCGCTGGCTGGAGCGGCGGATGGACGAGCGGCCCGTGGCGTTCCTCATCGGCGGCGCCGCCGGCCTGGACGCCGCCCTGGTGGCCGAGTGCGACGAGCGCCTGTCGCTCGGCCCGCTGACGATGCCGCACCAGCTCGCCCGGGTGGTGCTCACCGAGCAGCTGTACCGCGCCCTGACGATCGCCGCCGGGCACCCCTACGCCCACTGATCAGCCCGCGGCGAGGGCCTTCATGAGCAGGTCGTAGCGGGCGATCTCGCACCCGTTGGCGCGGGTGACCTCCACCCGGACGGGGTCGCCCTCCACCGTGCCGGTCACGGTGATCCGCTCCGGCCCGCCCCAGATCTGGGTGCAGACCTCGTCCGGCTCGGGGCGCAGGCGCGGCAGCAGGGCGACGACCTCGGCGCACACCACGTCGCCGGCCCCGCACGCGAGGTCGGTGGTGCGGACGACCCGCTCGCCGTCGTATCGGGTCACCGTCAGGCTCGTGGCCCCCGGGGCCGACTCCGCGGGCGGGTCGCCGCCGCCGCATCCGGTGGCCGCCAGCACGAGGACGGCGATCAGCGCCGCGAGGGTCAGATACGCTGCGCGGCCGTGCCCGAGGCTCCCCTGCTCGAATCGATCCGCTCGGCCGTGGCCTCCGCGGCCGCGGAGGCGCTCGGCATCGACCCGCCCGCCGTCCCGCTCGCGGCGCCCGCACAGCCGGGCCACGGCGACCTGGCGACGCCGCTCGCCATGGCCCTGGCGAAGGGGCTGCGCCGGCCGCCCCGGGAGATCGGCGAGGCCGTCGCCGGGGCGCTGCGCGACTCGGCGGAGACGAGCCGCTGGCTGGAGGCCGTGGACGTCGCGGGCCCCGGCTTCGTGAACATGACGCTGTCGCCGGCGTGGTTCGCCTCGGCGGCGGCGGCGATCGTCCGGGAGGGGGATCGTCATGGCGCGGGGACGGCGGTCACGCCGCGCAGCATCCTCCTCGAGTTCGTCTCCGCCAACCCCACGGGGCCGCCGCACGTCGGCCACGCCCGCCAGGCGGCGTACGGCGACAGCCTGGGTCGCCTGCTGTCGTTCGCCGGCCACGAGGTGACGCGCGAGTACTACGTGAACGACCACGGCCGCCAGATGCGCACGTTCGGCGAGTCGGTGGCGGCGCGGTACGCGGGCGCCGAGCCGCCGGAGGACGGCTACCGCGGCGACTACGTGACCCGCATCGCCGAGCGGGTGCGCGCCGAGGAGGGGGGCCGCTTCGACGCCGACCCCTCCGGTGACGAGGCCGTCGCGTTCTTCACCCGGCGCGGCGAGGAGCTGATGCTGGAGGCGATCCTGGGCGACCTCGACCGCTTCCGCGTCCACTTCGACGCGTTCTTCTCGGAGCGGACGCTCCACGAGGCGGGCCGGGTTCGGGGCGGGGTGGACGCGCTGCTGGAGGCGGGCGACGCCTACGAGGCCGAGGGCGCGGTCTGGTTCCGCACCACCGACTACGGCGACTCGAAGGACCGGGTGCTGGTCCGGGCGAACGGCGACCCCACCTACCTGGCGGCCGACGTCGCCTACCACCTCGACAAGGCGGGCCGCGGCCACGACCTGCTCATCGACGTGCTGGGCGCCGACCACCACGGCTACATCGCGCGCCTGCAGGCGGTGCTCGCCGCCGGCGGCCACGACCCCGCGCGCCTGGAGGTGCCGATCATCCAGCTCGTGAGCCTGGTGGAGCGGGGCGAGGCGAAGAAGATGAGCAAGCGCCAGGGCACCGTGGTGACGCTGGGCGACCTGCTGGACGACATCGGCGTCGACGCCGCCCGCTTCTTCCTGGTGCAGCGCAGCCACGAGACCGCCCTGGACCTCGATCTCGACCTCGCGCGCGAGCAGAGCCAGGAGAACCCGGTCTACTACGTGCAGTACGCCCACGCGCGGGTGCACAGCATCATGTCCCAGGCGGGCGAGCGGGCGTCGGCGCCCCCCGACCCGGACGCCGGGGTCCCGGCGGTGCTCGACCCCGCGGAGCGGGCGCTGGTGATGCGCCTGGCCGACTGGCCGGCCGTCGCCGCCGAGGCCGAGGAGCGCCGCGCCCCCCACCGGGTGGCGGCGTACCTCATCGACGTCGCCCGCGACTTCCACGGCTTCTACCACCGGTGCCGGGTGGTGGGGGAGGCGCCGGAGGTGGAGGCGTTCCGGCTCGACCTGTGCCGCGCCACCGGCGCGACCATCCGGGTGGGGCTGGGCCTCCTCGGCGTGGAGGCCCCGGAGCGCATGTAGCGAGACGGCCGGCTCGCGCCCCGAGACGGCCGTTGACGGCCGGGTCCCGGCGGTCGCACTCTCGCGCCATGGACGGCACGACGCGGATGGGCCGGCTCATCCAGGGGATCGCCGACGACCGGGGCTCGTCGAGGACCGACGGCCGCCCCCGCCGCTCGGTGGCCGTGCTCACCTGCATGGACCCGCGCCTCGATCCGGAGACGATCCTCGGCCTCGACCCGGGCGACGCCCACATCATCCGCAACGCGGGCGGCGTGATCACCGACGACGTGGTGCAGAGCCTCGGGATCTCCCAGCGGGAGCTGGGGACCCGCGCGATCATCGTCCTCCACCACACCGGCTGCACCGGGATGAAGGCCCGGCGCCCCGGGGTCCGCGCGGAGGTCGCCCTGCACGACGCCGTCGAGGCGCTCCGCCGCGACGTCCGGCTGATCCACCACCAGTGGGTGTCGGGCGCCCTGTTCGACACGGTCGGCCGGATGCTGCTGGAGGGCGGGCGGCCGCGAGGCGTCGACGACCACTCCCACGCCCCCGCGCCCGCCCGGCGCGCCACGGCCGCGTCGCACGCCGCCCACGCCTCCACGACGGCGCCCACCCGCCGCTGCGCGTGGTGCGGACGACCCTTCGGCGAGGCGGGTCACCGCCGCCGCGACGCCCGCCGCCGGTACTGCGGCGACCTGTGCCGCATGGCCGCCAGGAAGGGGTCCCTGAGCCGGCATTGAGCCGACGGGGACGTGGTACCGTCTCCGGTCCAGGCGGATGTAGCTCAGTTGGTAGAGCGTCGGCTTCCCAAGCCGAAGGTCGCGGGTTCGAACCCCGTCGTCCGCTCCTCGCAGTTCCGAGACGCCGGGCGCCCGCGGGAAGCGGAGAACCCGTGATCCGCATGTCCCTCGCCGGCCTCGGGTCCGGTGGACTCCCATCCTCTTGACGGCGCGCGCGGTCCGGACGTCGAAGGGCGACCGCTGGGCGACCCCCCGCACCGTGCTTTGACTCGGCCGGGGTGCCGGATGGAGGGTGCGCCGTGCGATCATCGCGTCAAGGGGAGGCTTGCGATGCCCTCGGTTCTGTCCGTCACTTCGCCTTGAGCACGCCGTCGGCAGGCGATGCGACGTCCCCGGTGAAGCCTCGGCGCCACGGGTGGATCCTGGCGGTGCTGGCGGTCGCGCTGACCGGCCTTGCGCTCGCCGGCTGCGGCGACGATGAGACGCCTGACCCTGGCGGCGGGTCAGGGATGACACCGGATCAGGGCGCTCCGAGGCCGATCCCCTGAGCGTCGATTTCGTCCCCGCGGACGCGGGCGCCGACCTCGACGCGTGCTCCACCGAGGACGGAAGCGTCCACGTACTCCGCAACACGTCCCAGCGGGTCCTGCGGGTGATCCCCGCATCCGGCAGCCAGCTCGACGTGGACGCCCCGGCGCCCGCTGACCTGATCGCCCAGGGGATGGCGGCCGCCGTGGCGGATCCGTCGGCCCTTCTGCCGGACGGCACGGCGCGCGTCGAGGGCTCCCCGGCGTACTACCGCTTCGAGGTCGACCCGCAGTTGACGCTCCAGGCTGCCGTCGGCACCGCCTTCACCTCCTGGGCGGCGACCCGCCTTCAGGGTCCGCTCAGCCGCCTGCAGGGCAACGTCGAGTCGTGCGCGAGTGCGGTCGGCAGCGTCCAGCCCGGCGTCGAGCTCGGCGATGCGCTCCGGGCGAGCCTCGGCCTTCCCGGCTGCAAGACAGCGGCGGCGGCGATCCTCGGTGAGGCCGAGGCGCCTCCGGCGGTGGTCGACGACATCCTCGGGTCCGGCAAGGCCGCCCTCAAGGGGGCCTTCTACGACGATCTGATCCGCTTGGCGGTCCGGCTGAGGGGATGAGGGCGGTGCCGCAAGGGCCCTGGCCGAGCCCGCGGCGGTCGCCGCGGCTGGTCGGCAAGGGGAGGCGCGTCCCTCAGACCTCCGTCTGCGCGGCCAGCGACCCGGAGTCCACCGCCGACCGCAGCGCCGCGTAGTCCGACTCGTTCAGGTCCGCGTAGGCCGATGCGAAGCGGGCGACCGCCTGGTCGAAGGCGTCGCCCGAGCCGAGGTAGGCGGCGATCGCGACGCGATCGCCGGTGCGGGCGTGCCCGCGGGCCAGGGTCGTTCCGCAGGCGCGCGCGAACACCCGCATCGCGCCCGGCTCCATGCCGTCGATCTCCGCCGACCCCTTCCAGTCGCGGAGCTGGCGCCAGTAGAAGTCGCGCTGGACGCCGTCGACGCCGCGGACGGCCTGGTAGCCCAGGAACATGTCGCTGGCCGACTGCATCAGCCGCTGCCCGGCGATCACCCGGTGGCCGCTGTTGCGGTAGACGCTGCGGCCGACGTACGGCTCGAGCACCGACGGGCTCGCCTCCTTCACCTGGAGGATCAGCGGGTCGGAGTCGTCGACCCCGAGGAGGAGGACGATGAAGCAGCGGGTGCCGACGCTGCCGACGCCGACCACCTTCCGGGCCAGGTCCACGAACCGGAACTGCTCGAGCAGCGCCCGCCGGTCGTGCTGGAGGGTGGCGCGGTACTCACGCAGCCGCTGCCGCGCCCACTCGGCCATCTCCGCACCGTGGTCGGGGAACAGGTCGGTCGCGCGCTCGACCAGCGGCGGGGCGGAGCGGAAGCGCAGCTCGCCGTCGACCACCTCCGAGAGCTTGCCGAGCGCCTGGAGGCTGTCCCGCGTGTACGCCTTCGCGACGTTGCGCTCGGCGCGGCGCACGGCCGCCTTCGACACCCTGCCCCTCGCCTGGGAGATGGTCGCCTCGACGTCCAGGCTCGCGTACCACACGGCCAGGTTGCCCTGCGCCGCGAACCCCCGCATGGCCTCCCGGTAGCTCCGCAGGCACCGCAGCACGATGTCGCGGCGCTGGGCGGCCCCGTGCCCGAGCTCGCGCCCCGCGATCTCGAAGCTCGTCGCGAGCCGCTTCACATCCCACTCCCACGGCCCCGGCAGGGTCTCGTCGAAGTCGTTGATGTCGAAGACCAGCCGGCGCTCCGGCGACCCGAACGCCCCGAAGTTCGCCAAGTGCGCATCCCCGCACGCCTGGACCCTGAGGCCGCTGACGGCCGTGCGGGAGAGGTCGCTCGCCATCACCGCCGCCGCGCCGCGGTAGAACGCGAACGGCGACGCCAGCATCCGGCCGCGGCGGATCGGCACGAGCTCCGGCACCCGCGTCGCCGCCTGCGCCTCGAGCAGCGCGACCGGATCCGGTCGCGACGACACGTCCAGCTCGGCGTGGCGGGAGCGCGGCGTCGCCTTCCGTGCCGCGCGGCCCCGGGCGATGCGCTCATCCCGTGACAGGTGGGTGACGGTGAGGGGGACTGCGGCACGACGATCCGACGCCTGACCTGTCGCCACGGCTGACCTCTCTTCTCGGGTGTCCGCGGCAAGCATCCCGCCGTCGGCGGGGCCCGTGCATCACCCGTTCTGGAGGAATCGGCCCTGATGCCCCGGCCCGTCGGGCGCCGGCGACGACTCACCAGGGTGAACGGCGTCCCGGCCGCCCCCCGCCGGGCGGCCACTGGGAGGATGCGCGCCGCCGAGCCGCCCACCGGACCGAGGAGAACGATGACGACGCTCGCGAGCGATCCGCGCACGCTGGCCTTCGAGGCCTACGTCTACCTGTACCCCCTGGTCACGATGGAGGCGACGCGGCGCCAGGTGGTCAACGTCGCCGAGGGCGAGCGGCCCGGCTTCGGGCCGCCGAACGCGTTCCACCACATCCGCGCGTTCCCCGACGCGGACTTCCGTGCCGTGGTGCGGCCGAACTTCGACACGCTCTACTCCAGCGCGTGGGTGGATCTGTCGGCGGGTCCGGTGGTGGTCCACGCCCCCGACACGGGCGACCGCTACTACATGCTGCCGATGCTCGACATGTGGACCGACGTGTTCGCGAACCCCGGCAAGCGGACCACGGGAACCGGTGCCCGCGACATCGTGCTGCTGCCGCCCCGGTGGACGGGCGAGGTCCCCGCCGGCGACGACGTCATCGAGGCGCCGACGCCGTGGGTCTGGATCATCGGCCGCACCCAGACCAACGGTCCCGCCGACTACCCCGCCGTCCACGCGGTCCAGGACGGCTACCGGATCACCGCCGTCAACCCCACGACGCACGCGATCGACCCGACCCAGGACACCGCCACCGAGCCGCTGCGCCTGGTGAACGGCCTCGACGCGCCCGACTTCTTCACCCTCGCGTGCGAGGCGATGATGACCAACCCGCCGCACCCGACCGACTACTCGATCCTCAGCCGGATCGCGGGCATCGGCATCGTCCCCGGCCGGCCGTTCGACCGCGAGGCGCTGGACGGGAGCGTGCTCGACGAGGTCCGGACGGGGGCGCGGGACGCGCTCCAGGCGATCGCCGCCGCCCCGCCGACCCTCGGCCGGCACGCCGACGGGTGGATCGTGGCGACCGAGATGGGCGTCTACGGCAACTCCTACCTGCGGAGGGCGGTGGTGACGCTCGTCGGCCTGGGCGCGAACCCCGCCGAGGACGCCGTCTACCCACTCCTCGCCATCGACGCCGACGGGCAGCCGCCCACGGGCGACCGCGACTACGTCCTCCACTTCCCGGCCGACGGCCTGCCGCCCGCGGAGGCGTTCTGGTCGATCACCATGTACGACGCCGAGGGCTTCCAGGCGGCGAATGCGATCGACCGCTACGCGATCGGCGACCGCGACCCGCTCGTGTACAACCCCGACGGCTCGCTCGACGTCGTCATCCAGCACGCCGATCCCGGGCCCGATCTGCAGGCCAGCTGGCTGCCCGCCCCGAGGGGGCCGCTCGGCATCACCATGCGGCTGTACGCGCCGCGCAGGGAGGTGCTGGCCGGGGGGTGGGACCCGCCGCCGCTGCGGTTGCGTCCGGCCGGCTGATGGGGCGACGATGACGTCGGCACCGGACGAGGGCGGGTCCAACCTGCGGCAGTCCCTGCACGTCCCCGGCAAGTACATGAGCCTGACGACCTACCGGCGCGACGGGAGCGCCGCGTCGACGGGGGTCTGGTTCGCCGAGGAGGACGGGCGCCTCTACGTCATCACCCCGGCGCAGTCGCACAAGGCGAAGCGGCTGCGCCGGAATCCCGCGGCGGCGGTGGCGCCCTCCGACGCGCGTGGCAGGCCGAAAGGCCCGGCGATCCCCGCCCGCGTCGAGTTCCTGCCCCCGGAGGAGTGGGCGCGCGTCGACCGGCTGATGGCGGAGAAGTACCGCATCCGGCGGCGGCTGATCATGCCGGTCTACCGGCTCGTGAAGAAGCTCCGCGGCCACCCGATCGACGAGCACGGGCCCGCCTACCTGGCGATCTCCGCGGCCTGAGCGTCGCGGGCTACCCTCCGGCGCGGACGAAGGAGGTCCCCATGCTCGACCGCGCGATCGCCGGCGTCGCCGGCGCCGCACTGCTGGCCCTCGCCGGCCCCAACGCGGGCGCGCCGGCGGATGCCGTCGCCGCGAAGCCGCGGGTCACGTTCATCGGCGACTCGGTGGCGGCGTCGCTGCGGTACGTCCCCGCGGCCGAGCGGATGATGCGCACCGGCCTCGACCTGCGGCTCGACCTCCGCGTCTGCCGGCGACTGGCCGCCCCGTCCTGCTCCTTCCAGGGATCGACGCCGGCGACCGCCCTGGAGGCCATCCGGGCGGGCGGGTCCTCGCTCGGCCGCACGGTGCTCATCGACGTGGGCTACAACGACTCGGCCGCGAGCTACCGCGACGACATCCCGAAGGTCATGGGGGCGCTCAAGGCGGCCGGCGTCACCAGCGTCGTCTGGACGACCCTGACCGAGAAGACCGCCGACTACGCCGCCCTCAACGACGCCATCCGGGCCGCCGCGACGCGGAGCCCGAAGCGCGTGTGCGTCGCCGACTGGGCGGCGGTGAGCCGGGGCCGCGCGTACTTCGGGGGCGACGGGCTCCACCTGAACACCGCGGGGGCGACGGCGCTCGCCAAGCTGCTGCGCCCCTACGCGCTGCGGGGCGGCAGGAACGGGTCGTGCCACCCGGCGTGATCACGCCCGGCTGAGCGGCTCCGGCGACGCGCCGCCGAGCATGAGGGCCAGCGCACGGTGACCCGCCGCTGAGCGCCCCGCGACGCCCTGCGCGCCGGACATGGCGCCGCGGGCCATCGACAGCATCAGGAAGACGTCCTCGATCGAGAGGTCCCGGCGCAGCGTGCCGGCGGCCTTCGCGTCGCGGAGCGGCTCCTTCATGAGCCCGGCGATGACCAGCCGGTTGCGCTTCAGGCGGAGGTCCGTGCGGGCGTCCTCGCGGGCGATCTCGGCGACGAGGTAGACCGCCGCCATCGCGTCGATGATGGTCCGGAGCAGCACGAAGAACGCGTCGGGGTCCCCCTCGTGGTCCGCGGCGAGCTCCGCGATCCGCTCGATCCGCTCGCCGAGGATCTCCGCGGCCAGCGCCCCGCGGTCGGGGAAGTTGCGGTACAGCGTCGCCTGACCCACCCCGGCACGACGCGCCACCTGGCACATCGCGACGTCCGCCGAGTCGGCGAACAGCGCGCGCCCCGCCTCGAGGATCGCCTCGCGGTTCCGTCGCGCGTCGCTGCGCCCCGGCGTCTCCGTCGTCACGTCACCCGGCCCCCGGCGATCCGTACACCTCTGTCCGCGATGTGCGTTGCCCCAACATTCTCCTCCCGCTGATAGCACACCGTCAACCGGACATGACTCTCCGTTTCTCTGTTATGAACCGGCTCTCACTATTCGTCCGAGGAGATCTGCCGATGCGTCAGGGGCCGCTCGCCGGTCGTTACCCCGCCGTGGCGACCATGGTCATGGCCGCGCTGATCCCGTACCTGGCCCTGTCGGCGGCGGTGGGGCCGGTCACGCCGATCATCACCCGCGACCTGCACACCACGCCCCAGGCGATGAGCATCGGCTCCGGGCTGGCCAACGCCGCCTACGCCGTCGGCACGGTCCTCGCGGTGCAGTTCGCGCAGCTGCTGCCGCAGCGGAGGATGCTGGTGGGCTACGCGTTCGTCCTGGTGATCGGATCGGTGCTGACGGCGACCGCCCAGGACGTCGTGATGTACAGCGCCGGCCAGATCCTGGCGGGCCTCTGCACGAGCCTGCTGCTGATCGCCGCGGTGCCGCCGCTGTCGCTGGGCTTCCCGGCCAGCAAGCTGAAGATCACCGGGATGATCATGAACATGTGCATCTTCGGCGCCGTCGCGCTGGGGCCGACCATCGGCG
>DAISWG010000008.1:0-75587 GCA_036826475.1 Miltoncostaeaceae bacterium | reverse complement strand
GCAAGGGTGTTCACACCCCGCTCCAGGGCACGACGAGCGTCCTCATTGAACTTGATGAGCTTGGCCACGGTCAGACCGCCTTCGCGAGGATGTCGGACTCGCGGAGGATCAGGAGGTCCTCGCCGTCCACCTTGATCTCGGTGCCGCCGTACTTGGAGTAGATGACCTCGTCACCGGCGGCGACGCTCACGGGGACGCGCTTGCCGTCCTCGTAGCGACCCTGGCCCACGGCCAGCACCTTGCCGCGCTGCGGCTTCTCGGTGGCGGTGTCCGGCAGGACGATCCCACTGGCGGTCACCTGCTCCGCCTCGATGGCCTGGACGACGACGCGGTCGCCCAAGGGCTGCAGGTTCATTCACTTCCCCCTGTTTGGCACTCGTACGAATGGAGTGCCAAGAGGGTAGCCACCCCCGGGCGCGCGGCGCAAGGCCCGGGCCGCGTCCCATCGGGCCTATTTCAGGCTGGGGAACTCGATGACCTCGCTGAAGTGGATCACCGAGACGGTGTCGTCCAGCCCGACCTCGCGCGAGTAGATGTGGGAGAGGAAGTGGAGGGTGTCCTCGACCAGGCGGAACTCGGGGTTGTCGCGCTCGATCTCCCGCTGCGTCAGCTCCCGCACGGGCTTGACGCTGACGTCGTCGATGATCGCGGTGAAGATGCGCTGCCGCGGCCCGTGCCGGTGACCGACGGTGACCCAGACGAGCTGCCCCTTGCGGTACTTGTGGGCCTTGTCGCCCAGACGGATCGTCGCCGTCTTGCGCCCCTTGCGGAGCTGGTCGATGAACAGCGGCGAGTAGAAGTTCAGCGCGTACACGGGCTTCCTCGGTCGGGGGTGGACACGGGTCGTCAGCGCGGTGACCCCGGGGCGTTCTTCGCGCCGGGGTCACCGTAACCTGCCGTCCCGAGCCAGGCGAGCGCGGCCTCCATGACGCGACGCTCCCCCGGGTACGTGAGGGCCGCCGGGGCCCGCTCGACGGGGACGAGCGTCACGCCGTCGACCTCCCCGTCGTGGTGCGCGACCGATCCGGAGCGGTACTCGAGCAGGAAGAACGCCACGCGCTTGCTGACGCGCGCGTCCATGCTGCGCGACCAGAACGTGTACTGGATCTCGTCCAGCGGGGCGAGCAGCGCGCCGCGCAGGCCGGTCTCCTCGCGCGTCTCGCGGAGGGCCGCCTGCTCGGCGCTCTCACCGGGCTCGATGTGCCCCTTGGGCAGGGCGAGCACCTGGCCGCCGCGGAGCTGGATGAGCGCGGCCAGGTCCTGGGGGCCCTGGCGGACGACCAGGACGCCGCCTGCCGATCGCTCGTGGAGGGTGCGCGTCATGCGGGATGCCGGATCCCACCCCGATCCGTGGCCGAGCGGCGGCGGCGCCGGAGGGCGCGCGCCGCGCTCGGCCCGCGCCGGCCGGAGCCGGCGCCGGAACCCGGCCTGGTGTTACTTCCCGCCGAAGAGGCGCTTCAGCCAGCCCATGAAGCCGCCGCCCGACGCCGGGGCGTCGGCGCCCGAGGACGCGGCGGCGGCGACGGGCTCCGGCGACGCCCCGCCGTTGCTCGCGCTCGACTCACCGGAGGGCGTGGAGGCGCCGTCGCCGACCCACTTCTCCAGCGCCTCCCAGCCGGTCTTCCCGGACGGACCCGACGCGGCCGGCGCAGCGGCCTCACCGCCACCACCGCCACCGCCGCCGACCCACTTGTCGAGCGCCTCCCACCCGGTCTTCCCGGACGGACCGGACGCCGCCGGCGCAGCGGCCTCACCGCCACCACCGCCGCCGCCGACCCACTTGTCCAGCGCCTCCCACCCGGTCTTGCCGGACGGACCCGACGCGGCAGGAGCCGCGGCCGCAGCACCGCCGCCACCGCCGCCGACCCACTTGTCCAGCGCCTCCCAGCCGGTCTTCCCGGACGGACCGGACGCCGCCGGCGCAGCGGCCTCACCGCCACCACCGCCGCCGCCGACCCACTTGTCCAGCGCCTCCCACCCGGTCTTGCCGGACGGACCCGACGCGGCAGGAGCCGCGGCCGCGGCACCGCCGCCACCGCCGACCCACTTGTCCAGCGCCTCCCACCCGGTCTTCCCGGAGGGCCCGGCCGACGCGGCCGGCGCAGCGGCCTCGCCGCCACCACCGCCACCGCCGACCCACTTCTCCAGCGCCTCCCAACCGGTCTTGCCCTTCGCGGCGACCGTGTCAGCGGCGCCCTCGGCCGTGTCGGCCGCACCGCCGACCCACTTCTCGAGGGCCTCCCACCCGGTCTTCTGGGCGCCCCCGGCGAACGGCGGCAGGAAACGGCGTGGGGTCATTGACTCCTCCATCGATGGGTCGGTCGCGCGGGCCGGGACGTGTTCGTGCCACGCCGCACAAACCTACGGCCTGCCCGGAGGGGAGGTCAAGGCTCCGGACCGGCGGGAACGCCCGCGTCAACGCAGGTCCGCGAGCATCCTCCGGTAGCTCTCCAGGCGCTCCGGATGTACCGCACCCTCGACCGCGCACCCTGCGTCGCCGTCGTGGGCGCAGCCGCGGAACCGGCACCCGTGCGCGGCCCGTGCGATCTCGGGGAAGCCGGCCTCCAGGTCGGCACGCTCCATCCGCGGCAGGTGGAAGGTCCGGACGCCGGCGGTGTCGACCACCGCGCCGCCGCCGATGAGCGGGATGAGGCGCGGATCGGTGGTGGTGTGGCGCCCGGTCCGGGCCTTCCCGCTGACCTCGCCGACGGCGCGCTCCACGCCGGTGAGCCCGCGCGTGAGCGTCGACTTCCCCACGCCGGAGTGGCCGGCGAGCACGGCGACCCGCCCGCCGATGAGGTCGCGGACGCGCTCGACGAACGCCGGGTCCTTCGCACTGCCGCACAGCACCGGATAGCCGATCCCGCGGTAGCGCCCGGCCAGCTCCGCGACGGCCGCATCCTCGTGCGGCAGGTCGGCTTTCGTGAGGAGGAGCGCCGCGTCCATGTCCCCGTCCTCGGCAGCGACGAGGTAGCGGTCGATCAGCGGCGGGCGGATCGGCGGGTCGCGCACGGCCGCCACCACCAGCACCACGTCGGCGTTCGCCACGACGGCCCGGGGCCGCCGGTCGTGGCCGTCGCCACGGCGGAGCACGGTGCGGCGCGGAGCGACACCCACGACGAGCGGCTCCTCGCCCCCGTCGACCAGCTCCACGCGGTCGCCCGCGACGGCCGGCCCGCCGGGCACCCGCGGCCGCAGCCGCGCCTCGAGCTCCCGGCCGTCGACCGCGATCGTGGCCGTCGGACCCGCAACCCGCACCACCACGGCCTGGTTCCCCGCGGCCTCGCGGGGGCCGACGCTCACGTCGTGGTCCGCTCCGCGTCGAGCAGCTCGGGCGCGGTGTACAGCGCGTGGAGGGGCGCGCCGTCGAGGGCGGCCTCCGCCACCTCGCGGCCCCCCTCGTCGCGGTCGATCACGACCGCCGCGGCCACCACCACGCCGCCGGCCTGGCGCGCCTTCTCGACCGCGGCGACCAGCGACCCGCCGCTGGTGAGCACGTCGTCGACGACGGCGACGGGGGTCCCCTCCTCGATGAACGGCCCCTCGATCCACTGCTGGAGCCCGTGCTTCTTCGCCTCCTTGCGCACGAAGAACCCGGTCACGCGGCGGCCGTCGGCCCATGCGGTGGCGCTGACCGCGCAGACCAGCGGGTCGGCGCCGAGGGTGAGTCCGCCGACGGCGCGGGGGGTGGCGGGCGCCAGGGCCGACCACATGAGCTGGCCGGCGAGGGCGGCGCCCTCCGGGTCGAGCAGCACCTGGCGGGCGTCGAAGTAGTACGACGACCGCTTCCCGGACGAGAGGACGACCGATTCGCGCACGAGGGCGTGCTCGCGCAGCAGCGTCCGGAGGCGGTCGCGGGGGTCGGCCACGCCGCGATCCTACGCGGCGGGGCGGGCGGAGGTGCGCCGCCCCCGGCGGTCAGGCGGCGGGGCGGCGGCCCGTGCCGGAGCAGTTGGCGCAGACGACGGGCAGGTAGACGTGCGCCTGCTCGCAGTCCATGGCCTCGAGGAGCGACCCGGCTCCGAAGCACCAGCCGCAGAGGTCCGGCGCCGACAGCGGCGCGTGGGTCGGGACGGATATCGCGCGCGTCCCGGGATCAGGGTGGGCGGCCATGCCGCTACCTTTCTGAGGGGCCCGAATGGTGGCCCTGTGACTACCCATCGGCGCCCTGCCGGAAATATGGAGATCCCACCATTCCCCGAACGGGTGATCTTCAGGGCGGATATCGAGGATTTGCGCATGGTTGACGTGACCCCGGAAGCCACCCCGAACCCGAACGCGCTGAAGTTCACGCTCGACCGGCCGTCGGTCGAGGGGCGCTCCCAGACGTTCCGGGCGGGCTCGGACCCCGCCGAGTCCCCGCTCGGCGCGCAGATCTTCGCGCTCGACGGCGTCACGAACGTGTTCATGGTCTCCAACTTCGTGAGCGTCACGAAGGAGGACGACGTGTCGTGGGACGAGCTCGCGCCGCAGGTGATCGAGTGCCTGAAGGCGCACTTCGCGTGAGCCCCACCGGCGTCATCTTCTCGTACGCCATCGGCCTGATCTTCGCCGTCGGCGGCATCGTGTTCCTCGTCGGCCTGGACGAGAACCGGCTGCTCTACGGCATCCCCTACCTGATCATCGGCCTGGTGATCATCGGCGGGGTCATGGCCAGCCAGCGCCGGATGAAGCGCAAGGGCGGCGCGGCGGGCGGCCACGGCGGCGAGGACCCGCCGTCGCGCAGCCCCTACTGAGCGGAGCGCCACCCGGGTGAGCGTCCCCCGGACCGGGTGACGGCCCGGCGGGGCGGCCGTAGCGTCGCGTCGCATCCGGCATCGGGAACGAGGGGGGCTCTCGTGCGACGTCTGCTCGCAGCAACGGTCATCGTGCTGGTCGCGGTCTTCGGGGTCGCGGCGTGCGGCGACGACGATGACGATTCCGGCCAGGCGGCCGCGGAGGCCCAGGTGTGCACCAGCCTCAAGGGCGTGCAGTCGGCCATCGACAACGTCGAGGGCGTCCAACTCCGCGACCCCACCGCCAACGCGAACAACATCTCGCTGAAGCGGGTGAAGGCCACGTGGAGCGGCGTCGAGCAGGCCGCCAAGGAGCTGTCGCAGGCCGACGCCGAGGCCGTGACCTCGGCGATCGACGGGCTGGAGTCGGCGGTCGAGGACCTGCCGAAGCCCATCTCCGTCCAGCAGGCGCGCACCCAGCTGCAGCCGCAGCTCGACGCGGTGAAGTCCGCGTTCGCCGAGATGCGCAACGGCATCAACTGCAGCTGACGTCCCCGCGTCCGGCGGCCCCTCCCGCAGCGGGAGGGGCCGCCGGGGCGGATCAGCCGCTGGGGACGGGCGGCAGCCCCTCCAGGCCGGCGGCGGCGCGGTCGAGCTCGTCCTGCGGGAGCTCGAGGTCGACGAGGTCGCCGGCCAGGTAGGCGTCGTACGCGGCCATGTCGAAGTTCCCGTGGCCGCAGAGGTTGAAGAGGATGGTGCGCTCGACGCCCTCCTCGCGGGCCCGTTCGACCTCCTCGACGACGGCGCGGATCGCGTGCGACGGCTCGGGCGCCGGGATGATCCCCTCGGAGCGGGCGAAGCGGACGGCCTCGGCGAAGCACTCGCCCTGGTGGTAGGCGCGGGGCTCCACCATCCCGATGTGGACGAGGTGGGACACGAGCGGCGCCATGCCGTGGTACCGCAGGCCGCCGGAGTGGATCGCGGGGGGCACGAAGTCGTGGCCCAGGGTGTGCATCGCGAGCAGCGGCGCCATCTTGGCGGTGTCCCCGAAGTCGTAGCCATAGAGGCCGCGGGTGAGGGTGGGGCACGCGGCGGGCTCGGCCGCGACGATGCGGATGTCGCGGCCCGCGGCCTTCTCGGCCAGGAACGGGAACGCGAGGCCGGCGAAGTTGGAGCCGCCGCCGACGCAGCCGATGACCACGTCGGGCTCGGCCCCCGCCATCGCCATCTGCTCGCGGGCCTCCTGTCCCACCACCGTCTGGTGCAGCAGCACGTGGTTGAGGACGCTGCCGAGCGCGTAGCGGGTGTCGTCGCGGGTGGCGGCGTCCTCCACCGCCTCCGAGATGGCGATGCCGAGGCTGCCGGGGCTGTCGGGCGTGGCCTCCAGGATGCCGCGGCCCGCGTTGGTGTCGGGCGACGGGCTGGGCACCACCTCGGCGCCCCAGGTGCGGATCATCGAGCGCCGGTACGGCTTCTGGTCGTAGGAGGCGCGCACCATGTAGACCTTGCACTCCAGGCCGAAATGCCCGGCGGCGAACGCGAGCGCGGAGCCCCACTGGCCGGCGCCGGTCTCGGTGGAGAGGCGCGTGACGCCCTCCTCCCGGTTGTAGAACGCCTGCGGCACCGACGTGTTGGTCTTGTGGCTGCCGGAGGGGCTGACGCCCTCGTACTTGTAGAAGATCCGGCAGGACGTCCCGAGCTCGCGCTCCAGGCCGAGGGCCCGGTAGAGCGGCGTCGGACGCCACATCGAGTAGATCTCGCGGACGGGGTCGGGGATGGGGATCCAGCGCTCCCCGCTGACCTCCTGGAGGATGAGCGCCATCGGGAACAGGGGCGCCAGGTCGTCGGGCCCCACGGGCTGCCCGGTGCCGGGATGGAGCGGCGGCGGGGGCAGGGACGGCAGGTCGGCGGCGACGTTGTACCACCGGTCCGGGATCGCGTCCTCGGACAGCAGGAACCGGCGCTGGCTCACGGGCACCCCCTCGTGCGGTCTACAGGGGTTCCGAGCCTACCCGGGACGGGGGCGGCGGCGCGACGGCGCTCGCGGGCAGCCAGAGGGTGAACGTGGAGCCCGCGCCGACCGCGCTCTCCACCACGACCCGCCCGCCCAGGAGGGTGGCGAGTCGCCGGACGATGGAGAGGCCCAGGCCCGAGCCGCCCACGGCGCGGTCGCGGCCGGCCTGCACGCGGTAGAGGCGGTCGAAGAGCTTGCGCAGGTGCTCCGGCGCGATCCCGCTGCCGGTGTCGCGGACGGCGACACCCGCCTCCCCACGTCCGGCGACCGCCGTGAGCGTGACCGACCCCCCGGCCGGCGTCGCGCGCACGGCGTTGGAGACGAGGTTGGTCAGGATGGTGTCCACGTGCGCGGGGTCCCCGACGGCGGCGGCGTCGCCGGTCGCCGTGAGCTCCACGCCCTTTACGTGGGCGTCGAGCGCGAGCCGGGCCGCCGCACGGCGGGCCGCGTCGCCCAGGTCGAGGGTCTCCCGGCGGACGTCGGGCTCCAGGTCGAGGTAGGTGAGCTGCTGGAGGTCGTGCACCAGCTCGCGCAGGCGGGCGGCCTCGGCGCGGATGAACCCGGCCGCCTCGCGGCGGTCCTCCTCGGTGCGGGCGGTGCCGTCGTCGAGCGCCTGGGCGAAGCCCTCGATGGACGTGACGGGGGTGCGCAGCTCGTGGGCCACGTCGGCCAGGAACTCGCGCTGCCGGGCGTCGGCCTGCTCCAGCCGCGCCGTCATGCGGTTGAAGGCGCGGCCCAGGCGGCCCAGCTCGTCGTCCGGCTCGGGCGCCCGGACGTCCAGGCGCCCCTCGGCGACGGCCTGCGCCGAGTCGGCGAGGGCGTCGACCCCGGACCGGAGGCGTGCGCCGACGCTGCCGGCGAGGTACCAGATGAGGGCGCCGGTGCCGACGATGCCGAGCGCGATCAGCGCGACGAACTGCCAGTCCGTGAAGAGGCCGGCGTCGGGGTCGCGGCGCTCCAGCAGCACGGTGACGTCCCCGCTCGAGCCCGTCGCGGAGGCCTCCAGGCGGTCGACCGGCACGTTCCAGTGGACGACCTCGCCGTCGACCGACACCACCATGCGGGTGGCGTTGCCGACGTAGCGCTGGGCGTCGCGGGCGCCGGCGGCCACGTTGGGCTGGCCGTCGAGGGCGCGGGCGATGGAGGTGGCCTGCTGGTGGAGCGCCGCCTCCAGCTCGGCGCGCGAGCGGTTCTCCACGAACGCGACCAGCACGACCTGCACGACCACGAACACCACGATCAGCGCCACCGCGATCGCGACGGCCACACGCGCCTGGATGGAGCGCGGCCGCAGCCGCCCGAGCCGGAGCGGTCCGGTCACGCCGGCCCGGTCACGCCGGCCGGGTCACGCCGGCGCCGGCTCCAGCCGGTAGCCGACCCCCCGCACGGCGACGATCCCGATGTCGTCGCCGAGCTTCCGGCGCAGGTTCGCGACGTGGACGTCGACCGTCTTGCCGCCGACGGCGGACTGGTAGCCCCACACCTTCTCGAGGAGCCGCTCGCGGGTGTAGACGACGCGCGGGTGGGCGGCGAGCTCGGCGAGCAGGTCGAACTCGAGACGCGTGAGCTCCACCTCGCTCCCGTCGAGCGTCACCCGCCGTGACGCCGGCTCCAGCTGCGCGGGGCCGGCCCGGAGCACCCGGTGGGGGTCGGGCGGGGCGCCGACCCGGCGCATCACGGCCTTCACGCGGGCGACCACCTCGACCGGCGAGAAGGGCTTGGTGACGTAGTCGTCGGCCCCCAGCTCCAGCCCCGTGATCCGGTTGGCCTCCTCGCCCCGGGCGGTCAGCATGATCACCGGCGTCGAGGTGGTCTCGCGCAGCCGCCGGCACACCTCGTAGCCGTCCATCCCGGGCAACATCAGGTCGAGCAGCACGATGTCGATGCCGCCCCGCCGGACCTGGTCGATCGCCTCCTCGCCCGTCGCCGCCTCGGTGACGGTGAACCCGGCGTCGCCCAGGTACATCCGGAGCAGCCGCCGGATGGCCCGCTCGTCATCGACGACCAGCACATGTCCGCGGCTCGCCACCCCGACGATGATAGTCCGCTACCGTTCCGAGGCCGCCCGGGAGGGCGCGGCGGGATAGCTCAGTTGGTAGAGCACACGACTGAAAATCGTGGTGTCCCCAGTTCGAATCTGGGTCCCGCCATCCGGTCAGCGGATGACGACCTCGCCGTCCGCGGTGGCGATGCCGCAGGCGTGGATGCCCGGTCCCGTCCCCGGCGCGTAGCGGACCGGCAGGCCGTGGTCCGGCCCCAACCACCCCTCCAGCACCGGCTGGTGGTCGCCGACCTCCACCCACGTGATGCCGGTGGGTGCGCACGTGTGCCCGGCGGCCGCGTAGCGCCGGGCCTGGAGCCGGTGGCGCCGCTCGCGCGCACCGACGATCGCGAGAAAGAAGGGCAGCGGGTACTGCGGCATGCCCGCGCTCCGGAAGCTGAGGGCGTCGCGGTCCCCGTCGGCCTGCGGGACGCGGATCGGCAGGCCGCGCCGCGCCGCGGTGTCGTCCAGGTCGTCGACGCCGAGGCACCACCACAGCACGCGGTCCCGCCCCCGCAGGGTGGCCTCCAGCCACGCCCCGTCGTCCTTGGAGGTGTCCTCGATCCCGAGGAGCTCGAGGAAGCACTCGGGTCCCAGCGGGACCAGCCGGCTCCTGGTCCCCCCGAGGTGGGCGCCGCCGGGGACCGACCCGAGGCCGTGCTCCGCCCGCAGGCGCTCGGATGCCGCGTCGGCGTCGACCACGCCGAGGATGACGTGGTCGATGAAGAAGCCCTCGTCGCTCATCCCCCGAGGTGGGGGACGATCCGGTCCGCCAGACGGGGGTCCGCCCCGACGATCCGGTCGATCTCCTCGCCGTCGCGCAGCACCACCATCGTGGGGATGCTGAGGGCGTTGAAGCGCTGGGCCAGGCCCGGGGCGTCGTCGACGTTCACGCGCACCACCTTCACCGCGCCGGCGTGGTCGGCGGCCAGCCGATCGAGGATCGGGCTCACCATGCGGCACGGGCCGCACCACGGCGCCCACAGGTCGAGGACCACCGGCACCGGCGCCGCGACCTCCTCCGCGAAGTCGTCCTCGCCCGCGTCGACCGCCCACGGCAGGCGCTGCCGGCACGTGGCGCACCTCGGCACGGCGGTGGGGTTCGGGCGGACGCGATTCCTCGTCCCGCAGCCGGGGCAGGTGACGACGCCGACGGCCATGCGGCCAAGCCTAGACGGTGGTCGGATCCATGTCTCCCACGCCCGCGGGCAGCCCCTCGACCGTGAGCATGTGATGGAGCAGCGTGAGCTCGAGGAGGCGCGCGACGGGCGGCGCCGGGTCGCGCAGCACCAGCCGGCGTCCGTCATCGAGCAGGCCGCGGTGCACCCGGATCAGCACCTCCAGCCCCACCGAGTCGATGAACTCGACGCCGGAGACGTCGAGCACGACGTCGCCGACGGTGCCCTCGGCGAGCGCGGTCACGCGGCGGATGAGGGCCCCGGCCGAAGCGTGATCCAGGTCGCCGGCGACGGCGTAGACCACCCGCACGCGCGCCTCGACGAGGCGGCCGGTCAGCAGGCCGTGGGGGTGCAGGCGCTCGGGTGGGGGGTCGGCGGGCATCGGCGGGATCGGGGTGACGGGTCCTGGGATCTGCCTCCATCTTCGGGGTGCGCAGCGCCATGCACGGCGATGGATGTCGCGGCGTGACAATCACGGCCGCCATCCACTCGCCGCGACGGACCGCGCGACCGTCCGGCGCCGGCATCGGGAGGCGCCGGCCGATGTCCCGCCCGCGGCGAGCACCGTGCCGAACCGGGGCCGGGGGGATGTACGGCCCGTGTCAGGTGTCCGTCAGCGCTGGAAGACCTCGTCGACCACCCGCCGCAGCTCGGCCGCCATGGGCCCCGGCGCGCGCTCCGTGAACGTGGTGGCGAGCGCGTCGTAGTACCAGGCCTGGTCCTCGCGGGGGGCGTTGAACCGGGCGAAGACGTCGTGGCCGGCACGCAGGTCGGCGAGGATGGCGCGGGCGTTGTGGAGCTTGTCGGCCAGGGAGACGCGCAGCGCCCCCTCGGGGAGGTCGGGGGCGCGCAGGTGCTCGAGGTACGCCTGCTTGCGCTGCCGCCACGGCGGCTTGGGGGTCTCGTCGGTGTCGGAGCACGCGTCGACGATGGCGGCGACGCGCGCGCCGAATCGCCGGCGGATGAGGGCCAGGGTCGGCGCGCCGCCCTGGTCCTCCACCGCGTCGTGCAGCAGTGCGGCGACCGCCTCGTCCTCGTCGCCGCCGTCCTCGACGACGAGCGCCGCGACCGCCATCAGATGGCCGAGGTACGGGATGTCGGTGCCCTTCCGGCGCTGGCCCGCGTGGAGCTCGCGCGCGAGGGCGAACGCGGCGTCCAGGCGGGGGCCGAGGGGAGGCGCGGCGATCCGGCTACCCCACCCGCGCCGAGGCGACGGCGACCACCGCCGTGCCGGCGCGCAGCGTCGCGGTAACCGGGCCGGGGCGGAGCACCGCGCCGCGGGGCGGGCCTGCCGTGACGGTGCGCCCGGCACGGGCCTTCACGATCCCGAGGCGCGTGCGGCCCTGCGCCCAGGTCACGGTCAGCTTGGACCGCAGCCGGGCGATCGGGGGGGTCGCGAAGACGAACCGAGCGACCGGGCCGCCCCGCAGCCTGACGGTCGCGGACGATGCGACGCCCTCGCGCGGCGGCCGCAGCGTCAGCGTGCTCTGCAGCGTGCCGCCCGGACCGGCGACGCTCAGGTCGTAGGTGCCGGGGAGCAGGGTGGGCGGCAGCCGCAGGCCGCGGGCGAACGACGCCGCCGCGACCGCTCCGCGGACGCTTGCGAGGGCCCTGCCCCCGCCCGTGGGGCGGATCGTCACCGTGATCGTGCCGGGAAGTGACGACACGCCCTGCACGAGGATCGAGCCGGACAGGCGGCTGCGCGAGTAGCGCGCGCTCACGCCGATCTGCGTGAGCGAGAACGCCGCGCTGCCGCGCACGCCCGCGATGCTGCCGTAGCCGTCGATCGTCTCGCCCGCACGGGGGTCGACGGTGACGGTGAACGCCTTCGGGTCGGAGACGTTGCCCGCGCGGTCGCGCACCCGCAGCCGGCCCACGAAGGTCCCGATGCGGCCGAACGCGTGCGACACCCGGCTGCCGCTCGCGGCCGGCGTTCCGTCGTTGAAGTCCCACGCGGTGGCGGGGAAGTCGATCCCGGACGCGGAGACGGGGCTGCTGTCCGTGGAGGACGCGGCGTCGAACACGGCCGCGTCGCCGCGCTGGACGGTGATCGCGTCCTGACCCATCCGCGCCACCGGCCGGATGGTGTCGAGCAGGATCGTGTCGGTCGCCGGCGCCGAGACGTTCCCGAGGATCTGACCGGGCGACGCGGCGCACGGCGCCGGGCAGGGCGCCGACGGCGCCCGTGCCCCGTCGCCGAACGTCACGCCCAGCGTCTTGATGCCGTCGCCCGGCGGCAGCGTCGCCGTGGCCGTGGCGGCGAGATCCTGCGCGCACCCGCTCCGGTCGGGCGGATCGCCGCCGGGGGCCGGAGGCTCGCAGGGGACGGTGCCATCGCCGTCCACGTCGACGGCGAACTGGGTCACGCCGCTCGACGTGCCCGCGCGCCCGTCGATGAGCGGGTCGTCCGCGGTGAGGGTCAGGGCCACGTTGCGATCGTTCGTGGCGGCGGCGCCGCGGTCGATCACGACCGTGCCGGACGGCGGCGTCGCGTCGATGGTGGTGTCGGCGGTGACCTCGGCCGTGCTGGGACTGCCGAGGGTGCAGGACGGCTGCTGGCACGCCGCGACCGTCACCCGGAGGGCCTGCCCGTTCTGGACGGTCAGCGGACCGAGCGACGTGGCATCCGCCTCGGCGGTGGACGTCTGGGGTGTGCCGGCCGGCAGCGGGGCCAGGGTCACCTCGTAGTGCTCGGCGCCGGTCGGCACCACGAACGAGACCGGCGTCCACCGCATCGTCAGTCCGAGCGCGCCGCCCGCGCCCGCCTGGGGCTTGGTGAAGGCCGCCAGGGTGAAGTCGGGGGTCCCCGCCACGACGCCGTGCGCGGTCGCCGCGCCGGCGAGCGCGACCGCCGCGGTCAGGACGGCGATGCGTAGTGCTCGCACGCGGGTTCCTCCGGCGGACGACACGTGATCCCGGCGACCTGGTTCACCCCGCGGGGCTCACGGCGTCCTGCGACTCCATGGTGCGGGTGATCACCGAGACGGCCTCCAGGATCAGCTCCCGCTGGTCGGGGGACAGCGGCTCGATGAGGCCCCGGAGGCGGGCGCGCAGGGCGGCGTCGCCCTCGTCGGGGGTGCCGCGCCCCAAGTGGGGGAGCCGCACGAAGGGGGGGGGGCGGTCGCCCCCGCCGCCCTCGGCGGGGCAGACGTAGCCGGGGCGCTCGAGCCCCTGGATCATCCGCGTGGCGGTGCTCACCGCCACGCCGGTGCGCGCCGCCAGCTCGGAGGTGCCGAGGGGCCCGGCGGCGAGGGCGGACAGCGCGAGGTGCTGGGGGGTGGAGAGGCGCTCTCCGGCCGTCGCGGCGGTGTGCCGGCGCTCGGCCCGGGCCAGGATGAGGCGTGCGAGCGAGCCACGGAGGGCGTGGAGTCCGTCGACGACGTCGTCGAGCGTCCGGGTCTGCTCCATGAGGCGATCCTATGCGGGACGGCACGCACCCCGGTACACCCATCCGCGCGGGCCGCGTCGCTTGTACCCTGCAAGGGCGCCGTCCGCCCCGCTCGCCGGAGCCAGCCCTGACCGCCCACGACGCCCGCCGCCCCGGCCTGACCCTCGCGATCCTCTCGATCGCGGCGGTCTCGTACGTGCTGCAGCAGACCCTGGTGGTGCCGGCGCTCCCCACGATCCAGCGCGACCTGGACACGACCAACACGTGGGTGACGTGGGTGTTCACCGCGTTCCTGCTGACGTCGGCGGTGGCGACGCCGCTGCTGGGGAAGCTGGGCGACATCCACGGAAAGCGCCTGCTGCTGGTGATCTCGATGCTGGTGTTCGTGGCCGGGACGGTCGCGGCGGCCCTGTCGAGCTCGATCGTGATGCTGATCGTCGCCCGCGGGCTGCAGGGGGCGGCCGGCGCGATCTTCCCGCTGTCGTTCGGGATCATCCGCGACGAGTTCCCGCCCGAGCGGGTCGGGGTGGGGCTGGGGCTGCTGTCGGCGACGTTCGGTGTGGGCGGCGGCGTGGGCCTGGTGCTGTCGGGGGTGATCCTGGAGCACCTCCCGTGGACGTGGCTGTTCTGGATCGGGGCGATCCCCCCGGCGATCGCGCTGGTGCTGGTGTGGCTGCTCGTGCCGGAGTCGCCGGTGCGCACCCCCGCGCGGCTGGACTGGTGGGGCGCCCTCACCCTCTCGGTCGGCCTGGCCGCGCTCCTCGTGGGGCTGAGCGAGGGCGAGCGGTGGGGCTGGCTGAGCGCGGCGACCCTTGGGGCGTTCGCGATCTCGCTGGCGGCCCTGGTGCTGTGGGTGTGGGTGGAGCTGCGGGTGCCGGAGCCGCTGATCGACATCGGGATGATGCGCGAGCGCGCGGTCTTCTGGACGAACATCGCGGCGGTGCTGGCGGGCTTCGCGATGTTCGGGACCTTCCTGCTGGTTCCGAGCTTCGTCCAGACGGGCACGGGGCTGCCCGCGGATGTCGCGTCGCTCGTCGATTACGGCTTCGGGGCGAGCGTGATCGAGGCGGGGCTGTACCTGCTCCCGGCGAGCGCGGTGATGCTGGTGGTCGGCCCGATCGGGGGGATGCTGGAGACGCGCGTCGGCGCCCGGAACCTCACGATGGCGGGGATGCTCATCCTCGGCGCCGGAGGGTTCGTCCTGGCGGGCCTGCACGCGACAGGCCTGGAGATCGTGGTCGCCATGACCCTGATCGGCGTCGGCGTCGGACTGGTCTACTCGATGCTGGCGAAGCTGATCATCGACGCCGTCGCCCCCGCGGTCACCGGGGTCGCGATGGGCATGAACACGGTGATGCGGACCATCGGCGGGGTCATCGGCGGCCAGGTGGGCGCCGCGATCCTGAGCGCCCAGACCATCGCGGGCACCGGCGGCATCCCGGCCGAATCGGGGTACACCACCACGTTCGCCCTCGCCGGGACCGTCGCGGTCATCGGCGCCGCCGGCTGCCTCCTCATCCCCCGCCACACCCGTCGTCCCGGCGCCCCCGCCCCCGGCCCCGCCCTGGAGCCCGCCGGGAGCCGGGTCGGGAGGGTCGCTCCCTAGCGGCGGCCGATCATCCGGGTGAGGGCCGTCATGAGCTCCGCGCGCATCTCGTCCTGGTTGGAGGCGTCGGCGCCCATCACGCAGTGACGCACGTGGTCGTCGACCAGCGCGATCGCGACCTTGTCGAGCGCCGCCTGGGCCGCGGAGATCTGCTGGAGGATGTCGATGCAGTAGCGCTCGTCCTCGACCATCCCGGCGATCCCGCGCACCTGCCCCTCGACCCTGCGGAGCCGCTTCAGGACCGCCTCGGTGGAGTCCGCGGCCGAGTAGCCGGGGACGTGCGTGTCGTCGGTCGTCGCCATGCACGAAGTCTTGCATACCACCCCGGAGTATGTATAGCGTCCGGGGCGTTGATCTTCAGGCAGGTCATCAACGACGACCTGGGCTGCGCGTCGTACCTCGTCGGCGACGAGGACGCGGGCGTGGCGGCCGTCGTCGACCCGCGCCTGGAGGTCGATGAGTACCTGGCGCTCGCGCGCTACATGGGCGTCCACATCGCCCACGTCCTCGAGACGCACACCCACGCCGACCACGTCTCCGGCCACGGCCGGCTGGCCGCCGCGACCGGCGCGCTGATCCACGTGCACCGCGACGCCGGCGCCGCCTACGACCACGAGCCCATCGACGAGGGATGGACCCTCGACCTGGGCGCCGTCCGGGTGATCGCCCTCCACACCCCCGGGCACCGGCCGGAGCACACCGCCTTCGCCCTGGTGGACACCACCCGGGGGCCCGAGCCGTGGGCGGTCCTCACCGGCGACTCCCTCTTCGTCGGCGACGTGGCGCGCCCCGACCTGGCGGTGGCCGCGGAGGAGGGGGCGCGCGACATCTTCCGCAGCCTCCACGGCGGGCTGCTGGGCATGGCGCCGGAGGTGGAGGTGTGGCCGGGCCACCTGGGGGGCTCCCTGTGCGGCGGCCCCTCGATGAGCATGAAGGTGAGCAGCACCATCGGCTACGAGCGGGCCCACAACCGCCAGCTGGCCGAGCTGGAGGAGGACCGCTTCGTCGCGGCGTCGCTCGCCGCGATCGGGCCGCAGCCGCCGAACTTCCGGCGCATCGTCGACATCAACCGCGGCCCGCTGGTGACGATGGACGCGCCCGAGCTGCCGATGACGCCTGGGCAGGTCGCGCGCCGCCAGGCGGCGGGGGCGCTGGTGATCGACGTCCGCGCGGACATCCAGTTCGACGACGCCCACATCCCCGGCTCCGTCGCGGTGACCGCCCTGCGCGCGGGGTTCGGCACCCGCCTCGGGTGGCTGGCGCCGCCCGGGCAGGACGTGGTGCTGGTGGGACGCGACGACGAGGATTCGCGCCGCGCCGCCCGCCTGGCCACCGCCGTGGGCGTCGACGGCGTGGTGGGCCACCTCGCCGGCGGCATGACGAGCTGGCGCCAGGAGGGGCGCCCGATCGCGCGGATCGACCGCCTGGACGTGGCCGCCCTGGCCGACCGCATCGACGCCGACCCCGGCGTCCAAGTGCTCGACGTCCGCGAGGAGGCGGAGTGGCGGCGGGTGCGGATCCCCGGCGCGCTGCACCGGCCCTGGCACACCCTGCGCGACCCCGTCCCCGAGCTCGATCCGGCGCGGCCCGTGGCGGTCATCTGCGGCTCCGGCCAGCGCGCCGCGATCGGGGCGAGCCTCGTCTCCGGCCACGACGTGGCGGAGGTGATCCACGTGGTGGGCGGCGGCGTCGGCGCCTGGCAGCGGCTGGGCCGCCCCGTGGAGGGTGAGGCGACCGCCGGGTCGCAATGATCACGCGCCCGCGCGACGGCTGACCGTCCGTCCCGGCCTGGCGCGCCGCGTCCCTCGCCGCGGCGCCGGCCGGGGCGGGGGCGCGACGCGCCCGGATGCGGTACGAATGGGCGCGAGTGCCCGAGTCCGTCCCCCCTGCGCCCGCCCAGCGCGACGCCAAGCCCGTGATGATCAGCGTCGACGACGACCCCGGGGTCTCGCGCGCGGTCCAGCGGGACCTGCGCCGCCAGTACGGCGAGCACTACCGCGTGCTCCGTGCCGAGTCGGGCGCGCAGGGGCTGGAGATGCTCGGTCAGGTGCGGCTGCGCGAGGAGCCGGTGGCCCTCATGGTCGCCGACCAGCGGATGCCGCAGATGACCGGGGTCGAGTTCCTGGAGCGGGCCCTGGAGGTTGCGCCCGACGCCAAGCGCGTGCTGCTGACCGCATACGCCGACACCCAGGCGGCGATCGACGCGATCAACAAGGTCGCGCTCGACCATTACCTGCTGAAGCCGTGGGACCCGCCGGAGGAGCAGCTCTACCCGGTGCTCGACGATCTGCTGGCCGACTGGCAGGCGGGCGCGCCGCCGGAGCTGGCGGTGCGGGTGATCGGCCACCGCTTCTCCCGGGAGTCGCACGAGCTGAAGGACTTCCTGGCGCGCAACAACGTGCCGTACCGGTGGCTGGACGTGGAGCTCGACCCCGAGGCGCAGGTGCTGCTGGGCGCGGCGGGCGGCGCCGGGGCCGCGCTGCCGGTGCTCGTGTTCCCCGACGGCGAGGTGATGACCGCCCCGTCCAACCGGGCCGTCGCCGACCGCCTGGGGATGCGCACGCGGGCGGAGGGCCGGTTCTACGACCTGGTGGTCGTCGGGGCCGGGCCCGCCGGGCTGGCGGCGGCGGTGTACGGCGCGTCCGAGGGGCTGCGGACGGTGCTGGTGGAGCGCGAGGCCCCGGGTGGCCAGGCCGGCCAGAGCTCCCGGATCGAGAATTACCTCGGCTTCCCGGTCGGGCTCTCCGGCGGCGACCTCACCCGACGCGCCACCGCCCAGGCGCGGCGCTTCGGCGCGGAGCTGCTGTCGGTGACCGACGCGATGCGCCTGGAGGCGCGCGGCCCGGCGCGGACCATCGTGCTCGACGGCTCCGACGAGATCTCCGCCCACGCCGTGGTGGTCGCGACGGGCGTCCAGTACCGGCGCCTGGACATCCCCGGAGGGGACGCCCTGACGGGGCGGGGCCTCTACTACGGCGGCTCGCGCACCGAGGCGCTGGCCTGCGAGGGCGAGCAGGTGGTGGTGGTCGGCGGCGCCAACTCGGCGGGCCAGGCGGCCCTGTACTTCGCCCGGCACGCCGCGGCGGTCACGCTGGTCCACCGCGGCGCCGACCTGCGCGACTCGATGTCGCAGTACCTGGTCGACCGGATCGAGGGGACCCCCAACATCCGCGTGCGGCTGCGCTGCGAGGTGGTGGCGGCCCACGGCGAGGCGTCGCTGGAGGCCGTGACCCTGCGCGACCGCGACACCCGCGAGGAGCATCGCGCCGCCGGCCGCTCGGTGTTCATCTTCATCGGGGCGAGCCCCAACACCGACTGGCTCGGCGACCAGGTGGCGCGCGACGAGCACGGCTTCATCCTGGCCGGCCCGGACCTGCGGGCCCCGGGCGTGCGGCCGCCGTGGCCGCTGGAGCGGCCCCCGTTGACGCTGGAGACGAGCCTGCCGGGCGTGTTCGTGGCGGGCGACGTGCGCCAGGGCTCCATCAAGCGGGTGGCGGGCGCCGTCGGGGACGGCTCGATGTCGGTCCAGCTCGTCCACCAATACCTGGGGACGCTGGCGTGATCGACGCCCTCCGCCAGGTCGACCTGTTCGACGAGGTGGGCGACCCGTGCCTGGAGAAGCTCTCCGCCGTCGCCACCGAGGAGCGCCTGGCCGCCGGCGACTACGTGGTGCGCACCGGCCAGGCGGCCGACCGGTTCTGCGTGCTGGTGGAGGGCGCGGTGGAGTGGGTGCGCGTCCTCGGCGGCGAGGAGGTGGTCATGGCCACCCGGCCCGCCCCCACCTACTTCGGCGCCACCAACCTGCTCACGGAGGAGCCCAGCCTGGCCGACGGGCGGGTGGTGGTCCCGAGCCGCATGTACGTGGTGCCCGGCGACGAGTTCCGGCGCCTCATGCGCGACGAGAAGAGCGTGCTGAAGAAGGCGCTGCGGATGATCGCGCCGGTCCACCAGGGCGCCGAGGCGATCATGCGCGAGCGGGAGAAGCTCGCGGCGCTCGGGACCCTGTCGGCCGGGCTGGCGCACGAGCTCAACAACCCGGCGGCGGCGGCGCGGCGCAGCGCATCGGAGCTGGCGCGCCAGTTCGAGGTGCTCAACGACACCCTCCGGGCGTTCGTGTGCAGCGGCGTTGAGCGCGAGGACGCCGGCAGCCTGGTGGAGCTGCAGGAGGAGGCGGTCGCCCGGGCCCTGGCGCAGGGCCCGGCGTCGGGGCTGGAGGCGGCCGACCGCGAGGACGAGCTGGCCGACCTCCTGGACGGCAGGGGGCTGGAGGGGTGGCGCCTCGCGCCCCCGCTGGCGGAGGCGGGGATCGACGGCGAGTGGGTGGCGCGCGTGGAGGGCCACGCGGGGACGGCCCTCGGCGCGGCGCTCGACTGGGTGGTCGCGTCGCTCACCGCCCGCGGCCTGGTGACGGAGCTGCACGACAGCACCGCCCGCATCTCCGAGATCGTGGCCGCCGTGAAGGACTACACGTACATGGACCGCGCCCAGACCCAGACGATCGACGTGCACGACGGCATCGAGAGCACCCTCACGATGCTCAACCACAAGCTGAAGAAGGGCGACGTGCGGGTGGTGCGCGACTACGACCGGACGTTGCCGCGGATCACGGCCCACGCCTCCCAACTCAACCAGGTGTGGACGAACCTGCTCGACAACGCGATCGACGCGGTGGACGGGGACGGCACCATCACCATCCGCACCCGCCCGGTCCCGGACGGCATCACGGTGGAGCTGTGCGACGACGGCCCCGGGGTGCCCCCCGAGCTCCAGAGCCGGCTGTTCGAGCCGTTCTTCACCACGAAGGAAGTCGGCAAGGGGACCGGCCTGGGCCTCGACATCGTCCGCCGCATCATCGAGAACCACCGCGGTCAGGTGCGCCTGGCGTCCTCGCCGCACGACACGCGGTTCGAGGTGAGGCTGCCGCTCGGTTGAGCGTCGCCCTCGTCACCGCGGCGCCCGCCCGGGACCTGGACGACGACCTCCCGCCCCTGACCGCGGCGCTCGCAGCGCGGGGCGTCCCGCACGAGGTGGTGCTGTGGGACGACCCGGAGGTCGGCTGGGCGGTGTTCGACCTGGTGGTGATCCGGTCCGTCTGGGACTACGTCCACCGCCGCGACGCGTTCCTCGGGTGGGCGGAGCGCACCGCGGCGCTCACCGCGGTCGTGAACCCGCCGGCGCACCTGCGCTGGAGCAGCGACAAGCGCTACCTCGCCGACCTCCGCGACGCCGGGATCCCGACCGTCCCCACCGCCTTCGCCGCCCCCGGGGAGCGCATGGACTGGCCCGGCGCCCCCCAGGTGGTGGTCAAGCCGGCCGTGTCGGCGGGTTCGATCGACACGTCGAGGTATCGAATGAATTCGGGGGGGCGATCGAATGAACGCGCCCCCGGAGAGGCGGTCGAGCACGTGGCGCGGCTCCATCGGGAGGGGCGGGTGGCGATGGCGCAGCCGTACCTCGAGGCGGTGGAGGGGGAGCGCGGGGAGACGGCGCTCGTGTTCCTGGAGGGGCGCTTCAGCCACGCCTGCCGCAAGGGGCCGATGCTCGTCCCCGGCCTCGCGGTCGTGGGCGGGCTGTTCGTGGAGGAGGACATCCGTCCCGCCACCCCCACCGCGGCGGAGCTGGCGGTGGCCGAGGCCGCGCTCGCGGCGATCCCCGGCGGGCCGTCGCTCTACGCCCGCGTGGACGTGATCCCCGACGATGCCGGCGACCCGGTGGTGCTGGAGCTCGAGCTGGTCGAGCCCTCCCTGTTCCTGCTGTTCTCCGAGGGCGGCGCCGGCCGGGTGGCCGACGCGATCGCGGCGCGGCTCAGCGCCGGGAGTCCCACCGCCCCAGGGTGACCTCGTCGCCGATGGCGACGTCCACCCTGCGCGCGGCGTCGCCGCCGTTCACTGCGATCGCGACCATCCCGTGCGAGTCGATGTGCACCAGCATGCCCTTCCGGGCCGCGTCGGCGAACACCCGGCCCACGGTCGCGGGGTGGCGTCGATCGGTCACCGCCGCCCAGATCCGGTCGCCGCGCGTGAACCCGGCCGCGGCCAGGTCGGCCTGCCCCGCGAGCAGTTGGACGTTCCCGAACCGGTCGATCGCCACGGCCGGCGCGCGCAGGTGCCCGTCGCGGACGTCCGGGGGCGGCAGATCCGGCCGCACGAGGGTCGCCGGGTCGAAGGCCGCCCCCAGGTCGGTGACGGCGACACCGCGGGCGATCCGGGCGGCGGCGGGCGCGAACAGGTCGCGGCCATGGAAGGTCGCCGCACCCTCGGTGGGCGGGGTCAGGGCCACGGCGGCAGCCGCGCCGATGGCGTCCGCCGCGGGCGCCAGGAGCCCGTTGTCGGGTCCGATCAACGCACCCCCGTCGTTCAACTGGACGGCGGCGGCGCGACGTGGCGTCCCCACCCCCGGGTCGACGACCGCCAGGTGGACGGCGCCGGGGAGCAGCGGCGCCAGGCGGGCCAGCACCAGGGCGGCGCCGCGGACGTCGCCGGCGGGGAGGTCGTGGGCCAGGTCGACCCGCTCCACCCCCGGCGCCCCCACCGCCAGCACCGCATGCAGCGCGCCCACGTGCTCACTGCCGGCGCCGAAGTCGGTGAGCAGCGAGATCACCGTCGGGCGTCCTCCAGCAGGGCGTCGATGAGCCCCGGAATTGTGTGCTCCCGCGCCTCAGCGTGCACCTCCAGCCCCTCCTCGCGCGCGGTCGCGCTGGTGACCGGGCCGATCGAGATCACCCGCGGCCCGCCGCGCAGCGCCGCCCGCTCCTCGTCGCCGAGGAGCCCCATGAAGGCGCGCACCGTGGAGGACGCGGTGAACGTGAGCCAGTCGGCGCCGAGGGCCGCCTCGCGGGCGGCGTCCGTCGCCGCCTCGGGCACGGCCTCGTACAGCTCGAGCTCGTCGACGAGCGCGCCCATCTCCCCCAGGCCGTCGACCAGGTCGGGGCGCGCGCCCATGGCCCGCGCGACCAGCGCGCGGACGCCCTCCAGCGGCCGGTCGGCCAGCGCCTCCAGGATGCCCTCCGCCACGAACCGCTCCGGCACCAGGTCGGCGCGGACCCCCTGCTGCAGCAGCCGCTCGGCGGTGGCGGGGCCGATTGCCACGACGGTGGTCTCCTCCGGGATCGCCCGGGCGTCGCGGCCGAGGCCGGCGAGGCGCGCGAAGAGGGCGTCGACGCCGTTCACGCTGGTGAGCAGCAGCAGCCCGTAGCCGCCGATGCCCGCCACCATCGCCGCGTCCTCCGGGGTCTCGTCGAGGGGGCGGATGCGGATGGCCGGCAGCTCCACCACCGACGCACCGAGGCCACGGAGCCGCTCGGTGAGGCCACTGGCCTGCGCCCGCGCCCGCGTGACCACCACCGTCCGGCCCAGCAGCGGCCCCTCCCGCCACGCGATCTCGGGGGCCAGGGCGGCGACCGGGCCCACCACCACGACGGCGGGGGAGCCGAGCCCGGCCTCGCGGACCCGCTCGGGGAGGGTCGACAGCGTGGCGACCACGCTGCGCTGGCGCGGGGTGGTGCCCCACTGGACGGCGGCGGCGGGCTCGTCGGGGGAGCGGCCGCCGGCGATGAGCGCCTCGGCGATGCCGGCGAGGCGGCCCATGCCCATCAGGATCGCGGGCGTCCCGCCGGTCGCGGCGAGGGCCGCCCAGTCGGTCTGCTCCGACGGCTTGTCGGGGTCCTCGTGCCCCGTCACCACGGTGAACGCGGTCGCGACGCCGCGGTGCGTGATCGGGATGCCCGCGTACGCCGGCGCGGCGATCGCGCTGGTCACGCCCGGGACCACCACGTACGGGACGTCCGCCGCCGTCAGGGCCTGCGCCTCCTCGCCGCCGCGGCCGAACACGAACGGGTCGCCGCCCTTCAGCCGCACCACGCGCCTCCCCGCCGCGCCGTGCTCCACCAGGACGGCGTTGATCTGCTCCTGCGTGAGCGCCGCGCGGCCGGGGGCCTTGCCCGCGTCGATCAACCGGGCGTCCGGACGGCAGAGGGGCAGCAGCTGCTCGGTCCCGAGGCGGTCGTGCACCACCACCTCCGCCTCCTCCAGCGCCCGCCGCCCCGCGACGGTCAGCAGCCCGGGGTCGCCGGGCCCCGCGCCCACCAGGTGGACGATGCCGCTCACCCGCGCACGCCGGCCAGCTCTGCCGCGGCGCGGCGACCGAGGGCATCGGCCTCGCCGATCGCGCCCTCCAGGATCACCCGGTCGCCGCCGGGCGCCGCGTCGGGGGCGGCGAACGCCACGATCCGCAGGCCGTCGCGGGTGGGCTCGCAGAACGCGCCCACGGGCCGCATGCAGCCGCCCCCGAGCCCCTGCAGCAGGGCCCGCTCCGCGAGCAGGCAGGCATGCGCGACCGGGTCGTCGAGCGCGGCCGCCGCGGCGACGGCGGCCTCGCCGGCCAGGCGGGCCTCGACCGCCAGGAGCCCCTGCCCGGGGGCGGGGGTGCTCACGTCGGTGGCGAGCGGGCTGGTGCCCGGCGGCTCCAGCCCCAGGCGGCGCAGTCCCGCGGCGGCGAGCACCAGCGCGTCGTACTCGCCGCGCGCGAGCTTCTCCAGCCGGGTGCCGACGTTGCCGCGCACCGGCACCACCACCGCGTCGGGCCGGACGTCGAGCAGCTGGGCGGCGCGGCGGGGGCTGCCCGTGCCAACGCGCGCGCCCTCCTTCATGTGGTCGATGCCACCGGGGACCCCCACCAGCACGTCGCGGGCGTCCTCCCGGGCGGGCACCGCCACCACGCCGAGCCCGGCGGGCAGGTCGGCGGGCAGGTCCTTGGCCGAATGCACGGCCAAGTGGGCGCGGCCGTCGAGCAGCGCCTCCTCCAGTTCCTTCACGAACAGCCCGCGGTCGGGTGCGGGGTCGGTGCCGGAGGCGCTCCGGCGGTCGCCGGTCGTCACGACCTCCAGCGCCTCGGTGGTGTGCCCCGCCGCCTCCAGCGCCGCCGCCACCTGGGCGGTCTGGGCGCGCGCCAGCGGCGAGCGCCGCGTCGCAAGGATCAGGTGCACCGCGCCCGGAGGGGGGTCAGTTCGCGGGCGCTTCGAGGCCGAAGAGGTGACGCAGGCTCTCGAGGTGCCGCAGCGCCTCGTTGTCACCGTCCTCGGCGGCGGCGCGCACCCGCACCGTCGGCTCGTGCAGCAGCTTGTTGACGATGCCCTTCGTCAGGGCCTCGACGCGGGCGCGGTCGGCCTCCGAGAGGTGCTCCCAGCTGCCCTCCAGGCGCTCCAGCTCGGTCTGGCGGATCTCCTCCGCACGGGCCCGCAGGTCGGTGATCGCGGGGGTCGCGTTGAGGCCGCGGCGCCACGACGCGAAGCCCTGGACGGCGCCGATCACGAAGCCCTCGCCCCGTTCGGCCTCCAGGCGCCGCCCGTTGAGGTTGGACTCGACGACGCGCTCCAGGTCGTCGATGTCGAACAGCGCCACGCCGGGGACGTCCGCCACGGCGGGGTCGACGTCGCGGGGCACCGAGATGTCGACGATCACCATCGGCCGGTCGGTCCGCGCGGCCATGACGGGGGCCAGGTCGCCCTCGCGCAGGATCGCGTGCGGCGCGTCGGTGGAGGAGATGACGATGTCGGCGCCCGCGAGCTCGGTGGCGAGCATGTCGAACCCGACGCCGCGACCGCCGACGCGGTCGGCCAGCTCGCGCGCGGTGCCGACGGTGCGGTTGGCGACGACCACCTCCCGCACCCCGTGCTGGATGAGTGCCATGGCGGTGGCCTCCGCCATCTTCCCGGCGCCGATCAGCAGCACCCGGCTGGCGGGCAGGTCGGTGAGCACGACGGCGGCCAGGTCGAGCGCGACGGCGGGGACGGATGCCGAGCCGGTGCCGATCCGCGTCTGCGTCCGCACCGACTTGCCGACCTCGAGCGCCTGGCGGAACAGCTGGTTGAGGATGGGCCCGGTGGTGCCCTCCTCCCGGCCCAGCTCCCAGGCGTTGCGCACCTGGCCCTGGATCTCGCTCTCGCCGACGACCATGGAGTCGAGGCTGGAGGCGACGCGGAACAGCTGGGCGGCGGCGCGGTCCTCGCGCAGGACGTAGCGGGCGCAGGCCAGCTCGTCGGGGGACATCCGCGAGTGGTGCACGATGGCCCCCGCCACCACGTCCTCGGCCAGGTACGGGTCGGGCGCGGCGACGTACACCTCCGTGCGATTGCACGTGGAGAGCGCGACGGCCTCGGTCACGGCGCCGCCATCGATGAGGGTCCGCAGCAGCGCGCGCGTCTCCTTCTCCGAGAGGGCCGCCTTCTCGCGCTGCTCCACCGGCGCGGTCTTGTGCGAGAGCCCGAGCACCAGGAGCGTCACGCCGCCACCCCCACGTCGAGCACCCGGTGGGCCAGCTCGCGCGCGCCGGCCTCGTCGCCGTCGGCCAGCCGCGCGATGACGTCGGTCGCCATCAGCCGCTCCACCGCGTCGCGGCGGCCCGGCATGTCGAGGTAGCGGTCCTTCAGCTCGTCGCGGAGCTCGCGGAGCAGGTTGACGAGGGACTCCCACTCGGGGCCGTACGCGGCCTCCAGCTGCCGGCGGATGTGCTTCGCGACCACGGGGCTCGCGCCGCCGGTGGAGATCGCCAGGGCCAGCTCGCCGCGGCGCACGATCGACGGGACGATGAAGTTGCAGAGCGGCGGGACGTCCACCACGTTGCACAGCATGTTCCGGGCCTCGGCGTCCTGCCACACCATGCGGTTGATGGCGTCGAGGTTGGTGGCGGCGATCACCAGGAAGCAGCCCTCGAGGTCCTCGGGCCGGTAGGTGCGGCGGTGGAGCTCCAGCAGGCGGCCGGCCGCGGCGATCGCCTCGAGGTCGGGCGTCGCCTCCGGCGTGACCAGGCGGACGGCGGCGCCGTGGTCGAGCAGCTTCTCGACCTTCTCGGTGGCCACCGGGCCCCCGCCCACCACGAGGCAGCGGCGCCCCTCCAGGTCGACGAACATGGGGTAGAAGACCTTGCCCGGACCGGGCGGGCGGCTGGGGCCGACGCGGTTGCCGCTCACCGGGCCGCCAGGTCGGTCTCGGGCGCCCCGTCGCGCTCGGCCTCCTCGCGCTCGACGAGGCGGGCCAGCAGCTCGGCCTCGCGAGCGAGGCGCGCGGAGCGCAGGCCCACCACGACGACGTAGAGCAGCAGGGCGAAGATGATCACGCCGTACGCGGCGGCGACGTACTCGTTCACGCCGCGGCCTCGAGGCGGGCCTTCACGCGGCGCAGGGCGCGGTCGGCGCGGCGCTGGATCAGCTCGAGCTGGAGGACCGTGAGGAACACCCCGATCATCGCGACCTGCCCGACGATGAACCAGACGAGCATGGAGTCCGGCATGTTCGCGCCCTGCTGGTTGAACACGACCGGATGCACGAACGAGCGGGCCACCCGCACCGAGTAGAACGACAGGGGCACCGACGCGAAGGCCGCGACGGAGTAGATGGCGCTGTACCGGGCCTGCCGCTCACCCTCCGCAGAGCTCCGCAGCACGAAGTACGCGGCGTACAGCAGCAGCACGATGACGAAGGTCACGAGGCGGGGATCGGTCCACACCCACCAGGTGCCCCACGACGCCTTCGCCCAGATCGACCCGGTGACGACCACCAGCACCGAGAACGCGAGGCCGGCGCCGACGCAGATCGACGAGACCTCGTCGTGGCGCGGGTCGCGGCTACGGAGGTACCGGATGCCCTCGATCGCGGCGACCAGGAACGCGAGCAGCGCCACCATGGCGATGGCCACGTGGAAGTAGAAGATCTTCTGGATGATCCCCTGGTCGGCGTCCTCGGGGGCCACGAAGAACACGCCGAACACCGACAGCGCGAGGAGGGCTCCGGTGACCACCCCGGTGACCGCGAGACGGAGGGCCGGACGCGTGTCAGTCGTCGAAGACATGGTCATACGTCGCGTAGGCCACAAGCCCGAAGATTACCGCATAGACCCCGAGGAACAGCAGGTAACCACGGTATTCCGCCAGGTCGTTCGTCCCCCCTGCCACCGCGTGGGTGGCCCCCGCGGCGGCGATCACGACGGGGAGCAGCGACGGCAGGAACAGCACCGGGAGCAGCAGCTCGCGGGCGCGGGCGAACAGCGCCAGGCAGGCCAGCAGCGAACCCAGGACGGCGATGCCGAGGTTGGCCATCAGGCAGACCACGCCGACCAGCAGCAGGTCGCCCGCCTGGCCGTTGCGGATGAAGAAGAGCGCCGCCAGGGGCACGGCGATGACCTCGACGACGAGCAGGTAGGCGTAGATCGCCCCGACCTTGGAGGCCAGCAGCACGAGCCGCGGGATCGGGGCCACCAGGATGCCGTCGAGCACGCGCTGCTCGCGCTCCGGCACCCATGAGCGGCCCACGCCGAGCACCGCCGTGAGGGCGAGCGTGGCCCAGAGGATGCCGCCGGCGACGTCGCTCAGGTCGTCGCCGCTACTCCCGACGGCGAACTGGAAGATCATCATCGCGACGACCGAGAACAGGATCATCGCCACGATGGTGTCGCGCGTGCGGAGCTCCAGGCGCAGGTCCTTCACCAGCAGGGCGCGCAGCTGCCGGGGCCACGACGGGCTCACGCGACCAGCTCCTCGTAGCGGGCGCGGAACGCGGCCTCGTCGGCCTGGGCGGTGGGCTCCGCGAGGACGGGCCGCCCGGCGCGGAGCACCAGGACCCGGCCGGCCAGGCGGACACCGCGCTCCACCTCGTGGGTGACCATCATCGCGGCGCGCTCGGGCCCCAGGTCGGCGAGCACGCCGTCGAGGAGGCGCGCACCCGCGGCGTCGAGGCCGGCGTACGGCTCGTCGAGCAGCAGCAGCCGCGGCTCGTGGAGGAGGGCGCGGGCGAGGCCGAGCCGCTGCGCCATGCCCCGACTGAACGTCCGCACCGAATCGAATGAACGCGCGAGCAGGCCCACCCGGTCGAGGGCGGCGTCCACCCGGTCGCCCGGGTCGTCGAGGCCGTAGAGGTCGGCGTAGAGCTCCAGGTTCTGGCGGGCGGTGAGGTCGAGGTAGACGAGGGGGTCGTGGCCGAGGTAGCCGATGGCGCGCCGGGCGTCGCCGGCCTTGTCGGGCAGCGGCGCGCCGCACACCGTGATCTCCCCCGCGTCGGGACGCAGGAGGGTGGCGACCATCCGCAGGAGGGTGCTCTTGCCGGCGCCGTTCGGGCCGAGCACGGCCAGGCACTCGCCGGCGTGGAGGTCCACGTCGACCCGGTCGACGGCGCGGCGCTCGCCGAACCGCCGCACGAGCCCGCGGGCGCGGACCAGCTCGCGCTCCGCTACAGCGTCACCTCCGCCAGGGTGAACGCGAGGAACACCATCGACAGCACGCCGTTGGACTGGGCGAACGCCACCTGGATGCGGGACGTGTCGCCGGGCCGCACGATCGCGTTCTCGTAGACGAGCACCGCCGCGCAGACGGCGACGCCGGCCATGTACCAGCCCCCCGCGCCCGCGGCGCCGCCGGCCCCGACGAGCAGCGCGATCGCGGCCAGGTGCAGGCCTTTCGTGAACCACAGGGCCGTCGCCTCCCCGAAGCGGGCGGGCACCGACTGGATGTCGTGGTCGCGGTCGAAGTCGATGTCGAGGAGGGCGTAGATGATGTCGAAGCCGGCGATCCAGCACGCCACGCCCAGGCCCAGGAGGATCGGCGCCGCGTCGAGGCTGCCGGTCACGGCGAGCCAGGCACCCATGGGGGCGATGCCGATCGTGAGGCCGAGCGCGAGGTGGCACAGCCACGTCACGCGCTTGGCGAGCGGGTAGAGCACGAACGCCGCGACCGGGATGGGCCACAGCACCCACGTCTCCTCGGGGAGCTGGGACACCGCGATCAGCAGCACCGCGAGGCTGACGGCGCTGAACACCGCCACCTGCCCGATCGCGAGGCGGCCGGACGGGAGCTCACGGGACGCGGTCCGCGGGTTCGCCGCATCGATGTCGGCGTCGATGATCCGATTGAGCGCCATCGCGAGTGACCGGGCCCCGATCATCGCGAGCAGGATCCACCCGAGGGTGGCGGCGGGCGGGATCTCCATCTGGGCGAGCACCGCGGCGGCGAGCGCGAACGGCAGCGCGAAGATGGTGTGCGAGAAGCGCACGAACGACAGCAGGGCGGGCACCAGCCCGAGCCCCGCGGCCCGCGGAGCCGCCCCTGAGGTCGTGGTCACCCCTCGATGTTACCCGCGGCACGTCCCGCCCCGGGTCCGGGGACGGCCCCCGCGATCCGGCCCGTGCGATCGATCGGGTCCGGGGGATGGATCGGGTCCGGCCCCCGCCGGCCCGCCCGGCTGGGGTCGGCGTTCATTCGAACGTCCCCCCATGATCATTCGCACCCCCACCGACACGGAGTCGGCGGTGGACCGGCCGCCCTGGGTGTCGAGCCGTCACCCCCTCGTGGGGAACCCTCCCCTGGTGATGCCACGCAGCCTCGACAAAGGGCAACGCCTCGGGCAGACGCCGGCGTGTGCGATCTGCATGGGACCCGGCCACGGACGCCGCGCCCTCCTACACCTCCCCCTCGGGGTGTCGGTATGGCTCTGCGCCGGCCACCGCGACCCCGGGTGGCTCCACTCCCGGGCCGGGCGGGACCTGGTGGTGTCCCTGCAGACGGTGTGGGAGGCGGCGAACTGCCTCACCACCCGCCGCAGCCGGGCGTTGACCCTGTTCCGCCAGGGGGTGCTGTCCCACCACCACACCCCCACCCTCCCCGGCTCGTATTCCTGGAAGGCGCTGCGACAGGAGGCGGAGCAGCGGTTCGCCGCCGGGGAGTCACCGGCGGTGGTGATCACCCAGATCCGCCGGCGGGAGCTTGATCGGCCGGGGCCGCAGCAGCCGCCGACGGTGCAGACGATGCGCCGCTGGTTCCGCGACGGACGATGGCGCGGGCCCGGGGACGGCGGCGACGCGGATGGGAGCCGCGCGCCTGCTCCGCCCGGGAGTCCGGACCGGGGTCCGAGCTCCGAAGACCGGGACGTCCGGCCTCCGGCCGGAACGGTCGCCCGCGGCGGCCGGGCGATCTCGGCGATGTCCCGGCGCCCGTCGTGGCGCCCGCCCCAGCGCCGCATCCGCCCAGGAGAGCACCCGGGGCCGGGGGGCGGGGCGGGCCGACCACGGTCAGGCGGCCGGGCGGTAGGTGCCGAAGCTCCAGACGTTGCCGTGGTGGTCGCGGGCGGCGAACTCGCGCGAGCCGTACGGCTGGTCCGTGAGCCCTCGCAGGATCTCCACACCCGCGGCGACGGCGCGGTCGTGGAGCGCGTCGGGGTCGTCCACCACGACATAGACGGCCACCGGTCCGGGGAAGCTGAAGTCGTTCTCGCCGACGCGGGCCGTGTCGCTCAACATCACCACACCCGACCCGACGCGGACCTCCGCATGGACGAGGGGCTCGTCGGGGTCCGGCGGGTGCACCTCGATGGCGACGCCGCCGAACGCCCGCTCCAGCCAGGCGATCGCCGCGCGAGGGTCGGGGTACGGGACGATGGGGAACGCGCCGTTCAGCGCCTGCGTGGTCTCGGGCATCCGATCGCACCTCCTGATCCGGACGAATGAACGACCCCGACGCTACGCGGCGGCTCCGGTGCGGTCTTGAACGGAATTGACGGCGGGGGCGCGAAGGCGTGCCGGCGTCGTGTGCGCCAGGTCCCGCACCTCGCGCGACAGGTGGGCCTGATCGGCGTAGCCGCACCGGGCGGCGACGCCCGCGAGATCCGCGTCCGGGTGGGCCGCGATCACGGCCCGGGCGCGCTCGAAGCGGGCGATCCGGGCCACCAGCTTCGGCGGCAGGCCCACCTCGTCGCGGAACCCGGCGATGAGCCGGCGGTGACTCCACCCCAGCTGCCGCGCGACATCGCCCACCCGGGCCGGCCGCCCGCCGGCCGCGACCCGCTCCAGCGCCCACCCGACCTCCCGCCGAAGCGGCGGGGCCGCCGCGAGCCGCGCGGCGATGGCCTCCTGCACGAGGGCGAACCGCGCGGACCACCCCTCCGTGTCCCCGACCCTCGCCACCAGGTCGCGGGCGCCGGCGCCGAGGACGTCGTCGAGGGCCACCGTCCGGTTCGCCAGCTCATGCATCGGCACGCCCAGAAGGCGGCGGGCCGACCGGGGGCGGAGGTCGATCTGCAGGCAATGTGCGTGGCCCGGGTGCTCGACCGCCACCGGGAACCCGGTGAGGCCGGCGACGAACGGACCGACCCGCTCCATCGGGACGTCGGCACCGCGTGCGTCGCCGATCGACCAGCCGTCGCCGAGGTCGATGATCACGGGCACGAAGGTGCACGGCATCTCGGTGAACCGCACCGGTCCCGCGACCCGCTCCCGGTAGCCCGTCAGGCGCAGGACGGCGTCCCGCAGGGCGGGCGCCGGTGCGACCTGGACGAGCTCCGCGGTCATCCCCCCGGCGGCTCCGCCGCCGCGTACCGCGCCGCCAGCCCGGTGGCGAGACCCCAGAACTGGTCGCCGTGGTCGTAGTGCCACCACTCCTCGACGTACGGCGTGAACCCCTGCCCGGCCATGGCCCAGTACAGGGTACGGCGCAGATCGCGCGCGATGCCAGGGGTGGCCTCCAGCGCGCGAGCGCCCGCCTCGGGGACGAACGCGTCGAACTCCGTCCCCAGGTCGAGCGGACGGCCGTCGCCGTCGCCCAGCGTCAGGTCGACCGCGCCGCCCGTGAGGTGGGGCGGGGGTGCCAGTGCCGAGCGCGACGGCGGCGTGACGTAGCGGGCCGCGGCGTCCTCGAGGGCGTCGGCCGGCCAGTCCGGGTGGACCATCGTCAGCTCCTCCAGGTACCCGTTGAAGAGGGCGGCCTGGGTCGCGATGGGCCGGTAGCCGTCCCACACCACCAGCGTGAGGCCGTCGGGCAGGCCGGCCGCCGCCGCCGCGAGCCGCTCGGCGACCCCCTCGCGCAGCCAGTTGCGCGGCAACGCACCCGGGAGCCCGGCGCGGTGGTACATCGGCACGTCGACGACCCGTGGCCCGATCGCGTCGACGGGGACCAGCGGCTCGTCGACCGGCTCGATCTCGACGTCGCGCCAGCCGTCTGTGCCGGGCGTCTCGGGGATCGGCGCCAGGTCCGCGTTCATTCCAGGTTCGCCGACGTTCAATCGGACCCCCACTCGCGGGCGTTGACGTGGGGGCCCGGATCCGCCCCCTCGGCGATGGCGAGGAAGACCGGCACCACGCTCTCCGGACGCGGGAGGGTGGCGGGGTCCTCGCCGGGGTAGGCGGCCGCCCGCATCGCGGTACGGAGCCCTCCCGGATTGACCCCGACGCAGCGGATCCCCCGCGGCGCGAGCTCGTCTCGGAGCATCAGGGTGATCCCGTCGAGGGCGTGCTTCGACACCGCGTACGCCCCCCAGGTGGCCCGCGCCGCCGCCCCGGACGTGACGTTCACGATCGCCCCGCCGTCGGACATCCCGGGGAGCACCGTCTGGATGAGCCGGAGCGTCCCCGTCACGTTCACGGCCATCACCCGTTCGAAGACGTCCATTCGGTAGTCCGCCAACTCCATTCGATCGCCGAGGAGGCTGGCGTTGTTGATCAGGACGTCCAGCCTGCCCAGGGCCCCGAGGGCCTCCGCGCCGGCCGCGTCGCAGGCGGCGGGGTCGGCGAGGTCCAGGGCCACGCCGTGGGCCTCCCGGCCGCGCTCACGGACGGCGGCGAGGACCGCGTCGAGGTGGCGTCCCTCGGTGGCCGTCAGGACCAGCCTGGCGCCCTCGGCGGCGAAGGCCTCCGCCACCGCGCGCCCCAGGCCGCGCGACGCCCCGGTGACCAGGGCCCGGACGCCGTCGAGCCGGATCGGGAACCTACGCCGTCAGGGCCCCGGCGGGGCGAGTTCCTGCCGCGACGGGTCCGGCACCTCGGGCGTCGTCTGCGCCTTGAAGATCACGCTCTCGTCGGCCGCCTCACCCGTCGCCGCGACCGACGCGACGTAGCCCGCGACGTCGATCGCGTCCTGGCCGGTGACGAGGTCCCGCGGCATCGGCTTCTGCGCCTCGGTGATCCACCGCCGCACGACACCGGAGAACTGCTCGTCGTCGATCCCGGCCTGGCGCGACGCCCGGAACGAGTCGTCCAGGTTCGGCCCGACGTTCGACGGCGGCTTGCCCGAGGCCGCGAGCGTGTGACAGCTGGCGCACAGGTTCGCGAACTGCGTCTTGCCGTTGTCGAGATCCGCGGTGTCGTTGCTGCTGCCGCAGCCCGCGGCGAGCGCCAACCCGCCGCCGACGGCGAGGACGGCCGCGAGCCGGCGGGCGCGCCGGAGGGTGAGTGCCGTCATAGGAGGTACACCAGGACGAACAGCAGCACCCACACGACGTCGACGAAGTGCCAGTAGATGCTGCCCGCGCCGAGCGGCGTGAACCACTTCGGGGTGAAGTCGTGCGCCCGCTTCACGCGGATGAGGCACAGCGTCAGGATCGTGAGGCCCACGAAGACGTGGAGGCCGTGCGCGCCCGTCAGCGTGTAGAAGGTCGAGCCGAACGCCGTGTCCTGGGGCGTGAAGCCCAGGTGGATGTACTCGTTGATCTGGATGATCAGGAACGTCGCGCCGAGGAACAGGGTGACCCACAGGCCGCGCTCCAGTCCCTTGCGGTCGTTGTAGTGCTTCAGCCGGTGCTCGCCCCAGTGGAGCGTGAAGCTCGAGGCCACCAGGATCGCCGTGTTCACGGCGGTGATGACCTTCGGCAGCTCGAAGGGCTCCCCGTTCTGGTTCAGGGGCGGCCACTCGTCGGCGATGTTGTACCGGACGAAGAAGTAGGCGGTGAAGAACGCCCCGAAGAGCATGATCTCCGAGCCGATGAAGAAGACCATCGACAGGAGGCCGGGGCTGATCTTCGCGCCCCGCGACGGGGGCGGCGTGGCGGTCGACGGGATCTCCACCCCGTGTCCGTGCTCGACGGTGGCCATCGCCTAGCCCGCCTGGCCCGAGGGGGAGGCGGGCGCCTCGGCGTCCACCACGATGCTCTCCACCGGGACCGCGCCGGCAGCCGACCGGACCGCCGCGAGCGAGTCGTCGGAGTCGAGCGCGCCGCCGCGTGCCGCGACGACCAGGATCTCGTCGGCGGTGTGCGCGGTGACGGCGACCTTCGCGGCGGCGGCGGCGTCGCCGTCGAGCACCTCGCCGCGCGCCTGCACGCCGACGACCTGGAGGGCGTCGATCGTGGCGCGGACGCGGTCGAAGGCGGCGGTCCGCTGCTCCTCGGCCTCATCCGTCCAGCCGGGGCCCTCGAGGCCCATCGGGTCGAGCAGGACGACCGCGAGCGGCTGCCGGTCGGCGCGCTCGCGGAGCGCGGCGATCAGGCCGTCGGCGCCGAGGGCGTCGTCGGCGATCACCGCGACGCGGCGCACACCGGGCTGCTCGAGGGGACGCCGCGCGTCCTCGGGGAGCACCACGACCCGCGTGATGCCCACGCCGCTCGCCTTCCGGAGGCGGTCCACGACGTCGTCGGCCATCCAGCGCGAACGGCCCGTCGGGTAGGTGGCCAGGATGATCTCGTGGACCTCCTCGTCATCGCGGACCTTCTCCGCGGCCGCGAACACGTCGCCATCGACCACCAGGCCGCTCGCGTCGATCCCGGACTCCGCGAGCACCGAGAGCGTGACCTGCAGGCGGCGCTCCGCCGCGCTCCGGTCCTGCCCGTCGGTGGGTACGGCGATCGTGAACCGCCAGAAGCCCTCGGCGCCGCGGTGGCGCAGCTCGTCGATGAGCGTGGAGGAGGCGACGGTCTCGTTCGCGATGACCAGGATCGTGCGCTTCTCGGTCTCGGTGAGCTCCCCGCCGATCTCCTCGGGGGCGAAGACCACCGCGTGACGCGCGCCGGGGACGCCGTACTGGTACGGGCCGCCGACCACCTGCGGGGTCGCCTCGAAGTTGAACAGCGACGGGGGCGACGACACCAGCCACTCGAGGGTGCGCCCGCGCCAGGGGTTCCAGGGCGCCTTCGGGCCGTGATGCCACGACGTGATCATGTTGTAGAAGAAGACCAGGACCGCGACCGTCATGATCAGCGACGCGGCGCTGATGACGACGTTGAGGTTCTCGAAGCGGGAGTCGTACGCGGCGACCCGGCGCGGCATGCCCTGGAGGCCGAGCCAGTGCATCGGCATGAACGTGGCGTTGAAGCCGACGAACATGAGCCAGAAGCTCCACTGGCCGAGCCGCTCGTTGTACATCCGGCCGGTCATCTTCGGGAACCAGTAGTAGACGCCCGCGAAGATGGTGAAGACGGAGCCGCCGACGAACACGTAGTGGATGTGGGCGACCACGAAGTAGGTGTCCGTCACCTGGATGTCCACCGGGATCGTGCCGAGCATGACCCCGGAGAGGCCGCCGATCACGAACGTGAAGATGAAGCCCAGCGCGAACAGCATGGGCGTCTTCAGGTGCAGCTTCCCGCCCCAGATCGTGCCGAGCCACGAGAAGACTTTCACGCCGGTGGGGATGGCGATGATGATCGTGGTGATCATCATCGGCACGCGCAGCCACGCCGCCATGCCGGAGACGAACATGTGGTGCGCCCACACGCCGAAGCCGAGGACGGCGATCGCGACGGTCGAGAAGGCGAGCGCCCGGTAGCCGAAGATCGGCTTGCGCGAGAACGTCGCGATGACCTCGCTGATGATGCCGAATCCGGGCAGCATCATGATGTACACGGCGGGGTGCGAATAGAACCAGAAGACGTGCTGGTACATGATCACGTCGCCGCCGCCGGCCGGGTTGAAGAAGTTGGTCCCCATCACCCGGTCGAAGAGGGACATGAACTGCGAGCCGGCGATGAACGGCGTGCCGAACACGACCAGCGCCGACGTCGTGGCGTTGGCCCAGACCAGCAGCGGCATGCGCCACACGGTCATGCCCGGCGCGCGCATTGTGAAGATCGTGACCAGGAAGTTGATCGCGGTGGCGATCGAGCTGGCGCCGACCACCTGGACGCCGACCTCGAAGAGGGTCGCCCCGGTGCCGCCCTGGATCGCGAGCGGCGTGTAGGCGGTCCAGCCGGCGTTGAAGGCGCCGAAGATCGGCGACACGGCCATCATCAGCCCGCCGGGGATGAGCATCCACACCGACAGGGCGTTGAGGCGCGGGAACGCCATGTCCTTGGCGCCGATCATGATCGGCAGGATGTAGTTCGCCAGGCCGGCGAAGGCCGGGATGACGAACAGGAAGATCATCAGCGTGGCGTGGACGCTGAAGAGCCCGTTGTACGTCTGGCCGTCGCCGATCGTCTCGCCCGGCGTGGCCAGCTCTGCGCGGACCAGCTCGGCGAAGATGCCGCCGATCACGAAGAAGGCGAACACGATCACCAGGTACTGGGTCCCGATGACCTTGTGGTCGGTGTTGACCTTGAAGTAGTCCCGCCAGCTCGTGGCGCCGTGCATCGAGTGGTCGTGGTAGTCGACCTTGCGGCCGAGCATCCAGTTCCACCACCAGTCGAAGCAGCCGATGCCGATCAGGAAGCCGATCGTGCCCAGGCCGGCCATCGCCGTGGTGTAGACCTCGGCGTTCCACGTGGGGGTCAGGCCGAAGAGGTTGCGGATCACCCAGACGAGGGCGACCGCGAAGAAGATCGAGCCGACGGACCACGCGACGCAGCGCTTCCACCAGTAGGAGAGCGGGCGCGGGTCCACGTGGTGCTCGTGCGAGGTGGGGTGCCCGTGCGTCGGTGCGTGCGTCGCCATGCCCTACTGACCGCCTTCCGTCGCGCCGCCGGTCGTCGTGGTACCGCCGGAGCCGGTCCCGCCGGGGTCGGCGCCCTGGCCGGACGCGGCCGGCGCGGCGTTGCCGCCGGACGACGGATTGCCGCCCGACTGCTGCGCGAGTGCCGCCACCTGCTTCTGGGCGGCCGCGAGCCAGGCGTCGTACTCCTGCTGGGTCTGCACGATCACGCGCGAGCGCATGACGCCGTGCCCGACGCCGCAGAGCTCGGCGCAGATCACCTGGTAGGTGCCGGTCCTGGTGGGGTTGATGATCAGCGTCGTCGTGATCCCGGGCACCACGTCCTGCTTGACGTGGAACTCCTTGACGTAGAAGTCGTGGATCACGTCGCGGGAGCGCATCCGCAGCTCAACCTGCCGGTCGACCGGGAGGTGCAGGTCGCCGGTCCCGACGGAGCCGTCCGGGTACTGGTACTCCCACGCGAACTGCTGGGCGGTGACGTTCACGACCACGCGGTCGCTCGCGAGGGCCTCGTTGTCGACGAGCACGATGTAGGCCCAGACGGCCATCACCGCGAGCAGCAGCGTCGGCACGATCGTCCAGATGATCTCGAGCTTCGTGTTGCCGTGGACCGGCGGGCCGTCGCTCTCGTCGCCCGGCTTCACCTTGAACGCGAAGACGCTGTAGATCAGCACCGTCGCGACCAGCGTGAAGATCGCGATCGACGCCCAGATCACGAACCAGAGCAGGTCATCCACGCGGTCGCCCTGCTCGGAGGCCACCAGCGGCACCCAGTCGATCAGGAGCGCGACCGCGATGCAGATGCCCCCGATGACGACCGCGATGATCGCGAGCGGGAGCGTGTGGCGGGACCTCAGCACGGGCGGGAAGCTATCAGTTGGTCCCGGCCCGCTGGGGCGTGCGGGAGGGGGTCAGACGTCCCTCGGAACGTGGTCCTCCGATCCCTCACGCGACCGCGGCGTGCGAGGGGCTCGTCCGCACACGGATGGCGGCCGCGGCGCACAGCGCGAACAGCACGGCGCCGACCACAAGCGGCACCGCCACGCCGGCGTGCTGGAACAGCAGGGTGGCCACGACGGGCCCCACGATCCGGGCGGCGCTCCCCACCGAGGCGTTGAGGCCGAGCACCACGCCCTGCTCCCGCTCGTGCGCCGCGAGGGAGATCAGGGCGGTGGTCGTGGCGAACACCAGGCCCGACGCGACCGACAGGAACATGAGGCCGACGAGGAGCACCCACAGCTCGTGCGCGACGGATGTGACGGCGAGGCCCGCGGCCGTCCCGATGAGCCCGGCGACCAGCACGCGCGACTCGCCCCAGCGCGACACCATCCGGCCCACCAGGACGCCCTGCCCGAACGCGGCGAGCACCCCGATGTAGGTGAAGAGGAGCCCCATCTGGACGGCGCCGTAGTCGAAGCGCCGCTCGCCGAAGAGCGCGAACGTGCTCTCCATCCCCACGAACGCGAACGTGGCGATGAACGAGAGCCACACCAGCGGCGCCAGCTCCCGGCTGCCGAGCGCCCGGCGCAGGGTCGCCAGCCGTGGCGCGGGGGCCTCGCCCGTGCCGGGCCGGCGCGACTCGGGCAGGCGGCGGTAGGCGATGACCCAGTTCAGCGCGGCCAGGCCGGCCGCCACGAAGAAGGGCAGCCGCTGGTCCACGGCGGAGAAGATCGCGCCGAACGCGGGGCCCAGGATGAAGCCCAGCCCGAACGCCGCGCCGATCATCCCCATCCCGCGGGCGCGCTCCTCCTTGGTGGTCACGTCGGCCACGTACGCCTGGGCCGCCGCGTAGGACGCCCCCGCGATCCCCTGGAGCACCCGGGCGACGAACAGGATCAGCAGCGTCCCGGCCAGCCCGATCATCAGCGCCGAGACCGCGCTGCCCGCCAGCGACACCAGGATGATCGGGCGGCGGCCGTAGCGGTCGGACAGCCGCCCCCACACCGGTGCGAACAGGAGTTGCATCACCGCGTAGGAGGCGGTGATCAGGCCGATCTGGACGGGTGACGCGCCGAAGGTCTCGGCCCACAGCGGCAGGATCGGCAGGACGATCCCGAACCCCACCAGGTCGATGACGACCGTGGTGAAGACGATCCCCAGCGGGGACAGGAAGAACGACGGCCCGCGCGCGGCCCGCGACACCGGGTCTCCCGCTACGCCGCGTCGACCACGAGGGCGACGAAGATCAGCGCGAGGTAGAGGAGCGAGTAGTGGAAGGTGGCGCGCGCCCAGCGGATGCCGGGGTCGCGGGCCAGGAGGGCCGCGAACGCCAGGAAGACCGCGCCGAGCGCCAGCGCGCTCACCAGGTACGTCACCCCCGCCGCCCCCGAGACGACGGGCAGGATGCTGACGCCGAGCATCACGAGCGTCCACAGGAGGATCTGCCGCTTGGTCTCGCGCACCCCGCGGACCACCGGGAGCATCGGGATGCCGGCGGCGGCGTAGTCGCGCTCCAGCATCAGCGCCAGCGCCCAGAAGTGCGGCGGCGTCCAGTAGAAGACGATCGCGAAGAGCAGCCACGCGGACAGGCCGAGGTCGCCGGTCACGGCCGCCCAGCCCACCAGCGGCGGCACGGCACCGGCGGACCCGCCGATCACGATGTTGTGCACCGAGGTGCGCTTGAGCCACAGCGTGTAGACGCCGACGTAGAGCACCAGGCCGAGCAGCGCGAGTCCCGCCGCGAGCCAGTTGGCGGCCAGCCCGAGCACCAGGGCGCTGAGCACGCCCAGCGCCACGCCGAAGGCCAGCGCCCGCGCCGGCGCGACGCGGCCGGCCGCGACGGGACGCTCCGTCGTGCGGCGCATCCGCCCGTCGATGTCGCGGTCGATGTAGTGGTTGATCGCGTTGGCGCCGCCGGCCGCCAGGTAGCCGCCGACCATCGTCCAGACAAGGAGCCACCCGTCGGGCATGCCCGCCGCGGCCACGAACATCGCGCCCGCGGTCGTGACCAGCAGCAGCGAGATGATCCGCGGCTTCGTGAGGCGCACGTAGTCGCCGGCGACGGCCAGCGGACGGGCCATGAGCACGGCGGGGAGCGGGCGGGTGGTCACGCGGCCACCGCGAACGCGAAGAGGGCGGCCAGGAGCGCGACGGGGACGACGGTCCAGAGCCCGTCGAGGCTCCACCACACGACGCGCGGCGCGCCGTCGCCGCGCGGCGCCCGGAGCAGCAGCACCATCGCGGGGACCGCGAGCACCGCCGCGAGCACGAGCGCGAGGATGCGGAGGGTCATCGGGCGGCGGCCTTCACGGCAGGCGAGCATAGCCCAGGGCAGGGCCGTCAGCCGGTGACGGACGTACCCGGGGTCGGTTGACGCAGGGAACGGAGGCATCGGAACCTGGAACGGATGGCACACCGTGACGCCGTGGTCGTCGGGGCCGGTCCCGCCGGCCTCGGCGCCGCCCTGAAGCTGGCCCGCGCCGGCGCCGCCGTCACGCTCGTGGACGCGGCGCCGTCGCCCGGCGGCCTGTGCGTGACCCGCCGGCGCGACGGATTCGCCTACGACCTCGGCGGCCACATCCCGTTCGTCCGCGACGACGCCCGCCTGGCGTGGCTGCGCGATCTGCTGGGCGAGGATCTGCGCTGGGTCGGTCGGCCGGTGGCGTGCCTGCGCGACGGCCGCATCGTCCCCGGCCGCTACCTGGACCAGCGCCCGGCCCGGCCGGTGGGCCTCGGCGGGCCGGACGGCACGGCGGCCGGCGAGCTGGGGCGCCGGTTCGGGCCGCGGTTCGTGGACGCGGCGATGCGCCCGTACCTCGAGAAGATCGACGGCCTCCCGCTGGAGCGGATCCCCGCGGAGCGGGCCCGGCGGCTGCTGGAGGACCAGGCCGCGCCCGAGGGCTTCCACTTCCCGGAGAGCGGCATCGGGCGGCTCATGGACGCGATGGCCGCCGCCGCCCGGGCCGCGGGCGCCGAGGTGCTGATGTCGACGCCGGTCGAGGCGATCGAGGTCCCCGGCGGGGCGATCGGCGCCGTGCGCCTGGCGGACGGCGCCGGAACGCGCCTCGCCACGCGCGACGCGGTGCTGGCGATGCCGGCGGGGGCGGCCGCCCGGCTGCTGACCCCCGCCGCGCCCGGCTCGCTGACCCGCGGCGTGCCGATGCGCGCGGTGTGCATCGTGATCCTGGCGGTCGACCGCGACCGGCTGAGCGAGGAGCCGTGGATCCAGGTCGACCTGCCCGGGGTCCCGTTCTCGCGCGCGTTCGAGCCGGGCAACTGGAGCCCCGGGATGACCCCCGACGGCGCCACCGCCATCGGCCTGGAGTGCTACTGCGCCGCGACCGGCGCGGATCCGGTGTGGGGGCTCCCCGACGCCGCGCTCGCCGCCGCCTGCGCACGCGCGCTGCACGAGCCGCTCGGGCTGCTGGACGACCCGGACGCCGCCCGCCTGGTGGAGGTGGTCCGGCTGCCGCGCGCCTACCCGGTCCCGGACCTCGCCAACCTCGACGCGATCCGCGCGCCGGCCGAGTGGCTCGCCGCGCTCGGCGGCGTGCACCTGGCCCCGGGGTCGGCGGTGATCGAGGCCATCGAGGCGGGCGAGCGCGCCGCCGCCGAGGTGCTCGCCGGGCGGCCCGCGTCGCCGTCCGCCGGCGGGGTGCCGCACATCAGCTGAGCGGCCCGCCGGTGCGGTAGCGTCCACGCATGGCGACGGCGCCCACCGCCACGATGCGCGAGCGGTTCGAGGCACTCCTCTCCCCGGACCGGGTGATCGACCACCCGCTGGAGCGGCGCCTGTACTCGCGCGACGGCTCCATCGCCATGGGCGACGCCGGGCTGGTGGTGCTGCCGGAGACGACCGCCGAGGTCGTCGACTGCGTGCGGCTCGCCGGGGAGCTCGGGCTGCCGGTGGTGCCGCGCGGGTCGGGCACCGGCCTGTGCGGCGGCGCCGTCCCCCTGGACGGCGCGATCGTGCTCTCCGTCGCGCGGATGACCCGCATCCTGGACGTCGACCCCGCGGTCCCGTGCGCCCGGGTGGAGCCGGGGGTGCTCAACCTGGACCTGTCGGTCGCCGTCCGCCACCTGGGCCTCCACTACGCGCCCGATCCGTCCAGCCAGCAGGCGTGCTCCATCGGCGGCAACGTCGCCACCAACGCCGGCGGGCCCCACTGCCTGGCGTCCGGCGTGACCGCCCAGCACGTGCTCGGCATGGAGATCGTGCTCGCCGACGGGGAGGTGCTGCGCCTGGGCGGCCCCGCCCCCAACCCGCCGGGGTACGACCTGCGCGGCTTCGTGGTCGGCGGCGAGGGCACGCTCGGCGTGGTGACCGAGGTGACGGTGCGGCTGATGCGCACGCCGCGGCACGTCCGGACCATGCTCCTCGACTTCACGTCGGTCCGCGCCGCCGGGCAGGCCGTGGGCGACATCATCGGCGGCGGCGTCATCCCCGCCGCGATGGAGATGATGGACCAGCGGATGACCGTCGCCGTCGAGGCGTTCGTCCACGCCGACCTGCCGGTGGATGCCGCCGCGATGCTGCTGGTGGAGGTCGATGGCACCGAGGCCGAGGTGGCCGCGCACACCGCGGTGGTCGAGCGGGTCGGCGCCGCGACCGGCGCGCGGCGGGTTCGGGTCGCCCGCGACGCGGCCGAGGCGGCCCTGTTCTGGAAGGCGCGCAAGAGCGCGTTCGGCGCCGTGGCGCGGGTGGCGCCGAACTACTACCTCCACGACTGCGTGGTGCCGCGCACCCGTCTCGTCGAGATCCTCGAGCGGATCTACGAGATCGGCGACGAGTTCGACCTGGTGATCATGAACGTGTTCCACGCGGGCGACGGCAACCTGCACCCGCTCATCGCCTTCGACCGACGCGACGCCGAGCAGGTGGAGCGGGTCCACGCCGCCGGCACGGCCATCATCGAGGCATGCGTCGCGGTGGGCGGCGTGCTCTCCGGCGAGCACGGGATCGGTCTGGAGAAGCGCGACTTCATGCCGCTCACCTTCACCGAGGTCGACCTGGCCGCCCAGGCGTGCGCACGGGAGGCGTTCGACCCCGAGGGGCGGATGAACCCGGCCAAGGTGCTGCCGGTGGGCAGCCGGTGCGGGGAGCTCGTGCTCGACGCGGGATCGCTGCCCGACGGCACCTGGCTGTGAGCGTCGCCCGGCCGTCCTCCCCCGAGGAGTGCGCGGCAGCGCTGGCGGTCGCGAGCGCGGCGGGCGAGGCCGTGGACGTGGCCGGCGGCGGCACCCGGTCGCGGATGGGCCGCCCCGGACCCCCGGCGCCGCGGCGTCTGGAGACGACAGGCATGTCCGCCGTGGTCGCGCACGAGCCGACGGACCTGACGCTGACGGTCGAGGCGGGCATGACCGTCGCGGCCGTCGCCGAGCTGGCCGCGAGCGGCGGCCAGTGCTGGCCCCAGGCGGAGGTGCGGCCCGGCTCCACCGTCGGCGGCGTGCTGGCCACGGCGGCGAGCAGCCGCGAGCGCCTGCGGTCGGGCGCCGTGCGCGACTCGGTGCTGGAGCTGGTGCTGGCCACCGGCGACGGCAGGCTCGTGAAGGCCGGCGGGCGCACCGTGAAGGGCGTGAGCGGGTTCGACATCCCACGGCTGGCGGTCGGGGCGCTGGGGACGCTCGGCGTGATCGTGCAGGTCACCGTCAAGCTGTGGCCGCTGCCGCCCGCCCGCGGCTGGTTCGGCGCGGAGGCGTCGCTCGACGACCGGCTGGCGATCGCGGAGCGCATCATCACGGGGGGATCGCGCCCGACGTGCGTGCTGCTGGCGCCGGGGCGCGTGGCGGTGGAGCTGGCGGGCCCGCCGGACGACGTCGTGACTCCGGAGGGGCTGGCCGCGCTCGACGCCGCGCCAGCCGCCCCGGCGGGGGCCGGACTGGTGCAGGCCGGGGTGTCCCCCGCCCTGCTCGGGGTGCTGCTCAGCCGGCTGGAGGACGCGGACCTGCCGTACGAGGCGCAGATGGGCGTGGGCACGTGCCTGGTGGCGGTCGGGAACGGCGACGAGGTCGACCGCGTGCGCGCCTGGGCGGTCGAGCTCGGCGGCCACGCGGTGGTGGCCGACGGCGACGACGCCCTGCGCGCCGACCCCTGGGGCCCGCCGCCTCCCGGACTGGCGATCATGCGCCGGATGCGCGACGCGTTCGACCCGGCCGGCATCCTCAACCGGAGGCAGCTCCTGTGGGCCTGAGCCGATGAGCAACTGGGACCCCGCCCGGCCGGCGCCGGCCGAGGAGGACGTGGTCAAGTGCGTGGCGTGCGGGCTGTGCCTGCCGCACTGCCCCACCTTCCGGCTGACGGGCCGCGAGACGGCGTCGCCCCGGGGCCGGATCGCCGCGATGCGGGCGGTGGAGGAGGGCGTCGCCCGGGTCGACGCGTCCTTCACGACCATGATGGACGAGTGCCTGGCGTGCCGGGCCTGCGAGGCGGCGTGCCCCAGCGGCGTCCCGTTCGGGCGGATGATCGAGGGCGCGCGGGCGCAGGCGGAGCCCACCCGCGCGCTCCCGGTGCGCGGGGTGAAGCGGGTCGGGCTGTCGGGTGTGCTTCCCCGGCCGTGGGCGGTGAAGAGCGCCGGCTGGGGGCTGGCGGTGACGCGGATGCTGCGGCTCGACCGCCTGGCGCCCTCCGCCCAGCGGGCCAGCACGCCGCCCGCGAGCGTGTCGGAGCTGCTGAAGCCGATCCCGGCGGAGCTGGGGAGCGGGCCGGTGGCGAAGGTGCTGTCGGGCTGCGTGATGGACGTGGCGTTCCGGCCGGTGCAGCGGGCGACGATGCGCGTGGTCGCCGACGCCGGGTACCGGGCGGTGCGCACCACCCCGGCGGGATGCTGCGGCGCGCTGGCGATGCACTACGGCCAGCCGGAGGCGGCGAAGGCGATGGCGCGCACGCGGATCGCCGAGATGGAGGACGCGGACCTGGTGGTGGTGAACGCGTCCGGCTGCAGCGCGCACGTGAAGACCTACGGCGAGCTCCTCGCCGGCGACCCCGTCTGGGCGGAGCGCGCCGAGCGGGTGGCGGAGCGGACGGTGGACCTCATCGAGCTGACGCCGCCCCCGCGCGACGCGGGGCTCGGCACGGTGGCGGTGCACGACGCGTGCCACCACCTGCATGCCCAGCGGCTGGAGCCGCGGGCGATGCTGCGCGACGCCGGCGCGACGTGCGTCGACCTGGGCGACGGCGGGCGGTGCTGCGGCGCCGCCGGGCTCTACAGCGTGCTGCAGCCCGAGCTGGCGGGGCGGCTGCGACGGCAGAAGGCGGAGGCCATCGCCGCGACCGGCGCCCCCGTGGTGGCGGTCGCGAACCCGGGGTGCGCGATCCAGATCGGCGCGGGCCTGCGGGAGATCGGCGCCCACGTGCGGGTGGCGCATCCGGCGGAGCTGATCTCCCCCGAGGGCCGCGTGTGAGGGTCGCCCTCGCGGCCGGGGCCGTCCTGCTGGCCGGGGCCGCGCTCGCCCGGGCCGGGCCGGCCGAGGGCGCGGTGGTCGGACGGGGGACCCCTGCCAGCTGCACGTCGGCGGCCGTGGTGGCGGCGGTCGCGCGCGGCGGCCACGTGACGTTCGACTGCGGTCCCGCCCCGGTGACGATCGCGATGCGGCGCACCGCGAAGGTGCGCAACACCAGCCGCAGCGTGGTGCTCGACGGCGGCGGGACGGTGACGCTGAGCGGCGGCGGCGCGCGACGGATCCTCTACCAGAACACCTGCGACCGGGCGCAGACGTGGACGACCGGCCACTGCCAGAACCAGGCGACGCCGCGGCTGGTGGTGAAGGACATCACGCTCCGGGACGGCGACGCGACGGGCGAGACGACCGACGGCGGCGGAGGCGGCGCGATCTTCGCCCGGGGCGGCCGGCTCACGATCATCCGCTCGCGCTTCGTGGGCAACCGCTGCGACCCGGCCGGGCCCGACGTGGGCGGCGCGGCCGTCCGGGCGCTCAGCCAGTTCGACGGGATCCCCGTACGGGTGGTGGGCAGCACGTTCACGGGCGGGCGCTGCTCGAACGGCGGGGCGCTGAGCAGCATCGGGGTGTCGTGGCGGATCAGCGGCAGCACCTTCCGGGGCAACCGCGCGATCGGCGACGGGGCGAACCCGGCGCGCGGCGGCACCCCGGGCGGCGGGAGCGGCGGCGCGATCTACCTGGACGGCAACCGGTTCACCCTGACGCTGCGCGACACGCTCATCGAGGGCAACCGGGCGCGGGAGGGCGGCGGCGCGATCTTCTTCGTGAGCAACGACCGCACGGGCACCGCCACCCTCGCCGCGTCGACGCTGCTCCGGAACCCGAGCCTCGGCTTCGAGACGCCGGGGCTCCCGGGGATCTTCTTCCTCGGGGCCCGCCGGCCGGCGCTGACGGAGGGGACCCGCCTCAGCCGCTGAGGCGATACCACGTCTGGCTGAAGACGTCGGAGCGCCAGAGCTCGGCGGCGATGAGGGCGTCCCGCGCCTCCCCCACGGCGTCGCCTCGGCGTCGGGGGTTCTGCAGCGGGTGTCGAGCTCGGGGTGGGTCCGCTCATCGCCGTGCTCATGGGGCCTCCTCGGATGGTCTCCCCGGGGCCGAGCCGATTCCGTAGAACGCCACATGCCGGATGGGGGCGGTCGCGGCCGTCGGCGGCGGGCGGCCGTTGTCCACTCGCCTCACACATCGGAGGTGACGACATGTCGACCACGGAGACGACGCGACCACCCACGCGGACGGAGGAGGAGCAGGCGCTGCGCGCGCTCGCCGTCCAGCAGGTGGAGCGCATCCACGCCTTCCGGCGGCACCTGATCTCGTACGCGATCGGCGTCGTCGGGCTCGGACTGATCTGGATGCTGACCGAGTACTTCCAGGACAACGAGTGGCCGTCGCGGTTCGCGGACGCCGACGAGGGGCGCCCCGACACGTGGAACCCCTGGTACTTCTACGCGGTCGCCATCTGGACCGTGATCATCTGCGTCCACGCCGCGAAGACCTACGGCCGGCGGCCGCCCACCGAGGAGGAGATCCAGCGGGAGATGGACCGGATGGACGCCCGCCGGTGAACCGCGCCCGGCCCGCACGGGCCGGGCCGGGTCTCAGTTCACGATGTCGACCGGCGCCCCGGGGGGGACGTTGCGCCCGAGGCGGGTGGCGACGCCGTTGTCGAGGCGGACGCAGCCGTGACTCACCGCCTGCCCCAGGAGCGCCGGTCGGTTGGTGCCGTGGAGCGCCACGCGGCCGTCGCCGCCGTCGAACTCCGACAGGTTCTCGGAGTGGGCGGTGAGCGTGATGATGTAGGTCCCGAAGAAGCCGCCCGGGTTGCGCTGCTTCACCACCTCGGAGACCGCGAAGCGGCCGGTCGGGGTGGGGTTGGCGGGGGTGCCGATCGCGACCGTGAACGTCCCGACGCGCTTCCCCTTCTTCAGCAGGTCCATCGTCCGCGAGTTCAGGTGGACGACCACCCGCCACGGGGTCTTCTTCACCTGCACCGCCTCGGCGGGCACCCAGCCGGCGGCGTCGTTGGGCCGGGTCGTGAGGCGGACCTTGTACCAGACCCCCTCCGCGTTGACCCGCGCGCCCAGCACCAGGAGCACGTTGGCGCTCCCGTTGTACGGCGCGCTCACCGACAGCTTCGACGTCTTCCGCGCCTTCGCGTGCGGGGCGTTGCGGGTGTGGACCGGCAGCAGCACCCGCGCCGTCCACGCCTCCTTCGTGGTGGGCCGGCTCGCGACCGGGCGCTGCGCGGTGGCGGCGTTCGCGGTGGCGGACCCCTGCCCGGCGGCGGCGGGGCCGGCGGTCATCGCGACCGCGGCGCATGCGGCGGCCAGGCCGGTGGCCGCCGCGACGGCGGCCACGCGGCTTCGGTTGACCGCCATCAGCCCGTCACGCCCCCGGTCCGCGCCACCGGGCGGGGCCCGACGACCTCGGTGCGCGCGGTGTCACGCCGCGGCGGCAAGTTGTCGGCCGTCACGTTCGCCGCGTTCACGATGTCGCCCGTCACGTTCGCGTTCACGCGGACGTCCATCGTCAGCGTCTTCGACGCGCCCCCTGCGAGCGTCCCCACCCGCCAGGTCACCACGCCGTTGCGGATCGTGGCGCCCGACGGGATCGACACCAGCGTCAGCTGCGCCGGCACCAGATCGGTGACCTCGACGTTCGTCGCGGCGAAGGCGCTGCGGTTGCGCACCGTGATCTTGTACTCGAACACGGAGCCGGCGCGCGCATTCGCGGGTGCGGTCTTCGTGATGCCGATGTCCGGCGTCGGGCCGCCCTGCGTCTGGCCGCCGGTGCCGCTGATCAGGCCGAAGTTGTTGTTGGGACTGCCGATGCCCGAGCGGATCGGGATGCCCGTGATCTGCCGGGGACTCGTGGGCGTGAGGCCGCCGGGCACCGCGACCGACACCACGTAGCTGCCGGGGAGCAGGTCGGGGAAGCTGTACGAGCCGTCCGCGCCGGAGAGCGTCTCGCGCTGGATCACCGTGATGCCGCCGGGCCGCGTGCCCGTGAGCACCAGCCGCACGCCGGAGCGCCCGACCTCGCCCGCGTCGAGGCGCCCGTTGCGGTTGGTGTCGATGAACACCGTGCCGGTGATCGGCGCCGGCCGCGCGTTGCCGGCGATGAACTGGCCGACGGCGCCGGCCGGAACCGTCACCTGGCCCGACACCGGCGTAATCGGGGCCCACAGCGGGTCGGTCGCCTCCGTGATCGTCCACGTGCCCGCCGGGACGCTCGGGATCGTGATGGTCCCGTCCGCCCCGGTCTGCACGGCGCTGCCGTTGCCCTGCGGGTTCACGAGGGTGAACTGCCAGCCGGGGACGCCCGGCTCGCCGGGGTCGCGGGACCCGTTGCCGTTGATGTCCTCGAACTTCACGATCTGCAGGGTGCCGAGCTGGTCGGCCACGTCGAACACCACGAGCGCCGACGCCTCGAGCCCGCCGACGGCGTTGTAGTCGACGCTCGCCCGGTAGCGGCCGACCGGCGCGTTCGCCGGCGGGCTGTACGCGCCCACCTGGACGATCGGGCTGGGGGCGCGCGGCGCCGGGACCACCTGCTGCTGCACGACGGCGCCCGCGGGATCGCTGAACCGCAGCGCCCAGGATTCGGCGACCGACGTGTACGTGATCGTGAAGCTCACGTTCTCGGTCCCCGCCCCCCGCTGGATCGCCTGGGGCGGTGAGGGCGAGCGGTCGAGCGAGATGCCGGCCGCGGCGGCGGCCGCCGACACGGCGAGGGCGATCACCAGGGCGAGCAGCCCGATACGCCGCCAGCCGCCGAGGGGACCTCGTCTCATCGTCGTGCCTCTCTCTGGGTGCGCGGAGGCCCGGCGGGTCGCGCCGTCCGCGCGGAATCCGTACGCCCGCCCCGGAAGAGTTCACCGCGTGGCCCCCCGCGTGAACCCCGCCTCCGCGCCCGAACCTCCTGGAACCTGCGTCTGCAACGTTGCAGATGGAGGTTTCAGGCGGCTCAGGCGGTTCGGACGCCCCCGAGCCTCGGGGGCCGTGGCCGCGACAGTCCCGCGATCAGTGCGGCCAGGAGCAGCAGGGCCGCGGCGCCCCCCGCGAACCACACCGTCAGCTCGCGCAGCTGGTCGACCGGGGCGACGATCGACCCGATGTCGGCGAACACGGCCTGCAGGTCGGCGGCCGTGGTGCTCTGGGCGAACAGGCCGCCGGTGCGGTTCGCCATCGCCGTCAGCGTCTCGGACGGCAGCGGCTGGTCGGGACGGCCCGCGTCGTTGCCCAGCAGGATCGTGTAGATCGGGACCCCCGCCGCGGCGGCGCGCTCCGCCGCCGCCTCCGGTGTGGTGGCCTTCCGGATCGAGTTGGCCCCGTCGGTGAGCACCAGGATGCGCCCCGGGGAGTCGGACGGGTCGGCGGGCGGCGGGTCGGTGACCGACCCGTTCGCCTGGAGGGCGGCGAGCGAGGTGGTGACCGCCGCGCCCAGCGCGGTGCCCTCGCGCGTCTGCGTGATGCTGTTCAGCGCCGCGTGGATCCTGCCGCGGTCCTTCGTCGGCGCCAGCAGCACCGACGCCCGGTCGGCGAACGTCGTGACGCCCACCGAGGTGTCGGGCGGCGCGGCGTCCACGAACCGCTCGGCCGCATCGATCGCCGCGTCCAGCCGGCTCGGCTGGATGTCGGTCTTGTCCATCGAGTCGGAGATGTCGAGCGTGATCATCACGCTGCTCCGCTGCTCCTGGCCCGTCGCCTCCACCGAGGGCCGCGCCATCGCCACGATCCCGGCGGCCACGGCCAGCAGCGCGACGGCGAACGCGGCCGTCCGCATCCACCGCGTCCGGGCCGGCGGCCGCGCCCGCATCACGGCGGGGTCGGCCCAGCGTGCGGCGGCCCGGCCGCTCGTCCGCGTCCACAGCACGTAGCCCACGATCAGCACGGGGATGACCAGGAGCACCCAGAGCCAGTGCTCGGCCTGCCAGACCGGCCAGCTCACGACAGCCTCGGGCTGACGCGCCACGCCGCGGCACCGGCCAGGATCAGCAGGATCACGGCGATGCCGGCCGGCCAGGCGGTCACCTCCGAGCGGACGGACTCCGTCCCCACCAGCGACCCGAGCTTCTCGTACACCGCGCTCACCGACTCCGCGTCGGTGCTCTCGTAGGCCTGGCCGCCCGTGATGTCGGCGATCTCGCGAAGGCCGGTCGGGTCGGGCGGGACCGGCTGGCCGTTGGAGAGCACGCCGTCCTCCGTGCCGAGGGCGACGGTGTACACCGGCACGCCGGCCTCCTTCGCGTCCTGGGCGGCCACGGCCGGCGGGATGCCGACGGTCGTCGCCCCGTCCGACAGCACCACGATGCGCGCGGCCTCGAGGCGACCGTTGTCGTCGGTGGTGGGCTGCACGGAGCGGATCGCGTCGAGCGACGACTCGATCGCCTCGCCCACCGCGGTCGCGCCGTCGGGGGTCAGGGTCTCGATCGCGCGGCGCATCGCCTCGCGGTCCGTGGTCGGCGCCACCAGCACGTTCGCCTGGCCGGAGAAGCTCACCAGACCGACCTGGTACTGGCGCGGCACCTCCTCGATGAACGTCAGGGCGGCGTCCTGCGCGGCGCGCAGCCGGTACGGGTCGACGTCGGTCGCGGCCATGGAGCCGGACACGTCGACCGCCAGCATGATCGTCGCCCGCTCGCGCGGGACCTGCCGGTCGACCGCCGGGCGCGCCAGCGCGAACACCAGGCCGGTGAGCGCCAGCATGGCCAGCGCCAGGGGCAGGTGGCGGCGCAGCCGCGGTCCGGGGTCGGCCGCGGCGATGACGTCGAGGTCGGGGTACGGGATGCCCGCCGCGGGCCGCCGGCGCCGCCACCAGACCACGAGGGCCAGGACGAGCGGGACCGCCAGCAGGAGCAGCAGCAGCAGCGGCTGCCCGAAGCTCACAGGACCCCCACCGCGCGGCGGCGGTTCGGCGGCCGCCCGAGCGAGCGCGCCAGCGGCAGCACCCAGTCGCGGCCCGTCTCCACGATCACGTGGCGGGCGCCGGCGCGGGCCATCAGGGCGTCACGGGCGCGGTCGGTCGCCTCCACGGCGGCCGCGAAGCGCGTCTGGAACCGCGGGTCGGCCGTGTCGACCAGGCGTCTCCTGCCCGTCTCCATGTCGCGCAGCTGCACGGGGCCGACGTCGGGCAGGTGCCGCTCGCGCGGGTCGCGGACCTCCACGGCCACCACCTCGTGGCGACGCCCGAGGGCGCCGAGCGCCTGCTCCAGGCCCCGCTGGAGCGGGAAGTCGGAGATCACGACGACGGCGCCGCGGTGGCGCGCGATGCGACCCATCGCGCCGACCGCGCGGACCAGGTCGGTCCGGCCGCCGGCCTCGTCCTCCACGGGCACCATGTCGAGCGCGGCGAGCGCGGCGATCAGGCCCCGCCGGTCGGCCCGCGGCGCGCGCACCTGGTCGACCTCGCCGTTGCGGCTGGCGACCACGCCGAGGCGGTCGCCGCGGCGTCGCAGCACCACGCCGAGGCCGGCGAGCACGTCGCGCGCCAGGTCCAGCTTGGTCTGGCCGGCGGTGCCGTACGTCATCGACGCCGAGAGGTCGACCAGCGCCCACGCCGTGAGCACCGGCTCGATCTCGGGCACTCGGACCATGGGCTCACCGAGGCGCGCCGACAGCGGCCAGTCGACCCAGCGCACGTCGTCGCCGTCCTCGTAGGCCCGCGTGAGCGCGGGGTCGCCGCCCGGCCCCGGGCGGCGACCCTGGCGCTCCCCCTGGAGCAGGCCGTCCAGGCGTCGCGCGACGCGGAGCTCGACGCGCCGGAGGAGGGCCTCCGGCGTGCGGTCAGCCGTGGGCGCGGCCACTACCCAGCTCGACGTCGGGCTGCGGGATCGCATCGATGATCGCGTCGAGCACCTGGTCGGGGCGCACGTCGGCGGCGAGCGCCTCGTACGAGAGCACCACCCGGTGGCGGAGCACGTCGTGGAACAGGCTGTGGACGTCCTCCGGCATCACGTAGTTGCGCCCGCGGATGATCGCGAGGGCGCGGCCGCCACGGATGAGCCCCAGCGACGCGCGGGGCGAGCCGCCCAGGTCGAGGTAGGGCTCCAGGTGCGGCAGGCCCTCCGCCGAGGGGTTGCGCGTCGCGTTGACCAGGCGCACCGCGTACGCGCGGACGCGATGGTCCACGAAGACCGTGTCGGCGGCCTCCTGCAGCTCGATGATCTGGCCGGGGTCGAGCAGCTGCCGCGGCTGGGGCGGGTCGGAGGCCATGCGGCGCACGATCTCCTCCTCGTCGGCCATGCTCGGGTAGCCGACCACCAGCTTCATCGCGAACCGGTCGACCTGCGCCTCGGGGAGGGGGTACACGCCCTCGCTCTCGATCGGGTTCTGCGTGGCGAGCACGAAGAACGGGCGCGGCGTCGGGTGGCTCTGGCCGGCGATCGTCGCGTGGCCCTCCGCCATGACCTCCAGCAGCGCCGACTGCACCTTGGCGGGCGCGCGGTTGATCTCGTCGGCGAGCACGAAGTTGGCGAACACCGGGCCGAGGCGGGTGGAGAAGTCGCCCTGGCGGTCGAGCACCTGCCCGCCCACCACGTCCGACGGCACGAGGTCCGGCGTGAACTGGATGCGGCTGAAGTGGCCGCCGCACACGCGGGCGACCGTCTCGAGCGTCAGCGTCTTCGCCAGGCCCGGCACGCCCTCGAGCAGCACGTGCCCCCGGGAGAGCAGGGACACCAGCACGCGGTCGAGCAGGCGGTCCTGCCCGACCACGACGCGGCGCAGCTCGTAGAGCACGGCCTCCATGCGCTCGCGCGGCGTCGACCCGGTGGGCGGCACGAGCGTCGGCTCGTGGAGGGTGCGGTCGTCGTCGTGGTCCATCGCGGTACGGGTCTCCTTCGGGACGGGTGGCGTCAGGGTGCGGTCGCGCCGTCGAGCAGCGCCCGGACGCGCGAGACGGGGACGGCGAAGCCGATGCCGACGTTGCCGGAGATCGGGCCGAGGATCGACGTGGGGATGCCGATGAGGCGGCCGTCGAGGTCGAAGAGGCCGCCGCCCGAGTTGCCCGGGTTGATGGGCGCGTCGATCTGGATCATCGGGACGCCGTTCCGGGGGTTCACCCGGCCGGTGTTGCTGACGATCCCGGCGGTCACGGTGTTCTGGAGGCCGAACGGGCTGCCGATCGCGAAGACGCGGTCGCCCTGGTCGAGGGCGGCGCCCTCGCCGGCGAGCTCCGCGCCGCGGCCCACGGGCCCGTCGGGCTCGAGGATCGCCAGGTCCTGGCGCTGGTCGGCGCTCACGACCGTGGCGGGCACGCGACGCTCGTCCTGCGTGAGCAGGGTGACGCGGTCGGCCCCGCGGATGACGTGGTTGTTGGTCACGATCAGCCCGGAGGGCTCGACGATGACGCCGCTGCCCTGGCTGCCGGCGTCGGTCTGCACCTGCACCACCGTCGGCGCGACCCGGGCCACGGCGGTCGCGAGGTCGTCGGTCCGCGGCACCTCGAGCGCCGTCCGCGTGGTCTGCGGGCCGGTGGTCTGCTCCGCCGCGGGCGGCGCCGCCGGGTCGCCCTCGAGCGCGCTCACCGTGAGGCCCCCGGCGACGCCGGCGCCGATGACGGCCACCGCGACGGCCGCGGCCATCCCCAGCGTCCGCCCACGGGGGCGGCCCCGGGGGGAGGCGGGCGGCGGGGGCGGCGCGTCGGACCCGGACCGCCCGGGCGCGATCGGCGGCAGACCGCCCGACGGCGGGGGCGTCGCCGGCTCGAGTTGCGGCAGGGCCTGCTCCGCGTCGGGGCGCGGGGCCAGCGGCGGGAGCCCGTCCGACCGGTGCCGGGGCTCGAGGGGCGGGAGGGCGTCGCTCACGGAGAGAGGTTGTACCTGGCCGACGTGAAGACCTGGTTAGCCCAGGCTATGGCGTGACGAAGAAGCCGGGCTACGCGTGACGGTCGCGGACGGCGCGGACGCCCGCAACCTGATCCGCCAGCGCGTCGGCCAGCTGCGCCCGCTCGGCGGCCCGGGCGCAGCGCATGCGCAGCACCGCGAGGCGGCCCTGTCCCTCCTCGTCGAGCTCACCGAGTGCGGCGGCGGCCTCCAGCCCGGCGAGCTTCGCCGCCATCGTCCGCACCCGCTCCCACAACTCGTCGGCGACCACCTCCGAGCGGTCGCCGCGGACGGTGCTCACGACCCCTCGGCGGGTGGTGGCGGCCCGGACGCGTCGGGGGCGCCCCCGCCGTTGCCCCCGTCGGCGGCGGCCGAGCGCGGGCGGCGGCGCCTGCGGCGGCGGCGGCGCGCCGGGGCGGCGCCCTCGGCGGGGGTGCCGTCGCCGTTGGCGGCGGCGGGCGGGTCGCGGCGCTCGGGCTGGGCGTCGGCGGGCGCCTGGGCCCCGTTGCCGCCGCCCTCCCCGCCGGATCGCAGGCGGCGCCTGCGGCGGCGGCGCGGGCGGGGCGTCGCCGACCCGTCGCCCTCGTCGCTCTGCTTGCGGCGCTGCTCGCCGACGCCGATCGCCTCGGCCTCCGGCAGGCGCGGCAGGCGCGAGCGCAGCGCGTTCCAGGCGCGGCGCGACATGAGCGCCTTCGGCTGCATCGCGCCGACCGCCGCGCGGACGGCGCGGCGGGCGTCCGGCGTCGTCAGGGCCAGGCCGGCGAGGAACCCCCGCAGCTGGGCCCACCCCCCGACCGCCCCGGCCGCGCGGGCCGCGAGGCGCAGGTGCTCGCTGCGCGCCGGAACGTCGCCGGGACCCAGGATCACCAGGAGGCGGGCGGCCTGCCCCAGGCGCAGCGGCGGCGGGTCGGGCGGGGGCGCCGGGTCGGGCGGGGGCTCCCCGGCCGCGCGGAGCCACAGGGCGATGAGGGGGATCTCGCCGCCGTTCTCGATCAGGTGGTGCGCCTCCCAGGCGGCGATGCGCGCCGCCTCCTGGTTGCGCCCCGGCCGGGTTCCGTCGGCCAGGACGCGCGACACGTCCCACGCCCAGCTGGGCGCCCACTCCGACGACTCGTCGAGCGCCGACCAGCGACGGCGGCGGTCACTGGAGCGGCCGAGCTGCTCGAGCGTCGCCAGCCGGTCCCACTTGCCGGAGTGGTTCGCGTGCCACCACAGCGCTCGCAGCCGCTCGCGCGACGTCATCCGCAGGCGGTCGAGCACCCGCCGCGGCACGTCGTCGGGCAGCGCCCGGCGGAGGTCGGGCTGCACCAGCAGAGCCGTGGCCCACGCACGCCACAGCGGCTGGTCCAGGCCGTCCTGGAGGCGGCGGGCCACCAGCCCGCTGAGCGCCCACCACGGGACCGCGGCGAGCGGGTCGATGCCGGAGGAGACGATGTCGATGAGCTCGTCGACGGTCACGTCGGCGCCGGCCGCCTGGACCCACTCCTCCATGAGGTTGACGGGCAGCAGCGCCGGGTCGGCGGCGCGCCAGCCCCCCGAGGCCAGGCCCGCGGCGATGAGCCCCGGCGCGGCGGCCGGGTTCACCAGCTTGGCCGCCTCGCCCTCCTTCTCGGCCAGGAGCGCCGCGGCCTTGGCCAGCTTTCCGCGCTCGCCGCCCTCGGGCGGCCCGGCGACGCGGCCGAGCGGCTTGTACCAGCCCAGCCCGAACACCTCGTGGCTGGTCTGCACCCCCATCTGCTCCCCGGCGGGGAGGAACTCGACGGACACCGCCTCCTTCTCGGGCGCGGGCCGCATCACGCGGCCGAGGCGCTGCACGAACACCCGCTCGGAGGTGGTGGGCGCGAGGTGCATCACCACGGATGCGCGCGTCTCGTCCCAGCCCTCGGTGAGCAGGTCGGCGTTGCACAGCACGTCGATGCGCCCGCCGCCGAAGTCGAACAGCACCCGCTGCAGCTCGCGCGCGGGCGTCTGGCCCGACACGGCCGCGGCGCGGACGCCGCGCTGGGTCATCTCGTCGGCGAGCGCGTGGGCCTGGGCGACGGTGGCGGTGTACGCCACGCCGGCGAGCTCGAGCGGCTGGAAGTGCTCCACCCACACCTCGGCGCACGCGCGGTGCCACAGGGCGCGGTCCAGCGCGCGGCCCAGGCTGGCCTGGTCGAAGTCGCCGCGCACCTTCGCGACGTCGGAGAGGTCGACGGCGCGCTCGACCCGGAGGGAGCGCAGCGGGCAGAGGATCCCCCGCTCGATCGCGGACATCCGGTCGAGCGTCGCGGCGACCGGGCCGAACACCTGCTCGACGTGGCCGGTGGTGGTGGCGCCCGTGGCGGTGAAGCCGACGGCCACGGCGTTGACCGCCCGGTCGAGCAGCTTGCGCGTCTGCGCCCCGAGCGTGGCGTGCGCCTCGTCGCAGATGAGGAGGGTCACGGACTCCCAGTCCATCGTCTCCTGGTGGCGCAGCGCCGCCTGGTAGGTGCAGATCGCGACGCCGGGCCTGCCCGCCGCGTCGGGGCCCTCGGGGTGGACCGGGATCGAGGGGAAGTGACGGGCGAGCGCCCCGAAGGTCTGCTCAGCCAGGTTGCGCCGCGGGACCAGCACCAGGGTGCTGCCGCCGAGCGCGGCGGCCAGCGCCAGGAACATGATGGTCTTGCCGGAGCCGGTCGGCGCGTCCACCCAGGTGCGGGTGGCGCCGTGGGTCAGGCGGCCGGCCAGCTCGTCGAGCGCCTCGAGCTGGTGGTCGCGGAGCACCACGTCCGGCCACGCGGCGGCGGGGTCGGCGAGCGCGCGCGCGAGGTCCTCGCCGGGCGAGGCGGCGGGGCGCGGTTCCGTCGTGGGTTGCAGTCCGTCGGACAACTGCCGACCTCCAGAGGCGCGCACGTGCTCCGCACGTTCACGCGCGTGTGTTGGCCGCGAGGCTGGGTCGTGTTGACACCGTCGGCGTTCGGGTTCACGGAACGCCGGGTGCACGTCTTGCGCGACCGGCGGCAACATTATCACCAGTCCCGGCTGACGGCATACCGGGGTTCCGGCCGAGGTCGCCGGTAGCATCGCCGCCGGCATGAGCACCGATCCCGGCACCCCCACGCCCGGGCCCCCCGACGGGGGCCGCGCCTGGGTGCGCCCGGTGCTCCTGGTGGTCTCCTGCCTGGTCATCGGCTTCATCGGCGGGTGGATCCTCCGCGGCGACGACGGTCCCGTCACAGTGCTCGCGCCGACACCCGAGGGCGACCAGTCCGAGGTGCCCGTCATCACCACCGGCGGCGGGGGCGGCGGCGGGACGGCCACCACGGGGAGGACCACGACGGGGACGGCGACCACCGGCACCGGCACGTCCGGCAGCGGGGCGACCGCGCCCACCACCACCACGGCCCCGCAGGAGCCCGCGGCGCCGCCCGACCGCGCCGACATCGCGCTCGCCGTGCTCAACGGGACCAGCACCACCGGCCTCGCGGCGAGGACGGCCGGCGAGGCGGAGGGGCTCGGCTACGTCGGCGTCACCACCGGGAACGCCCCCACCTCCACCAGCCCCACCATCGTCTACTTCCGCCCCGGCCAGCGCGCCGCCGCGCAGCGGGTGGCGCGCGACCTCCAGGTCTCGGCCGTCCAGCAGCTGCCGTCCTCCGGCGCGCTGTCCGACGCGGCGCCGGACGGGGCCGAGGTGGTCGTGGTGCTCGGCCCCGGGTAGAACCCACCTCATGGCGGACCTCCCGGCGATCGGGCTGCGGGTGCCGCAGTACGGCTCGTCGTGGGACGCGATCCGCGACGCCGCGCTGCGGACCGAGGCGCTCGGCTTCGACTCGGTGTGGGTGAACGACCATCTCCAGTCGCCGGGCCGCGTGAAGCGCGACCCCACCTTCGACGCGTTCGCCACGCTGGCCGCGCTCGCGCCCCTCACGCAGCGCGTGCGGCTGGGGACGGTGGTCGCGTCGGCCAGCTATCGGCCGCCGCCGCTCGCGGCGAAGATGGCGACGATCATCGACGTCATCTCCGGCGGGCGGGTGATCCTGGGCCTCGGCTCGGGGTCGAACGTGCCGGAGCACCGCGCGTACGGGATCCCGTTCCCGTCGCCGCCGGAGCGCACCGAGCGGCTCTCGGCGGCGCTCACCACCATCCGCGCGATGTTCCGCGACGACGAGGACGCGCCGCCCAACGTGCCGCCGTCGCCGCAGCCGGGCGGCCCGCCGATCTGGATCGCCGCCCACCGGCCGCGGCTGCTGCGGATGGCCGGGGAGCGGGCCGACGGCATCGTGGCCGCGTTCGTGGGACCCGAGGAATCCGGGCGCCGCCTGCGCGTGGCGCGGGAGGCGCGCCCCGAGGGCCTGCCGCCGCTGGCGTGCTGCCTCTACACGTTCGTGCTGCCCGTGCCCTCGCGCCGGGAGGCAGAGGGCTGGGTGCGGGCCGAGGCGGCAACGCTCGACAGCGCCCCCGGGCCCTACCTGCGGTGGCTCGCGAGCACCGGCATCGTCGCGGCCCCGGACGACCTGCGGGCGACGCTGTCCGCCCACGCCGAGGCCGGGGTGACGCACGCCGCGCTGGTGCTGCCGTCGCGGGTGCCACCCGAGGTCATGGACGCCCTGGCCGAGGCGGTCCTGGCCCCCGCGGCGTGAGCCGCCACCCTGACAACCTCGTCACGCTGCTGGTGGGCCGGTGGGTCACGGATGGCCACGGCGACCGTGAGGCGGTGGTCGACGAGCGCGGCCGGTGGACGTTCGCCGAGCTCGAGGCGGCGGCGCGCCGGGCGGCGGGCGGGCTGCGCGACGCGGGCGTCGGACCCGGTGACCGGGTGCTGGTGGCGTTGCGCGACGGCCGCCCCTGGGTGCAGGCCTTCCTGGGCGCGGCGGCGCTCGGCGCGGTCGCCGTCCCCGCCGACCCCACCGAGCCCGAACGGCTGACGCTGCTGGTCGAGGACTGCGCGCCGGCCGTCGTGGTCAGCGCCGAGGAGGAGCCGCCCCCTGGGCGGGTGGTCCGCCCGGAGGAGCTCGACGCCGGCGCCCCGGCCGACGTGGCCGACGTGGCGCCCGGCGACCTCGCCTACCTCATCTATTCGTCCGGCTCGACAGGACGGCCGAAGGGCGTGATGCACGGCCATGGCGACATGCGCACCGGCATCGCGACCTACGCGGCCGAGGTGCTGGGCCTGGGGCCCGCGGACCGCTGCCACTCCATGGCCCGGCTGTTCACGTCGCTCGGGTTCGGCAACGGCTTCTTCCGCGTCATCGGGAGCGGCGCGACGGCGGTGCTGACCGGGCCGCGGCCGTCCCCGCGGGGGGTGCTGGAGACGGTCGCCCGCGAGCGGGTGACCGTGGTGAGCGCCGTCCCGACCTTCTGGCTCCAGCTCGCCCGCTTCCTGGAGCGCCACCCCGACCCGGATGCGCTGCGCACGGTGCGCCTGGCCGTCTCGTCGGGCGACAGCCTGCCCGGCGCGGTCGCCCAGCGGCTGCGCGACGTGACGGGCGTGGAGCTCATCGAGGGGCTCGGCTGCTCCGAGTGCTCCAACATCGTCATCTCCACCCGGCCCGGGGAGCCCTTCCGCCCCGGCGTGCTGGGGCGCCCGGTGGCCGGGGTGGACGTGAAGCTGGCCGGCGACGACGGCACGCCCGTCGCGCGGGGGGAACCGGGCCGGCTGTGGATCCGCAGCGCCTCGAACACCAGCGGCTACTGGGGACGCGAGGAGGAGACCCGCGAGCTGGTGCGCGGCGACTGGATCGCGATGGGCGACACCCTGATGGAGGACGAGGACGGGATGCTGCGGCACCTCGGCCGCTCCGACGACCTGTTCAAGGTCGACGCCCGCTGGGTCAGCCCGTCGCAGGTGGAGGGCGCCCTGCTCGGCCACCCCGCCGTGGCGGAGGCGGCGGTGATCGGGGTGGACGACGACGAGGGCCTCACCCGCCCCGCGGCGTTCGTGGTGCTGGCCGAAGGCGCGGACGACGACGGCCTGGCGGACGTGCTCCGCCGCCACGTCGCCCATGAGCTGGCGCCCCACATGGCGCCGCGGACCGTCACGGTGCGGGCGTCGCTCCCCCGCCTGCCCTCGGGGAAGCTGGACCGGCGGCGGCTGCGCGGGGATCCGCCGGGGGACTGACCGGTGGCCCCGGGGTCAGGCGATCGTCAGGGGCGCTGCGACGCGAGGAACTCGACCAGCAGCCGGTTCACCGCCTCGGGGGCCTGCTGCTGCACCCAGTGGCTGATCCCCGGCAGGCGCTCGACCCGCAGCGGGCCCGTGACGGTGGCGGCGCTCCGCTCGAGCAGGGTGATGCCGAGGTTGGTGTCGGCCTCGCCCCAGATGATCAACGTGGGGACCGTGACGGGGGGCGGGTCGGGCGGCTCGCGCAGCCAGGCCGCCGGCGGCATGTTGGCCCGGTACCAGTTGAGCGCGGCGGTCAGGGCGCCGTCGCGGCGCAGGGCGGCGACGTAGCGCTCGCGGTCCTCCGGCGGGAACGCCTCGGGCGCCTGGTCGAACACGAACTCGCGCAGGTTCCGGAAGTCGTGTTGCGACAGCCACGTCTCGGCGACGCCGGGGAACTGGAACAGCAGCATGTACCAGGACTTCGCGCGCTGGTCGGGATCCTCGAACCGCAGCCGGGCCGACACCTGGCCGACGGGCGCGTTGAGGATGCTGAGGGAGCGCACCAGCTCCGGCCGGTTCCCGGCGAGGCCCCACGCGAGGCCGCCGCCCCAGTCGTGCCCCACCAGGTGGGCGCTGTCGTGGCCGAGCGCGGCGATGAGTCCCGCCACGTCGCCCACGAGCTTCTGGACGCCGTAGTCGTCGACGGACGCCGGGCGGTCGGAGTCGCCGTAGCCGCGCAGGTCGGGTGCGACCGCGTGGAACCCGGCGTCGGCGAGCGCCGGGAGCTGGTGGCGCCACGAATGCCCGAGCTCCGGGAACCCGTGGAGCAGGATCACCGGCTCGCCGGCCGGGTCGCCCGCCTCGGTGACCGCCAGGCGGACCTCGCCCACGTCGATGCGCCGCGATGCCATCGGACGGGAGCCTACGCGTCGCGCGCGGCCAGCCGCTCCCGCACGATGCGCGCCATGCGCTCGCCCGCGGTGCGCGCGAACCGCTTCTGGAGCCGCCGGCCGAAGATGCGGAAGCCCGCGCGGACGACGGGGTTCGGGATCGCGGCGGGCCTCGACACCGCGTGCAGGCGGAACTGCACCTCCCCAGTGTCGCACCGCTTCACGACGGCGTAGTCGAGGCGGCCCATCTCGAGATGGCCCTGGAGGGTGGCGTAGCTCCACCCCCACACCCGCGCGGGCCGGCCGTCCAGCGCCGTCGTCTCGTCCACGGTCGCCACCACCCGGACCCCGAGCATGAAGCTGAGGCCCATGAACCGCCCCTCCAGCAGCATGTCGCGGCCGTCCAGCGGCGACGCCGGGTCGTAGACGGCTCGGATCAGCGACGGGTCGGCGAAGCCGTACTCGCGCAGCACCTCCACCGCGATCGCCCACGGCCCGCCGTCCTGCGGAGGGCCGGGCGGCTCGCGCGGCAGGTCGATGCGGTGGTCGTCGACCCGCCATCCCTCCGCCGGGTCGTGCGCCGACAGCGCCTCGGAGCTGAAGTTGGGCTCGCGTGACGGCAGGGCGCGCAGGGCGCGCATCGCCCGCGGCGACGCGCGCCGCGACAGGCCGCCCCGGTCGTCGGGGTAGCGGATGGTCGTGACCTCCGCCGGTCCGGCGGGGGTGCCGCCGGCCAGGGCGCCCGCGCGCTGGAGGAAGTGCACCCACATGTGCAGCTGGAACTCCTGCCCCACCCGGAGCGGTCCGTACAGGATGCGGAACGGGGTGCTGCCGCTCCGCGCCGACGACGTGATGTCGATGACGAGCTCGTCGCCGTCGCGGGCGGCCGAGAAGGCGATCTGCCCCGCCTCCATGTGGCCCGCCAGCGTGGCGAGACGGAACGAGGTGGGCGTCCGTTCCGCCACCCGCACCGGCCCGTTCCACGGCCCGGGCATCCAGACGACGTACTCGTCGCCCTCCCGCATCCCGCCGATCAGCCCCCGCCGCTTCACGAACCGCGCGACCTCGAACGGCGACGCAAGGTTGGGGTCGGCGGCCAGGGCGGACATCAGCTGCTCCGGCGACATCCGCGCGTCCCGCACCCGGAGCCGGTAACGGCGGCGGGCGCTCGGCCCCGCGCCCGCCGAGCGGGGCTGGAGTGGCCCCGGGTCGCCGGGGACGTCCCCCTCGACGGGGTGCGGCTCCTCGCCCGGCCGGGTCTCGGTGCGCCGCACCACATCGATCCGCCGGGCCACCCGGTACGTGGCGACCGCCATCCCGACGGGCCAGCGCAGCGCACCCCACGCCCGGCCGGCGAGGTCGAGGACGCGCTCCTCACCACGGGCCCCCGAGCCGACGGTCACGCCCGGCCGCCCAGGGGCAGCAGCGCCGCGTCACCCCGGGCCAGGCGGTGCGCCTCGAGCCGGGGCACCAGCCGCTCGCACGCCTCGGCGCGGGGCCGCACCAGCGTGGGCTCCGCGACGCCGGCGTGGTCGAGGGCCCGCCAGCAGCGTGCGCTCATCTCCAGCAGCGATTCGAGGACCTCGAGCTCGAAGACCGGCGCCAGCGGCGAGGGGCGGAGCACGCGGCCGTTGGGCTTGAGCCGTCCCACCCGCTCGGTGGCGGTGCCAAGCGCCCGCCGCAGCCAGGGGGGCCCGGCGCCGAGCTGGCGCAGCAGCGCCTCGGCGACCCCCTCCTGGCGGCGCAGCTCCGTCGCCACCTCGTCGAGCAGCGCCGCCAGCGACCCGCCCGCCTCCCGTCGGCGCAGCCGGCCCGCCAGCTCGCGTGCGGCGCGGTGGAGCTGGAGATGGTCGGCGAGGTAGGCGCGCAGCAGGCGCGGGGAATCGGCGTGGTCCATCGCGGGCGTGGGTTCCCGGACCGGCCGCGCGCGAACCGGGATCCGGCCGGGACGCGTCCGCCCCGAGGGCTACCCTCGCGCCATGGACCGCTGTCCCCTCTGCGGCGCGCCGCTCGTCGAGATCCGCGCCAAGGCCGTCTGCTCCGGATGCGGGCGCATCGTGGAGGGCTGCTGCGAGGGGGCCGCAGGCGCCTGCGCCGACGCCACCCGGACGGCGTGACGCGCAACTGAACGTGGCACGGCGAGGGCCCCGCCGGAGCGGGGGCCCTCGAGGGCGTGGGGTGGGCGCGCGGCTACCGGATGGTCACGGCGGTGCGGGTGACGGCGCGGTTGCCGCCGGCGTCCGTCCCGGTGATGACGACCCGGGCCTTCACGGTGCCCCGGGTGACGGCCTTCGCGGCCTGCCTGGTGAGGGGGATGGAGAGGGTGGCGCGGCGGCCGCCCTGGAGCTGCGTCCGGGCCGTCCCGAGGGTCCTCCCCTTGAGGGAGCCCGTCAGGCCGCGGAGCTGGGCGCGGACGGTGCAGACCTGCTCGCCGGCGGGGCAGGCGACCCTCAGGGCGACCCGGCCCCTCGTGGACATCCGGAGCTTCGTGGCCAGCGGGCGGACGCGCGGGCCGAGGGAGTCGGCGGTGGCGACCTGCGTGGCCGAAACGGTCAGCGTGAGCGTGGTCTGGTCGGTGGCCCCGTCGGCGTCGGTGACCTTCAGGCCCACCGTCGCGGGGCCGGTGGCCGTGAACGTCGTGGTGGCGCGCGGGACGGCGGCCGTGTCGGTCTCGAAGGTGCCGTCCCCGTTCAGGTCCCACTGGTACCGGGCGATGGTGCCGTCGTCGGTGGAGCGGGAGCCGTCGAGGACGGTCTGCTGGTTCACGACCGGCGTCCGCGGGTTCGTGACGACGAGGGCGGTGGGGGCCCGGTGGATGCGGACCGGCAGGGTGGCGGTGGACTTGGCGCCGAGGATGTCGGTCACGCGGAGCACGACGGGGTGCGGGCCGACGGTGCCGAACGAGGTGCTCACCGAGGGGCCGGTGCGCTCGAACGTGCCGTCGCCGTCGAGGTCCCATTCGAGGGACGCGATGCCGTTGTCGTCGGTGGAGGCGGAGGCGAAGGCCAGGCCGTCGCCGACGACCGCGACCTGCTTGCCGGTGATCCGGGCGACGGGGGCGCGGTGGGCCACGACGTTGAGGGACTGGATGTCCGTGGCGCCGACGTCGTCGGTCACCCGGACGCGGACGGCGGTGGTGCCGGTCGCGGTGTAGCGGGCGGAGGTCCGCGGGGTCGTGGTGGTCTTCTCGAAGCCGGGCCGGCCGTCGAGGTCCCACTCGTACTTCACGATCTCGCCGTCGGCGTCGGTCGAGCCGGCGGCGCTGAACTGCACGGGGGCGCCGAGCCGGATGACGGCGTCGCCGACGTCGCGGGGGAGGGCGTTGGAGGTGATCGGCGCGACGACCAGCTGGGGCGGCACCACCACCGGGTTCGGGGTGGCGGTGAGGGCGGCCGACGGACGGCTGTTGGCCGGAGCGGGCGGGTCGTCGTCGTTGGCGGGGATCGCCATGGCCTGGCCGGTGACGGCGAGCGCGCCGGTGAGGGCGAGGGCGGCGGCGAGGCGCCGGGAGGCGCGGAGGCTGCGGGGCGTGCGGGTCATCGGGGGCTCCTCGGTGGGGGTGGTGGCGTCGTGTGATCACCTTCGTCCGCATCGCCGCCCGGCTCCGTCCCCCACGCGACGCCCCCTCTGTCACCCTCGCGACACATGCCATCGCGCCGCGCGCCGCGCGCCGGGATGGCGGTGACCGGGGCGGGGCGGTTGCATTCGCCTGCCACGGGGCGGACGTTTCCCCGGTCACGGGATCACGACCGGGAGGGGCGGGAGCGCCATGTCCGATGAGCTGGTCAGCGTCCGCTACATGGTCGATGACGTCCAGGCGGCGATCGACTTCTACTGCGGCCACTTCGGGTTCTCCGTCCGGTCGAGCGCCGCGCCGGCGTTCGCCGACGTCGTCCGGGGCGGCCTGCGGCTGCTGCTGAGCGGCCCGGCCAGCTCCGCCGGGCGGCCGATGCCCGACGGCCGCGTCCCGGGTCCGGGCGGCTGGAACCGCATCCACTTCGTCGTCGACGACATCGACGCGGAGGTCTCCCGCCTCCGCGCCGCCGGCGTCACCTTCCGCAACGACGTCGTCACCGGCCCCGGCGGGCGGCAGATCCTGATCGAGGACCCTGCCGGGAACCCCGTCGAGATCTTCCAGCCGGCCGGAGGCTGACGGCCGGGGCGAGCCCCGGCGCCGCCCCGCTCATCCGGTCAGGGGACCAGCTTGATCGGCTTGACCGCCGGCTTGGTGGGCTTGGCGTCGGGGTTCGGGCGCGCGCCCTTCGAGTAGCCGAGCACGAAGCTCAGCTTGGTGCGGAGGTTCACCGTCCTGGCGTTGGCGGGGACGAGGATGCGCCGCGGTCATGAGGATGTTGCGCACGCGTCGCTCCTTGTCGGGCTGTCCAGGGTGTGACCTGCCGGCGGGTTGGACGCGCATGGGCCCGCGGGACCGGTCTCCCCGGACAGCGTTCTCTCGCTGTCCGATTGGCCCCACCCTTGGAATGCCGGCGGCCGGGCCCGCGCCCGGCACGACGGGACGATGTGGCCGCTGGACATGGCGCCCCCGGCGTACGAGGTTGACCCGGCCCGCCGGAGGCGCCTGCGATGGGAGCGGAGATGGGTCACGGGAAGGTCTGGTTCGTCACCGGCGCCGGGAGGGGTATGGGCGTGGACTTCGCCCGGGCGGCGCTCGAATCCGGCGACGCGGTCGTCGCCACGGGCCGCGACCCCGATTCCGTGCTTGCCGCGGTCGGCGCGGCGGACGACCTCCTGGCCGTCAGGCTCGACGTCACCAGCGCCGACGACGCGGAGCGGGCGGCGCGGGCCGCCGTCGACCGGTTCGGCCGCATCGACGTGCTCGTCAACAACGCGGGCGACTTCGCCGCGGGCTACTTCGAGGAGTTGGCGCCCGAGCGCATCGAGCGGCAGCTCGCGACGAACCTCCTCGGGGCGATGCGGGTGGCGCGGGCCGTCCTGCCGGTCATGCGCGCACAGCGCTCGGGCCACGTCGTCGCGATCTCGTCGGGCGCGGGCCTTGTGGGCGTCGAGTTCTGCTCCGCGTACGCCGCGTCGAAGTTCGGGCTGGAGGGCTGGATGGAGTCGCTCGCGCCGGAGGTCGCGCCGTTCGGCATCCACACCACGATCGTGGAGCCCGCAAACTTCCGCACCGAGGTGCTGACGCGGCGGTCGGCGACCTACGCCGCGGCAGCGCTCCCGGACTACGCCGACCGCACCGCCGAGCACGTCCGGGCGTGGGAGGACCAGAGCGGCCGGCAGCCGTTCGACCCCGCGATGCTCGCCCGGGCGCTGGTGACGATCGCCGGGCGGGAGCCGCCGCCGCGCCGCCTCATCGCCGGCGCCGACGCGATCGCGATGGCCGAGCGGAAGGTCGCCGCGCTGCAGGAGGCGATCGACGCCTGCCGCGACCTGCCCATGTCGTGGGCGCCCGGGGGAGCAGGCCCCGCGGACTGAGCCCGGCCCCGGTCAGCCCGGGGGCGCGTCGGGCGGGATGGGCCCGATGTCGACGGGAGCCGGGACGACGGGAGCCGGGACGGCGGGAGCGACCGGGTCCGGCGGGGCGGGGGGCGCCTCGACCGCCGGCGGCGGCTCGGGAGCGGGGGTCGCGACGACGGTGACGGCCGGCGGCGGGGCATCCGGCTCGGGGATGCGCTCGGGCCGCGTGGTCGCGGCGGGCGCCTCGGTCGCCACATCGGGGGCCGCCGGGTCGGTCGCGTCGGCCGGGACCCGCGGCCTGACCGGATCCCCGGGCAGCTCGATGGGCTCTGCCGGGCGGGGATCGACGCCGGGACCGGTGCCGGGATCGATGGGGCTGCAGAGGCGGACGATGGTCCGGCCGTCGCGCCCGATGGAGACCCCGATGGGGAACCAGCCCGTCGGGCACGTCACGGGATCGACCGGCTCCGGCAGGGGATCGACCGGCTCCTCGACCGGGGGCGTCTCGACCGGGGGCGTCTCGACCTGGGGCGTCTCGACCGGGGGCGTCTCGACCGGAGGCGTCTCGACCGGAGGCGTCTCGACCGGAGGCGTCTCGACCGGAGGCTCCTCAACCGGGGGCGTCTCGACCGGGGGCGTCTCGGTCCGGGGCTCCTCGGCGGGCGTCTGGTCGCCCGGCGCGGTGATCGGCGGGGTGGGCGCCGCCGGGACGGGGTCGCCCACGACCGACGGATCCGGCGTGGCGGGTGCGGGAGCAACCGGGGCCGGGGTCGCGGGGTCGGGGTCGGGCGCGGGGTCGGGATCCGCCGGTGCGCGCTTCGGCGCCGCGGGCCCCGGCGCGGGATCGGCGGTGCCGGGGCTCGCGGCGCCGGGGTCGGTCGCGGAGATCGGGAGCGCCCCGGAGCCGAGCGAGGCCGACGCGTACGCGGTCGCGAGCGACTGCCCGGCCCCCGGCGCGGCGCCGCCGCCCGGGCGGGTCGCGGCCCGCGCGCCCGTCCGCGCCGCGGCGGGGTCGGCCGGAGCGCTCACTGCGACGGCCGGGGCGGCGTCGGGGGTCGCGTGCGAGGGCGGCGAGGCGAACGGGCCGATGCCGCTGGCCGTGAGCGCGACCGTGGCGACCGCGCCGACGGCCACCGCCGCGGCCGCGACGATGCCGGCCACGGCGATGCCGCCGAGGCCCGCGGCGCCGCCCGCCGCGCCGGCGCCGCCGCCGCCGCCGGCGCCGGCGCCGACGCCGGATCCACCCGATCCGCCGCCGCCCGAGGCGACGGCCACGCCGCCGGCCCCGAGGGCGCCGGCCGCGGCCCGCGCGGGGACCGGGGCGTCGAGCACCCCTTGCAGGATCCGCGCCGCCGCGATCGCGGGGAGCACGGGGAGGTACGCCGCGAGGCGGCGGCGGCGCTCGTCCTGGGCGTCGGCGAAGGCCGCGCAGCCCTCGCACCCCCGCAGGTGCGCGGTGAGGGTCCGCGCGCGCAGCGCACGCCGGTCGCCGCCGGCGATCGTGCCGCGCACCTCGCGGCAGTCGAGGTCACGGCCCATCCCGAAGGCGGCGAGCGAGACCCGGGCCTCGTGCAGGAGGCGGCGGGCGTCGGCGGCGTCGGTGCCGAGCGCCTCGCCGACGGCGGCGTGGGAGAGCCCGTTCATCTCGTGCAGCACCAGCGCCGAGCGCTGGCGCACCGGCAGCGCGGCGATGTCGGCCCGCAGGACGCGGATCTGCTCGCGCAGCTCGGCGCGCTCGTGCATCCGGCCGGCGACGGGGTCGGCCTGCTCGGTCAGTTCCTCCGACCGCGGGCGCGCCCGCAGCAGGTCCATGCACTCGTTGTGCGCGATCCGGAACAGCCAGGGCCGCAGCTCGCGGAAGGCGCGGCCGCGCGACGACAGGGCCCGGTAGGCCGCCAGCATGGTGAGCTGGAAGGCCTCCTCCGCGTCCTGCGGGTGCCGCATGAGGGCGCTGCAGTACCGGAAGATCTCGGCCCGGTGCCGCTCGTAGATGAGCTCGAAGGCGCGCTGGTCGCCCGACGCGACCAGGTCGGCGAGCGCGCCGTCGCCCAGCACGCCCAGCGATCCGGCGACGGACGGCGGATCCGGCGTACGCGATCGGGCGGGGAGCGTGGCCAGCGCAGGCCTCCAGTGGCGGGCGGGGGTCCCTTGTATCCCACTTGCGAAACCGCGTCAGATCGCGTTCCGCCAGAACATTGCGGGCGGGTCGTGTCCGCATCACTCGGCCCGGAAAGACCCCTCGTCCGGCCGTACGGATGGCGGGGCCGACCCCCGACGTCGGTTCAGGCCGCGGAGCTCACGGTCGCGCAGCCCCTGGAGGCGAACCGACCCGGTTGTCGAACCCAACTCGGTGGACGACCGCGAAATGGAGGGATCATGTCCCCGAACGTGCAAGTAGGACCATCGGCGTGGACCGGCTGGGTGATCTTCGCCGGCGTCGTCATGTTCACCATCGGGTGCCTGAACGTCATCCAAGGCTTCGTCGCGCTCTTCAAGAAGGACGTCTACCTGGTGACCGAGAACGGCCTCATCGCGACCACCAACTACAGCTACTGGGGCTGGGCGCTACTCCTCTGGGGTGGGCTGATGATCCTCGTCGCGCTGGGGCTGTTCTCCGGAAACGAGGCGGCGCGATGGTTCGCGATCGGCGCCGTCGTGGTCAACGTGATCATCCAGTTCTCATGGTTCCCGGCGTACCCGCTCTGGTCGCTCGTCATCATCGGGCTCGACGCCGCGGTGATCTACGCGCTGACCGCCGGTTGGAGGGGGGCGAAGAGCGAACTCGCCACCTGAGTCCGCGAACACGACGGCCCGGGGCGGTGCCGGCGATCTGCGTCACCTCCCCGGCCGTCCTGGCGACGATCGCCTTCCGCAGCCACCCCGGGATAGCCTCGACCCCGCGACCGATCCCCGGAGCTGCCCGATGGCCGACGCTCCGCTCGCCGATCCCGCCAGATGGTGATCGACGGCCGGATGCTCCACGCGTGCCGGATGCCGGCCGAACCTGAGGCTGCGCGTCGACGAGGTTGCGGCGCCTGGCGCAGGCGCAATAGGTTTGCCCCGTTGGCTCGATCGCGGGCGCGGGGCCGGCAACCGGACCGATCGCAGCGAGGAGCCCCGCGATGTCGCGCGCGCGTCGAACGCCCTGGATCGCCGTCCTGCTGGTCGCGCTCGCCGCCTTGGCCGCGCCCGGCCTCGGGGCGGCGGCTGAGAACTACGTCGCGCTGGGGGACTCGTACTCCTCCGGCGTTGGGACGAACTCGTACACGCTGAGTTCCTCGTGCAAGCGGAGTACGTACGCCTACCCCGCCCTGTGGTCGGCCGCGCACCCCGGGACGGCGCTCAGCTTCGTGGCCTGCTCGGGCGCCACGACGACCACCGTCCTGAACGGCACCTCGACCCTCCCGCCGCAGATCAACTCGCTCGCGGCCACGACGACGCTCGCGACCATCACCGTCGGCGGCAACGACCTCGGCTTCGCGACCCTCATCCAGCGCTGCGTCCAGAGCGACTGCAACACCGCACTGACGAACGCCACGACGTCCGCCGCCGCCACGCTCAACACGAAGCTGGACGCCGTCTACGCGGCGATCAGGGCGCGCGCGCCAAGCGCCCGGGTGGTCGTGCTCGGCTACCCGCGGCTCTTCTCGGCGGCGAGCTGCTTCGGCACCAGCGGGATCACCTCGAGCGAGCGGGCCAACGCCAACCTCCTGTCAGAGGAGATCGACCGCGTGATCGGCGCGCGCGCCGGCGCCAGCGGATTCGCCTATCGGAGTGCACTCGGGCCCTTCACGGGCCACGCCGTATGCTCCTCCACGACCTGGCTCAACGGGCTGAACATCTTCAACACCGTCGAGAGCTTCCACCCGAACCGGACCGGCCAGAGCTCCGGCTACCGCGCCATCCTGACCACCTTCACGGGGTAGGCGACTGGAAGGCGAGGGTGGGATCGGCGATACCCGTCAAGGTCGGCCTCGAGGCGACCAGCGCCTGGAAGGGCACCTGCCGGCGCCTGCAGATCACGCTGAGGGAGGCAGCACCCGCCCGGCGGACTTCAAATAGGGCGAGCGAGCGCGCGGCCCGGTCGGTCCGACGCTGACTGAGCGGACCGCGCACAGTGCCCGCGTTCCGTCCTCTGTTCGGGAGCGTGGAGCGCTGCGCCCCGTACGCGGTGGTCGACCTCGCTCCCGGAGGACCGAGCGCGAAGTCGATGCCCCCGGCAGGAATCGAACCTGCGACACCAGGTTTAGGAAACCTGTGCTCTATCCACTGAGCTACGAGGGCGCGGGAAGAGGATAGCCCGCCGTCACCCCCCGTCAGCCGGGGCGTGACGCGCGCCGCAGAGGCCGCCCGCCATGACAGGCCGGAGCGGTCCGTGCGCCGGCCGCACGGCCCCTCCTCGCCGCCGCCGGAGGTAGCATCGTCGCGTGGCACTGCTCGGGGGTGGCGGCCGGCGCGAGCGCGACGAGATGGACCTGCGCGCCGACCTCGCGCGCCTCGACGGGCTCCCCCTCGACGAGCTGGCCGACGAGGTGCTGCGGCGGCTGTTCGGCCCCGGGGGCCGGGCGCGGGACGGCGTGGTGCCGGCCGAGGAGGCACTCGTCCCCTTCGACCCGCGGGGCACCGGGCTGTTCCCCGGCATGCCGAAGGACCTCCGCGAGTCCTACCGGGAACTGGTGGAGGAGGGCGTGCAGCGCCTGGAGCACCGCGGACTGCTCATCGTGCGCGTGACCGGCCGCGAGCAGACCACGGTCGGGCTGCGCCTCACCCGCGCCGGGCGGCGGGCGGCCGGGGAGGGCTGAGCCTCAGGCCGCGGACGCGGCGAGGTACGGCAGCCAGGCGTTCGGCTGCCGGGGCGCGGCGACGGAGATGAACACGTCCGGCCGCGGCGGGCGGGGTGTGGTGCGCGGGTGCATGTCGATCTCGTGCGGGAGCCGGTTGCCCTTGCGCAGGTTGCAGGGCGCGCACGACGTGACGACGTTGTCCCACGACGAGCCGCCGCCGCGGGAGCGCGGGATCACGTGGTCCATCGTGAGATGCGATGCGGCGCCGCAGTACTGGCACTCGTAGCCGTCGCGGGCGAACACCGCCCGGCGGGAGATCTTGCGCGACTCGTTGCGCGGCACCCGGACGAAGTAGACGAGCCGGATCACCAGGGGGTAGGCGTGGTCCGCCGCGGCGCTGCGCAGCTTGCGGGCGGCGCGCTCCAGGATCTCTGCCTTGTTCTTCAGCACCAGCACCACGGCGCGCTGGAGCGAGCAGACGTTGATCGGCTCGTAGGTGGCGTTGAGGACGAGGACCTGCTGCGCCATGGGCTCCTCCGCGCGTGGAACGAGGGAACGCCGGCGGGCTGCCGTCTCTCACCCTGAGCCCGGGGGGATTCTAGCCAGGTCCCCCGTCAGCGCGGTAGGAACCGAGATGTGTGACGTGCGCGACGCCCTGGACCTCGATCGCGTCGATGGCCTCGGCGACCCGCATGTCCCGCTCGCGGCTCCCGTCGATGTCGATGAAGAAGATGTAGGAGCCGAGGCCCGTCTTCGTGGGCCGGGACTCGAGGCGGGTCAGGTTGACCGCCCGCATCGCGAACTCCTGGAGGATCGCGAGCAGGGCGCCCGGGCGGTCGCGGTCCAGGCCGCAGATGATGGACGTCCGGAAGCGGCCGGGTCCCGTCGCCGGAACCGGCTCGGTGCCCACCATCACGAACCGGGTGAGGTTGTCGCCCACCGCGTCGGCGATGTCGGTGGCGATGGGGGTGCCGCCGTACAGCTCGGCCGCCCGCAGCGTGCCGATGGCGGCGGCGGCGCCCGCGTCCCCCTCGCCGACGATGCGCACCGCGTCCGCCGTCGAGTTGCTGGCCGTGATCACCGCCTGCGGCGCGTTGGCGCGCAGCCACGACGCGCACTGGGCGGTGGCGTGCGGGTGTGACAGCACCCGCTCCAGCCGGCCGGGGGCCATGTCCGGGTCGCGGGCGATCAGGTGGTGCCGCACCGGCAGCACCACCTCCGCCCGGATCGCCACCCCGTTCGAGGCGAGCTGGTCGAGCGTCTGCGGCACGGCGCCCTCGAGCGTGTTCTCGATCGGCACCAGCGCCTGCGGCACCTCCCCCTCCCGGACGGCCCGGAAGCAGTCGATGACCGTCGGGTACGGCACCTCGTCGAGGTCGGCGCCGGGACCCGCGAGCCGCAGCAGCGCCTCCTCGCAGAACGTCCCGGGCGGACCGAGGTAGCCGGCCCTCACCCGTCTCCCGCCGCGGGCGGGCGCGCCACCGGGAACTCGCCGGTCGTGGGCTCGGTGGGTTCGGGCGCGACCGGCTCGGGGGGCGGCGCCGGCTGTCGCGCCGGGCGCCCCGTGGCCAGCGCCACCGCCTTCTCCTCCTCCGGGGACAGCCGCTGGGAGGGCGTGCCCTCCTCCAGTTCCTTCATGTACATGCGGGCATGGTCGCGGGCGTGCAGGCAGGTGACCACCGCACCCGTCCCGTTGCCGTCGATCAGCGCGATCGACCACGATTGGCTGCCGCCCATGTCCCGGTAGGCGTCGTAGCGCACCAGGCCCTGGAACCGCAGGGACGTGGCGAGGCTGCGCTCGGTCACCTCGCCCTGGCGCTCGACCAGGCTCTGGAGGTCGCTCAGACCCTCCTCCACCCGGAGCACCGCGCGCTGGAGGCTCGCCTGCCGGTCGATCAGGCCGGCGGTGGCGCCGTCCGGCAGCAGCACCTGCTGGGCCGCGCGGAGCCGGCGGAACGCGACCCAGAGCGCCAGCACGCCGGCCAGCGCGAGGACGGCGCCGGCGGCGGCGGCGACCGCGACGAGCAGGGACCCCTCCATCAGACCGTGATCTTGACCGGGTACTCGGCCTTGTTGTTGTCGATCCGGGTCTCCCCGCTCACCGCCTCGACCTCGATCACCAGCAGCCCCTGCTCGCCGAACACGACCTTGTCCGCGGAGGGGCCGGGGATCTCCACCGAGGTGGTCTCGCCGGAGGCGATGGAGGGGATCGAGACCTCGCGGGTGTCGACGTCGTTCGGGGTGGCCGAATACGAGAAGGACGCGCGGACGACGACGTCCTTCTCGTCGAAGTCACCGCCGTTCTTCACCGTCACGCTCCACTTCAGCAGCTCCGAGGTCTGGACGGTGGCCACCTGGCCGGGCACCAGCCGCGTCTCGGAGGGGAGCGCCACGGTCGATTCCAGGGACGTCCCACGCAGGTTGCCGGTGCTTCCGGAGTCGCCGCCGCCCCCGCTCGCGGCGGTCCGGCGCTGGAGGTCGGGCAGGAGCGCCTTGGCGCCGTCGGGCGACGCGTAGGAGGCGTTCGGCAGGAAGGGCTGCAGGGCCGGAACCTCGATGCCGGTGATGTCGTCATCCTCCAGCGACTTGATCGCCGGCCCCTTGAACGAGTCCTCGTAGATCACGTCGCTCGCCAGGAACCGCTGCATCGGCTTCGCGATGCCCGCCGCCTTCGTCTGGGCATCGTCGCGCTGCAGCAGCGCCGGCAGGTTGTCGCCCAGGGAGTTGAGCCCCGCGACCCGGTACTCCAGCGCGGTGATCAGACTCCGCTGGGGCGCGTTGAGGGCACCCGGCGGGTCGAGGCCCTCCGCCTGGTCCACCAGGCCCTGCGCATCCTTCGAGATGGCGAGGATCGCCGCGCGCAACTGCGGGGGGCGCTGCCCGCGCGGGTTGGCCATCACCTGGCGCAGCCGGGCGCCCTGCTCCGCCGACGTCGTCTGGATCTGCGCGACCCCGTTGATGTAGCTCGTGTACTTGTCCTCGAGCTGGCTCCGCTGGCAGTCCTTGACCACCAGCGCGATGACCACGACCAGGATGACCGCGAAGACGATGAGCGCGACCAGGCGCGCGCGCGGCTGCTGGAGCACCGCCGCGCCGCCCGACGCGCCGCCGCGCCGCCCGCCGCCGCCGTTGCGCGGTCGCGACGCCGTGCCCCGCGCGCGGCCGCCCGCGCCGGCGCGCGACGACCCCCGCGACCGGGAGCGGCTCCCGCTGCGTGTCGACGACCGGCCGCGGTCGCGGTCGGGCGGCGGCCCCTCGTCGACGCCGTCGCCGAAGCCGAAGTCGTCCTCCGGCGGGACCGATCCGGATCCGGACGCGCCGGACGGGGTCGCCCCGGAGCCGGCCGATGCCGATCCCGGCGGCGGCGCGCCGGACGACGCGGCACGCGGGATCTCGCCGGTGCTGCCGTCCGCGGCGTCGTCCTCGCGGCGCCGTGAAAGCCGACGACGGGAGGGCCGCTCGGTCTCCGGATCATCCGCGAACACGGCGTCGAAGTCGGGACGGTCGTCGTCGTATTCGGCCACGGCTACGTCCGGTGGTGAGGTGAAGGTGGGCGAGGGGGGACTCGAACCCCCAAGCTCAATTGAGCACTAGACCCTGAACCTAGCGTGTCTACCAATTCCACCACTCGCCCAGGCATTCCTGCCGTCAGGGATGCGGGATGGTACCGCATCGGGAGCACCCGGCTCGGACAGGATGGGGGCGACGATCGTGGAAGATCGTCCCCCATGGGCATCCCCACGGGCACCGCCGCCGACCATACGGTCCTGGGCCGCTACGTCATGGGCGCCGCCATCGGACGCGGGGCGACATCCGTCGTGCACCGGGCGCACGACCTCCACACCGGCGAGGACGTGGCGGTGAAGGCCGTCCCCGTGGAGCTGGGGCTCGCCGAGCGCGTGCGCGCCGAGGTCCGCGCCGCCGGTCGCCTGGACCACCCGCGCGTGGTGCGCCTGCGCGACTGGGGCGAGGACCGGGACCACCTGTACCTGGTGTGGGACCTGGTGGAGGGCCCGTCGCTGTCCCAGCTGCTGCGCGGCCCCGAGCCGCCCCGCGACGGCGAGTCCCTGCGCATCGGCGAGGACCTGCTCCGGGCGCTCGCGCACGCGCACGAACGCGGGGTGGTCCACCGCGACGTGAAGCCCGCGAACGTCCTGATCGGCGGCGACGGCCACGCGCGGCTGTCGGACTTCGGGATCGCCCGGCTGTCGGGCGAGGCGGGGCTCACGATGACCGGGGACGTCGTCGGCACCATCGCCTACATGGCGCCCGAGCAGGCGGTGGGCGACGAGGCCGGCCCGGCCGCCGACGTGTACGCCGCCTGCCTCGTGCTGCACGAGTGCCTGACTGGCACCAACCCGAACGCGGGCGCCACCCCCGCCGAGACGGCCCGCCGGGCGGCGTCCGGCGCCATCCCGCCGCTGGCGCGCGAGCGTCCCGACCTGCCGGCCGGGCTGACCCGCGCGATCGACGCGGGGCTGCACCGCGATCCTCGCCGGCGCCCGGGAGCGGAGGCGCTGGCCGACGCCGTCGGCGGGGCCCGGGGCGGCGTCCGCGCGGCCCGGCGGCGCGGGCTGCGCGCGCTGCCGCCGGTGGCCTGCGGCGCGGCGGGCGCCGCCCTGGGCGCCGTGGCCCTGACGCTCG
>DAISWG010000007.1:48192-78864 GCA_036826475.1 Miltoncostaeaceae bacterium | reverse complement strand
TGGAGGCGATGCCGGCCCTGGTGTCCGCGGGGGTGCTGGCCAACACCACCGACAGCGGCAGCCCCGAGTACAACACGGTGGACGGGACGCTCTGGTTCGCCCACGCCTTGGGCCGGCACGTGGCGGCCACCGGCGACGGCGACCTGGCGGCCCTGGCGGCGCCCGCGCTGCGGGCGGTGATCGACGCCCACGTCGCCGGCACCCGGTACGGCATCCGCGTCGACCCCGCCGACGGCCTGCTGACCCAGGGCGCCCCCGGCTGGGCGCTCACGTGGATGGACGCGCGCGTCGACGGCACGCCGGTCACGCCCCGCGCCGGGAAGCCGGTGGAGGTGAACGCGCTGTGGATCGAGGCGCTCGCCGTGGCACGGGAGCTCGGGGCGGGCGACACCCGGCTGGTGGCGACCGCGACCGACCTGGAGACGCGGGCGCGGGCGTCGTTCGCGGCCCGCTTCGTGCGTGGCGGCGCGGTGCTCGACGTGGTTGACGGGCCGGGCGGCGACGACGCCGCGGTGCGGCCCAACGCGCTGCTGGCCGTCGCCCTGCCGCACGGGCCGCTGCGGGACGCCGCCCCGGTGCGCGTGGCCCGCGAGCGCCTGCTCACCTCGATGGGCCTCCGGTCGCTGGCCCCCGGGGAGTCCGCCTACCGCGGCCGCCACCGCGGCGGACCCGCCGAGCGCGACGCCGCGTACCACCAGGGCACGGTGTGGCCGTGGCTGATCGGCCCGTTCGTCGAGGCCTCGCTCCGCGCCGGCGAGCCGGTGGAGGGGGTCACCGACGGGCTGGAGGCCCACCTGTGCGACTGGGGCCTCGGGTCGGTGTCGGAGACCGCCGACGGCGACGCTCCGCACGCGGCGACGGGGTGCCCGTTCCAGGCGTGGTCCGTCGCCGAGGTGCTCCGTGCGCGCCGGCTGGCCCGCGGCCGTTCGGCCGCGGGCCACACCTGACCGGCGCCGCCCGACGTCCTAGGTCGCGAGCGCCTTCTTCTTGAGCTGGTCGAACTCGGCCTGGTCGATCACGCCCGAGTCGAGCATGTCCTTGGCCTTGGCGATCTCGTCGGCGGGGGTGCCGGGTGCGGCGATCCCCTGCGCCTTCCTGATCGCGTCCGCCCGGTCCAACTGGTCCTTCGCCGCGCGCTCGGCCATGGTGCGGCCGCGCACGCCGATGTACACGAGCAGGCCGATCAGGGGCAGGATCACGATGAAGATCAGCCACCCCGTCTTGGCCCAGCCGGACAGGTCATGACTCCGGAAGATGTCGATGACGACCTGGAAGAAGATGACGAGGACGGCGATCCAGCAGAAGAAGATGAAGCTCGTCCAGATCACATCCCAGACGCTCCAGTCCATGACGCTCCTTTCGTGCGGTACCGGTCGGCTCCATCGGAGCACCTGCGGAAGGGGGCCGTCGGCGCGGGGGGTTCCCTCACCCGGGTGAACGCCGATGCCCGTCCGGGCGGCCCGCGCGGCCCCCCTACGGTGGCGCCACGCGACGGCGGGAGGGCGTGATCGGCACCAGGGCGGGCAGAGACGGCGGGACCGGGGTGCTGATGCTCCTGGCGCTGGCGCAGTTCCTGATGACGGTCGACGCCAGCGTGATGAACGTGTCGATCGGGGCGCTGGTCGACGATCTCGACACCACGGTGACCGCCATCCAGGGCGTCATCACCGCGTACACGCTGGTGATGGCGGCCGGGATGATCACCGGGGCCAAGATCGGCGACCTGATCGGGCGCAAGCGCGCCCTGCGCATCGGCCTGGTGATCTACGCCACCGGCTCGCTGATCACGGCGCTCGCGCCGAACGTGACCGTGCTGCTGATCGGCTGGTCGGTGCTGGAGGGGCTGGGCGCCGCGCTGATCATGCCGACGGTGGTCGCCCTGGTGGCCGGCAACTTCACCGGCCGGCGGCGCGCCTTCGCATACGGCGTGATCGCCGCGTCGGCGGCGGTGGCGATCGCCGCGGGGCCGATCATCGGCGGGTTCGTCACGGCGGAGTTCAGCTGGCGGTGGGTGTTCGCCGCGGAGGTGCCGATCGCGGCCGCCATCCTCATCGGCAGCCGGTCGATCGCCGACGCGCCGGCGGCGACGCGGCCCCGGATCGACCTGGTGGGCGCCGTGCTCTCCGCCGTGGGGCTGGGCCTCACGGTGATCGCCGTCGTGCAGTCCGGGGCGTGGGGCTGGGTGCAGCCCAAGATCGCCGACGGCCCCGACGCGACACCCGAGCTGTTCGGCATCTCGGCCGTCGCGTGGATGCTGGTCGGGGGGCTCCTGATCCTCTGGTTCCTCGTCGGGTGGCTGCATCGGCGCACCGAGCGGGGGGAGGAGCCGCTCTTCGACCCGGCCCTGCTGCGCAACCGGCAGGTGACGGGCGGCCTGTCGGTGCTGCTGCTCCAGTACCTGGTGATGATGGGGATGTTCTTCGCGATGCCCCTGTTCCTCACGATGGTGCTGGGGCTCGACTCGTTCGAGACCGGGCTGCGCATGCTGCCGCTGTCCCTGGCCCTGGTGGTCGCCGCCCCCGCCATCCCGAAGCTGCTGCCGCATGTGGGCCCGCGGCGGGTCTGCCAGGCCGGGCTGCTGCTGATGCTGCTGGCCGTGCTGGTGCTCGCGGCCCGGTTCGAGGAGGGCGCGGACGCGTCGGTCACCACCCTGCCGTTCATCCTCATGGGCTTCGGGATGGGGGCGCTGGCGTCGCAGCTCGGCAACGTCCTGGTGTCGGCGGTGCCGGAGGAGCGCAGCAGCGAGGTCGGCGGCCTCCAGTACACGGCGCAGAACCTGGGCTCGTCGCTGGGGACCGCCCTGGTGGGCGCGGTGGTGATCGCGGCGCTGTCGGCCCAGTTCCTGGCGGGCGTCCAGGGGGCGGAGCAACTCGACCCGGCGCTGAAGCAGCAGGCTGCGGTGCAGTTCAGCGCCGGGGTGGACTTCGTGTCGGTCGCCGACGTGGAGGACGCGCTGAGCCAGACCGACCTGTCGCCGGCCGAGCAGGACGCGGTGGCCGGCGCCTACGAGGACGCGCAGCTGGGCGCGCTGCGCAACGGCATGATCGTGCTGGCCGTCGTGGTGCTCGGCACGCTGTTCATGACGGGCCGCCTGCCGCGCGACCCCCTCATCCCGGCGGACGAGGAGGCCCCGGCGACCGGCGGCGTCACCGCGTCGGCCTAGTCGGGCCGCACCACCAGCACGGGGCAGTGCGCGTGCTCGAGCACCACGCGCGAGGTGCTGCCCAGGAACAGCCGCTCCATGCGCCCGTAGCGGTGGGCGCCCACCACGATGGCGGAGGCGCCCCGGTCCTGCGCGACCCGCACCAGCGTCTCGCCGATGCCGCTCTCGTCCACGGCGACCAGGGGCTCGGCCTGGAAGCCGACCTCGCGCGCGATCTCGGTGCCCCGCGCGGCCCGCGTGCGGGCCCCCTCGATGAGCGCCTCGTCGGCCATCGCCGTGACGGCGTAGTCGATCGGCACGGCCTGGATGTCCATCCCCACCTGCGCCTGGAAGGCGATGCCCGCCTCGTGCACCGCCACCACCAGCGCGGGGCCGGGGCGCAGGATCCCCGCGGCGGCGCGGATGGCCGCCTCCGAGACCTCGGACCCGTCGAACCCGATCACCACCGGACCGTCCATTCCTCCTCCTAGTGCTCGGGGGGCTCCCTGCCGGCCAGCGTCGCGCCGACGGCCGCCGTCGACGCGGGCTCCGGCTTGGCCGGGACGCGCCACCGGCGCCGGAAGCGCCAGACCAGCAGGGCGATGACCCCCATGATGATCGGACCCGCGTAGGTGAGGCCGCGGAACAGGATGATCCCGGCCACGATCTGCGACTGGTAGTCGCCCCCGGTGACGGCGAGGAAGGCCGCCGTGTATAGCGCCTCCACCACGCCGACGCCGCCGGGCGTGAAGTTCACGATCGTCAGCAGGCGCACGACCGTGTAGACGACCGCGATCGAGCCGATCGGCAGCTCGTCGATGCCCAGGCCGACGGCACGCATCGACACGGCCAGGATCAGGCCGTTGCCGATGTACACGGCGACGACGGCGGTGACGATGCGCCCGCCGTTGTGGGACCACAGCTCGATGAGCCCCGTGCGGAAGCTCACCGCCGCCTCGGCGAAGTCGTGCTCGCTGGGGCGCCGGTGGGTCACGCCCTGGGCCCACCGCACCAGTCGGCCGGACAGCGCGCCCACCTTGTAGGCGAACGCCTCCCGGCGCACCATCATCCACACGATCACGATCGCCGCGACCGAGAGGGCGGCGGCGACCAGGCCGAGCACCATGAGCTGCCACGAGGCGTCGCCGATCGCGACGGCGATCAGGACGCCCGCGATGGGGCCGGCGACCACCATGAAGTTGGTGAGCGAGCTGGTGAACAGCCAGCTGCGGGCGAACTCCTCCGTGTAGAAGCCCCACGAGCGCAGCATCCCCAGGCGGGTCGCGGTGCCCGACGGTCCCGGCACGGTGTTCGAGACCGCGGTGGACCCCTCCACCGCCACGAGCCCGCGCGTGATCCCGAGCCCGGGCACCGTGAGCGCCCACTGCGTCGCGACGAGGCACTGCACCGCGAGCACCATGAAGATCAGGAGCACCCCGGCCTCCGCCGAGACGCCCTGGAGCGCCTCGCCCACGGCCTCCAGGTCGCTCACGTTGCCCAGCAGGATCCAGGCGATGAGACCGATCAGCAGCAGCGTCAGGACGCCGCGCACGATGATCTCGGACGGCCGCGTTCGCGGCGCGCCGGTCTCGGTGACCTGCTGCTCCTCGTCCTCGTGACGCGACATCCGGCTCCTGGCGGTTCGGGCCATCCGAGTCCACATGGCCGGGCGGCCGCCGCCCGGGCGGGGGGCGGGGGTCACCCGGGTGAACGCGGACCCGTGGGACTATCCCCCAGGTATGCCGCAGAGCACCAGCGCCGCGGCGGCGGCGACGGTGCCGAGCACCGCGGCGGGGCCGAGCACCAGCAGGTGCCGCCGGCCGCCCATGCGCGCCCCCGCTCCGGTGCGCTCGATCGCCAGCAGCGTGGCCACCGACCCGTGGCGGGTGGCCACGGAGCCCACGGCCAGGCCGGTCAGGCTCGCGGCGGCGGTCAGCGGGTGGGCCGACAGCAGCCCCGCGGCGACGATGCCCGCCGGCAGGTTGTTGACGATGCATGCCGCGACCGCGACGCCCAGCGCCAGGGCGACCGCCGAGGCGGCGGAGCCCGCGGTGAACGGCGGCGTGCCGACCGCCGCCGCGGCCGCGCCCACGGCCACCGACAGGGCGGCGACCTGCACGCAGACGCGCGCCGGGAGGGCGATCCGGGGACGGGCCACGCCCAGCGGGCCGGCCGCGAGCGCGGTGGCCAGCGCGACGGCCGTGAGCGGCGCCCACGGCGGCAGGCCGGCCCATGGCGACGCCATGCCCAGCACGGCCGCCGCGGCCAGCGCCGCCGCCGCGAGGCGCTCGCCCGCGCTCCACGGTCCGGCCGCCGGTGCGCCCGCGGGTGCGAGGCGGCCGGCCAGCGCCCGCCGCTCGGCCGCCGCCACCACGCCGGCGGCCACCAGGGTCGCGAGGGCCGCCGGGCCGATGAGGGCCGCGGCGAAGGCCGCCGGCCCGAGCCCCAGCCGCTCCATCACGATCAGGTTGACCGGGTTGCCCTGCGGGACGGCGACCGAGAAGGCGTTGGCGACGACGATCGTGGCGGCCAGGAGGGGCCGCGCCAGCCGGTCGCCCAACGGGGCGAGGGCCAGGATCACCGGCGCCATCAGCACCACCGCGCCGTCCAGCGAGACGGCGACGGTCAGCGCGGCGCAGCACAGGCACACCAGGGCGAACAGCGCACGCGGCGACCCGCCCGCCAGCCGGGCGAGGGCGCCGGCCAGCCGCCGGGCGAGACCGCTGGCGGCCGCCAGGTCGCTCAGCCAGATCGCGGCCGCCAGGAACACCGCCAGCGGGGCGACGGCGGCGGCCGCCTCGCGGACCACCGCCGCGTCGGGGGCGAGCGCGAGGGCCGCCAGCGCGAGCGCGCAGGCGGCGATCGCGGGGCGCCACGCCCGGGGGCGCAGCGCCACCGCCGCCACGGCCGCGGCCGCGAGGGGTATCGTCAAGTGGGTAAGCGTCATGAACAGTAAAGTACTCTAAATCATTATGCCCCCCAGGCGGTCGTCCGCAACCCGCGTCGGTGCGGCGCTGAGCCGGCTCGGCCCGGCGCTGGCCCGCTGGATGGAGCGCACGCTCGCGGCGCACGACCCGCCCCTGACGGTGGTGCAGCTGCAGACCCTGCGGGCCATCGACGGCGGGCGCGGCATGGGCGCCGACATCGCCCGGGCCGCCGGGATCACGCAGGCGGCGGTGTCGCAGGTGGTGGGGGCGCTGGAGCGGGTGGGCCTGGTCGCGCGCGGCGAGCGGGATCCCCAGGACCGGCGCCGCCAGGCGCTCGCGCTGACGCCGGACGGCCGCGCGGTGCTCGCCTCGGCCGAGGCGCTGGTGGCCGGCCGGCTCGAGGCGCTGATCGGCGACCTGCCGGGGCCGGAGCTCGACGCGCTCGACCGCTCCCTGTCGCGGGTGGCGGACGCCGTGTCCGGGGTGCCGCCCCCGCGGCCGCCCTCGCCCGCCGCGCGGCGCCCGGGCCCGGCGAGGAAGCGCCCGTGAGCGAGACGGGGGTGCGGATGCCGTGGTCGCGCTCCGGGCGTCCGGTCCCGCGCCGGGTGCTGGGGCCGATCCGGCAGTTCACGCAACTGGAGATCGCCGGGGGCGTGGTGCTCCTGGCGGCGTCCGTGATCGCCCTGATCTGGGCGAACGTCGCGACGGGGTCGTACGAGAGCTTCTGGTCCACCGACGTGACCATCACGATCGGCGACCACTCGATCACCGAGAACCTGCTCCACGTGGTGAACGACGGCCTCATGACGATCTTCTTCCTCGTCATCGGCCTGGAGGTGAAGCGGGAGCTGGTGCTCGGCGAGCTGTCGACCCGCCAGGCGGCGCTGCTGCCGATGTTCGCGGCGTTCGGCGGCGTGATCGTCCCCGCGCTGATCTTCACGGCGATGACGGCGGGGGACGGCCTGGCCGAGGGGTGGGGGATCCCGATCGCCACCGACGTGGCGTTCGCGCTGGCGGCCCTGGCGGCGCTGGGCCGGCGGGTCCCGTCGCCGCTCATGGCGTTCCTGCTGGGCGTCGCCGTGGTCGACGACATCGTCGCGATCGTGGTGATCGCGTTCGTCTACACCGACGGGCTCTCCCTGGCGTGGCTCGCGGCGGCGGCGGTGGGGCTCCTCGCGATGTGGGGCGTCCGCGAGTTGGGGGTGCGGCACATCGGCGTGTACCTGGTGCTCGGCGCGGCCGTGTGGTTCGCGGTCTTCGAGTCGGGCGTCCACGCCACCATCGCGGGCGTCGCGATCGCGATGATCACGCCGACGCGCCCGTTCCAGTCGCCGGCGGCCGTGAGCCGCGAGGCGGTGCTGACGGCGGAGCGCACCGACGACCACCCGGCGGTGCCCGACGGCGACGCGCACCAGTGGCGGCGGCTCTCCTGGCTGTCGAGGGAGGCGGTGTCGCCGCTGACCCGCATGGAGCACGCGCTGCACCCGTGGTCGAGCTTCGTGGTGCTGCCGATCTTCGCCCTGGCCAACGCGGGGATCGTGCTGGACCGCGCCGCGTTCGAGGCGGCCGGCGAGACCCCGGTGGCCACGGCGGCGGCGGTCGCCCTGATCGTGGGCAAGTGCGTCGGCCTCACGGGCGGCACGTTCCTGGCGGTCCGCCTGGGCCTGAGCCGCCTGCCGGCCGGGGTCCGCTGGGCGCACGTCGCCGGGGTGGGGCTCCTCGCGGGGATCGGCTTCACGGTGTCCCTGTTCATCACCGAGCTCGCCTACGGCGATCCGGCCCTGGTGGACGCGGCGAAGCTCGGCGTGCTGGTGGGATCGGTGGCCGCGGCGATCGCCGGGACGGCGTGGCTGCGGCTGGTGCGCCGGTGACCGTGCCCGAGGAGCACCGCTTCCCCGGCGCCGGAGCGATTCCGAACTCGCCGCTGCCGGTGCTCGTGTACCACGGCGTCCCCGGCACCGGGACGCCGCGCGCCTGCATCGACCTCCTCGCCGCGAACGGCTGGCTGGGGGCCTGGGTGGACGGGATCTACGCGTTCCACCACTTCCACTCGACGGCGCACGAGGTGCTCGGCATCGTCGCCGGCGCGGCGTCCGTGACCCTGGGCGGCCCGGCCGGCCGCACGTTCGAGGTGGGACGGGGCGACGTGCTGGTGCTCCCCGCGGGGACCGGCCACTTCAACGCGGGCCAGAGCGCCGACCTGGTGGTGGTGGGCGCCTACCCGGGCGGCATGTGGTGCGACCTGCGCCGCGGCGACCCCGCCGAGCGCGACGAGGTGCTGGCCAACATCGCCGCCGTCCCCCTCCCCGGCACCGACCCGGTCCACGGCGCGGGCGGTCCGCTCACGGAGGCCTGGCGCCCGGAGGCCTGACGCGCCGTGCCCGTCAGGGCTCGGGCGCGGTCTCGCCCTCCCAGTAGTCCAGCCCGTCGGCCAGGCGGAAGTACTCCGAGAGGCCTCCGCCGTGGGGCAGCCGCTCGGCGGCGCCGAGCTTCCCGGAGTCGGGGTACAGCACGATGTCGGGCTCCCCGTTGGTGCTCACCGCCAGGAACCGGACGGTCTCGCCGGTGCGGTTCACCAGCTGGTGCGCCCCGCCCGCGCCGCGCGGGAACGTCACCACGTCGCCGCGCCGCAGGTCCCGCCACCCGTCGGGGGTCCGCAGGGCCGGCGCGCCGGCCAGGACCACCAGGAGCTCCTCCTCGGCGAGGTGCCAGTGGTACGGGTACGCCGCCTCGCCGGGCGGGATCTCCCACAGGCTCACCCCGAGGCGCTCCGTCCCCAGCCGGTGGCCGATCCGGTCGCGGCGGGCGCGGAAGCCGTCGTGATCGCGGAGCTCGCCCCAGCCCGGGTCCTCGATGTTCGGGCGCTCGTCCATGTCCATGGCCCCATCCTGCCCGTCGCGGCCCGGCGGCGCCGGGCCACGAGCCACCTCGGCGGCCGGGGGGCCGCCGCCCCTCAGTCCCGGGGCGTCCCCAACGCGTCGTGGAGGGGGCCGGGGCGGCCGATGAAGTGGCCCTGGGCGAAGTCGACGCCGACCTCGGCGAGCATCACGAGCGCCTCGCGGTTCTCGACGCCCTCGGCGATCGTCCGGTGCCCGAAGGCCCGGGCCAGGCTCACCACCGCCTCCACCACGTGGCGGCTCGCGCGGCTGGCCGGAAGGTCGCGGACGAACTCCACGTCGATCTTCAGGATGTCCACCGGGAGCGTCTTCAGGTGGTGGAAGCCGCCGTAGCCGGTGCCGAAGTCGTCGAGCGCGACGCGGCAGCCGAGGTCCCGCACATGGGCGAGGAAGGCGGACGCCGCCGCCTCGTTGCGGATCACCGCCGTCTCGGTGACCTCGATCACCACGTCGGCCGGGTCGGCGCCCGACACCATCAGCGCGTCCTCCACGGCCGTCGCGAGGCCGGCGTCGGCGAGGGACGTCGCCGAGAGGTTGAGCTGCACCCGTCGTCCGGTCCCGGCGAGCGCCGCCGCCCGGCGGATCACCCAGCCGTCGATCGCGCGCACCAGGCCGTGCTCCTCGGCGACCGGCATGAAGTCGCCGGGCAGGGCCAGACCGCCGTCGGGCGTCGCCATCCGCAGCAGCAGCTCGTGCTGCACGACGCCGGCCGTCGTCAGGTCCATCACCGGCTGGGCGTGCAGCACGAACCGGTCCTCGCTCAGGGCGGCGCGGATGCGGCTCGCCGCGGAGCGCGCCTCGTCGTCGCGGCGCACGCGCTCCTCCAGGGCCGCCGCCGCCGATCGGTCCGAGGCGACCACCAGCCAGCCGTCACCGCCCCCGTGGCCGAGCGGCGTCCCGGCCAGCGCGACCGGCACCGGGGGGCCGGCGCCGCGCAGCAGCAGGTCGGGGTCGCTCCGCAGCGGCTCGCCGAGCCGGCGGCTCCGCGCGAGGGGGCACTCCCCGCGCGGGCCGCCGTCGCCGTCGAGCCCGCAACCGTGCAGGGCGTCGTGGAAATCGACGCCGAGCAGGTCGCGGCACTCGCGGCCCACGAGGCGCCCGCCCGCCGGGTTCGCCGACCGGACCCGGCCGCCGCCGTCCAGCACGAAGACGGCGTCGTCGACGCTGTCGAGCAGCGCCGCCAGCAGATCGCTCACGTGGTGCGCGCCGACGCGGCCGGGGTGGTGGTCGCATCGGGCACCCGGAGGATGATGCGCGCCCCCGCTCCGGCGGTCGATACCGCATCCGCGTGAACTTCCCCGCACGCGGGGCGGACGCCTCACGCGGTGGGCGAGAGCATCCTCCCCACCAGGGCGATGGCCACGAGCTGGGCCCGGGTGCGCGCATCCACCTTCCCCATGGCGTTGCGCACATGGGTCCGCACGGTCTCGTGCGACAGCACCATCTCGTCGGCGATCTCCCGGCTCGTGAGCCCCAGCGCGAGCCGCCGCACGACCTCGTGCTCGCGCGAGGTCAGCGGCGCGTCGCCCTGCCCGCCCGCCGCCAGGGGGTCCTCCTCCTCGGTCGCGGTGACGACGAGCAGCACCAGCCGGCGCCCGCCGATGACCCCCGGCTGGGCGGCGAACTCCACCTCGAGGTGCCCGCCGTCGGGCCGGACGACGGTCGCCTCGCCGGTCCCGGCGCCGTGCCGCATCACCTCGTCCCAGGTGGGGGCGCTCACCGGCATCCGGCCCCCGAGGAGCATGCCGTCGATCCGCCTCCCCACCAGCTGCTCGCGCGCCACGCCGTACATCGCGCAGGTCGCGGGGTTCACGTCGACGCGCGTCAGCCGCTCGTCGATGAGGCTCATCGGATTGCCGGACCGGTCGAACACGGTCCGGAAGAAGGCTTCCCAGTCGTCGATCCCGGCGCTCCTCGGTCGGGACCCCGACGCTCGCCCCGGATCCGCCGGCGGTCAACACCGCGACGGTTCCGGCACGCAGGGTCACCCGGGTGAAGTGCGGTGCCCCCGCCGGGGCGGGCAACCTCCCCCGATAGACCGTCACCCCACAGGAGGAACCGATGCCCGAGCATCAGCCCGACGCGTCGACCGCCGGACGCGCGAGGACGCCCCCGGCGCCCGGGATGCGCTGGATCCCCGGCGGCGAGTTCCTCATGGGCTCGGCGGACTTCTACCCGGAGGAGGCGCCCGTCCGGCGCGTCGCGGTCGACGGCCTCTGGGCGGACGAGACGCCGGTGACCGTCGCGGCGTTCGCCGCCTTCGTCGAGGACACCGGCCACGTGACCGACGCCGAGGTGGCGCCCGACGCCGCCGAGTATCCGGGCGCCGACCCCGACCTCCTCGTGCCCGGATCGCTCGTCTTCCGGGGGAGCGAGGGGCCGGTCGACCTCCGCGACGTGCGCAACTGGTGGGCCTGGACGCCGGGGGCCACGTGGCGGTCGCCGGAGGGCCCGGGCAGCACCGTCGCGGGGCGGGAGGACCACCCGGTGACCCAGGTGTCGTACCGCGACGCCGAGGCCTACGCCGCGTGGGCGGGGAAGGCGCTGCCGACGGAGGCCGAGTGGGAGCGCGCGGCCCGTGGCGGGCTGGAGTCGGCGGTGTTCGCGTGGGGCGACGAGTTCCGGCCGGGCGGACGCCACATGGCCAACACGTGGCAGGGCCGGTTCCCGTACGAGAACCTCGCCGAGGACGGCCACACCGGGACCTCGCCCGTGGGGAGCTACCCGCCCAACGGCTTCGGGCTGGCCGACGTCACCGGCAACGTCTGGGAGTGGACGACCGACTTCTTCGCGCTCCCCGACCGGACGGCCAGGCCGTGCTGCGTGCCGCGCAACCCGCGGGTGACCGACGAGGCGGCGAGCGTGCTGCCGGGGGAGACGTACCCGCGCCGGGTCATCAAGGGCGGCTCCCACCTGTGCGCCCCGAGCTACTGCCTGCGCTACCGGCCGGCGGCGCGCCAGTCCGAGAGCGTCGAGAGCGCCACGTCGCACCTGGGCTTCCGGTGCGTCGTGCGGGCCGCCTGACGGACGGCGCGGCGGTCGGCGGCGCCGGCCGGGCCGGGTCGCATCCGCCGCCGTCGCCTCCTCCGCATACCGTGTGGGGGTGCCCAGTGACCCTCCGTCCGAGGCGCGGCTGCCGCCGGCCACGATCGCCCGGGAGTGGACCCGCATCGGCGTCGTGGGCTTCGGCGGTCCGCCCGCGCACATCGCGCTGCTGCGCGACCTGTGCGTCCGCCGCCGGGGGTGGCTGTCGGCGGAGGAGTTCGAGGACGCCATCGCCGCCACCAACCTGCTGCCGGGGCCGGGGTCGACCCAGCTCGCGATCTTCTCGGCCTGGCGCCTCGGCGGCGTGCCGGGGGCCCTCGTCGGCGGGGCCGGGTTCATCCTCCCCGGGCTCGTGGCGATCATCGCCCTCTCGGTCGTGTTCCTGGCGAGCGCGCCGCCCGACTGGGTCCGGGGCGCCGGCGCCGGCGCGGGGGCGGCTGTGGCGGCGGTGGCGCTGCACGCCGGCCTCGGGCTGCTCGCTCCCGGGTGGCGCCGCGGGGGCGGCTCCCGGCGCGCGCGGTGGGTCCTCTGGGTGCTCCTCGGCCTCGCCGCCGCGGCGACGGCCGGCCCGTGGGTGGTCGTGGTGCTGCTCGGCTGCGGCGCCCTGGAGGCCGCGGCCCGCGGGGCGTCGGGCGGCGGCACGGCGCGACTGCTGGTCGCCGCGCCGGTCGCGGCCGCCGCGACGGGCGGCCTGGGCGCGCTGGCCTGGGTGGCGCTGAAGGTCGGCGCGCTCTCCTACGGCGGGGGCTTCGTGATCATCCCGATGATGCAGGGGGACGCGGTCGACCGCTACGGATGGATGACCGACACCCAGTTCCTCAACGCCGTCGCGCTGGGGCAGGTGACGCCCGGGCCCGTGGTGCACACCGTCGCCGCCGCGGGCTACGCCGCGGCGGGCGTCGGCGGCGCGCTGCTGGCGGCGGCCGTCGCGTTCGCCCCGTCGTTCTCGTTCATCCTGATCGGCGCCCGCCGCTTCGACCGCCTCCGCGCCGACGCGCGGGTGCGCGCGTTCCTGGACGGCGCCGGCCCCGCGGCCCTCGGCGCCATCGTCGGCTCGGCGATCCCGCTCGCCGCCGCCCTGGAGGAGGGCTGGCAGGCCGCCGTGCTGGCCGGGGCGGCCGTCGCGCTGCTCGTGCTGCGCCGGGGCGTGGTGTCCACGCTGCTCGTGGCCGCCGCGATCGGCGTGGCGGTCGCCCTGGCCGGCGGCCCCCTGCCGGGGTGATGTGGCGCTAGCGTCCGTCCCATGAGGCTGACGGTCCCAGGGGTGCCCGCGTCGATCGTGGGCCTCGTCGCGGGGCTCGGCGGCGTGGCGCTGGTGACGTGGCTGATCGACGTGATCGGCGACGACGTCAACGAGCTGTCCCTGACCGTCTGCTACCCGCTGCTGGTGCTGGCCGTCAGCGGCCTGTCGGGCGTGTGGCCGGGGCTGGCGACGGCCGTCGCGTCGGCCGTGGCGGTCAACTGGTTCTTCGTCGCGCCCGTCCACACCCTGAGCGTCAACGACGGGCGCGACTGGGTGTCGCTGGGCGTGCTCGCCGCCACCGCCGTCATCACCGGCCACCTCGCCGGCGGCTTCCGCCGCCAGCGGGCCGAGGCCGAGGAGCGCCGGCGCGACGCCGAGCTGCTGGCCGAGATGGCCGGGACGGCGCTCGGCGGGGTCGGCCCCGGCCCGCCCGGCCCCGGGGTGGCCGACGCCGCCGCGCGGGCGCTCGGGGTGGAGTGGTGCCGCATCGAGCTGGGCCCCGGCGACGCCGCGGCCGGCGCGCCGGTGGCGGTGGTGCCGTCGGCGCACGGGTTCGCGGTGCCCCTGGCGGGGGGCGGGCGGCCGCTCGGCCTGCTGGTGGTGGGGCCCGCGCGCCCCGGCGCCGAGCCGCGGTGGGCCACGCCCGGCTTCGCCGAGGCGGTCGCCGGCCTCGCGGCGGTGGCGGTCGAGCGCGGCCGCCTGCTGGCCGGTGCGCTCGAGGCCGAGAGCCTGCGCCGCAGCGACGAGCTCAAGACCGCCCTGCTGCACGGCGTGTCGCACGAGTTCCGCACCCCGCTCACCGCGATCCGCACGGCGGCCGACGCCCTGGCCACCACGACCGGCGGCGCCGAGGGGGGCGCCGAGCTGCTGGCGGTGCTGGCGGAGGAGACCGCCCGCCTCGACCGGCTGGTGGCGAACCTGCTCGACCTGTCGCGCCTGGAGGCCGGGGCGCTCGTGGCCCGGATGGACTGGTGCGCGCCCGCCGAGATCGCGACGGGGGCGCTGGAGGCCGCCGCGTCGCTGCTCGGCGGCGCCGAGGTGGTGCTGGACGTGCCCGACACGCTGCCGCTGGTGCGCGCCGATCCGGTCCTGTGCGAGCGGATCCTCGTGAACCTGCTGCACAACGCCGCCCGCCACGGCCGGCCCCCGATCCGCGTCGAGGGGGAGGTGCGCGACGGGCGCACCGAGATCGCGGTGAGCGACGCCGGCCCCGGCCTGCGGGAGGACGTGGCGCCGGTGGTGCTCGACCCCTTCACCACGGCCGGCCCCGGTGGCGGCACCGGGGTGGGCCTGGCGCTGGCGCGCGGCCTGGCCGACGCCCAGGGGGCGGTGCTGCGCGCGCCCGGCGCGGGCCGGTCGCGGTTCGTGCTGTCGTTCCCCCCGGCCCCGGTCCCTCAGGTGGCGTGATGGGTGCGGCGCGGATCCTGGTGGTCGACGACGAGCCGCAGGTGCTCCGCGGCCTGTCGGCCGCGCTGTCGGCGGCGGGATACGAGCCCGCGACCGCGGCGACCGCGGCCGAGGCGATCGACGCCGCCGCCCTGCGCCCGCCCGATGCGGTGGTGCTTGACCTGCGCCTGCCGGACGGCTCGGGCGTGGAGGTGTGCCGGCGCCTGCGGGAGTGGACCCAGGTGCCGATCGTGGTGGTGTCGGCGGTCGACGAGGAGACGGAGAAGATCGCCGCGCTCGACGCCGGGGCCGACGACTACGTCACCAAGCCGTACGCCGTCGGCGAGCTGCTGGCGCGCCTTCGGGCCGCGCTGCGCCGGGGGGCGGCCCCGGCGGGCGACCCCCCGGCGGTGCGGTTCGGCGACGTCGAGGTCGACCTGGCCCTGCGCGAGGTGCGCCGCGCGGGCGAGGCGGTGCACCTGACCCCGCACGAGTATGGGCTGCTGGCCGAGCTGTCGCGCCACCCCGGGCGGGTGCTGACCCACCGGGCCCTGCTCGGCGCGGTATGGGGGCCGGGGTACGCCGACGAGACCCACTACCTTCGGGTCTACATGGCCAACCTGCGCCGCAAGCTCGAGGACGACCCCGCCCGCCCCCGCCACCTCGTCACCGAGACGGGCGTGGGCTACCGCCTGCGCCTGGAGGCGGCGCCGTGATCGTGGGACGGGCGGTGTACCGCGACGGCCGTCCCGTCGCGGCCGCCGACGACCTGGGCGCCCTCGCGCGCGACTGCCGGGCCGGCGCCGGGGTCGCGTGGATCGGCCTGGCGCAGCCCTCGCCGGAGGAGTTCCAGGAGATCGCGGAGCAGTTCGGCCTGCACCACCTGGCCGTGGAGGACGCCGTCACCGCGCACCAGCGGCCGAAGCTGGAGCGCTACGGCGACACCCTGTTCGTGGTGCTGCGCACCGCCCGGTACGTCGACGAGAGCGAGACCGTCGAGTTCGGCGAGCTGCACGTGTTCGCCGGGCCGACGTTCGTCGTGACGATCCGGCACGGCCAGGCGGCGGCGCTGGGGGAGGTGCGCCGCAAGCTGGAGGCCCGGCCCGAGCTCCTGGCCCGCGGGCCCATCGCGATCCTCCACGCCATCGTGGACCGCGTGGTCGACGACTACGCACCCGTCGGGGCCGGCATCGGGAACGACATCGACGAGATCGAGGACGAGGTGTTCCGGGCCGCCGGGAACCCCTCCCGCCGGATCTACGAGCTCATGCGGGAGGTCATCGGCTTCCAGCGGGCCGTGACCCCGCTCCCCGGGATCCTCGACGAGCTCATGGCGGGGCTGGGGCCCGACGACGAGGAGCTCCGCTACCTGCGCGACGTGCAGGACCACTCCCTCCGGATCCAGGAGCAGGTCGCCGGCTTCCGCGAGCTGCTCCAGAACATCCTGAGCGTCAACCTCACGCTCGAGACGCGGGCGCTGAGCGAGGCCGCCAACCGCCAGAACGAGGAGGTGAAGCGCATCTCCGCGTGGGCGGCGATCCTCTTCGCGCCCTCGCTGGTGGGGACCATCTACGGCATGAACTTCCGCCACATGCCCGAGCTGCACTGGGTGGCCGGCTACCCGATGGCCCTCGGCCTGATGCTGCTCTCGTCGGTCGTGCTCTACCTCGTCTTCAAACGCCGGCGGTGGATCTGAGCGGCGCCCGCCGCGCCTTGACGACATCTTGATGCCGGCCCGGAGGACATTGAGGCCGGGTTGACGCGGCGGCTCCTAGCGTCGGGGGCATGGGAGATCTCGCCGCACTCGCGATCGCCGCCGCCCTCTTCGCGCTCCTCGCCGTCGCGATCCCGCTGATCGGGAAGGTCCGCTGATGGGCGTCGGCGACATCGCCGCGCTCGTCGTCGCGACCGCCGTCCTCGTCTACCTGCTGTACGCGCTCTTCCGCGCCGAACGCTTCTGATGACGGGCAACGACGTCGCCCAGATCGTATTCCTCCTGGCGGCGGTGGCGATCTGCACCCCGCTGCTCGGCGCGTACCTGTACCGCGTGATCGAGCGCAAGCCGATCCCCGGCGTGTCGCGGGTGCTGGGGCCGGTCGAGCGCGGCGCGTACCGCCTGTTGCGCATCGACCCCGACCGGGAGCAGGGCTGGAAGTCCTACGCGGGGGCGGTCATCGCGTTCAGCGCCGCGAGCTTCGCCGTGCTCTACGCGATCCTGCGCCTGCAGGGGCACCTGCCGCTCAACCCCGCCGACTACCCCGGCATGAGCTGGAGCGTCGCCTTCAACACGGCGATCAGCTTCGTGACCAACACGAACTGGCAGTTCTACGCGGGCGAGTCGACGCTCTCGTACCTCAGCCAGATGGCGGGCCTCGCGGTGCAGAACTTCGCCTCGGCGGCGGTCGGGATCGCCGTGATGGCCGCCGTGGTGCGCGGGTTCGCGCGACGCGGCACCGACATGCTCGGCAACTTCTGGACCGACCTGGTGCGCATCACGCTCTACGCGCTCGTGCCCCTCGCCGTCGTGGTGGGCATCGTGCTGGGCTCGCAGGGCGTCATGCAGACGTTCGACCACCCGGTCACGTACCAGACCTACGAGGCGCACACCCTTGGCACCGCCGGCGAGGACGGCGCCCCCCTCACCCAGAGCCTCTACCGCGGCCCGGTGGCGTCGCAGATCGCGATCAAGCAGGCCGGCACCAACGGCGGCGGCTACTTCAACAGCAACTCGGCGACGCCCGCCGAGAACCCGAACCCGGTGTCCAACTACGTGGAGCTGTGGGCCGAGCTGGTCATCGCGTTCGCCCTCACCTACACGTTCGGGCTCATGGTGGGCTCGCGCCGCCAGGGCTGGGCGATCTTCGCGGCGATGATGGCGATCCTGGTCGTGGCGATCGCGGTGATGGTGCCGTTCGAGAACCGCGGCTCGGAGGTGCTCCAGTCGAGCGGCGTCGCGCTGCAGGCGGGCGACGGGTCCGCCGGCGGCTTCCAGCCGGGCGGCAACATGTCCGACAAGGAGGTTCGCTTCGGCCCCGGCCCGACCGCGCTGTGGGCGGCCGTCACCACGGGCACCTCCACCGGCGCGGTCAACGGCGGCCACGACGCCCTCACGGGCGGCGCCGGCGCCGTGACCCTGGCCCTGATGACCATCGGGGAGGTCGCCCCCGGCGGGGTGGGCTCCGGGATCTACGGGATGCTGCTGTTCGTCGTCGTCGCGGTCTTCATCGCCGGGCTCATGGTGGGCCGCACCCCCGAGTACCTCGGCAAGAAGATCGGCGCCCGCGAGATCAAGCTCACGATGATCGGGGTGCTGGTCATGCCGATCGGGCTGCTGGTGATGCTGGCCGTGGCGGTGACCACCAGCGCCGGGACGGCGTCGATGTCCAACACCGGGCCGCAGGGCTTCGCCGAGGCGTTCTACGCCTACGCCTCCCAGTGGAACAACAACGGCAGCGCGTTCGCCGGCTACGGCGCGACGGACCTGGCGGCCACCCTCGGCGGCGTCGCGATGGGGCTCGGCCGGTTCGTCTCGATCCTCGCCGTGCTGGGCCTGGCGGGCGCCCTGGTGCGCCGGCCCGTGGCGCCGTTCAGCGCCGGGACGCTGCGGACCACGACGCCCACCTTCGTGGTGACGCTGATCTTCGTGATCGTGCTCGTCGCCGCCCTCAACTTCATCCCGGCGCTCGCCCTCGGGCCCGTCGCCACCCAGCTGTCGGGGAGGCCCTTCTGATGACCCGCGCCCTGCGTCCCCTGGGGACCGGCCTCGCCATGGTGGCGCTGATGACCGTGGTCCTCGGGCTGCTGTACCCGATCGCGATGACCGGCGTCCTCCAGGGCCTGTTCCCGGCGAAGGCCGACGGCAGCCTGGTGCGGGTCGACGGCGCCGTCGTCGGCACCGACCTGGCGGGCCAGGTGTTCACGTCGCCCGCCTACTTCCACTCCCGGCCCTCGGCGACGACGCCGGCGTACGACCCGTCGGCCACGACGTTCGCGAACCTCGGCCCCAACACCATCGCGCTGAAGGACGCCGTAGACGCGAACATCGCCGCGGCGCTGACGCTCGAGCGGCCCTTCACCCCCGGCCTCACGGCGGCCGACCTGCCGGTGGACATGGTCACCACCTCCGGCTCGGGGGTCGACCCGGACATCACGCCGGCGAACGCCCGGCTGCAGGCGAACCGCATCGCCGCCGTCCGCGGCCTGAGCCGCGACGAGGTGGACCTGCTGATCGACGACCACACCGAGGGGCGCAGCCTCGGGTTCCTGGGGCAGCCGCGGGTCAACGTCCTGCGGCTCAACATCGCCCTCGACCAGCTGGCCGGCGCGCCGGAGGCCCGATGACCGCCAGGCGCCGCCCCCTGCTCACCAGGGACGTCCTGGTCCCGGCGCTGTGGTCGTCGCTGCGCAAGCTCGACCCGCGGGTGCAGGTGCGCAACCCCGTGATGTTCGTGGTGGAGATCGGCAGCGCCATCACCACCGGGATCCTCGTCGCGGATCTGGTCCGCGGCCGCACGGAGGACCTCTGGTTCACCGGGGTCGTCGCCGTGTGGCTGTGGCTGACCGTGATCTTCGCGAACCTGGCCGAGGCCGTCGCCGAGGGCCGCGGCCGCGCGCAGGCCGACGCCCTGCGCGCCACCCGGCGCGAGATGACGGCGCGCCGCCTCGACGCCGCGGGCCGCGAGTCGGTGGTGCCGGCGCCCGACCTGCGGCCGGGCGACGTGGTCGTCTGCGAGGCGGGCGACCTGATCCCCGGCGACGGGGACGTGGTGGAGGGCGTCGCCGCGGTCGACGAGTCGGCGATCACCGGCGAGTCGGCGCCCGTGATCCGCGAGTCGGGCGGCGACCGCAGCGCCGTGACCGGGGGCACCCGGGTGCTGTCCGACCGGATCGTCGTGCGCATCACCCAGGAGCCGGGCGCGAGCTTCATCGACCGGATGATCGCCCTGGTCGAGGGGACGTCCCGTCGCAAGACGCCGAACGAGATCGCCCTGAACATCCTGATCGCCGGCCTGACCGTGGTGTTCCTGGTGGTCACCGCCACCCTGCGCCCCATGGTCACCTACGCGGGCGGCGAGGTGTCGCTGACCGTGCTCATCGCCCTGCTGGTCGCGCTGATCCCCACCACCATCGGTGCGCTGCTGTCGGCGATCGGCATCGCCGGCATGGACCGGCTGGTGCAGCGCAACGTCCTGGCGATGAGCGGCCGGGCGGTCGAGGCCGCCGGCGACGTGGACACCCTGCTGCTCGACAAGACCGGGACGATCACGCTCGGCAACCGCCAGGCGGCGCAGTTCATCCCCGCCGACGGGGTCAGCGAGCGCGACCTGGCCGACGCCGCCCAGCTGTCGTCGCTCGCCGACGAGACGCCGGAGGGCCGCTCGATCGTGGTGCTCGCCAAGGACCGGTTCGGCCTGCGCGAGCGCGGAGAGGGGGCCGGGGGGATGCGGTTCGTGCCCTTCACCGCCGAGACGCGGATGAGCGGGGTCGACATGAACGGGACGAGCATCCGCAAGGGCGCGGCCGACGCCGTGGGCGCCTGGGTCACGAGCCACGGCGGCGCCGTGCCGGAGGCGCTGACCGCCGACGTGGAGCGCGTCGCCCGCGCCGGCGGCACGCCGCTGGTGGTGGCGCGCGGCGACCGGGCGCTGGGGGTCGTGCACCTGAAGGACGTGGTGAAGGAGGGGATGACCCGGCGCTTCGGGGAGCTGCGGGCGATGGGCATCCGCACGGTGATGATCACGGGCGACAACCGGCTGACCGCCGCGGCCATCGCCGCCGAGGCGGGCGTCGACGACTTCCTGGCCCAGGCGACGCCCGAGGACAAGATGGCCCTGATCCGCGAGGAGCAGGCCAAGGGCCACCTGGTGGCGATGACCGGCGACGGCACCAACGACGCGCCGGCCCTCGCCCAGGCGGACGTGGGCGTGGCGATGAACACGGGGACGACCGCCGCCAAGGAGGCGGGGAACATGGTCGACCTCGACTCCGACCCGACGAAGCTCATCGAGATCGTCGAGGTCGGCAAGCAGCTGCTCATCACCCGCGGCGCGCTCACGACCTTCTCGATCGCGAACGACATCGCCAAGTACTTCGCGATCCTGCCGGCGGTCTTCGTCGGCGCGTACGCCGCGCAGGAGGGGGGCCAGGGGCCCCTCGCCCGCCTCAACGTGATGGACCTCGGCACGCCCCAGAGCGCGATCATCTCGGCGATCGTGTTCAACGCATTGGTGATCCCGGCGCTCGTGCCGCTGGCGCTGCGCGGCGTGCGCTACCGGGCGATCGGCGCGACGCGGCTGCTGCGGCGCAACCTCCTGATCTACGGCCTGGGCGGCGTCATCACCCCGTTCGTCGGGATCAAGCTGATCGACCTGGTCATCCACAACCTGCTGGGGGCCTGACGCCCGGGCACCTCAAGGTGTACGTCGGGATGGCCGCGGGGGTCGGCAAGACCTACGCCATGCTCGAGGAGGGCCAGGAGCTCCGCCGCGAGGGGCGCGACGTGGTGATCGGCTGGCTGGAGCCCCACGGCCGCGCGGAGACCTCGGCGATGGCCGAGGGCCTCGAGGTCGTGCCGCCGTGGCAGGCCGAGCACCGCGGGATCGTCCTCCGCGACATGGACCTCCCGGGGGTGCTGCGCCGGGCCCCCGAGGTCGCGCTCGTGGACGAGCTGGCCCACAGCAACGCGCCGGGCTTGGCGCACGAGAAGCGCTTCGACGACGTCACCGAGCTCCTCGGCGCCGGGATCGACGTGATCTCCACCGTCAACGTGCAGCACCTCGAGAGCCTGAACGACCGCGTGTTCGAGCTGACCGGGGTGCGCGTGCGGGAGACGATCCCCGACCGCGTCCTCCTGGACGCCGAGGACGTCGTGCTGGTGGACCTGACGCCCGCCGAGCTGCAGGGGCGCCTCCGGGCGGGGAAGGTCTACCCGGCCGAGCGCGTCGACTCGGCGCTGCTCAACTTCTTCACGACCCCGAATCTCCAGACGCTCCGCGAGGTGGCGCTCCGGGAGGTGGCCGGCGCGGTCGACGAGCACATCCCGCGGCCCGCCCCCCAGCCGCTGGCCGATCGCGTGATGGTGGTCGCGTACCCCCGTCAGGGCGCGCAGCGGCTGGTACGGCACGCGTGGCGGGCCGCGCGTCGGCTCGGCGCCGACCTGGACGTGGTCTGCCCGGAGGGGCGGCTCGACGAGGAGGGCGCCCGTCAGCGCGACCTGATGCGGGAGCTGACGGCGACGCTCGGCGCCCACTTCGTCCCGGTGTCGGGCGACGCGACGGCCGAGGCGGTCGTCGCCCTCGCCCGGGAGCGCGGGGTCACGCGACTCGCGATGGCCGCGCCCCGGGCGCGAGGGATGCTGGCACGGCTGCGCGGCGACCTGCTCAGCGCGGTCCTGAACGAGCTGGAGGGGGTCGACGTGCTGCTGGTGGCGGACCGGCCGGAGCCGGAGGAACGCGAGAGGGGGCGTGACCGATGAGTGGCAGGCGCGTGCTGGTGGCGTCGCAGCGGGGCTGCCCGGAGGCGGCGCTGCACCATGCGGCGGCGTTCGCGGGGAGCGATGGCGAGGTGGTGCTGGCGTCGGTGGTCGTGATCCCGCTGGGGCAGCCGCTGGGGGCGTCCCTCGGCCGGGCGGTCGACGACGCGTGCGCGGCGCTGGACGCCGGCGAGCGCGCCGCGGCCGGCGCCCGCTCGTTCGACACGCGCCTCGTCCGGGGCCGCTCGTTCGCGGAGGCGGTCCTCGCCCTCGCGGACGAGGAGGACTTCGACGTGATCGTGCTCGAGGACGGCCCGGCCTCGCCCTGCAACGACGAGCGGGCGCAGATCGAGGCCGTCATCGAGCGGGCGCCGGCGACGGTGGTGCTGGTGCGCCCGGCGATGTCCTCCCGCTCCCCGTCCATGGCGCGGTGACCGCGGACGGGCCGGAGCGCCCGGCGACCACGATGTTGCGATCCGATTAACGTCCTGCGCAGCACCATGTACGGGCGCGAAACGCCATGCCCGTAGCCTCCCCGTCGGCGGCTTCCCGGACCCGGAGGTGGCGACATGGAGATGGCGGTCATGGAGCGCAGGACGCGTGAGCGGCGCGAGCTGCCGCGGCCCGATCCGGGGTGGCCCACGCCGCACGAGCTGCGGGCGTTCCTGATCCTGGCCGACGAGCTGCACTTCGGTCGCGCGGCCGCCGTGCTGGGCGTCGCCCAGTCGTCGCTGTCGGAGCTGATCCGCCGCCTGGAGGCGAAGGTCGACGCGGTGCTGCTCGACCGCACCTCGCGCCGGGTGAGCCTCACGCCGGAGGGGAGCCGGATGCTGGCGCCGGCGCGCCGGGTGCTTGCCGAGCTGACCGCGATGCGGTCGGAGGTCAGGCCGGCGCGCTGACCCTCCGGCCACCCGCCTCCCGCAGGCGGCGCAGCAGGTCGCGGGTGCCGGCCGAGGGCTCCAGGCCGATCTCCGCGAGCGAGGCGGCGCACTCCGCGTAGACGGGCGCGACCGCGGCGGGCCCGTCGGCGGCGGCCGACGCCCGCATCAGCAGGCACCACCCGTCCTCGCGCAACGGCTCGGCCGTGACCGCGCCCCGGGCGGCGGCGACCGCCTCGGTGGCGCGTCCCGCCGTCAGCAGCAGGCGCGCGTACTCGCGCCGCGCCTCGGCCACGGCCGCGATCAGGGCGGCGCGCAGCTCGGCCGCCGTCCCGGTGTCGGCGGCGGTGACCAGCACGCCCCGCTCGGCCAGCTCGAGCGCCGCCGCCAGGGTGCGCAGCCGCATGTCACCGGTCTCGCGCCCCACCTGGGCGAGCAGCGCGCGCAGGACGTCGTCCTCGGTGACCACCGCCCCGGCGGGCGTCCAGCGCAGCATGCCGTCCTCCGAGGTCAGCTCCACCCCCTCCGGGGCGATCCGGCGCAGGCGGTGGACCACCTGGCGCAGGTAGTTCTGGGCGTCGACGCTGTGCTCGGAGAGCAGCTCCACCAGGTCGGCGCGCGGTACGCCCCGCCACCCCGCCCGCGCCACCTCGGCGGCGATGTCGATCGCCCGCGACGGGTTCACGTCCCGCTCGGTCCCGTCGACCGCCACCCGCAGTCGGCCGAGGGTGCCGATGACGATGCGCGCCTCGGCGGTGGTGCTCGACGCGTGCGACGCCTCGCCGGCGCGCGCGAGGCGCCGCCAGTCGGCCTCGCGCGCGCCGCCGGCGTCGATGCACCGCGACAGCACGTCCGGGACGTCGGCCAGCGCCGCGACCAGCGGGCCGAACGAGCCCATGTGCTCCGCGACCTCCAGGGCGCGGTGTGCGGCCTCGTCGTGGCCGTCGTCGTCGCCCGCGCGCCACCGCGCCTCGGCCAGGAACACGAGGGCCGCCGGCTGCTCCAGCCGCCGGTCGGCGGCCTCCATCCCGTCGATCGCCTCGTGCAGCAGCTCGGTGACGGCGTCGGGATGCTCCTCCTGCGCCAGCCGCGCGGCGGCGAGCCAGGTGGCCGCCTGCTCCCAGAACGCGGGCAGGCCCCGCCCCCGGGACCACGCCATGGCCTCGCGCAGGCGCTCGGCCGCCTCGTCGACCCGGCCGAGCCGCACCAGCATCTTGCCCTCGGTGACCGCGAAGATCGCGTGGTCGGCAGGCCCGTGGGCCCGCGCGCGGGCCATGGCCCGCGCCTCGCGCACCATGGCCAGGCCGCCCTCGCGGTCGCCCTCGGCGAAGGCCAGCTCGCCCTCCATGTGGAGCCAGAACTCCCGCCACTCGGACACCGTCGCCGAGGGGCGGGCCAGCTCCAGCCACGTCCGCGCGTCGCCCAGGCGGCCCCGCTCGCGCAGGCTGGCGATGTAGTAGACGGACGTCCGCGCGCCGACGCCCTCGTCGTCGCGGCGCATCTCGTCGATGTCGTCGAACCGCCCCTGGAAGTAGCGGCCGCACTCCACCAACCCGATCTGGGTGCGGTCGGCGGGCATCTCGTGCAGCGGCCAGGGGCGCGGCGGCCCCTCGCCGGACCCCACCTCGAGCACGTACCGCGTGGCGCGGACCACCGGCGCGGTGCCGTCCGGGGGCAGCATCCGGCTCGCCCGGCGCCAGTCGCCCGTGAGGTGGACGCCGAACGCGGCGGTGGCCGCAGCCTCCGGCGCCTCCTCGGCCAGCCGGGCGTATTCGCCGCTGGCCAGCAGGCGCGTGGCCAGGGCGGGCAGGTCGGGCCGCCGGCCGGCCAGCACGGCCCCGAGCTGCACGCCCCGCAGCGCCGCCCGGCGGGACAGCAGGTCCTCGCCGAGCAACGCGCACCAGCGGTCGGCCTTGTCCCAGTCGCCGCGCACGATCAGGCCGGGGCCGGCGGCCTCGACGCACGCTGCGGCCTCCTCGCAGGCGCCGGCCGCGAGGAAGCGGTCGGCCGCCTCCTCCACCTGGCCCTCCTCCTCCAGGCGGCGGGCGTCGCGCACCAGCAGCGTCCGCCGGGCGGCCGGGTCGCGGTCGAGCAGGCTCAGCAGGAACTCGCGGAACCGCGGGTGGTAGCGCAGCCCCTCCGGCTCGATCGTCGCGGGCAGGTGCTGGCGGCGGATCTCGAGGTACAGGGCGTCGGCGGAGGGCACGTCGAGGAGCGTCGCGAGGCCGTGCGGCTCCACGATCTCCAGGACGGCGCTGCGGACGACCGCGGCCCGCACGTCCGGCGCGATCGGCGCCAGCACCTCTGCGCCCAGGTACTCGAAGAAGGGGTCGTCGGCCGCGGTGCCGGGCGCGGCGCGCCGCCCGCGGACGGCGTCGAACACGATGCCCGCGGCCCACCCGCCGGACGCGTCGGCCACCGCCTCCGGCTCGGCGTCGACGTCGTGCGCCTCGAGCAGCGCGCCCACCTCGTCGCTGGTGAAGGCGAGGGAGCCGCCGGGCATGCGCCCCGCGGCGCCGGTCAGCACCGACCGGCTCAGCTCGGCGGAGAGGGAGCGTCGCGACACCAGCACCACCAGCGCGCCGGGCGTCACCGCCCCGGTGAGCGCCCGCAGCACGGCGAGCACCGGCGGGCGGTCCTCGATGTGGTGCAGGTCGTCGATCACCACCGTCGCGTCCTCGGGGAGGGCCTCGGCCAGCATCGCGGCGCAGTCGGCGGGGGAGACCCCGGCGGCCAGGCGGGCCTGCGTCTGCTCCGACGCGCCCGGCACGACGTCGTCGAGCGCGGCGGCCAGGTACGTCACGAAGCGGCCGGGGCTGCCGTCGGCCTCGCCCAGCGTGAGCCACGCGCGAGGGCCGTCGCGGGATGCGAGGAACTGCACGGCGGCGGTCGTCTTGCCCGAGCCTGCCGACGCCACGACCTCGAGGACGCGGTGCCCCTCGGCGGCGCGCGCCAGCGTCCCCACGACCCGCTCCCGCGCGATCACCACCTGCGCGAGCGCGGGGATCCGGGTCTTCGATCTGATGAGGTGTGGCGGTCCGGGGGCCACCGCCGGATCATTCACCACTCACGCACCGCGCGCCACCACGAAGATCGCGAGAACCCGCTTGGTGAAAAGGATCTCATGATTCGCCGGATGTCCCGTGAGGACCTGGATGTGCTGGTGGGCTGGGCCGCCGCGGAGGGGTGGAACCCCGGTCTGCGCGACGCCGAGATGTTCTGGGAGACCGACCCCGACGGGTTCGTGGCCGTCGAGGAGGACGGCCGCCTCGTCGCGGGCGGATCGATCGTGTCCTACGACGGGCGCTTCGGCTTCATGGGGTTCTTCATCGTCGCCCCCACCCACCGGGGCCGCGGGCTGGGCCGCCGGCTGTGGGTGCACCGCCGCGACGCGCTGCTCGCCCGGCTGCGTCCGGGGGCCCCGATCGGCATGGACGGCGTGTTCGCGATGCAGGCGTTCTACGCCCGCGGCGGCTTCGCGTTCGCCGGCCGCGACCTGCGGATGGAGGGGATCGGCGCGCCCGCCCGGACGGCGCCGGGCCTGGTGGACGCGCGGGAGCTCCCGCCGGCGGAGCTGGCGGCGTACGACGCCGGCCGCTTCCCGGCTCCGCGGGCGGCGTTCGTCGCCCGGTGGGTCGCCCAGCCGGGCGCCCGGGCGCTCGCGGCGGTCGCGGACGGCGGCATCCGCGGGTACGGCGTCGTCCGGCCGTGCCGGGTCGGCTTCAAGATCGGCCCCCTGTTCGCCGCGGACGCGGCGGTGGCCGACGACCTGTTCCGCGCGCTCGGCGACCACGCGGCCGGCGCCCCCCTGTTCCTGGACGTGCCGGAGGGCAACCCCGCGGCCGTCGCGCTGGCCGCCCGCCACGGCATGCGCGAGGTGTTCGGCTGCGCGCGCATGTACCTGGGGCCCCGCCCGGTCCTCCCGGAGCACGAGGTGTTCGGCGTGACCACCTTCGAGCTGGGCTGAGGCGGCCACCTCCTCGACCCGGCCGCCGTGCGATCGTCCTACGCTGTGGCCCCGGATCCGGAGGAGGGACCACGATGGAGATCACGCATGGCGGCGCCACCGCGCCCGGCCCGGCCGACTGGTTCACCGGCGCGGTGCTCATCGACGCGGTCGCCGCGCCGGCCGAGGGCTCCCGCCTGGCGGCGGCGAGCGTCCACTTCGCGCCCGGCGCCCGCACCGCCTGGCACACCCATCCCCACGGCCAGACGATCTGGGTCACCGAGGGCGAGGGGCGGGCGCAGCGCCGCGGGGGCCCGGTCGAGGTCATCCGCGCCGGCGACCGCGTGTTCTTCGCCCCGGGCGAGGACCACTGGCACGGCGCCGCGCCGGACCGCCTCATGACGCACCTCGCGATGCACCAGGTGGACGGCGACGGGAACGCCGCGACCTGGGGCGCGCACGTCACCGACGAGGAGTACCTGGCCTAGCGACCGGGCGGGCCGGGGACGCCGAGCGGGGCCCGGCCCACCACCACGGTGCCGTCGCCGCGGCGCAGCAGCGCGACATGGTCGACCACCAGTGGGTCGCCGGGCGCGATCGGCGGCGGCCCGTCCTCGCGAGGGCGCACCGAGACGTGCGGCGTGAAGCCGTCGCGCACGTGCCGGGTGTGCGCCAGGTCGACCCCCGCCGCGCCGACGGCGTCCATCAGCGCGTCGTGCAGGTCGCGCAGTCCGTCGTCGGGGGCGACGAGCACCACCGGCACGCGCCGGGCGCCGAGGCGCGCGGTCCCCGTGGCCGCGGCCGCCACGGGGGCGCGCCCGGCGGCGGTCGCGCGCAGCGCGCCGAGCACGGCGGCCTCGTCGCCCGCGAACGGGGGCACCAGGGTCAGATGCAGCGGCGCGCGGCTGCGGCGCTCGCCGTCGGCCGCCGGCTCGGCGAGCCACGCCAGGTAGAGGGGGTGCGGCGGGGGCACCGGCCCAGCATCCCACCGGACGCCGGGCGGTCGCGGGCCGGCGCTGGACGCGGTGGGCGGTCGACCGGTATCACCGCCGGATGGCCCGTGACGTCGACGCCGGCATCCCCTCGATCGACCGCCGGCGGGCGCTCGTCACGGTGGCGGCGGCGGTGGTGCTGGCGCTCGGCACCATCGCCGTGGTCGGCCACGCGGCCGACTGGGACCACGTGGAGGAGGCGGTGGCGCAGGCCGACAAGGCGTGGCTGCCGCTCTGCCTCGTCGGCCTGCTGGCGGCCTACGCCGGCTACGTGATGGCCTACCGCGACGTGGCGCGCGTGGAGGACGGCCCGGTGCTTCCGGTGCCGGTGGCGACACGGGTGGTGATGATCGGCGGCGGCGCGACGGTCGTCGGCGCCACCGCGGGCGGCCTGGCGGTGGACTTCTGGGCGCTCCACCGCGCCGGCGAGTCGTCGCACGCCGCCGCCCGGCGGGTGCGCGGGTACAACCCGGGGGAGTGGGGGGTGTTCGCGCGCGGGGGGTGTGCCGCGGGGTTCCGGGCGCGGGCCGGGGCCGGGGGCGACGCCCCCAGGGGGAGGGCGGTCGCCTGGCCCGCCACGACCGCCGTCTGCGTGCTGCTGGCGGTGTGGGTGAGCCGCGGCGCGCGCGGCGAGCGGCTGTCCGCGCTGCCCGGCCCGCGGCCGCCGCTGCAGCGCGACCCCCGGTCGTGGGGGGCGTGGCTGGGGCCGCTGCTCCGCGCCGGCCTGGCCGACGCGATCGGCGGGCTGCGCCTGATGTGGCGGGTGGTCTCGGCGCCGCACCGCCACGTCGCCGGCCTGGCCGGGTTCCCCGTCTACTGGGGCGGCAACCTGCTGTGCCTGTACGCGGCACTGCGCGCCTTCGGCGCCGATCCGGCCGTCCTGGCCCTGCTCATCGCATACGCCACCGCCTACGTCGCCACCGCGCTGCCGCTGCCGGCGGGCGGGGCGGGGGGCATCGAGGCGTCGCTGGCCTTCTCGCTCACCGCGATCGACGTGCCGCTGGCGTCGGCGATCCTCGCGACCCTCGTGTTCCGGTTCGTCACGTTCTGGCTGCCGTTGCCGCTGGCGGCCGTCGCGCTGGCGGGTGCCCGGCGCCTGGACGAGGCGCTCGCCGCGATCGGCGCGGCCCGGGCTGCGGCCCCGCGCTGACCGCGGCGGCGATGAGATCCTGCCTGCTGATCGTGGTCGGCCTGATCCTCGGCGTGCTGCTGTTGATCGTCCTGAACGCCGGCCTCGGCGGGTTCGAGGACAACGTGATCCCCATCGCCTGGGTCGCCGGTCGATGAGCCGCGGCTCGTGATCGACGCGGACGGCCTGGTGCGGGCCGCCGGCGACACCGCCGCGCAGACGTGCTGGCCGCGGGAGCCGTTCCGGCGACGGGTCGCCGAGCCCCTCGCCGCCGAGGGCGGGTCCGTCGCTCCGATCGGGGCAGGCGCCTCACAGCGGGGTACTGCCCGGCGGGCCCGTTCTCGGCAGCAGGGCGATGATGATCAGGGCGATCACCGGGAAGACAAGCCCGAGAATTCCCCACAGGAGCGGGCTGCGGCCCTTGTTGCTGGCGATCTTCGCGCAGATGAACGCGAAGGCGAGCGCCACGACGATCCAGACGATCACACCGATGACGGTCTCCACTGGGACACGGCCTCCGCGGGTGGCTGATGGGCTCGACCGCGGGGAGAGTAGCCATACGCCCGGTCGCACGCGCTCCAGACCTCAGGAGAGTCCCACCCAGACTGAGCGCGCGCGCTGAGAGCTCTGGGAGCAGTAGAGCTGCATCCGGGGGCGATCGATGGAACCGTCCCGGGCCGCCAGCGCCGGCTGGACAACTGGCGGCCGAAGAGGTCACGGCCCCGGGCGTGCGCCTGGGCCGTCGTGGTCTACTCGAGCCCGGGCCAGCCGTGAAGGATCACGGCGACCGCGTCCATCGCGCCTGAACGGGGACGGAGCGGCGTAGGAATCGAACCTACCGGGCGGGGTCGACCCGCCCCGGCTCGTTTTGAAGACGAGGTGGGCCACCAGGCCCCGGCCGCTCCCCGCGTCGCAGGATACGCACGCCGCCCCTGCGGACCGTGATGCCGCGCTCGTCGAGGTGCGCCGCGATCGCGAGCGCCCCGCGGCGCCCCACGCCCCACAGGGCGCCCAGCTCCGCGACGCCCAGGGGGCGCTCGGCCAGCGCCTCGCGCGCCCGGTCCGCGGCCCCCTCGAGCGCGGCGGCCGCGAACCAGCGGTCGCCCGCCGGCGCGGCCCGGCCCGCCGCGCGGAGCCGGCCGAGGGCGGCGCGCAGCTGCGGCGGCTCCATCCCGGCCTCCCGGGCCAGGTCGTGCGGTGTGGGGGGCCGCAGCCCGGCGTCGTCCAGCAGCCCGGCGAGGGCCTCCTCCGCCGGACCGAGGGCGGCCGGGTCGCGGAGCGCCACACCGCCCCCCGCCACCAGGCCGTCCACCAGCGCCGCCGCGGCCGCCGCAGGCAGGCCGCTCGCGGCCCGCGCGGCGGCCACCGTCACCCCGCCCCCGCCGGCCGCTGCGGCGCGCACCGCCTCGCGTGCCCCGGCGATGGCGTCGGGCGCGAAGGCGCGACCGCCCAGGACCACGCCCGCCCCCGTCCCGAGGGAGGCCGGGTCCAGGCCGGCGGTGCCCGCCTCCCGCAGGCGCAGCGCGTCCCGGTCGGCGGGGGACCCGTCGGCGAGGGTCCGCAGGCGGGCGGTGCGCTCCGCCCGGCGCGCGCGCCGCGGCGGGTTGGGGTCGATG